>NZ_JABBWU010000008.1:0-320920 GCF_012999525.1 Microbispora sp. H10836
AACTGCGGGTGGAGGCATGCCCATGCCGCCGAGCCTGCCCCGCCCGATGCACCCGCCCCACCCGATCCGCCAGAGCACACGTGATCCGATCCCGCGCGAACACCAACTCCTCAGCCTCAGCCAGACAGACATCCACATCGTCCGGAACCGGCGCCAGCGCCAACGCCCGCGCCGACTCACGAACAGAACCGATCAGCACCCACGACGACCGGCTCCGAGCAGCGCCAGTAGTCGCATTCGGAGCTCCGGCATCGTCTGTATTCGTCTTGGCGCCGGCGCCGGTCGCTCCGCAATCGCTATGCGTATTGTCCGCGAATTCGGCTTTATCGCTCGCGATCGAGAAATATTCAGGGCGACAGTCGTCGCGGGCGAGCGACCCGTCGGACGACCACAACGGCGAACCGGCTGTCAGCTGATCCCACCAGTCGTCATCGGGAGCGTTCGAACGGTCATGGTGATCAGGATCGGATTTCGGCATATCCATCACACCCCCGCTCATCGATTCGAAAGCTTGTATGAATCGTGGCACGTCCAGGAGGCGGGAGACAAGTTCGCCGGACGATTTCCTGGGGTCACAGGAAAGGAGAGAAAGTGTCGTTACGGATATGACTGCTCATATTTCGCCACATCCGGGCGCCGGTCCCGTCCCCGCCCGCTCGGGTCGATTACCGGTGGGGTGAAGCGCGGGGAAGGTCAGGCGTCCCGCATCGCCTGCATGCGCCGGATCTCAGCGGTCTGCTCGGCGATCACGTCGGTGGCCCACTGCTCGATGGTGAGATGAGAGCCCTCGGTGAGCACCGTCGTCGCCATGGCGATGGCGCCCTCGTGGTGAGCGATCATCAACTGCAGGAACAGGCGGTCGAACTCCGGCCCTGACGCGGCCTTGAGCGTGGCCATCTGCTCGGCGGTGGCCATGCCCTGCATGCCCTCGTGCTCGGCGTGATGGCCCGGTCGCTGCAGGCGCTCCTGGTCCAGCCACGTGGTCATGGCGCGGATCTCCGGCTCCTGCGTGTGGTGGATGCGGTCCGCGAGCGCCTTGAGCTTCGCGGAGGAGGCGCGGGTGGGGGCCAGGGCCGTCATGTCCAGCGCCTGCCGGTGATGCACGATCATGTCTTGGACGTACCGTACGTCGGCCGCGTTGACGCTTGGGGAGGGTACCGCCGTCGCGGCCTCGGCGGGGCTCAGCGTTCTGGCCTCCTCGCCGGGCCTGCCCGGCGCGATCACGGGGGCGGTCGACACGGGCGCGCTGCCACTCACGTCCTCGGAACAGGCGCTCAGAGCCAGCACGGCACCGGCCATGACGATCAGTGCGAACCGCACCCGGCTGGCCTCCCTGCGTAGAGCGTGTGGGAGTCACGACGCTAATCGGGCCGAGATAAGCGGTCAAAGGGCAACATGTGGCAGTTCTATTTACATAGTGATAACTGGCGGGACACTCCGGTCAGACGTGACGATGCGATCATTTATCTCCCCCTTATAGAGGAGGACACCGAGTGTTCACCCTGCGCCGCAGCGGCCGCGCCCTGGCCGTAACAGGAGCGGCGTTCGTCTTGGCTTTATCCGCCGCTCCCGCCCAGGCAGCCGATGTGCTGGCCCCGGGCGAGATCGCGATGAGCCCGAACGTCACGCACGTCGCGAACGTCCCGACACCCAGCGCGATCGCCGGCACCATCAACACCGACATGGCCTTCCAGGGCGACTACGCCTACATGGGCAACTACGGTGGCTTCAGCATCATCGACATCAAGAACCCGCAGAAGCCCGAGGTCGTCAGCTCGGTCGTCTGCCCTGGCTCGCAGATGGACATGTCCGTCTACGGCAACCTGCTGATCGGGTCCGTCGACTCCTCCCGCAACGACGACTCCTGCTCCAGCGTCGCGCAGTCGGCCGCGCAGAAGAGCTCGTGGGAGGGCGTGCGCATCTTCGACATCAGCGACAAGGCCAACCCCAAGTACGTCAAGTCGGTCGAGACGGCGTGTGGCTCCCACACGCACACGCTCGTGCCGGACAAGGCGGGCAAGAACGTCTACGCCTACGTCTCGTCCTACAGCCCGTCGGATTCCTTCCCCGACTGCCAGAAGCCGCATGACCTGATCTCGATCGTCAAGATTCCGCTCGACAACCCCACCGCGGCGTCCGTGGTGAAGACGCCGGTCCTGTTCCCGGACGGCGGCAACCCCGGCGACGGGATGTCGTACCCGAACGGCACGTCGGCGACGACCGGCTGCCACGACATCACGGCCTACCCGTCCAAGGGCCTCGCGGCCGGCGCCTGCATGGGTGACGGCATCCTGATGGACATCAACGACCCGGAGAACCCGAAGGTCATCGACGTCGTCCGCGACGACGAGTACTTCGCCTTCTGGCACTCGGCGACCTTCAACAACGACGGTACCAAGGTCATCTTCACCGACGAGCTCGGCGGCGGCAGCAGGGCCACCTGCAACGAGGCGATCGGCCCGAAGCGTGGTGCCGACGCGATCTACGACATCGCCCCCGGCAACAAGCTCGCCTTCAAGAGCTACTTCAAGATCGCCCGCCACCAGGCCGACACCGAGAACTGCGTCGCCCACAACGGCTCGCTGATCCCGGTCAAGGGCCGCGACATCATGGTCCAGGCGTGGTACCAGGGCGGCATCTCGATCTGGGACTTCACCGACTCGGCGAACCCGCACGAGATCGGCTTCTTCGAGCGCGGTCCGTGGTCGCAGCCCCTGAGCGGCGGCTACTGGTCGGCGTACTACTACAACGGCTACATCTACGGCAGCGACTTCAACCTGGGGCTCGACGTCTTCAAGATCAACGACCCCCGCACCAACCAGGCCAACAGCGTGAAGATGGACATCTTCAACCCGCAGAACCAGGGCGAGTACGCCGAGCACGGCAAGGGTGTTCCCGGCGGCCGCTGAGGATCTGCCCGACCAGAGCTAACCAAGCCCGGGTCTGACTGACCAGAGGTATCCGAACCCGCAACGCAAGGAGGCGGGCATCTCCGGTGCGACCTCTCCCTCAACGCACCGGCGATGCCCGCCTCAACCCCACTGCAGGTATGCCCCATGACCTGCAATGACCTCAGGTGCCCCGCGAATCGGCCTCTACACCTAAATCGGCGGAACAAATCCTCCCGATGTCGGCGGAGCCTCTCCGCGCGGCGGTTCCGGCTCCCGTGGCGGGGCCGGCGGCGCGTGGTAGGCGGGGCTCTGAACCCCGTGCCCCTGAACGCCGTGCCCCTGAACGCCGTACCCCCCGACGCCGTACCCTTGCGGGCCGTACGACGCGGTAGCGGAACGGGCCCGGGCGAGCCGGATCTCCTCGCGGCGCCTGCGTTCGGCCAGCACGGCGGCAAGGTAGGCGTACGGCGGGACTCCCGGCGGGGGCGGCGGCGCCACCTGCGCGCTGACCTGACCGGCCACGCGCAGTCCCATCTCCTCCCGCATCCCCGGGCTGAGCTGGTGCCACCGGGACAGGTACTGGCGGGCGGTGTTGGCCAGGTCGTCGGACAGCCCGGACAGCTCCAGCGTCGCGGCCCACGACGCGAGCGGCGGGGGCATCTCCGGCGGCGGGGCCTGCCGCGGCGTCCGCTCCCCGATGACGATCGTCCCGGCGAACAGGTCCCCGAGGCGCTTGCCGCGCTGGTTGACGAGCGAGGTGATGAGCGCGGGGGCGCCGGAGAACGTCCAGAACTCCAGGAACCCGGCGAGCCCGCGGAACAACGCCTGCCGGAAGCGCTCCGGCCCGCCGTCGTCGCTCACCACGCGCAGGCCGAGGGCGAGCTTGCCCAGCGAACGGCCCCTGCTGATCGTCTCGAACGCGACGGGGTAGCCCACGGTGACCAGCACGATGAACAGGATGAGCAGACCGGTGGCCAGCGACGTGTCGGTCACCAGGGACACCTGTGTGATCAGCACGAACGCCGTGATGATCGCCGCCCACTGGACGGTCCAGTCGATGAGGAAGGCCAGGGCGCGGCTGGAGAGCTGGGCGATGCGAACCTCGACGACGACCGCCTCGCCGGTCACGACTTCGGACACACTGCGCACCCTACTGTGTTCGATTGCCGCACCTCGCCGCTCCCGCCGATAGGGTCCGGTCCGTGGACATCGATGCGTTCGTCGCCGCGAGCAAGCCGTCCTGGGACCGGTTGGACGACCTCGTACGGCGGCAGCGCACGCTGCGTGGCGCGGAGGTCGACGAGCTGGTCGACCTCTACCAGAGGGCGGCGACCCACCTGTCGATCGTGCGGTCGGGGTCGGCCGACGCCCTCCTCGTCGGTCGCCTGTCGTCGCTGGTGGCGAGGGCGCGCGCGGCGGTCACCGGCGCCCACAGCCCGGCCTGGCGGGAGGTCGCCCGGTTCTTCACGGTGTCGTTCCCCGTGGTGGCCTACCGCGCACGCCGGTGGTGGATCGGCGCGACTGTGGCCTCACTCGCGGTCGCGTACGTCGTGGGCGTGTGGGTGGCGGGCGATCCCGCGGTGCAGAACCTCGTCGGCACACCCGAGGAGATCCGCCAGCTCGTCGAGCACGACTTCGCCGACTACTACTCGGAGAACCCGGCGGCGTCGTTCGCCGGCCACGTGTGGCTGAACAACGCCTGGGTGTCCATGCAGGTCGTGGTCTCGGCGATCCTGCTCGGCCTGCCCATTCCCTGGATCCTGTGGCAGAACGCCGCCAACGTGGGGCTCCTGGGCGGACTGATGCACGCGCACGACAAGGCGGACGTGTTCTGGGGGCTGATCCTGCCGCACGGCATGCTGGAGCTGACCGCGGTCTTCCTGGCGGCGGGCGCCGGGATGCGGCTGGGCTGGACCGTCATCGATCCCGGCCCGAGGCGTCGCGCGGAGGCGCTGGCAGAGCAGGGCAGGGCCGTGATGAGCGTCGCGCTGGGCCTGGTCGTGGTGCTGCTCGTGTCCGGGCTCATCGAGGCGGGGGTCACCCCGTCGGGCCTGCCGACCTGGGCGCGCATCTCGATCGGCGCGCTCGCGGAGGCGCTCTTCCTGGCGTACGTCATCGTCTTCGGCCGCCGGGCGGAGCGCCGGAACGAGACGGGGGACATCGAGCACGCCCCCGACCTCGCGCCCACCGCCTGAACCACCGCGTGAACCGCCGCGTGAACCGCCGCGTGAACCGCCGGGTGAACCGCCGCGTGAAACTCAGAGCCGGCCGGCGGCCTTCAGAGCGAGATACGCGTCGGCCAGCGCGGGGGCGACGTCCTCCGGCAGGGCGTCCACGACCTCCACACCGTGACGGCGCAGCACGGCGGTGATCTCGCGTCGCTCGCCGCGCAGCCGCTCGGCCGCGGCGGCGTCGTAGACGGCCTCGGCGGTGCCGCGCCCGGCCGCCATGCCGGCGACCCGCGGATCGGCGACCGAGGCCACCAGGACCATGTGCCGGGACGACAGGCTGGGCAGCACGGGCAGCAGGCCCTCCCGCATGGCCGCCGCGTTCAGGTCGGTCAGCAGCACCACCAGGCAGCGCCGCCGCGCCCTGGACAGCACGGCCGCCACCATTCCGGCCGCGTCGGCCTCGACCAGCTCCGCCTCGATCGGCGCCATCACGTTCACCAGCGACGACAGCACCTCGGTCCGCGACGCGCCGGACACCTGGGCCCGTACGGCCCGGTCGTAGGCGAGGAAGTCGACGCGGTCGCCGGCCCGGGCGGCGAGGGCGGCCAGCAGCAGCGCCGCGTCCATCGACCAGTCCAGCCGGGGCCATCCGGAAGGGCCGGAGCCGGGCACCGGCGCCACGCCGACCCGGCCCGCCGAGGTGCGGCCCGTGTCGAGCACGATCAGCACGCGGCGGTCGCGTTCGGGCCGCCAGGTCCGCACGACGACGTCGCTGCGCCGGGCGCTCGCCCGCCAGTCGATCGAGCGGACGTCGTCGCCGACCACGTACTCGCGCAGCGAGTCGAACTCGGTGCCCTGGCCACGGACCAGCGCGGGATGCCGCCCGTCGAGTTCGCGCAGCCGGGCCAGCCGCGCGGGCAGATGCCTGCGGCTGAGGAACGGCGGCAGCACCCGGACCGTCCACGGCACGTGGAACGTGCGCTGCCGCGCCGCCAGGCCGAGGGGCCCGACCGAACGGACCGTCACGGCGACGGCCTCCCGGTCGCCCCTGCGGGTGGGCGTCAGCGTCGTGACCAGGCGCCGCCGCTCGCGGGGCGGCACGTCGAGCGCCGTCCGCCGCGGGGCGGCCCCGGCCGAGGGCTGCCAGGCGTCGCGCAGGACGCCCCGGACCCGCCGCCGGCCGGGGTTGTCCACGATCAGGCCGATCGCCGCCGACTGCCCGAGCCGCACCCGCCGTTCGCCGTCGCGTTCGAACCGCAGCCCGCGCACGGCCCCCGCGAGCAGCAGGTCGGCCGCCACGAGCACGACGAGCACGAGCAGCGCGGCCAGCACGGCCAGGCCGGGCTCGGGGGCGAGGAGCACGACGATCGCGGCGAGGGCGGCGAGCAGTCCCGCGCGTCCGGTCAGCGCCACGCGGCCCTCACCGGGGAACGGGGACGGTGGCCAGGATGCCCTCCAGGATGCCGTCGGGGGTGGCGCCCTCCAGTTCGGCCTCCGGACGCAGCCCCACCCGGTGCCGCAGGGCGGGCCGCGCCAGGGCCTTCACGTCGTCCGGCGTCACGTAGGACCGTCCCGACAGCCAGGCCCACGCGCGGGCGGCGGCGAGCAGCGCGGTGGCCCCCCGGGGTGAGACGCCGAGCTGCAGCGAGGGCGACTGCCGGGTGGCCCGGGCGACGTCCACGATGTAGCCGAGCACCTCGGCTCCCACGTGGACCTGGGCGACCGCCCGGCGTCCCGCCTCGAGGTCGGCCGCGGACGCCACGGGCTTGATCTCCGACAGGTCGCGCGGGTCGAAGCCGAGCGCGTGCCGCTCCAGCACGGCGATCTCCTGCTCGCGCGGCGGCAGCGGCACGGTCAGCTTGAGCTGGAACCGGTCGAGCTGCGCCTCGGGGAGCTGGTAGGTGCCCTCGTACTCGACGGGGTTCTGCGTCGCCACGACGATGAACGGATCGGGCAGCGCGCGGGCCTCGCCCTCGACGCTGACCTGCCGTTCCTCCATGGCCTCGAGCAGGGCGGCCTGGGTCTTCGGCGGGGTGCGGTTGACCTCGTCGGCCAGCAGCAGGTTGGTGAAGACCGGCCCCTCGCGGAACTCGAACTCCGCCGTCCGCGCGTCGTAGACCAGCGACCCCGTGACGTCGCCCGGCATGAGGTCGGGGGTGAACTGCACCCGCTTGAAGTCCAGCGCGAGCGTGGCCGACAGCGTGCGTACGAGCAGGGTCTTGGCCACGCCGGGCACGCCCTCCAGCAGCACGTGACCCCGGCACAGCAGCGCGATGACCAGGCCGGTGACGATCGGGTCCTGGCCCACGACCGCCTTGGCCACCTCCGCACGCAGCGCCGCGAGCGCGTCGCGCGCGGCGTCCGATTCAGGAATGGTCAAGAGTCTCGTACCTGCCTTTCGAGTGTGTCCAGGTGGGCGGCGAGGGCCACCAGCGCGGTGTCGTCCCCGGGCGGCGGGCCGCACAGCAGCGTCAGCACCGGCTCCGGGTCCCGGCCGGTACGGGCGGCCGCCGCGACGGCGACCTCCTCCGGGGTGGCGGTGCGGGGCAGTCCGAGGCGGGGGGCGAGCCGGTCGGCCGCGGCGGCCCGCAGCGCGAGGGCGGCTCGGTCCCTGGCCCGGCGGGACCGGTAGAGGCGTCCGCGCCCCTCCACGGTCTCCGCCGCCCGCACGACCACGGGCAGGCGCTCGACCACGACGGGCCCGAGCCTGCGTCCCCGCCACAGGGCGACCACGGCCACCGCGACGGTGAGCTGGATGACCGCCCACACCACGCCGGCGGGGATGAGGTCGCCGAGCGATTGGGCCTCCTCGTCCGTCCCGCCGCCGGTCTCGGTGGAATCGTCCGGCGCGGCGAGCCAGATGAGTTTCGCCCGCGCACCTGCCAGGTTCAGCGCGAGCGCCGCGTTGCCGTCCTCCGCGAGGCGCAGGTTGGTCAGGAACGACGCGTCGCCCAGCACGGTCACCGTGTGCCCGTCCGCGGCGTAGCGGACCAGGGCGTGCCCGTCGCCGGCCGGGTAACAGCCCGTGGCTCCCGGCGGCCCGGTGAGGGACACGCCGCCGGTGTAGGCGTTGCCGGCCCGCACCGCCTCTCGCAGCGTGCACTCCGGGGCCCGGGACCGGGTACGCGCCTCGCCCTCCCTGCTCACACCGGGAGCGAGCACGTCGAGGTACGGCACGGAGCCGACGACGAGCCGGTCGCCGAAAGCCGCGGCGATGCGGCCCGCGGCGTCGCGGTTCAGGAAGCTCGCCTCGGTGAGCAGCAGCAGGGTATGCGGCCCGGCGGCGGCCACGGCCGCGGCGGGGGTCTCCACGCGGGCCACCTGCACCCCGTGCGCCTCCAGCAGCCGGGCGAGGGCGGCGCCGCCCTGCAGCGAGGTGTCCCCGGGATCGAGGGCACGGCCCTCGGACGGTCCCCCCGACAGCAGTATGGGCAGCGCCGCCGCGACCAGCACGAGCGCCGCCAGCAGCGCGACCCGGGCCGTCTGCCGCGCGCGCCCCGACGTCCCGGCGGTCATGCGGCCGCGCCCGTGCGGGCCGACCGCAGGCGTTCGTCCAGTGCGGTGAGCGTCAGGTAGCCCTCCCGGGTGCCGCCCGCTCCGCCGTAGGTCACGTCGTCGAACAGGCGTGCCGCCGCGCGCAGGCCGGCCGCGTGGGGCGGCAGCGCCTGCCCGGCGGCCTCGGCCAGCTCGTCGGCGGTCCGGCCCGGCATCGGGCTGACGACGGCGCGTTCCTCCAGTTCGCGGGCGATGGCGCGCAGCCGCTCCTGGATGGCCCCGGCCCAGCCGCCCTCGGCCGCCAGGCGTTCGGCCTCGGCGCGATGCTCGGCGGCCGACCGCTCGCGCTGCCCGAACACGGCTCCGCTCTCCGTGCGCCGGCCGCCGGAGAAGCGGCGCAGGGCCCACAGGAGCAGCACGGCCAGGACGGCGAGGAGGACGGTGATCACGATGAGTGACACCACGCCGCCCTCGCCCGTGCCGCCGCCGCTCAGCAGGTCGCCGAGGAACTGCGAGATCTCCCGCCGCAGCCGGTCGAACAGCGGCTCGTGCTGGTAGCCCGCCCGGGACAGCTCGCGTGCCGCCTCCCGCGCGGCCTCGTCGCGGCCGGCGTCGACGGGTGAGGCGAGCAGTGCGGCGGCCCGCACGACCGTCACGCCTGCGGGCCGTAGGGCCCGTAAGGTCCGTACGGCGGAGCCCCGTGGTAGGGCGCGGAGCCCGGCCCGGCGCCGTAGCCCGGGTGCCACAGGTCGTCGATCCCCGCGTGCACCCAGCCCTGCGACTGGTTCCGGGCCGCCGCCGTCTGCAGCACGAGGTCGAACGCCTCGGCCCGCATCCGCCGGTCGGCGTACAGCAGACCGGCCACGCCCGCCTGGAACGGGTAAGTGATCATGGAAGCGAGGACCTGCCCGACCGCCAGGAGGATCGCCGCGACGATGGTCCCGGCCGCCGTGCCGCCGCTCAGCATCCCGATGAGCGTGCCGCTGAACGCGAACGGCACCGCCAGCACGCTGCTGATGATGGCCGCGAGCAGGGAGGTGAGCAGCAGGATGCCGAGCACCCGCCAGCTGTCGCCCTTCACCAGCCGCCACGAGCGGGTCATGGCGTCGGTGACCCCGCGACCCTCCAGCACGACCGCGGGGGCCGCGAGCGACAGGCGCGTGTAGAAGAACAGCAGGTACGGGATGTAGGCCAGGAAGAACAGCAGGCCGACGACGACCGCGGCCCCCGCGGTGGTGTTCGCCGTGCCGTCGAACGCGCCGGCCGCGGCCAGACTCACGAACACCGCGACGAGCGCGAGCAGCGGCAGCAGGAGGATGAGCCCCTGCAGCAGCACCAGCCCGAACAGCGCGGGCACCCGCGACCGCGCGAGCCGCCACGCCTCGCCCACCGTGATCCGCCCGCCGAACACCGCGCGGCCGAGCACCCGGGTGAGGATGCCGGTGAGGATCGTCGTGCCCACGAACGTCATGACGTAGCCGACGAGCCCGCCGATGAGCTGGGAGGTCCCTCCGGCGAGCGGCCCGCTCACCGCGTCGGCGGCGTACGGGTCGCTCAGGAGCTCGCCGAGCGAACCGAAGGAGAAGGCCTGTCCGACGGCGGTCGGGATCGCGGTGATCGCCGCCACGATCGCCGACAGGCCGAGCGTGGCCTTGGGGTTCGACCGGATCAGCTTGATCGTGCCGTCGAGGATGTCGCCGAGCGCCAGCGGGCGCAGCGGGATGATGCCCGGCCGCGGCGCGTCCGGCGGCCGGTACGCGTACGGCCCGCCCGGAGCGGGGGCATGGGGGGCGGGCGGATACGCGCTCTGCGGCGGACCGGAGGGGGGAGGACCGGCGGAACCCCCCGGTCCGCCGGGGGAGGCCCAGGATCCGGCGGCCCCGCCGTACGGGGGAGGCTGCTCGGCCGCCCAGCCGGAGGGCACGTCGGGGGTGGAGCCGGGGCCGTCTGTCATGTCCCAATCCTGGCATGATGTACGAGCCTGCCGCGCGATCGTACGCGAGGCTCTCAGGGGATGGCCGAAACGGGGGGTGCGAGAGCACACTTGGAACGTGACCGCACCACGGGATTCCCGCCGGTGTGACCGCATCTGGTCAGATAATCGCGCGCTACGTTTGCTGCGCCTAAACTCCAACCTCTGTCATGGTCGTGTAACACCCAAGTGGCGGCCACCGGTAGCCTGCGGGGGAACCTGTGACAAACGCCCAAATCTCCCATACGCGTACGAATGAGGGGCCATGAAAGGACGCGTGCTGGTCGTCGACGACGACGCCGCTCTCGCCGAGATGCTCGGCATCGTCTTGCGCGGGGAGGGTTTTGAGCCGTCGTTCGTGTCCGATGGCGACAAGGCACTCGACGCCTTCAGGGACACCCGGCCGGACCTCGTCCTGCTCGACCTGATGCTCCCCGGCGCCGACGGCATCGACGTCTGCCGCCGCATCCGCGCGGAGTCCGGTGTCCCGATCGTGATGCTCACGGCCAAGAGCGACACCATCGACGTCGTGCTCGGCCTGGAGTCCGGCGCGGACGACTACATCGTCAAGCCGTTCAAGCCCAAGGAGCTCGTCGCCCGCGTGCGCGCACGCCTGCGCCGCACCGACGAGCCGACCCCCGAGATCCTGCAGATCGGCGACATCACCATCGACGTGGCCGGCCACTCGGTCAAGCGCGGCGAGGAGACCATCAACCTCACGCCGCTCGAGTTCGACCTGCTGGTCGCGCTGGCCCGCAAGCCCCGCCAGGTCTTCACCCGCGAGGTGCTGCTGGAGCAGGTCTGGGGCTACCGGCACGCCGCCGACACCCGCCTGGTGAACGTGCACGTCCAGCGCCTGCGCGCGAAGATCGAGAAGGACCCCGAGCACCCCGAGATCGTCGTCACGGTCCGGGGTGTGGGCTACAAGGCCGGTCCGGCCTAAGCCCGCCCGTCGTCGCCATGCCGGTCCCCGCGAGGAAACTGCGTCGCCGGACCCCGGGCCAGATCGCCCGCGGGGTCCGCAGACGCGCGCGCCGCCTCGCGGGCCGGCTGCGGCGCGCCTGGCGGCGCTCGCTCCAGCTTCGCGTCGTCACCAGCACACTCGTGCTGTCGATGGCCGTCGTGGCCGTCCTCGGCGTCTTCCTGTACCAGTCGATCAGCGCCTCGGTGCTGACCTCCAGCGAGGTGGCCGCGGTCGAGGAGTCCCGGGCGAACGTCGCGACCGCGAGCGGCTACCTCACCCAACCGGCGGACGTGACCGACAACGCTCAGGACGCCACGGCCCAGGGGCAGACGGTCAACCCGGTCGACGCGGCGGCCAAGGCCCTGACCGACCGTTCCGGAGGCCGCTACGACGTCGTCGTCTTCAACGACGCATCGATCGGCGAGGGCCGGGCGTCCGGCCAGATCGACTGGTCGAGCATCCCGGCCTCCCTGCGGGAGAAGGTCCAGAGCAGCGAGGAGCAGTCGCTCACCAAGGCGTTCACGAAGATCCGGTACATCGGCGCGAAGCAGCCCGAGAGCGGCATGGTGGTCGGCGCCCGGGTGAACGGCGCCTACGAGATCTACCACGTCTTCCCGCTCGGCGACGAGGAGAAGACACTGCTCACCGTCCAGCGGATGGTCTTCGGCGCGGGAGCCGCGCTCGTGCTGCTGCTCGCCGGTGTCGCCTCCCTGGTCACGCGGCAGGTGGTCACGCCCGTACGGCTCGCGCGCCAGGCCGCGGAGCGGCTCGCCGCGGGCCGCCTCGAGGAGCGGCTCAAGGTGCGCGGGGAGGACGACCTCGCCCGGCTGGCGACGTCCTTCAACGAGATGGCGTCCAACCTCGCTTTGAAGATCCACCAGCTGGAGGAGCTCTCGCAGGTGCAGCGGCAGTTCGTCTCCGACGTCTCCCACGAGTTGCGCACGCCGCTGACGACCGTCCGGATGGCCGCCGACCTGCTGTACGAGGGCCGCGACGACTTCGACCCCGCCTCCGCCCGGGCCGCCGAGCTCATGCAGAACCAGCTCGAACGCTTCGAGTCGATGCTCGCCGACCTGCTGGAGATCAGCCGGTACGACGCGGGCGCGGCCACCCTCGACCTGGACCCCGTCGACATGCGCGACGTGGTCCTGCGCGCGGTGGGCGACTCCGAGACGCTCGCCGAGCGGCAGGCCACCCGGTTCGAGCTGCGCCTGCCCAACGAGCCCTGCATGGCCGAGGTGGACGGCCGCAGGGTCGAGCGCATCCTGCGCAACCTGCTCTTCAACGCCATCGAGCACGGCGAGGGCAAGGACATCGTCGTCACGCTCGGCGCCGACCGCGACGCAGTGGCCGTGGCCGTACGCGACCACGGGGTCGGCCTCAAGCCGGGTGAGGAGACGATGGTGTTCGACCGCTTCTGGCGGGCCGACCCCTCCCGCGCCCGGACCATCGGCGGCACCGGGCTCGGCCTGGCGATCTCGCGGGAGGACGCCATGCTGCACGGCGGCTGGCTCCAGGCGTGGGGCGCTCCGGGGGAGGGCAGCCAGTTCCGCCTGTCGCTGCCGCGCGTGGCGGGCGCCCCGCTGCGCGGGTCGCCGCTCCCGCTCGTGCCGCCGGAGGTCGAGATGCGGCGCACGTGGCGCGGCCACGCCACGCCGGTCCTGACCCCGGCCGCCGGCGTCGCGCCGGAGGCGGCGCCGCGGGCGAGGGAGAACGTGGAGGCGGGGGCCTTCGATGCGGAGTGAGCGGCTCGGCGCCCGCCGTCTCACCGCTGTCGCCGGTGCGGCGCTCGTCCTGGTCACCGGCGGGGCGGGGTGCGCCACCGTGCCCACGAGCGGCAGCCCCCGCCCGGCACAGGAGGACCACGGCAAGGACACGCTCAGCCAGCCGTACGTGCGGCTCATCGCCACGCGGCCGAAGAAGGGCGCCCTGCCCGAGGACATCGTCAAGGGCTTCCAGGCGGCCATGGCGGCCTTCGACGACCGGGAGCTGAGCGTCGCCAGGGAGTACCTCACCCCCGGCGCGGCCAAGGCCTGGAACCCGTGGCGGCAGACCCGGATCTACGAGGGCAAGATCGAGTCGGACCGGGCGCAGAACCTCCAGGAGGTCACGCGGACGACGGTGACGCTGAAGGGCACGGCGGTCGCCACGATCGACGAGGAGGGCAGGTCCACCCCGTCCGCCGGCAACTTCGTCGAGCCGTTCACGCTGGTCAAGCAGAACGGCGAGTGGCGGATCGACGTTCCGCCCGACGCCCGCCTGCTGTCGTACGACGACCTGTGGCGCGCGTACCGGAAGGTGGACCTGTACTACCCACCGGCCACCGGGGAGGTCGGCCTCGTGGCCGACCGCGTGTGGGCGCCCGTCGAGCCCAGCCGGGGGGTGCCGGAGACGCTGGTCCGCCGCCTGCTCGCCGGACCGACCTCGTCCATCAGGAACGCGGTCAGCAGCGCGTTCCCGCCGGGAACGCAGCTCAACCGCATCACGGTCGAGGGCGACACGGTCGTGATCGACTTCTCCTCGGAGCTGGAGTCGGTGCCCGCCGACCGTCTCGACGCGCTGAAGGCCCAGCTCGTCTGGACGCTCGGCGAGCTGGTGACCGGCCGGACCGTCGAGATCCGCGCGAACGGCAGTTCGGGGCTGCGCTTCCGGCCCGCCGACTACGCCCGCTACGACCCGAGCGTGCTGACCGGCTCGGTGCAGGCGTACTACATGCAGGGCGGCAGGCTGCTGCAGTTCAAGGAGAAGGGCGACGGCACGCCGGTGCCAGGCGCGGCCGGCGAGCAGGCCGGGAAGTTCTCCCAGCCGGCCGTCTCCGACCCCGGCGAGTTCCCGCCCCTCGTGGCCGCCCTGGTCAACGGCGACGGAGTCTACGCCGCCCCGATGACACCGGGCAGCCAGTGGCAGCGGTGGATCGCGGGCGGGGACATGAGCCCTCCCTCCTGGGACCGTTACGGGGCCGTCTGGTCGGCCGAGAGGGTCAACCCGCACGAGAGCCGGGTCTGGGTGGCCGAGAACGGCCGGGCCCGCCGGGTGGACGTCAACGAGGAGCTGTCGTACGGGCGCATCGTCAAGCTGCGGGTCTCCCGGGACGGCGCCCGTGTCGCCGCGATCCTCGACGACGGCCTCGGCACCTCCGTGAAGATCGGCACGATCGTCCGCAACGGCCAGCAGACCCGGATCGAGTCCGTACGGACGCTCATCGAGCCGCGCGACGCGCAGAAGATCAAGGACATCGCCTGGCAGGACGCCGCCGATCTGCTCGTGCTGTCCGAGGGCAGGAGCGGCCAGGAACTGGTCATGTGGTCGGTGATGGAGGGCGTCGTCCCGGGCGACGGGCCCATCAAGCTCGACTCGAAGGTCAAGTCGGTCGCCGCCGCCCCCGACCACGTCCTCGCGGCGGCCGACGACGGCCAGGTGCTCACCTACAGCATGGACAAGCACGCCTGGACGCCGCGCGCGTACAACGGCGCCACCAACCCCGTTTACCCCCTCGGCTGAGCCGCCCAGGGCGGATTGTCGGTGGCGGGCGGCATGCTGGGGGCGTGCCGGCGGCCCTGCTCGACCTGATCCTTCCGCCCCGCTGCGCCGGATGCGGCGCGCCGGGCGCGGTGGCCTGCCCGTCCTGTACGGCCGGGTTGCTGCGGGAACCGGCTCCCCGGCCGCCGGACCCGCCGCCCGCCGGTCTGCCGGACTGCTGGTCGGCCACCGCCTACGACGGAGCGGCCCGCCGGATGATCCTCGCGCACAAGGAACGCGGCCGTACGGCCCTGGTGCCGGCCCTGGCCGCCTCGGTGAGCGCCTGTGTGGCCGCGTGGGCGGCGGGCGGGGGAGCGGACCGCGAGCTGTGGCTGGTGCCGGTTCCGAGCGCCAGGGCCGCCTCTCGCCGCCGCGGGCACGATCCCGTGCGGAGCCTCGCCACGGCGGCGGCCCGCGAGCTGTGCCGGCGGGGCCGTCCCGCCGCCCTCGCGCCCCTGCTCCGCCAGGGCCGGCGCGTGGCCGACCAGGCGGGGCTGGGATCGGCGGAGCGGGCCGTCAACCTGTCGGGCGCCTTCGAGGTCGTGCCGGGCGCGGCGGCGCGGCTCCGGCCCTCCGGCCGCCGTCCGGGGGCCGTCGCCGTGGTCCTGGTGGACGACGTCGTTACGACCGGGACGACGCTGGCGGAGGCGGCCAGGGCGCTGCGCGCCACGGGCACGGAGCCGGCCGTGGCGGTCACGATCGCCGCGACACGCCGGAGACGCCGGATTGGTGAACATCACCGACAGTAAAGACTCGTGCAAGCCTGGGGCATCCCGCGGTGGAGCGGATCGCTGCCGGATTTGCGGCGACTTCCCTGCTCAATCCAGGTGTGGATGCCGCGCTGGCGGGGATTCCCAGAACATGACCGCGAATTTTCCATCGGCCAGACGGCAACCGGGATCACGCAAAGTGATCGTTTAGCCGATCTCCTGGCTGACATTCGAGGCGGTAGCGACTAGCGTTCAGACATGGCACCCGTTCGGGTCCGTGGTTGCGCCGGGCCGACTCCATCGCGGAGTCCGGCCTGGTTAGCCGATGCCAGCCGCAGGCGAAACGGCCCACGTAAGGCGACTCTTGGTCGACCGATCACGGTGCGGCTTAGGAGTAAGTCCTGCCCTCCCGGGGGTCCAGATGTCCCCCGTCAGAGGAGAAGGGTAGTAGTGGCGAGTGAGCTGCGAATCTCTCAGCAGGCGAATGTGGGGACGAAGACCAGGTCGGCCGGACGGGTGTCCAAGGAGCGCGTGCACCACCGTCGATGTGCGAAGGGGGGCTTTGCGTGGAAATCATCGTCAAGGGACGGCACACCACTGTAGGTGACCGGTTCCGCGATCAAGTGACGTCCAAGCTGGCCAGGATCCAGAAGCTCAACAACAAGCTCATCCAGATCGACGTAGAGGTCTCAAAGGAGCCCAATCACCGGCAAAGTGGGCAACGTGAACGGGTGGAGCTGACGATCCACTCGCGGGGCCCCGCCATCCGCGCCGAGGCCTGTGCGGACGACCGGTTCTCGGCGCTGGACATCGCCATCGGCAAGCTGGAGGAGCGGCTGAGGCGCCTGGCCGACCGCCGCAAGATCCACCATGGGAAGAACTATCCTCGCTCGGTCGCCTCGTACACCGCGGTGGCGGATGTCCAGGGGGAGATCCAGACCCTCCGGGAGGAACCGGAGCCGGCACCGGTCGCCGAGATCCCGGCGGAGACCGCAGCGGAGCGGGGCGCGAGCTTCGAGCCCATCGTGCCCATCGAGATGGACGGCGAAGGACCGCTGATCGTTCGCGAGAAGTTCCACAAGGCCGACCCCATGACGATCGACCAGGCGCTCCTGGAGATGGAGCTGGTGGGTCACGACTTCTACCTCTTCCGGGACAAGGAAGGGGGCCAGCCGAGCGTCGTCTACCGCCGGCGCGGCTATGACTACGGAGTCCTCAGGCTCGTCGAGAGCTAGTTTCCGCGAGGCGCCCCGGCCCGGACATCTGGGCCGGGGCTCCGCACATCCGGGAACAAACCGGGCGGAGAGGGACGGGACGGGCGCAACAAGATCCCTAACCACCCTGGCACCCGTGTAATGATGGCGATCCAGCGTCCTTGGCCCCCGCAAGGAGGTTCCGTGACCCGACCCGACGAGGCGGCCCGAGCAGCCGGTCGAAGCGAGCCGATCCGTGTGCTGATCGTCGACGATCACGCGCTGATCCGCCGCAGTCTGGAGCTCGCGCTGGCCGCGGAGGCGGACATCGAGGTGGTAGGCGAGGCGAACGACGGCCAGGAGGCGGTCGAGCTCGCGGACCGGTTGATGCCGGACGTGGTCCTGATGGACGTCCGCATGCCGAGGCTGGACGGCATCGGGGCGACCCGGAAGATCAAGGAGTCGGTGCCGAGCACCCGGATCATCATGCTGACGGTCAGCGACGAGGAGGAGGACCTCTTCGAGGCGATCAAGGCCGGTGCCACCGGATACCTGCTCAAGGACGTCCAGATCGACGAGGTGCCCGACGCCGTGCGCGGCGTCCACGAGGGTCAGTCGCTCATCAACCCCGCCATGGCGGCCAAGTTGATCAGCGAGTTCGCGAACATGAGCCGCAAGGAGGCCGAGCGGCCTCCCCAACTCCCGGTTCCCCGCCTGACCGACCGGGAGATGGAGGTCCTGCGCCTCGTCGCGAAGGGCATGAACAACCGCGAGATCGCCAAGGACCTGTTCATCTCCGAGAACACGGTGAAGAACCACGTCCGCAACATCCTGGAGAAGCTCCAGCTCCACTCGCGCATGGAGGCCGTGGTCTATGCCGTGCGCGAGCGGCTGCTGGAGATCACCTGAGCGGGGTGACCGCGTCGTCCGTCGTCATGGCGTCCACCGCCGGAACAGGTCCTTAGGGGGCACTTGGCGACTGCCTGGCCGGTGCCCGCTCGGGACCGCGGGCCACGGCGGCGCGCAACGGGCCCTCCAGGTCCGGCGCGGCGACCCGCTCCACCCGCACGTCGGTGCAGCCGACCCAGCTCGCGGCCTCCCACAGGGCGTCGCTCATCGCCTCCACGGCCCGCCCGCGGCCGCCGCCCGGCTCGAAGCCGACCTGCCGGGCGACCAGCGTGGCGCCCTCACGGGCCGGGTCGACCCGGCCGATGATCCGCCCGCCCGCGAGCACCGGCATCGCGAAGTAGCCGTGCACCCGCTTGTCCCTCGGGACGTACGCCTCCAGGCGGTGGTTGAGGCCGAACACGCGCTCCGCCCGCGCCCGCTCCCAGATGAGCGAGTCGAACGGCGACAGCGGCGTGGTGCGGTGCCGCCCGCGCGGCTCGCTCTCCAGCGCCGCGGGATCGGCCCAGGCGTTCGGCCCGCCCGCGTCCGCGCCGCGCCGGGCGGGCCAGCCCGACACGCGTACGGGCACGAGGCCGGCCGCGCCGCTCAGCAGCGCATCGTCGAGCATGGCGGCGTGCCCGCCCTTGACGCGGGTGAAGTCGACCAGGTCCGCCCTGGTCGCCACGCCGAGCGACCGCCCGGCGATCGCGGTCAGCCGGGCCACGCACTCCTCGTCGGGCAGGTCCTGGGCGAGCAGGTCCGCCGGGACCGCGCGCTCGGCCAGCTCGTAGACGCGCCGCCAGCCGACGCGGCGGGTGCAGACGACCTCACCGATGTCGAGCAGGAACTCGATGGCGATCTTGGTGTCCGACCAGTCCCACCACGGGCCCCCATTCTTGGCGCCGCCGATGTCGGCCGTCGTCAGCGGGCCGTCCGTGCGCACCTGCTCCAGGACCTTGTCGACGACCGGCGGCACCTCGTGCCAGCGGAACCGCCGCTCCCGGTAGGCCCGGCGGCGGAAGGCGTACAGCGGCCACTGCTCGATGGGCAGGACGCAGGCGGCGTGGCACCAGTACTCGAAGGCCCGGGCGGGGTCGTCCCAGTAGGCCCGCTCGACCGCGGCGCGCCCGACCGCCCCGAGACGCGCGTACGCGACGAGCTCGTGGGAGCGGGCGAGGACGGAGATGGTGTCGAGCTGGACGGCGCCGACGCGCCGCAGCATGGCGGAGACACCGCCGCCGCGGGCTGCGGCGCCGAGGAAACCCTGGGCCCGGAGGATGATCCTGCGGGCCTCGTCAGCGGTGAGATCGGCGGTCAGGTCGGTCACAGCCACAGATGCTAGACGCCGTGACCGACAAAACGCTTACGGTGGTTCGGGTTCGGGTCCGGGTCGACCTCAGGAGGTGATCGACCGGTGCTCGAACGGCGAGTGGTGCTCCTGGACCGGAACCTCCCGGGGGGCGTCCACGATCACGTCCGAGAAGATGTCGAACGCGAGCGCGAGGAGCCCGCCGACGGCGCAGATGCCCACGCCGATCCAGACGAAGAGCCAACTCGGGCCGAGGGTCAGCGCCACGCCCCCGACGGTGAAGCCGATGAGGATGATGGAGACGGCGAGCCAAGATTTGGCGCTACCCGCGTGGCTGCCCTGGTGTCCGCTCTGTGCCATACCCCGTTTTCTACCTGATGGCAGAGGTGGTCGGAACATCGGGGGATCCTTGGGCGCGGTTTTCCCCTTATGAGTTACGCGATTGTGCCGCGGCGCTCCGTCGATAGCAGGTGGGTGTGTCTGGTACTGGAACCGCCTACGATGGCTAGCGGGGAAGTATGTCTCGTCCTCACACCCCGGTGATCGGCCGGGGTAGACCTGCGAGGAGCTTTACTAAAAGTGCCAGCCATTCTCGACAAGATCCTTCGCGCCGGCGAAGGCAAGACTCTGCGGAAGCTCAAGCGCATCGCCGAGCAGGTCAACTCCATCGAAGAGGACTTCACGAGCCTGTCCGACGCCGAGCTCCGCGCACTGACCGCCGAGTACAAGCAGCGCCACGCCGAGGGCGAGTCCCTCGACGACCTGCTGCCGGAGGCGTTCGCGACCGTCCGCGAGGCCGCCCGTCGAGTCCTCGGGCAGCGCCACTTCGACGTGCAGCTCATGGGTGGCGCCAACCTGCACATGGGCAACATCTCCGAGATGCGCACCGGTGAGGGCAAGACGCTCACCTGTACGCTTCCCGCGTACCTGAACGCCATCTCCGGCAAGGGCGTCCACGTCGTCACGGTCAACGACTACCTGGCCAAGCGCGACGCCGAGACCATGGGCCGCGTCCACCGCTTCCTCGGCCTGGAGGTCGGGGTCATCCTGGCGAACATGCCGCCGGAGGAGCGCCGCAGGCAGTACAACGCCGACATCACGTACGGCACGAACAACGAGTTCGGCTTCGACTACCTCCGCGACAACATGGCGTGGTCGATGGAGGAGTGCGTCCAGCGTGGCCACAACTTCGCCATCGTGGACGAGGTCGACTCGATCCTGATCGACGAGGCCAGGACTCCGCTCATCATCTCCGGCCCGGGCGAGCAGTCGGGCAAGTGGTACCAGGAGTTCGCCAAGATCGTGCCGCGGCTGCGGCGTGGCACCGAGGGCAAGGACGGCGAGGAGAGCACCGGCGACTACGTCGTCGACGAGAAGAAGCGCACCGTCGGCATCCTCGAGGCGGGCGTGGAGAGGGTCGAGGACTGGCTCGGCATCGACAACCTCTACAAGCCCGAGCACACCCACCTCGTGCAGTTCCTCAACAACGCTCTCAAGGCCAAGGAACTGTTCAAGAAGGACAAGGACTACATCGTCGTCGACGGCGAGGTCCTGATCGTCGACGAGTTCACCGGGCGCGTCCTGCACGGCCGCCGCTACAACGAGGGCATGCACCAGGCCATCGAGGCCAAGGAAGGTGTGAAGATCAAGGACGAGAACCAGACTCTCGCCACGATCACCCTCCAGAACTACTTCCGCCTCTACGAGAAGCTGGCCGGCATGACCGGTACGGCCGCCACCGAGGCCAACGAGTTCCACCAGACCTACAAGCTGGGCGTCGTCCCGATCCCGACGAACCGGCCGATGGTCCGCATGGACCAGCCCGACGTCGTCTACAAGACCGAGGACGCCAAGTTCCAGGCGTGTGTCGATGACATCAAGGCGCGCTACGAGAAGGGCCAGCCGGTCCTCGTCGGCACCACCAGCGTCGAGAAGTCCGAGAAGCTGTCGCGGATGCTCAAGCGCCAGGGCGTGCCCCATGAGGTGCTGAACGCGAAGAACCACGCCCGTGAGGCCGCGATCGTCGCCGAGGCGGGCCGCAAGGGTGCGGTCACCGTGGCGACCAACATGGCCGGTCGAGGCACCGACATCATGCTCGGTGGCAACCCCGAGTTCCGCGCCGACCTGGAGCTTCAGCAGCGCGGCCTGTCGCCCTCCGAGACTCCGGAGGAGTACGAGAAGGCCTGGGCCGAGGCGCTGGAGAAGGCGAAGGAGGCCGTCAAGGCCGAGCACGAGGAGGTCACCGAGTCCGGCGGTCTCTACGTGCTGGGCACCGAGCGGCACGAGTCGCGGCGCATCGACAACCAGCTCCGCGGTCGTTCCGGTCGTCAGGGCGACCCCGGCGAGTCGCGCTTCTACCTCTCGCTCGAGGACGACCTCATGCGGCTGTTCAACTCGGCCCGGGTCGAGATGATCATGACGCGGCTCAACATCCCGGACGACGTGCCGATCGAGTCGGGCATGGTGTCCAAGGCCATCGCCTCCGCGCAGCACCAGGTCGAGCAGCAGAACTTCGAGATCCGCAAGAACGTCCTGAAGTACGACGAGGTGATGAACCGCCAGCGCACGGTCATCTACGCCGAGCGGCGGCGGGTGCTGGAGGGCGCCGACCTGCACGAGCAGGTCCGCGGCTTCGTCACCGACGTCATCGACGACTACGTCAAGGGCGCCACCGCGGAGGGCTTCGCCGAGGAGTGGGACCTCGAGAAGCTGTGGAAGGCGTTCGGCCAGCTCTACCCGATCTCCTTCACCGTCGACGAGCTCATCGAGCGGATCGGCGGCGACCGGGAGGACCTGTCGGCGGAGCTCATCGCCGAGAAGGTCAAGGAGGACGCGCTCGCGGCCTACGACCGCCGCGAGGAGCAGCTCGGCTCCGAGGCGATGCGCGAGCTGGAGCGCCGGGTCATCCTCTCCGTGCTCGACCGTAAGTGGCGCGAGCACCTCTACGAGATGGACTACCTCCAGGAGGGCATCGGCATGCGCGCCTATGCCCAGAAGGACCCGCTGATCGAGTATCAGCGCGAGGGCTTCGAGATGTTCACCGCGATGCTCGACGGCATCAAGGAGGAGTCGGCCGGCTACCTGTTCAACCTCGAGGTCGAGGTGCAGGCCAACCCGATCGTCGAGGAGAACGCCGAGGACGACACGGCGCTCTCCGAGACCGGCTCGATCATCGCCCGGGCCCTGCGGCAGCCGTCGCGGCCGACCGAGATGGTCTACAGCGCGCCGGGCGAGAGCGGCGACGTGGAGGTCAGCCGGGTGCGGTCGACCCCCGAGCAGCGCGCCGCCTACGGCGACACCGAGCGCAACGCGCCCTGCCCCTGCGGCTCGGGCAAGAAGTACAAGCGCTGCCACGGGGACCCGCGCAACCAGCAGGCGTGACGTGACCTGAGAACGGACCCCGCCGGGCCTGCCCGGCGGGGTCCTTCGCGTCACGAGGGCCCCGGTCACGCGGTCTCGAACTCGGTGACGAGCCACTGCACGCCCTGCCGCTCCAGTCGTACGGCGAGCACGTGGCTGCGCGGCCCGCAGTGGACGAGCAGGCACATCTCGATCGCGCCGTCGCGGGGGCGTTGTACATGGGGAAGACCTGTCAGCGGCGGCCGCTCGGCGTCGATCATCTTCCCGGCCCGGACCAGTTCGCGGTAGGCCCGCTCGGTGAGCCGTCCGGCGACGGTCTCCGGAGGCCTGCGGCCCGCCAGGACCTCCGCGAGCGCCTGGCCGAGCCCCCGCAGGCGGCGCTCGTCCGTGGGCGTGCCCGTACGGCGCGGGACCGGGGCCAGGGCCAGCGCGCCGTACGTGCCGGGGCGCGGCGTGATGTGGCCGCCGCCGTCGCGCTCGTCGTACGGAGGATCGGCCGGGGGGACGGACGTGAGCCGTGGCAGGGGGACGGGCTTGGGCATCGGGACTCCGCTCTCGTGCGCAGTGAACCTGACGCCTAATAGAGGTTGCGGTCATCCCTCCTGATACCGGGCACGCCAACTTTGCAGCGTGGCGGGCCTTTGTGCCGAGGTTCGTCCGGGAAATCCCCTCGGGTTGGCGTGAGCCTCTCGGATTCGCACATGGTCTGATCGACGATTAACGGCATCCGCAACCACGGGAAACACAACAGGGGCGCCCGGGATCACCGGGCGCCCCTGCTCCCTGAGAGGGGACGTGACGCGTCAGGCGCGGGCCCGCGCCGTCTCGGCGCTCTCCCCGGAGTCCACGTCGGGCTCCGGTTCCCGGCCGGGCGTCATGATGTTCAGCTTCTTGATGAGGAAGCTGAAGACCACGTAGTAGAGGACGAAGTAGACGACGCCGATCAGCATGATCAGCCAGAAGTTGTGCGTGTTGTCCTTCGTCGCGTTCAGGGCGGCGTCGATCGCACCGGCGGAGAACCCGAAGCCGAGCCGTCCGTCGAGAGCGGCGACCAGGGCCATCGAGACGCCGGTGAGCAGCGCGTGCACCGCGAACAGGATCGGGGCCACGAAGATGAAGGCGAACTCGATCGGCTCGGTGATGCCGGTGACGAACGAGATCAGGGCCGTGGAGATCATGATGCTGCCGATGGCGGCGCGGCGGTTCGGCGGCGCGGCCCGCCACATGGCGATCGCGGCGGCCGGCAGGCCGAACATCATGACCGGGAAGAAGCCCGCCATGAAAGCTCCGGCGCCGTCCTGACCGGCGAAGTAGCAGTTCAGGTCGCCGGCGGCCTGGGTCGCGCCGACGGTGCACTCCGGCACGGTGAACCAGACGATCGAGTTGACGAAGTGGTGCAGACCGAAGGGGATGAGGCCCCGGTTCACGATCCCATAGATGCCCGCACCGAGTGTCGAGTGAGTGGCCAGCCAGTCGCCGAAGTTGGTCAGGCCCTGCCCGATCGGCGGCCAGACAAGGCCGAAGACGACGCCGAGGATCAGTCCGGCCAGCGCGGTGAGGATCGGCACGAAGCGGCGGCCGCCGAAGAACGCGAGGTAGGCGGGCAGCTTGGTCCGGTAGTACCGCTGCCAGAGGATGGCCGCGACGAGGCCCATGAGGATGCCGCCGAGCACTCCGGTCGGGTTGGCCGACGCCAGGTTGAGCGCTTCGGCCGGCTTGCCGTCCGCTCCCAGGACGGTCTGCGCCACCTTCTTGTGCACCGCCGCGTCCGCGGAGGCGTCGAAGAACATCAGGTGGGTGACCCGGTCCCAGACGAGGTAGCCGACCACGGCCGCCAGGGCGGTCGAGCCGTCGGCCCGCCGGGCGAAGCCGACCGCCACACCGATCGCGAACAGCAGTGGCAGCGCGTCGAACAGGGCGCCGCCCGCGCCGCCGATGACCTGTGCGATCTTGTCGAGCGTCGCGTTGTCCGTACGGCCGAGGAGGTCGTCCTGGCCGATCCGGAGAAGGAGAGCCGCGGCGGGCAGCGCCGCGATCGGGAGCATCAGGGAACGGCCGATACGGGACAGCGCGGTCATCACCGCGTTCTGGTTCGAGGGCGCGGCCGGCAGGCCCGCGTCGGCGGAGGTGGAACTCATCGGGTGTTCCTCCAGGGTGGGGGGACTACTAGAGGCGTCTGGCCGGGGCTCCGAGGAGCGTCCGGAGCTGGTAGCGGTCGGCGCGATAGGTGGAGACGCCGAGTTCGGCGCAGACCCCGCCGGCGAAGGACCGGCGCTGCAGCAGCAGCACGGCCCCGCCCCGGGGCAGTTTGAGCAGGTCGGCGTCGCTCGGATCGGCGACGCCGCCGTCGATGGTCAGCTCCCCGGCGTCCATGACGAGTCCGTAGCGCGACTCGAGCAGGGAGTACAGGGATCGTCCGGTCAGGTCGTAGGTGTCGAGATCGGGCGCGAGCGCGACCGGGATGTGGGCGCGCTCGATGCTCAGCGGTTCCCCGTCCGCCGTGCGCAGCCGCTCGATGAAGTGGACGGCGTCTCCCGGCTGGATGCCGAGCTGCCGTGCGAGGTGGGCACTGGCCCGGACCACCCGCCGGTCCAGGTCACGGGAGCCCGGCTCCATGCCGCGCGCCCGCATGTCGTCGGTGAAGGAGGTGAGTTGGAGCGCCAGCTCGATCTTCGGCCGGGCCACGAACGTGCCCTTTCCGGGGACCCGGTGCAACCGGCCCTCGGACACCAGGTGGTCGACGGCCTGCCGTACCGTCATACGGGACAGGTCATAACGCTGGCTCAGGTCACGCTCGGAGGGGATCGCCGCGCCGATCGGCAGCTCGTTGCTCTCGATGAGGTCGAGCAGGATCTCCCGTAGCTGGAAATACTTGGGCACCGGGCTGTCCGGATCGATCTGGGCCACTGATCCCTCCCCTCTCGCTCTGGATCGTCCGAATAAGTTAAGGTTCTTACTGGTCTAGTCCGGACTAGACCACAGCCGGGAAATGTGTGTCAATGTATGGGCCGGCGACGGATCGATAACGGACAAATCTCGCCAAGCAAGGGATGATCATCGATGACGACCAGAATGCGCGGTGAGATCGCCGAGCAGCCCGCGGCGATCCGGGCGACGCTGGACGCCCTCCTCCCGAGGACCGGCGACGTCGAGGCGGTCGCGCGCGGCACCCGGCACCTGCTGTTCGTCGCCCGCGGGACCTCGGACAACGCGGCGGTCTACGGCCGCTACCTGATCGAGTCGCGGGCGGGCCGGATGGCCGCGATGGGCGCGCCCTCCGTGGCCACCACCTACCGCCGCAGGCTCGACCTCGACGGGGTGCTCGCCGTGGGCCTGTCCCAGTCCGGCCGTACGGAGGAGATCGTCGAGACCCTCCAGTGGGCGAAGGACTGCGGCGCGAAGACCGTCGCGATCACCAACGGCGGCGAGGAGTCGCCGCTGGCCCAGGCCGCCGACCTCGCGCTGTGCACGCTCGCCGGCGAGGAGAAGGCCGTTCCGGCCACGAAGACCTACACGACCCAGCTCGCGGCGCTGGCCGTGCTCGCGATCGGCCTCGGCGCCGACGTGGACGCCGACGACCTGCGCAGGGTGCCGGACGCGGTGGAGAAGCTGGTCTCCGACCCCGGCGACCTGGACGCCGTGGTCGAGGGCCTGGCCGACAAGCCCGGCGTCGTCGTCTCCGGCCGCGGCCTGGCGTTCTCGACCGCGCTGGAGCTGGCGCTCAAGCTCAAGGAGGCGTGCTACCTGCACGCCATGGGCCTGTCGTACGCCGATCTGCTGCACGGCCCGATCGCGGTCGTGGACGCCGAGACCCCGGCGATCCTGGTGGCGGCGGGGCAGGGCCCGACACTGGCGGGCACGGTCGCGCTGGCCGAGCGGGTCACCGGCGCGGGCGCCGCCGCCTTCGGCGTCGGGGGCGGCGAACGGCTCGCCGCCGCCTCGACCGCCGCACTGAACGGTCCGGACCTGCCCGAGTGGGTGGCTCCGTTGGGACTCATCGTCCCCGGGCAGTTGCTCACCGAAGCGCTCGCGCGCAGGCTCGGAATCGACCCCGATTCCCCCCGCGGTCTGAAGAAGGTCACCCAGACCGACTGAACAACAGGAGGATCCCCCATGGCTGCAGACGCCGAGGCGATCATCGCCGGGCTCGGTGGCGCCGACAACATCATCGAGGTGGAGCCGTGCATCACCCGGCTGCGCACCGAGGTGCACGACGCCTCCAGGGTGGACCAGGCCGCGCTCAAGGCGGCCGGCGCCCACGGAGTGATGGCGGCGGGCAACGTCGTCCAGGTCGTGGTGGGCCCCGAGGCCGACACCATCGCCAGCGACATCGAGGACATCATCGGCTGATCCGGGAGGTCACGGCAGGTCCGCCGGTATCCGGCGGACCTATCGGTGACGCCTGCCCGGTCCCAGGGAAGGGCGCTTCATTGACGACTGTTCTCGCCCCGGTCGCGGGGGCGGCCATCGGGCTGGCCGCCGTGCCGGATCCGGTGTTCTCCCAGGCGATGGTCGGTCCGGGGACCGCGATCGACCCCGTACGCGGGCCCGTCGAGGCGGTGGCCCCGATCAGCGGCACGATCGTGAAGCTGCACCCGCACGCGTACGTCGTGGTGGGGGATGACGGCAGGGGCGTGCTGGTGCATCTCGGCATCGACACCGTGCAACTCAAGGGCGAGGGCTTCCGCCTGCTCGCGGCCGAGGGGGACCGCGTCGGCGCGGGGCAGCCCGTTGTGGCCTGGAACCCCGCCGCGATCGAGGCCGGCGGCCGCTCGCCGGTCTGCCCGGTGGTGGCGCTCGACGCGCCGGCCGGCGCGGTCGGGAAGGTCGCCGAGGGCGGCGTTAACGCGGGCGACGCGCTGTTCGAGTGGTCGTGACCAGTGATGGAGGCCGCGCTCTTCGACCTGGACGGCACTTTGATCAACACGGAGATCCGCAGCCTGGCCCTGTGGCGGATGCTCCTGGACAACCATGGGATCTTCTACGACGAGACGCTGCTGCGGCGCGTCATGGGCCGCCGCGGGGTGGACGTCGTTCCCGAGGTGCTGCCCGGGACGGATCCGGAGGTCGTGATGGAGGAGATCCGCTCCTACTACGACCATCCGGATCTGCCCGGCATCGTGCCGGTCCCGGGGGCGGCCGAGCTGGTGTCCCGGGTCGCGGAGCAGGGGGCTCCGCTGGCCCTGGTCACCTCGGCCCAGCGATGGTGGGCGGTGGAACGGCTCACCGACATCGGCGTCGTGGAGGTGGTACGGACCATCGTCTCCGCCGAGGACGTGAGCGTGGGCAAGCCCGATCCGTCCGGATATCTCCTGGCGGCCGACCTGCTCCAGGTGGACGCGGCGAAGTGCGTGGTGTTCGAGGACTCGCTCGCCGGAATCGCGGCGGCCCGGGCCGCGGGTATGACCTGCGTCGCGGTGGCCACCACCCATCATCCGGATGAACTGTCGCACGCGGATCTGGTAATCCCCGATATGTCGGGTATTGACTGGCCTTTGACGGAACTACCGGCGGTCTAGACCACCGCCCCAGGAGGAGGAAACGTGGCCGAACGCACAGTCAGCGTCGCGTCCGAGGTCGGGCTGCACGCCCGGCCGGCGGCGACGTTCGTGCAGACCGCGGCGAAGGTGCCCTTCGACGTCACCATCGCGAAGGCCGGCGGCGCGCCGGTGAGCGCGAAGAGCATCCTGTCGGTTCTGGCGCTCGACGTACGGCAGGGGGAGTCGATCGTCATCAGCGCGGATGGCGAGGGCGCCGAAGAGCTGCTCGACGAGCTCGCCCAGATCGCCTCGGCCTCCTGACGCCGATGGACGGGCAGCGGAAGACGGGGACGACGGTGGGGGACGACGACGGCACGCGGTCGCTGGCCGGCACTGTGCTTGCCGGTACGGGGGTCAGCCCCGGCGCCGGGTACGGCCCGGTCCATGTGCTCGTGGGTGAGATCCCCGAGCCCGACAAGGACGCGCGCCACGACGGCGACGCCGCCGCCGAACGCGCCCGCGCCGGACGGGCGGTCGAGGAGGTGGCCGCCGACCTGGAGGCGCGCGGCGCCAGGGCGGGCGGCGAGGCACAGGACGTGCTCGGCGCGCAGGCGTTGATGGCCCGCGACCCGAGCCTGGCCATGGAGGTCGGCGAGCTCGTCGACCGCGGCGTGGCCGCCCCGCGCGCCGTCTTCGACGCGTTCGGCAAGTATCGGGACCTGCTCGCGGCGGCGGGCGGCTACCTGGCCGAGCGCGTGGCCGACCTCGACGACATCCGCGACCGGGTGATCGCCGTGCTCACCGGCCTGCCCATGCCCGGCGTGCCGACGGGCGCCGATGAGCCGTTCGTGCTCGTCGCCAAGGACCTCGCCCCGGCCGACACCGCGCTGCTGTCGAAGGACGTGGTCGCCGCGTTCGTCACCGAGCAGGGCGGGCCCACCAGCCACACGGCGATCCTCGCCCGCTCGATGGGCGTGCCCGCCGTCGTGGGCTGCGCCGGCGCGACCGCGATCGCCCCCGGCACCTCCGTGCTGGTCGACGGTGCCTCGGGGCAGGTGCTGCTCGCGCCCGGCCCGGCCCGCGTGGCCGAGGCCCGCGCCGCCGACGAGGCACGGCGCGCGGCGCTGTCGGCGGCCACCGGCCCCGGCGCGACCGCCGACGGCCACCCCGTGCCCCTGCTCGCCAACATCGGCGGCCCCCGCGATCTGGAGAGCGCACTGGCCAACGGCGCCGAGGGCGTCGGTCTCTACCGCACCGAGTTCCTCTTCCTCGACCGGGAGACCGCGCCGTCGGGGAGCGAGCAGGAGCAGGCCTACCGGGCGGTGTTCGAGGCGTTCCCGGAGGGCCGGGTGGTGGTGCGCACGCTCGACTCCGGCGCCGACAAGCCGCTGGCGTTCCTGCCGCCTCCGGAGGAGGAGCCGAACCCGGCGCTCGGCGAGCGCGGCCTGCGCATGTTCCGCCGGTATCCGGAGATCATGGCCGCACAGCTGGGCGCGCTGGCCGGGGCCGCGGCGGGCGTCTCGGCCAAGGTGCAGGTCATGGCGCCCATGGTGGCCACCGTGGAGGAGGCCGAGTGGTTCGCCGAGGCCTGCCGTACGGCGGGGCTCGACGGCGCGGGCATCATGATCGAGGTGCCGTCGGCGGCGCTGCGGGCGGCGGACCTCATCCGGGCCGTCGACTTCTTCTCGATCGGGACCAACGACCTCACGCAGTACGCGCTCGCGGCCGACCGCCAGGTCAGCGCCGTCGCCGGGCTGCAGGACCCGTGGCATCCCGCGGTGCTCGACCTGATCGCGATGGCGGCCTCGGCGGCCTCCGCGGCGGGCAAGGGCTGCGGGGTCTGCGGCGAGGCCGCGGCCGATCCGGTGCTCGCCTGCGTGCTCGTCGGCATGGGGGTCACCTCGCTGTCCATGGGCGCCCCCGCGCTGCCCTGGGTGCGCGCGGCCCTGTCGCGGCACACGCTCGCGCAGTGCCGCGACGCCGCCGCCGCGGCGCGCTCGGCCACCTCGGCGCCGGACGCCAAAGCGGCAGCTCGCACGCAGCTGCCGGGCCTGGACGCGCTCGCGCTCTGACTCTCCGGCATACCCGGTCCGGGCCCGGTCGCCCCCGGGGCACGGATACGGTAAAGAACGTGCCACGAATCAGACACGGTGTCGTCATGCTCGCCCTTCTCGTGACCGGGTGCTCGTCCGTGTCCCCCGCGGCCGTGTCACCGGCAGCGTCCCCGGCAGCGTCGTCGGCGGCAGCGTCGTCGGCGGCGCCGTCGCCGTCCGGGGCCGGGTCCCCGTCGGCGTCGCCCGCGGCCCGGCCCTCCGCCGACCGGGCCGAACGGACGCTCGCGGCCATGAGCCTGCGGGACAAGGTCGCGCAGCTGTTCACCATCGTCGTCTGGGGCCCGAAGGCCGGGGCGGCGAGCAAGGAGAACGAGGCACGATACGGCGTGGCGACACCGGCGGAGGTGGTGGAGAAGTTCCGCCCCGGAGGGGTGATCCTGTTCGACTGGGCGGGCAACGTCTCCGGCGCGGGCCAGGTCGCCGCGCTCACCACCGGCCTGCGCGAGGCGGCGGCCAGGTCGGGCGAGGCGCCCCTGATGATCGGCGTGGACCAGGAGAACGGCCTCGTCTCCCGGCTCAAGCCGCTCGTCACCAAGCTCCCCGGCGCGTCGCAGATCGGCGCGACCGGCAAGACGGCGAACGCACGCGACGTCGCCAGGGTGACCGGTACGGAACTGCGCGATCTCGGCATCTCGCTCGACTTCGCGCCGGTCGCCGACGTCAACATCAACCCCCGCAACCCCGTCATCGGCCCCCGCGCGTACGGCTCCGACCCGAAGAAGGTGGCCGCGATGGTCGGGGCGGCCGTCGACGGCTTCCACGAGGCGGGCGTGGCCTCGGTCGCCAAGCACTTCCCCGGCCACGGGGACACCTCGGTCGACAGCCACACGGGCCTGCCGGTGATCACGCATTCGAAGGCGCAGTGGCGGAAGCTGGACGCGCCGCCGTTCCGCACGGCGATCGAGCACGGCGTGGACGCGATCATGTCGGCGCACGTGGTGATGCCGAAGCTCGACCCGTCGGGCGACCCCGCGACGCTGTCCCCCCGCATCCTCACCGGCCTGCTCCGCGAGGAGCTCGGCTTCGACGGCGTGATCAGCACCGACGCGCTCGACATGGCCGGCGTGCGGAAGAAGTACGGCGACACCGAGGTCGCCGTACGGGCCGTCCTCGCCGGGGCCGACATCCTTCTCATGCCGCCGAACCTGCCCAAGGCGTACGACGCCGTCCTCGACGCGGTGAAGTCGGGACGGATCTCCGAGCGCAGGATCGACGAGTCGGTGCTGCGGATCCTGCGGCTGAAGGACAAACGCGGCGTCTTCGGCCCGATCCACACCGATCCCGGCGCGCTGAGATCCGCCGCCCACCTCAGGATCGCCGAACGCGTCTTCGCGGCCGCCGGATGAGCAGACGGGCGGGCCGGGCGGCCTAGTATTTGAGGCACGTCGGCTGGGAGGCGCGGTGCTCAAGGGTGTGCTGATCGACTGGGGCGGGGTTCTGACCACGAGCCTGGCCGAGTCCGTCGCGGAGTGGATCGAGGCGGACCGGATCGACCCCCGGCACTACCGGGAGGTGATGCGCGCCCTGGTCGCGCAGGCGTACCGGGCGGGCGCCGAGCCCGGCGTGGAGAACCCGATCCACGCGCTGGAGCGGGGCGAGATCCCCGTCCTCGAGTTCGAGCGCGCCCTGGCGGCCCGGCTGGTGACCCTCGACGGCGGGCCGCCGGAGGCCGACGGCCTGCTGGCCCGGATGTTCGCCGGCTTCCGGCCGGTCGAGGAGATGAACGAGATGCTGCGCCTGGCTCGCGCGGGCGGTTACAGCACCTGTCTGCTGTCCAACTCCTGGGGCGACCACTACGCGCGTGAGGGCTGGGAGGCCATCTTCGACGCGGTCGTCATCTCGGGCGAGGTCGGCATGCGCAAGCCCGAGGAGCGGATCTTCCACCACGCGCTCGGCCTGCTGGGGCTGGAGCCGGGACAGTGCGTGTTCGTCGACGACATCGAGGCGAACATCCTGGCCGCCCGCGCGATCGGCCTGGTCGGCGTCCACCACAACGAGCCCGCGGCGACCATCGCCGAGCTGGAGCGCCTGTTCGGCCTGCCTCTCCGCGAGACCGGCACCGCCCGCCTGTAGTTCGCCCGCCCGCACATTCACACCGAGTCGAGGAACGCATGCGCGTGTATCTGCCGTCCACGATTCCCGCGCTGGCGCGCGTCGTCGCCGCGGGAGAGCTGGGTCCGGCCCCGCTGACCGGCTTCGCGGTCACCCCCGCTCTGATCGAGTGGTACGTCTCGGGGGACACCGAGGAACTGGAGTACGTCGCGCTGACCGAGGCCGCCCGGGCCTCCCTGCGCATGCTGGCCGCCGACCGCAAGGACGGCGTCGAGGTGGCCGCGCGGCGGATCGTGATCGCGGCCGAGGTGCCCGACGAGACCGTGAAGGCCGGCGCCGAGCTGGAGGAGCGCGCCCGCGTGCGGGTGCTGGAGCCGGTCCCGCTGCGGCTGGTCGCCGCGGTGCACGTGGACGACCCGGACGCCGTGCCGGACGTGGAGGCCGCGATCGCCGCGCTGCCGTCGGCCGACGCCGGGGACGACGACGCGCGGTTCGTCGTGGACGGCGCGGAGGACCACGAACTGCTGTGGTACGCCACACAGGAGATCCCGGATCTGCTCACCTGACCCACGGCGTTCATGGATATGTCACACCCGGCGTCTAAGCTGGGAGACACGATGACACACATTGTTTGGGACTGGAACGGCACGCTCTTCCACGACATCGACGCCGTCGTCGGCGCGACGAACGAGCTCTTCCAGTCGTACGGCCTGGGGCCGTACGACGCGGAGGGCTTCCGCGAGGTGTACACCCGCCCCATCTGGGTGGCGTACGAGCGGATGCTCGGCCGGCCGCTCAGGGAGGGCGAATGGGAGTTGCTCGACGCGGGCTTCCACGACCACTACCACCGGCTGATGGAGGCGTGCAGCCTCGCCGAGGGGGCGCTGTCGAGCCTGCGCGCCTGGGGTGAGGCGGGCCGCACGCAGTCGCTGCTGTCCATGTGGGGCCACGAGAGGCTGGTCCGCAAGACCGGCGAGTTCGGCATCGACGGCCACTTCACCAGGATCGACGGCTCGCGCTCGGCAACCGGCGGCCACAAGGCCGAGCACATGGTCGAGCACCTGCGCGCGCTCGGTGTCGACTCGGCGAAGGTCGTCGTCATCGGTGACAGCGTGGACGACGCCCACGCGGCCCAGCACGTCGGCGCCCGCGCGATCCTCTACACCGGCGGCATGACCAGGCGGTCGGAGCTGGAGGGCGTCGGGGTCCCGGTGGTGGACTCGCTGGCCAACGCCCTCGACCTCGTCTGACGGCCGCCACCCGGCCCGCTACCCGGCGGCTTCCGGTGGCTTCCGACGGCGAGCCGCCGGAAAGCCACTCGGGTTCACGCGTCCCGGCGGGCCTGGCGTTCCTCCTCCTCCAGCAGCCATCGGGGCTTGGCCCTGCGCGGCGGCCGGTAGAGCCGCTTGACGGCCACACCGCCGACGACGAACGAGGCGAACAGGAACAGGCCCATGATCGCGTCCCAGGTCTCCTGACCGGAGACCCGGGTGTAGGCGAGCATCACGGCCCACATCGCGAGCATGACGGCCCCGGGGAGCTGCGCGAACGGCAGGTTGCGCAGCTCCTTCGGGTTGTCGGTGTCGAAGTAGCGTGCCGCCCAGGTGCTGCCGGCCCCGCTTCGGACGAACCTGACGTGGTTGACGAAGCCGAGGATCGCGAGCAGGGCGGCGGCGAGCACCGCCCACACCGGCGCGTGCGGGTAGCCCGCGACCTCGTCCGGGGCGGCCACCAGGCCGGCCGTGTCGGCCAGGGCGCCCGTCATGCTAACCAAAGAGACTCTTCCATCCCTTCTTGATACCCGACCCCACCGACTTGACGGTGTTCACCACCGGCTTGCGCATGTGGTCGTACGCGGCGATCGCGGTGTCGCCGACGACGCCGCCGACCATACCGCCGATGTAGGCGCCCGCGGCGCCGCAGACGGCGGCGAGCACGACGCCCGGGCTGCACGCCGCCGCGCCGATCGTGGCGCCCGCGTAGGAGCCGCCCGCGACCGCCGCCCCGCGGATGGTCGCCCGCGCGATCTTCTCACCGGTGTTGACGTCCTTGCCCGAGTCGCTGTTCCACTGGGTGAGCGCGCCGTCGGCGAAGGTGGCGACGACGCCGAACCTGCCGACGAACTTGCCCGCCTTGCCGAGCCGGCCGCCCCACTTGATGCCGCGCGCCTCGATCCGGTTGGCCTTCGCGTCGTACCACTTGCTGAGCCCCTTCCACAGCCACTTGGTCAGCCAGTTGCCCTCCGGATAGCTGACCGACTTGAGCTTGTAGAGGCCGGCCATGACGCGGCGGCTCTCCTTGAAGTTCTCCCCCCAGGTGTTGAGCATGTCCGCGGGGCCGCCCAGTCCGTACGCCAGCCAGCCCAGGGCGGTGAACTTGCGCGGGTCGACGCTGGCCAGGGTGTTGCTCTTCACCGTGGAGCCGAAGCTCGGGCCGGAGCGGTGCGGGGCGCCGCCCCCACCGCCGGTGTATCCACCGCCGCCGCCGTGGCTCCCACCGCCGCCACCGCCGTGGTGGTTTCCACCGCCCCCACCGCCGCCGTGGTTGAGGACGGCCAGCAGGGCCCGCAGGAGCGCCAGCATGATCGCCAGCCAGCTGCCCCAGAACTTGCCGTCGGGGTCGGTGAAGGTGACGGGGTTGTTGCCGGCGTAGGCGTAGCCGTTCATCTGCTGCGGGTCGTGCGGATCGATGATCGGGTCGACGCTGATGAACCTGCCGGTGGCCGGGTCGTACTCGCGCGCCCCGAGGTGGGTGAGCCCGGTGGAGTCGTCCACGGTGCCGCCGACGAAGCCCTTCTCGCCCGGCCAGGAGCCCGGGGGCGATCCCCGCAGCTGGCCGAAGGGCTTGAACCGGCGCTGGGTCAGCGACTGGTTCGCCGCGTCGATCGCCAGCTCCGCCGTGCCGTTCTGGTCGGCGGCCAGGAACTTCACGCCCGCGGTGGTGCGCACCGCGACCGTCACGGTGTCGTGGGTGTAGTACCTGGTCGCCTGGACCTTGGCCGTGGCCTTGTCCAGGCGCAGCTCCAGCCCCGGGAGGTAGAGCGTGGTGCCGCCGGGGTCGCGCCGGACGAGCCGGTTGCCGTCGGCGTCGTACAGGTAGGAGGTCACCTTCGTGCCCTCGGTCACCTTGGCGAGGTGGCCCTCGACGTCCCACTCCAGCGTCTGGGCCGTGGCGCCGATCGTGCGGCCGGTGGTGTTGCCGGTCTCGTCGTAGGCGTAGGACTCGGTGCGGGCGCCCGCGCCGCCGGTCTGGGTCACGCCGGACAGGGCGTGCGGATGCGGCGAGCCGGGGGCCGGGTAGTCGTAGGCCCGGGTCGTGTCGGCCGCGCCGCCGACGCCGTGTTCGACCTCCTTCGTACGGTTGCCGGTGACGTCGTACCCGAACGACTGCCAGTAGGGCGCGACGCCGCCGATGACGCTCGCGCTCGGCGTGCCCGCGCACGACCGGGTGCCCTGCGTCCAGGCTTCGGTGAGGCGGCGCAGGTAGTCGTAGCCGAAGCACTGGGTGTCGGTGCCGCCGCGGGACACGTCGGAGATCGACACGACGTTGCCCACGGCGTCGTAGGTGTAGGTGGCGTCGCGGTCCACGCCCGGCACGTCCTCGCGGTCCACCCGCGACGAGTGGAGGCGCTGCGTGCCGTACTCGTAGGAGTAGGTGAACCAGGTCTTCTTGCCGCCGGTCGACAGCTCGTACTGCTCGGGCTTGCCGGTGAGGCTGTGGATCGAGTCGGTGACGTACGGCGACAGGCCCGACATGGTGGTGGGCCGGCGCAGGTCGTCGTAGGAGTAGACGACGGTCTCGGCGGGCAGGCCGCCGGCGTCGGGATAGGTGGCCGACTGCACGGTGCCGTCCAGCTTGTAGCGCGTGTCGAACACGTAGCTGCCCGCGAGCGCGCCCTCGGCGGACGGGATCGTCACGGTCGTCCGGATGGCCCGGTAGAGGTTGTCGTAGGCGTTGAACGTGGTCGTGTACGCCTGGCCGCTCACGTACCTGGTGGCGCTGGACGCCTGGCCCTTGCGCACGGTGTCGTAGGTCCACGACGCCATCAGCGGTCCGGTCGCCGAGCCCTCGCGGGTCTCCGTCCTGCGGCCCATGGAGTCGTAGACGTTGAAGATCTTCTTGCCGCGCGCGTCGGTGGTGGTCAGCACGTGGTCGAGGTCGTCGTACGTCGTCTTCGTCGTGCCCTTGTCGGGGTCGCGGACCTCGATCTCACGCCCGCGCAGGTCGTGGAAGTGGGTCCACACGTTGCCCGCGGGGTCCTTGACGGTGGAGAGCTTGCCGGCGGGCGTGTAGGTGTAGGTCGTCTTGTCGTAGTCGCCGGTCGGCGAGTCGCCCTTGTACTGACGCAGCTCGACGATCTGGTCGCGGGCGTCGGTCAGCGTGGTCACCGGCGTGTCGCCCGTCGGCGGGTCCACGGTGACCCGGCCGCCGCCGTAGCTGGTGACCGTGCGCCACTTCTCCTTGGTCTCGCCGTTGCCGACCAGGAACCGTTCGAGCGTGACCCGGTTGCGGCCGTCGTAGTCGAACACCTTCTGCGACTCGACGTCGCCGTCGTACGCGCCGAACAGCTTGGTCGAGGGGGCCGCGGTCGAGTAGTACTGCCCGTACTCGCGGGCCACGTTGCCCCGGGAGTCGTAGAACTTGTCGCTGACCAGGCGGCCGCCGTCCGGCCCCGGCTCCTGGGTCTGGCGCAGCCGCAGCCGCCCGTCGTACAGCTCGTACGTCGGCGGGGTCTGGCCGCCCTCGGCGTCCAGCTTCTTCGTGGCGATGGCGACGATCTCGCCGTCCACGATGCGGTAGCCGAACTCCAGGTTCGGCGTCTGGCTCGCGGCCTTCGACCGGTCGGGCATCCACACCTTCAGCAGGCGGCCGAGCGCGTCGTACTCCAGGTCGGTGCGCTTGCCGTTGGCGTCGATCTTGACGGTCTCGAACCCGTACGCCGGGTCCTTCTCCTGGCTGGTGACGTGGGCCGTCGAGGAGTCGCCGGGGACCACCGGCGGCCCGGTGACCTTCACACCCGTGTTCAGCCCGCCGGTGTCGGTGTAGGCCGTGGTCGTGACGTGGCCGGCCGCGTTCTTGGTGGTCAGCTCGCGGCCGTAGGCGTCGTACGTGGAGATCTCCTTGGCGACGTACGTCGCGGTGGTGCCGTCGTGCGCGGCGATCGTCTCGACACGGGTGATGTCGCCCTTGGTGGGCGCGGCCCCGAAGGCGCCGTTGTCGTAGAAGGTGCGGTCGTCCTCGACGACCTGCTTCGACCGGTCGGGGGTGGCCGAGCACGCCACCGCGACGGTCTCCACCCTGGACGGATACCTCAGCATCCAGGCGCCGGTGTTCTGGGCGTAGGTGGTGCGGGTGCACCGGTCGTCGGCGGTGGTGGACAGGTCGCCCTTGTCGTCCACCTGGGTGGTGAGACCGGCGACGGGCTCGTACTTGGTCGCGCTCTCGGTCTCCCGCCAGCCGCCGCCGTCCATCGCGGTCCACGTGTGCGTCTTGGCGACGTTGACGATGTTGGCGGTGACGGTGCCCCAGCTTCGGGTGCGCTTGGCCGTCTCCTGGTACCACGGGGTGTTGACGGTCTTGACCGCGACCGCGCCGTCCACGCCCTCGTATTCGGTCCGCTTGAGCTCGAACCCCTGCAGCGGGTCCTCGTCGACGGCGCTGCCGCCCTCGCCGTCGGAGACCGTGACCTTCTTGGTCCCGCCGCCGGGCCCGGCCCGGTCGCCGTTCATGCCGCGCAGGTAGCGCGTCTCGACCTGGGAGCGCAGGTCGTTCCAGCCGCCGGTCCGCACCCGTACGCGGCCGTAGCCGCGCCACTGCGACCAGGTCTTGTACTTCTCCTTGGTCATGCCGTCGTCGTCGTCGTAGTGCCAGGCGGCGCCGTCGAGGTACTCGTACGTCGTCAGCGCGTCGGGGGAGCCGCCGGTGCGGTCGCTCTGCACGACCTGGGTGACGACGTACTTGTGGAACCAGTCGGTGATCGGGTCCTCGTACCCGGCGGGCGTCCACTTCACCGGGAAGCAGCGCCGGGTGTTGGTCTCCGGGGTGGGCAGCGAGCCGAGCGCGCAGTCGGCGTCGGAGTAGTTGACGTCGATCTGCCCGCCCGACTCGTCGTAGACCGCCCCGAGGCGGTACTTGACGAACGGCGGGATGTCGTCGCCCTGCTTGTCCACGCGGTTGGGCAGTTGCACGTGGTTGAAAGTGACCGAGGGCAGTGTCACCGGGCTGCCGGTCGCGCGGCCGGTGTGCGCGATCGACTTCACCAGCAGGGCCTGGTCGATGTCCGCGTCGCCCCACAGGTGGTCGAGGGTCCAGTTGTCGACGTCACGGTAGCCGCCGTCGGCCTTGATCACCTGTGTGGTGACGCCGGTCAGCCGCTTGCGCGACCAGAACGTGGGCGCGAGCGTTCCGTGGGTCGCCTTGCACTCGGTGCCGGCGGTGCAGTTCAGGTCGTACGGCACGTCCGGCCACTTCGTGGGGTTCGAGCCGATCTTGCTCGGGTCGCAGTCGAAGGCGTCGGTCTTCAGACACCGCTCGGAGACGCCGAACACCACGCGCGCCGGGGCCTTGGCGGTGAAGAGGGTGTCGGAGCGCTGGCCGTACTCGATGCGGTCGAGCCAGCCGCCGCGCACGTACGGCGTCTCGTCCTCGGGCTTGAGGTTGCGGCCGTAGTGGTTGCCCTCCTGCTGGTAGTAGTACGTGATTGCGTTGCCGCGCGGGTCCACGACGTAGTCGAGGTTCCACTGGTAGGCCTGCTGGCACCACGAGGCGGCGAAGGTGGAGGCGTGGCACGGCTCGCCCGCGTCGTCGCCGAACACGGGATGGGTCCAGGCCGACTTCGTCTCCGGCTTGCCGCTGCTCCAGCCGGGCAGCCGGTTGAGCCCGAAGAAGAACTGCACGCCGTCGGGGGTGGTCAGCTTCCAGTACTCCCCGTCGTCGTCACCGTTGGCCTTGGCCGTGTCCTTCAGGCGCTCGACCCGGGTGCCGTCGTCGTTCTTCATCCGCCACGTGCCGTCGGAGGCCTGGATCAGCTCGCCGCCGCGTCCGTTCCAGCTGATCACGGCGTTGTCGTACGCCCAGCACTGGTCGCCGGGCGGGGTGCCCCACTGGTCCTTCGGCGCCCCGTCGTCCGCGCAGGGCTTGTAGGCGCGCTTGATGTAGCCGGGCCAGTAGTCGAAGCCCTCGCCCACCCAGGACGGCTGGTTGTTGGTGTTGGACGTGCGGCCGTCCACCGCGCCCGAGGAGTAGCCGATCTCCACCTTGGGCGTCAGCTCACCGGGGACGGGCGGCACCCGCAGGGGATAGGACCAGGAGAAGTCGCCCGACTGCTCGGCCACGGTCCAGGTGGCCGACGGCGACAGCTTGGTGGCCTTGTAGTCGCCCTTGTCGCTGGAGTCGCCGGACACCGCGGCCAGCACGGTCGCCTGCTCTCCCGCGAGGGCCGCCGTCCCCGCCTCCGGGGCGGCCGGGATGGTCGCGGTGAGCGTGCCCTTCGCCGCGTCGTTGCGCGCGCGGACCGGCGTCTCCGTACGGCAGGCGGGCTGGTCGGGGGTGGTCAGCGCGCAGGCGGGCAGCCGGACCAGCCGCAGCCGGCTGCCGTACGAGCCGCCGAAGTCGTCGGCGAGGGCCGAGTAGTCGACCGTGACGCTCGTCGTGCCGCCGGCCGCGACGTCTTTGGCGGCACTGTCTTTGGCGGCACTGTCCTTGGTCGGTGTGTCTTTGGCGGCCGTGTTTTCGGCGGGCGCGAGGGTGAACAGGGCGCCGTCGACGCCCGCGCGCTCGGCGGCGGCGCGGTCGATCATCCGCACGGCGCCGGGGGAGGTGACCTTCACCTCGCCGGACGGGCGTGGCCGCGTGGCGGGGGTGCCGGCCGGGTCGGGGCGGCGGGGCTTGACGCCCAGCGTCTCGCCGCGGACCACGCGCTCGGCGCTGTTCACCTCCGGGCGTCCCGCGTCCGGGGCCGCCGCCTGGGCGGGCTGGGCGACCAGGGACGCCGCGACGGTGGCGAGCGCCGTGACCACGGCGACCCCGCGTCTGAACCGCTGCCTCGACCGCTGCCTGAACCGCTGGCTGAACCGCTTCGGGTGGGGGAACCCGTACATGCGCAACCTCCCGCCCGGCCGCCGCGTGGCGGCCGGGCCTGGTTTCGATTTCGAGTCGCCGGTTCTCTACAGGCCGGTGTCGGTGGCCAGCTCGGTGCCGCCGGCCAGCATCTGGATCTGTTCCTCGGTCGCGATGCCCTGGAAGGCCCAGACGTCGTCGATCACGCCCGGCCAGTACTCGCCCCACGCGCCGTCCGCCTTGGTGCGGCCGAGCTGGAGCCCCTTCCCGGCGTTGAAGCCGAGCACGTTGTGGCGCCAGGACACCGTGTCCTCGACCTGTTCGAGCTCGCCGTTGACGTAGAGCCGCATCTCGTCCTGGAAGGCGTCGTACACGATCGCCACGTGGTCCCAGTCGAAGCCGGACTGGAAGGCCGAGTGCTCGGCGGTCGGCCGGGCCGCGCCGGTCGCGTCCTTGTCCGGCATCTCGATCTGGTATCCGCCCGCGTTGGCCGGGTCGGCCGGGTCGGGCCGGTAGCGCAGGGTGAACGCGCTGTTGACCGAACCCTCCTGGCTGAAGACCGCCGCGGCCCTGGACGGCCGTCCCGCGGTGGTCACCCAGCCCGCGATCGTGAAGCTCTCGTCGGTGCGGACGACCGGGACGGAGGTGGCGGCGTAGTCGCCGTCGCCGTCCAGCGCGAGGCCGCCCGGCGGGGTGCCGACCCAGCCGGCTCCCTGGTCGATCCTGGCGTTGCCGTTCAGCGTGACGTGGCGCCCGGACGGGCCGTCGTCGGCGGCGATGGTCAGCGAGGCGCCGGAGGCCAGCGTCGCGATCTCCGAGTCGCTGACGATCTGGTCGTACAGCCGCACGTCGTCGATGTCGCCGGGGAAGTAGGACTTCAGCGTGCCGTACCAGCCGGCCCCGATCTGCACCGGGCCGGTGGCCTTCCACGGCGTGGTGAAGGCCGTCGTGGAGTTGAGCTTGCCGTTGACGTAGAGCCTGATCTGCTTGTTCGCCGCGTCGTACACACCGGCGAGGTGGGTCCAGACACCGCCCTCGGGCACGGCCGAGGACTGCGCCCGGGTGATCACGTCGTCGTCGTTGTCCTTGTCGTACCGGTTGAAGATCCACCGGTCGTAGTACGACGAGTAGTACAGCTCGAACCCGCTGCGGCGGGAGCCCGCCTGTGTCGCGATGATCGCGGCGTGGGTCGGTTTGGTCGCCGGGAGCTTCGCCCAGGCCGACACCGAGAAACTCTTGGTGGTGTCGGGCAGGACCGGGCCGCCGGTCTTGAGATAGCCGGTCGTGCCGTCGAGGCGCACGGCCTTGCCGAACCGCCCCGCCGCGCCGAACGTGACGCCGCCCTGCGGACCGGCCGGGTAGGCGCCGCCCACCTCCTCCGCGCGCGGGGCCCCGGCCGCCTCGTCCATCTTCCAGTAGGCGGTGGCGGCCCTTACGGCGGAGGCGGAGTCGTTCAGCTTCCAGCGCGCCGCCACCACCGGGTGCTGGGTGAACAGGTTGCCGACCTCCTCGGGCGTGACGATGCGGTCGAACAGCCGCACGTCGTCGATCTCGCCGGGGAAGAAGGCGTCGAGCTTGCCGTACCAGCCCGTGCCGATCTGCACCGGGCCGGTGGCGTTCCACGGGGTCGTGTAGGCCGTCGTGGCCTGGAGGCTGCCGTTGACGTACAGCTTGATGTTCTTGGCCACCGCGTCGTACACGCCGACCAGATGGGTCCACTCGGCGCCCTGCGGCGCCGCCGTGCCGACGGCCCGGGTGATCGTGCCGTCGGTCGTGTCGTTGTTGTAGCGGTTGAACACCCACCGGTCGTAGCTGGAGGAGTAGTACAGCTCGAACCCGCTGCGCAGGCTGCCGATCTGGGTCGCGACGATCCCGGCGTGCGTGGGCTTGGTCGCGGGGAGCCGCGCCCAGGCCGACACCGCGAACCCGCTGCGCGTGTCGAGCACCGGCCCGGCGGTCTTGGCGTAGCCGGTGGTGCCGTTGGTCTGCATCGCGGTCTTCGACACGCCGTCCACTCCGAGGGTCACCCCGCCGTACACGGTCGCGGGGTACGCGCCCGAGGCGTCGGCCACCTGGGTGGAGTCGATCGGCTCGTCCAGGGCCCACTCGGCCTTGGCCGGCGAGCCCGCCTTCACGCGGAACACGTAACGCCCGATCTCGCTGGAGTTGCCCGCCGCGTCGAACGCCTTCACGGTGAGGTAGTTCGGCCCGGCGTGGTCGGGCGCGATGTCGATGGTCACCGCCCCGCCCGCGCTGGACGGCTTGCGCTCGTTCGCGGAGGTCGGGTTGGAGTTGATGCCGAACCAGTACTTGACCACGTCGGCCGAGGACGAGGCCGCGGTGAAACGGCCGTAGCGGCCGACGCCGTCGTACCAGGGGTCGGCCTCGTTCTCCGGGTCCGACTGCGGGTAGGCCGTCGACGACAGCGTGGGAGCCGCCGGCACGCTCTTGTCGTAGGTGAAGTAGCACGCGGTCGCGTCGCCCGCGTAGCTCCACGGGCTGTACTGGTAGCCGTCCCAGGTGCGGACGTACCAGTTGATGGTCTTCTTCTCGGGAATCGACGCCGGCAGCGTGACCTGGAAGGTCGAGCCGGTGGTCTTCGGGCCGATCTTGCCCGACGACCACTTCTGCGCGCCGTCCCAGGTCGCGCCGAACTCGGCGTACACCTTCTTGGCGTCGGCGGAGTCGGCGTCGTGCAGGACCGCCGAGATGGTGGGGGGCACACGCACGGCGGGGGCGGGGGAGTAGACGCAGGTGCCGCCGGGGTTCATCGACAGGTTCGACATCTTCGGCTGCGGGGGCGGGGTGTTGTAGTTGACCCGCAGGTAGGCGTCGTCGGCGAAGCGCTTCCAGCCGTAGGCGTCGGTCTCGTAGCCCGCGCGCAGGCCGAACGTCGTGGTCGACCACTTGCCGGCCGCGGCGTCCTTGACGGCCTTCGTCGCGTTGAACTCGACGTCGCCCGCCGGGCAGCTGGACGACCAGCCCTTGGCCACGTCACGGGTGTCGAGGTGCTCCAGCCAGTTGTCCTTGGTGGAGTTCCACGTCGAGCCCTCGACGAACCCCTTGGTCCGCCACAGCTGCACCGTGCGGCCGTCGCAGGAGTACGACCAGGTCTCCTTGGCCACGAAATCGGCCGAGATGATGTACTTGCCGGCGTACGCGCTGGTCGGCATGCGGTAGAAGATGCGCTTGACGTCGGACGGCGCGCACTTCGAGTCGCCCGAGCACAGGCCCAGGCCCGAGTCGGCCTTGCCGCCGAACTTGTAGTACGGCTGGCTGGGATAGGTGCGTGACACGTACGCCCAGGCCGACGCCTTGACCGTCTTCCACACCGGGTCGATGTAGACGGGATAGCGGGTGCCGGGATCGTCGAGCAGCGCACGGTCGGGGGTGAGCGTGAGGTTGCCGCCCTCCACGGCCGCGTTGAGATTGGCGACCTTCGAGGTGTCGGACGGGCCGCGCTCCAGCGGAGCCGAGGTCGCCGCCTTCAGCGCGGGGGCCGGGGCGCCGGAGTCCCACATGACCGCCGCGGGCGCCTCGAACAGCGCCCCGCCGCCGGCGGCGTCGACCGCCTCGACGGCGCCGCCGTCCTTCGTCCGCACGCCCAGCCCCGCGCCGCCGAGGCCGAGCGTGAGCCGGGTCAGCGCGCCGTTCGCGGCGGCCTCCCTGGTCTTGACGACGAGGGTGTGGGAGAAGCCGTCCACGTCGGCCCGTACGACGAGGTCGACGTCCTTCATGACGTCGTGGTAGACGGCCGAGTCGCCCCGCAGTTCGGGTTCGGGGAGTCCTCCTGGCCATTTCAGCGACATCTCGCGGCCGGCCCTGGCGACGCGGGCCAGCGGCGCGTCGCCGCCGCCGGACAGCGACAGCCCGACCGTGCTCGCGCGAGGCCCGATCGAGCCGTCCGGGCGCTTGACCAGCGTCATGTCGGGCCCGACCCAGGAGTCGCCCTGCCGCACCCGCACGGGGCGCAGATGTTCGACCGTGGTGAACGTGCCGTCGGGGTTGGCGTAGGTCTCCCGATCCTCGCCGCGCTTGGCCAGCACCTCGACCGGGCGGCCGGTCTCGCGGGCGGCCCGCCCGGCCGCCTCGTCCGTGGGCGCTTCCTCCGCCGATGCCGGAGGGTCGGGCTCGGCGGCAGGGGGAGCGGCGTACGCCGCGGTCCCGCCCCGTCCCACTTCGACAGTTACGGTCAGGCCGGCCGCGAGGACCACGGCCAGCACTGTAGAACCCAGCTTTCGGTACACGACGTCTGCCTCATTCTGGACAGGGTGGGACGAGTGCCAAGAACCGCGCGGAGGGAGCAAAAAACGTTTACAGGTGCTGATCGTTAAGAGAACCGCCGGTGACAGATCTTGTCAATATCTTGTTCGCGCAGTGGTGGACGATTAATATCCCCGGGGCGCGGGCGGAAGGGGGGGAGGAGGGTTCGGGCCGAACCCGCGGTGGATTTGCGGACACTCCACATGCCGCACGGGCCGGGTTCCGGTTACGGCGCCTACCGGTGTAACGGGTGCCCGGAGAGGGCGTGAGGGCGTGTTTCGGCCGGTGCCTAGCGCTCTGTCCGCTCTGGGCGGGGTCATCCAGGTGGTTGTGGGTACAGCGGGCACCCCTGCGTGGGCCGTACGCTGAGCACGATCCACACCGCACCCCCACGGAGGCCGCGATCAACCGCCTCGTTCTCTGGAACGTCGACCTCACGCTCGTCGACGTCGCCATCGTCACCCGTGACGCCTACGCGGACGCGTTCCGGCTGGTGACAGGGCGGCCGCTGGTGAAGCTCGCACCGGCGGCGGGCCGCCCCGATTCGGAGATCATCTTCGAGACGCTGGCCGTCAACGGCATCGCGGTCGAGGACGATCACCTGCCCAGGTTCATCGACGCGCTGGCCGTCAGCTTCGCGGAGCGGCGCGGCCGGCTGGCCAAGGACGGCCGTGCGCTGCCCGGAGCCAAGGACGCGCTCAAGGCCGTCTCCCGCCTCGACGGCGTCGTGCAGTCGGTGCTCACCGGCACCATCAAGAGCAACGCCGTGCACAAGCTCAAGGCGTTCGGGCTGGACAAGTGGATCGACGTCGAGGTGGGCGGCTACGGCGAGGAGGTCTATCCGAAGGCCACCCTGCTGCAGGTGGCCCAGGGCCGGGCGAAGGCCGGGTACGGCGTCGCCTTCACCGCCGGCAACACCGTGCTCATCGGCGACTCCACCCGTGACGTCCAGGCGGCGAAGATCGGCGGCGCGGCCATGATCGCGGTGGCGTCGGGCCGGTCCACCACCGCCGAGTTGCAGGAGGCGGGCGCCGACATCGTGCTGCCCGACCTGTCCAACCCCTCCGAGGTCGTCGCCGCCGTCGCCCGCCTCACCAGCCCGGCCGACCGTACGGCCCGCTGACCCCAGGACTCGGCGAGCACCGGCCGTACCGCGCGGGCGATGACACCACGCCCGCGCCGCGGGAGCAGGACGGCCACTCTGGCAGCAGGGGCGTCGGAAAGTCCGCCCGGGCACCCGCCCGACGCCGCTCGACGCGGGCTGAACGTTTCAGCGCCGGGGCCGGGGTTCCTTTCGGCCGCCGATCGGCTCGCCGAGTGGGCGGGCGGTGGCGTTCGCCCAGGCTGAGGCGGTCACCGGCGCGGCGCACGACCGGTCACCGCCGCAACGGTGATCACACCGGGTCTCACACCGCGAACGCCGTACCCGGCGACCGATCGCGGTCGCCCACTCGGTCGCCTAATTTCGAGAACGCGCGGCCGGCGGTGCGCCGCGTGGCGTGCCGGTGGCCTCCCGCCCCCGGCCGGCACCTGGACGTGGGCGGCAGTCGCCCGTCGTCGTCTCGCGAAAGGACTTCCCGATGAGACGAGGTCTCGCCACCGTCGCGGCCACCGGACTGGCCGCCGCGCTGGTCGCCGCCGGTGGAGTCGCGATGACGACGATGCCGGCCGCGGCCGCCGCCGGATGCAAGGTGACCTACAAAATCGTCAACCAGTGGGGCAGCGGCTTCCAGGGCGACGTGGCCATCACCAACCTCGGCGACCCGGTCAGCAACTGGAAGCTGGAGTTCGACTTCCCCGACTCCGGCCAGACGATCGCGTCCGGCTGGAACGCCACCTGGACGCAGTCCGGCAGGCATGTGACCGCTACCAGCATGTCCTACAACGGCTCCATCGCCACCAACGCCACGGTCAGTGGTATGGCATTCACCGCGAACCTCACCGGCGCCAACCCCGTGCCCACCACCTTCTGGCTCAACGGTGTCATGTGCAGCGGTCCCGTGACCCTCAGCCCCACGCCCAGCCCGTCGCCGACACCCAGCCCGTCGCCGACGCCCAGTCCGTCGCCGACACCCACGCCGTCACCGACACCCACGCCGACCCCCTCGCCGACCGTCACCCCCACACCGGGCACGCCGCGCCCCGGCGTTGGGCCGTGCACGCCGGGCGCGGCCTACCCCGACCCGCTGCCGTCGTCGTCGGTGACCGCCACCAAGATCCGGGACGGGTTCAACTTCCTGGAAGGCCCGGTCTGGGACGCCACCACCCAGACCCTGCTGCTGTCGCTCATGCGCGACGGCACCGGATCGGAAGGCGTCCAGCCCGCGGACGTCCTGCGGTTCACCGAGCCGAGCACCTTCGAGACCTTCATCCCCGGCTCCGGCAGCAACGGCCTGGCCCTCAGCCGGGACGGCGGCACCCTGCTGGCCGCGACGCACGACCAGCGCAGCGTCTCCTCCTTCCGCCTGCCCGACCGGACACGCGGCGTGGTCGCCTCGTCCTACCAGGGCCGCGCCTTCAACTCACCCAATGACCTCACCGTCGGCGCCGACGGCACCGTCTACTTCACCGATCCCGACTTCCAGCGCGCCAACCGGCCCGACCAGATGTCCGGCCGCACCGGCGTGTTCCGGGTCAAGAACGGCGTCGTCTCGCTGATCGACGACACCATCCGGGAGCCGAACGGCATCGTGCTGTCCCCCGACGGCAAGACGCTCTACGTCGGCGGCAACGGCACGGGCCGGGTCTACAAGTGGCCCGTCAACCCCGACGGCAGCGTCGGCACCCGCGCCGACTTCGCGTCCCTGAACGGTTCGGACGGCGCGACCATCGACTGTGCCGGCAACCTCTACCAGGCCTCCTTCAACGACGGAAAGGTCCACGTGTACGCTCCGTCCGGCGTACAGCTCGGCACGATCGCCGCCGGGCTGAACACCACCAACGTCGCCTTCGGCGGCCCTGACGGCCGGACGCTGTACATCACCTCGGGCACACCCTCCCGCGGCGGGAACAGCGGCAACTTCGGCCTCTACCGCGTCCGGCTGAACGTCCCCGGCTGGCCGTACTGAGCGTCGTCACAGCGCTTTGAGGAAGCGGGCCGCGACGGGGGCCGCCACCTGTGCTCCGGTGCCGCCGCCCTCGACCACGACGGCGAAGGCCAGGTCGCCCTTGTAGCCGATGAACCACGAGTGCGTGGGCGGGTTCTCGCCGTCCTCGGCCGAGCCGTACTCGGCCGTCCCGGTCTTGCCGGCCGTGTCCGCGGGAAAGGAGACGCCGCTCGCCGTGCCCTCGCTGACGACGGCGGGCATGAGGCGGCGCAGCGCGGACACCACCGCGGGCTCCAGCGCGCGTGGGGGCGTGCCGCCCTCGGGGACGAGCGAGGCCGGGACCAGGCGGGGCTGCCGCCAGGTGCCCGCGGCGACGGCGCCGGCGACCGCGGCCATGTTCAGCGGGCTGGCCAGGACGCGGCCCTGGCCGATGGCGGCGGACGCGAGATCGGTGTCGTCGTGCGGCGCGGGGAAGGCGGCGTCCACGGCGGGCACCCCGATCTTGATGCGGGCGCCGAACCCGAAGTCGGCGGCCACCTTGGCCAGGCGGTCCGCGCCGAGGCGTCGCACCGCCATGTCGCCGAACGTCGTGTTGCACGAGTGGGCGAAGGCGTCGACGAAGCGCAGCGTGCCGTAGTCGTGGAACTCGGAGTTGTGGAACGGGAAGCCGCCGATCGTCTTCTCGGCCGGGCACTCGACGGTCTGGCCGGGTGTGACGCCTCCGGCGACCAGCGCCGACGCGGTCACGATCTTGAAGGTGGACCCGGGCGGATACGCGCCGAGCAGGGCGCGGTTGTAGCCGCCCGGCTTGTTGACCGCCGCGAGGACCTCGCCCGTGGACGGGCGCAGCGCGACGAGCGACGCGGGCTTGTCCACACCCTCCAGGGCCTGTGCCCCCGCCCGGTGGACCCGCAGGTCGAGCGTGGTCGGCAGCGGCGTGCCGGGCTTCGCGCCGCCCTCGGCGAGCGTCACGACCCTCGAACCCGTCCGGCTGTCCACCAGGTCCGCCCGGGCGGACGCGGTGCCGTTCAGGCGGGAGCCGTACTGCTCGCGCAGCCCCTCCACGATCTGCTGCACGGAGCCGGGGGTCTCGGGTGTGTCGATGCGGGTGCCGTCGGCGGCGGTGATCGGGGCGCGCTCGGCGGGCACCGTGATGAGCTTCGCGCGCAGGTCGCCGGTCAACCGGGGATGGACCGCCGCCGGGGTCCAGGCCACCTTCCAGGAACGGTCGCGCTCGACCAGCCGCAGCCTGCCGTCGTAGGAGACGGGCAGCGGGCCGGTCAGCCGGGCACGGAACCGTACGGTCTCCTCCTGTACGCCCGTCACCTGGAAGCGCTGCCCGGTGAGCTTCAGGTCGTCGTGGAATCGGCGGTAGGTGCTTTCGAAACCGGCCGGCGGATCGGCGGTGAGCGCGCGCATCGCCGCGTAGTCCGAGCGCGACCATGCCGCGAGGAAGTCCCGCGTGGTCTCCTCCGGTGAGCCCTTCGTGCGCAGCACCCACACGGCGGCCCCCGCGGCCACCACCGGCACGAGCACCGCCGCGGTCACGTACGGCCAGCGCCTCCGCTCTCGCATGCGTCCCCCTTCGAATCGAGTGCACGCCAAGAGCAGCAGATGCGCCGGGAGTATGTCCAATATGGATATCAACGTGCTTCATGTGCGGTTCGGATATGCTCCCAGCTCGTGGACCTTGTCCGGCATCTCGGCTACTTCCTCGTCGTCACGGAAGAGCTGCATTTCGGGAACGCGGCCGCGCGGCTGGGGATGGCCCAGCCGCCGCTGAGCCAGCGCATCAGGCGTCTGGAGGAGGAACTGGGCGTGCGCCTGTTCGATCGGTCGAGCCGGCGGGTCGCGCTGACCGAGGCGGGCCGGCTGCTGGTGCCGGAGGCCCGTGAGATCGTCGCCAGAGTGGAGCGAACGCGCGACCTCATGTCCGATCTGGCGCGCGGCGACTCCGCCGTCGTACGGGCGGGTGTTCCCGCCGATCTCGGCGCCGCCGTGCTCGCCGCGCTCATCGCGGGGTTCCGCGAGCGCCGCCCCGACGTACGGCTGTCGGTGACCGAGATGGGCACGGCCGCGCAGGTCGCCGCGTTGCTGGAGGGCAGGCTCGACGTCGGTCTGCTGCGGCATCCGGTCGCCGCGAACGGCCTCGCCTACGGGCCGGTGCTCGTCCGGCGTCCGGGCGTACTCCTGGCCGAGGGCGACGAGCTGACCGCCTGGGCGACCGTGCACCTCGGCGACCTGGCCGGGCGGGACCTGGTGCTGTTCCCTAGGGACGCCGAGCCCGGCCTGTACGACGACACGCTGGCCACCTGCCGCCGCGGCGGCTTCGTCCCGGCCGACATCATCTGCACCGACCGCGCGGAGTTCGCCCTCGGACTGGTCCTGTCCGGCACGGCCGTCGCGTTCGGCGTCCCCGCGGAGGTGCCGGGCGTGGTGTGGCGGCCCCTCGCGGGCACGCCCCTGGCCTGGCGCTGCTCCCCGGCCTGGCGGGCCGAGCCGGGCCCGTACGTGCGGGACTTCACCACAGTGGCCGTACAGGTGCTGAAAGGCGGCGCCGGCATGGTGGACGAAGGCGCCCCGCCTCCGCAGCGGGTGGCGCCGCGCCCGGCGACCGGATTCCTCGCATGAACCCCGCGATGAACTCTGCGACGAACCCCGCGACGAACCCCGTGGAGCGCGTCTTCCGCAACGCGGGGGTCACCGGATGGCTGCACGCGGTCGACATCGACAGCGGGCGCGAGGTGGGCCTGCGGGCCGACGAGCCGGTGGTGCTCGCGTCGGTCTTCAAGGTGCCCCTGCTGCTCGAACTGCACCGCCAGGCCGAGCGCGGGCTGCTCGACCTCGCCGAGCGCGTCCGGGTGCCGGCCGCGGACCGTACGGGTGGGGGCACCGGGCTGGCGGCGATGCTGGACGACGCCACACTGTCGCTGCGCGACCTGGCGTACCTGATGATGGCGGTGAGCGACAACGCGGCGGCCGACGTGCTGCTCGCCCGGGTGGGTCGGGAGGCGGTCAACACGCTGCTCGACGGCCTCGGGCTGACGGCGAGCCGGGTGGTGCACGACTGCCGCGACATGCTCACCAGCCTGTGGGCGGACGCGGGCGTGGCGGACCAGGCCGCGGTGACCCAGGCGTGCGCAGACCCCGAGGTGGTGGCGCGCCTGCGCGCGCTCGACCCGGCGCGGAGCAACCGGAGCACGCCGCGCGAGATGACCCGGCTCCTGGCCATGATCTGGCGGGACGAGGCGGCGGGCGGGGCCTCCTGCGCGGCGGTTCGCCGCCTCATGGCGCTGCAGGTGTGGCCGCACCGGCTGGCCTCCGGTTTCCCGTTCGACGACGTCGCGGTCAGCGGCAAGACGGGCACGCTGCCGACGCTCCGCAACGAGGTCGGGGTGGTGGAGTATCCCGACGGCGGGCGCTACGCGGTGGCCGTGTTCACCCGGTCGCTCAGCACGGCGCAGAACCAGCCGCGCGCCGACGCCGCGATCGGGACCGCTGCCCGGACGGTGATCGACCAGCTCAGGACCCACATATGACAGACCCTTTCTATGTGGGCCGGAAGGGTGACATGCTGCTCAAGCGTCGCCAAGATGGGGGCATGGTCGAGGAAGGCGCTCTGCTCTGGGAACCCACGCCCGACGTCGTACGTGCGGCTCGGATCACCCGTTACCTGGAACGACTGGGTCGTACGGGGGACTACGAGGACGTATGGAAGTGGTCGGTCGAGTCGCCGGCCGACTTCTGGACATCGATATGGGACTACTTCGGTGTGGTCGGTACACGTGGTGACGGGCCCGTCATCCAGGGAACGATGCCGGACGCCGAATGGTTCGCGGGGTCGGCGCTGAATTACGCCGAGAACGCCCTGCGCGGCCACCCCGGCCGGACGGCGGTGATTTTCCGCAACGAATCGGGCAGTCGCTGGCAGTACTCGCTCGGCGAACTCCGCGAGGAGGTCGCCCGGGTCCGGGCGGGGCTCGTACGGCTCGGTGTCGGGCGCGGCGACAGGGTCGCCGCCTATGTCCCGAACATCCCCGAGGCCCTCATCGCCTTCCTGGCCACCGCCTCGCTCGGGGCGATCTGGTCCTCCTGCTCGCCCGACTTCGGCGCGCCCAGCGTGACCGACCGGTTCGCCCAGATCGAGCCGAAGGTGCTGGTCGCGGTGGACGGCTACCGCTACGGCGGCAAGGCGTACGACCGGTCCGCGGTGGTGCGCGAGATCGCCGGGAAGCTGCCGACGCTGGAGGCGACCGTCTGGATCCCCACCCTCGGCGCCGATGCGATCGACGACGGTTCGAGCTGGGACGACCTGCGCGCCGAGACCGCGCCACTGGAGTTCGAGCGGGTGCCGTTCGGCCATCCGCTGTGGGTGCTGTACTCGTCGGGCACCACCGGCCTGCCCAAGCCCATCGTCCACGGTCACGGCGGGATCGTGCTGGAGCACCTCAAGTCGCTGTCCTTCCACCAGGACCTCGGCGAGGGCGATGTGTTCTTCTGGTACACCACCACCGGCTGGATGATGTGGAACTACCTCATCGGCGGCCTGCTGGTGGGGTCTGCCGTCCTGCTGTACGACGGCAGCGCGGCCCACCCCGACACCGGCGCGCTGTGGCGGCTGGCCGCCGAGGAGGGCGTGACCTACTTCGGCACCGGCGCGCCGTACATCACGGCGTCGATGAAGGCCGGGGTGAAGCCGGAGGGTCTCGACCGGCTGCGTGGGATCGGCTCGACCGGCTCGCCGCTGCCGCCCGAGGGGTTCGCCTGGGTCTACTCCGACGTGAAGCCCGACGTGCAGCTCGGCTCGTTCTCCGGCGGCACCGACGTGTGCACCGGGTTCGTCGGCGCGGTGCCGCTGCTGCCGATCCGGGCCGGCGTCATCCCGTGCCGCTGCCTCGGCGCGTCCGTCGAGTCCTTCGACCCCTCGGGAGCCTCGACCGTGGACGAAGTGGGGGAGCTCGTCATCACCCGGCCGATGCCGTCCATGCCCGTCATGTTCTGGAACGACCCCATGGGCGACCGCTACCGGGAGTCGTACTTCGCCGACTACCCGGGCATCTGGCGGCACGGCGACTGGATCAAGATCCTCCCCGACGGCGGCTGCGTCATCTACGGGCGCTCCGACTCGACCCTGAACCGCGGCGGTGTGCGCATGGGCACCAGCGAGTTCTACCGCGTCGTGGAGCGCTTCGACGAGATCGCCGACAGCCTCGTCATCGACACCGGGCAGCTCGGCCAGGAGGGCAGGCTGCTGCTGTTCGTCACCCTCGCCGACGGCGCGTCCCTGTCCGACGACCTGGTGTCCCGCCTGCGTACGGCCCTGCGCACCGAGCTGTCGCCCCGGCACGTGCCCGACGAGATCCACGTCGTCCCCGGCATCCCGAGGACGTTGTCGGGCAAGAAGCTGGAGGTCCCCGTACGGAAGATCCTGCTCGGCACCCCGGTCGAGAAGGCCGCCAACCCCGACGCCATGGCCAACCCGGAGGTCCTCTCCCATTTCGCGCCGGAGCAGTAGGACGGCTTCCTGTATAAGTGCACTTCTAAGAAGTCGACTTCTTAGAAGTGCACTTATACGGGGTCGTCATGAAGGCTGCCGGTGTCTTAAACGGCTTCCTTCGTGCCGGGGATGGGCCACGTTCAGACCGCCACTACGTGGACGTCGTATTTGGGGATCTGGCCGTCCCTGGTAACCAAGGAGAGTCCTTCAAACCGGGCCTGAGCGATCAGCAGCCGGTCGAAGGGATCGCGATGAAGGAGCGGCAGCCTGCCCGCCTCGATGGCGTGGCCGAACCGAACGGGCAGTTCCCGGAACTCGCTGTCGCGGATTTTCTCAACCAGGTCATCGGGTGCCACCAGCTTGCCGATGCTCTGCTTGATGGCCACCTCCCACAGAGTGGCCGGGCTCACGAAGACCTCCGGCTCTTGGTCGATCATGCTCTTGACCTCGTCGGCAAGCGTCGGGTCGTCGCTCAGCCACCAAGGACAACGTGTGTGTCGAGGAGCATCTTCACGGCAGCAGACCGAAATCCCTGGCAATGGCGTCGTTGACCTCGGGCGAGTCCCAGTCGTCGGCCATGTGAAGCTGACCTTTCAAAGAGCCTCTGCCGCAGCGGCTCACCTTGGTCGGGAAGGGAATGACCTTGGCAACGGGACGACCGGCACGGCTGATGACGATCTCCTCGCCATGCTCGACCCGGTCGATGATGCGCGACAGGTTCGTCTTCGCCTCGTGAATGTTGTACTGCTCGGTAGCGCCCTCTGACATCGCCGACCTCCTTAGCTAAGTTAGCTTAGCCCGACCTATCTCTCCTGCCCATGCTGTACGGCTCAGCGTGAGGCTGGTCCGGCTGATGTGGCCCGGACGAAGCGGTTACGGGACGAGGGCGTACGCCCGGACGGGGAAGGTGCCCATGCCGGACACGGCGACGGGCGCCGCGTGGAGACGGAACCCGGTGTGCGGCAGCCGGTCGAGCCCGCGCAGGTGCTCGATGATCGGAACGCCCGCGGTGAGCAGGGCGGTGTGGGCCGGGCGGAGTCCGTCGGCCATGTCGTCGATGTTGACGCTGTCGATGCCGACGACGGCCGGTCGCCGGTCGGCCAGCAGGGCGGCCGCGTCCGCCGTCAGGAAGGGGTGGCCCGGGTCGCCGTAGGACGGGCCGCCCCAGTGCCTGTCCCAGCCCGTACGCAGCAGGACCGCGCGCCCCGTGACGTCATGGCCCTCGAACGCGTCGGGGCCGATGCCGCGCCGGGGGGAGCCGGAGACGTCGACCAGCAGACCGGGGACGTCGACCAGCCGGGACAGGTCGACCTGGGCCAGGTCCTCGCCGTCGGCGAGGCGGTGGAACGGTGTGTCGAGGTAGGTGCCGGTGTTCGCCACCATCGTGATGCGGCCGATGTGGAACTCGGTGCCCGGGGCGTAGCGCCCGCGGGAATCCTCGCGCGTCAGATAGTCGCCGATCTCCGGCCCGGGCAGGCCCGGGTAGGTGAGCATTCCGTGCCGGACCACATGACTGAGGTCGACGACACGGCCGCGCGGGTGAGATGTCACGTGGATCACCCTATGTGATCAGGACGACGTCGCCAGGACGCGTTCGTACGCCTCCTGCAGCAACTGGGACGCGCGCGGGCGATCGGGGTCGGGACGGGGGATGCCCAGGTGCTCCTCGCGCAGCTCGTCCATGAGGTCGTCCCACAGGGGCGGGCCACCCTCCTCAAGCAGCCGCGCCCGGATGGCCAGGGCGGGGGTCGTCGGCCGGTGCCGCAGCCCCCACGAGCCGAGCGCGACCATGACGGGAACCGTCTGGATGCCGGCCTCGGTGAGACTGTAGGTGCCCCGCCGCCCCCGCCCGGCCTCCTCGTGCGTCAGCAGACCACCGGCGACGAGGGCCTTGAGGCGGCTGCTGAGGATGTTCGACGCGATCCCCTCCTCGGAGTTGGTGAGCAGGTCACGGAAGTACCGGCGCCCGCCGAAGATCACGTCCCGCAGCACGATGAGGCTCCACTGGTCCCCGAGCGCCTCCACCGCCGCGTTGATCGCACAGCCGGATCGCGGTCCTTCTCGCACGGCCACCTCCGAAGTGATTGCGTTTTGCTACCACCTAGCTTACGCTCATCCCCAGTGATTGCAATCCGCAATCACTAGTCGGAACCAGGAGATCAGCCATGTCCCGCGTCAGAGTGCACAACTTCTCCGTCTCCCTGGACGGCTTCGCCACCGGCGAGGGTCAGACCCTCGAAGAGCCGTTCGGCCACGCCGGCGGGCGGCTCCACGAGTGGTTCTTCGAGACCCGGATCTTCCGCGACATGCTCGGGAAGAAGGGCGGTGGTGCCGGGGTCGACGACGCCGTGGCCCGCACGTGGAACGAGGGCGTCGGCGCGGAGATCATGGGCCGCAACAAGTTCGGGCCCCAGCGCGGCCCGTGGGAGGACCAGGAGTGGACCGGATGGTGGGGGCCGAACCCGCCGTTCCACACGCCGGTCTTCGTCCTGACCCATCACCCCCGGCCTACGGTGGAGATGGAGGGCGGCACCACGTTCCACTTCGTCGACGCCACCCCCGAGGAGGCGCTGCGCCAGGCCCGCGAGGCCGCCGGCGGCCTGGACGTGCGGATCGGCGGCGGGCCGACCACCGTCCGCCAGTTCCTGGCCGCGGACCTGGTCGACCACATGCACATCGCCGTCGTCCCGATCGTCCTGGGCCGCGGCGAGCGGCTGTGGGACGGGCTCGAAGGACTCGAGAAGCGCTTCCAAATCGAATCGGTGACCGGCCCGAGCGGCGTCACCCACATGACCTTCACACGACGGTAGCTCCCTGAAAGGCTGGCGGACATGACCGAGAACATCACTACCACGGACGGCACGACCCTCGCCGTCGACACGATCGGCCAGGGCGCGCCGGTCATCCTCGTCGGCGGCGCGTTCAACGACCGTTCGACCGTGGCCGGGCTCGGCGCCGAACTCGCCTCGGCGTTCACCGTCGTGACCTACGACCGGCGCGGCCGGGTGGGCAGCGACGACAGGAGCGAGGACTACGCGGTCGCCAACGAGGTCGACGACCTGGCGGCCGTCATCGAGCACGCCGGCGGCCGGGCCTCGGTGTTCGGCCACTCCTCCGGCGCCGTCCTCGTGCTCGAGGGGGCCATGCGCGGGCTGCCGGTCGACCGGGTCGCCGTCTACGAGCCGCCGTACTGCGCCGACGAGAACCAGCCGAGGCCGCCGGCCGACCTGTACGACCGGCTCAAGGCCCTGGTGGCCGCCGGGGACCGCGACGGCGCGGCCGAGTTGTTCCTCGTCGAGGCGGTCGGCGTCCCGGCCGAGATGGTCGCCGGCATGAAGGCCGGGCCGGAGTGGGCGTTTCTGGCCGACAAGGCGCCCAGCCTGCCGTACGACGTGCTGGTCAGCGCGCCCTGGCAGGTCATGCCGTACGAGCGGCTCTCCGGGATCGGCGTGCCGGTGCTGGCGGTCTACGGCGACCGGACCGCGCCGAACCTCGCGGAGGGGACGAAGGCCGTCGCGGCGACCGTGCCCGGCGCCGAGTTGACCGTGATGCCCGGAGAGGACCACGGCGTGCTGCAGCGGCCGGCCGCACTGGCGGAGATCCTGACGAAGTTCTTCGGCTGAGGCACGTGCCCGCACCCGGCGGTGGGAAATTGTCGGAGCGGACGGATACCTTCGAGACGGCATGCGAATCGATGGCGCGACCAATGAGCTCACCACTGGGCTGATCGGCAGGGAGCATCCTGCCGCGATGCTGCGCGCCGAGATCGCCCGCGCGGTCGGCAGCCACGGCGGCCTGATGCTGGTGGCCGGTGAGGCCGGGATCGGCAAGACCACGCTCGTCACCAGCGCGGCGGAGGAGGCCAGGCGCCTGGGCGCGCTGGTCCTCGGCGGATCGTGCTGGGACTCCGACAACGCCCCGGGCTACTGGCCGTGGGTGCAGGTCCTGCGGGGGATGCGGCGGTGTGCCGCGCCGGGGGAGTGGGCGGCGGCCGAGGAGGCCGGGGGCGCCGGCCTCGCCGCGCTGCTCGGCGAGTCGCCCGGCGGCGACGCGGCCGAGGGCTTCCGGCTGTACGACGCCGTGACGAGCGCGCTGGTCGCGGTGTCGCAGAGCCGTCCCCTGGTGGTCGTGCTGGAAGACCTGCACTGGGCCGACACCGCGTCGCTCAGGCTGCTGGAGTTCGCGGCACAGCACACCTGGTTCGAGCGGGTGCTGCTGGTGGGGACCTACCGGGACGTGGAGGTGGAGGCGGCCGACCATCCGCTGCGGCCCCTCGTGCTGCCGCTGGCGGCGCGGGCGACCACGGTGACCCTCACCGGGCTCGAACGGGACGAGGTCGGCGCGTTGATGGCCCGCGCGGCCGGCCGCGACCCGTCCGCCGACCTCGTGGCCGAGGTGCACCGGCGCACCGGCGGCAACCCCTTCTTCGTGGAGCAGACGGCGCGCCTGTGGCGCAGCGGAGGTTCCGTCACCACGATCGCCCCCGGTGTCCGCGACACGCTGCTGCGGCGGCTGTCCCTGCTGCCCGCGCCGGTCGTGGACCTTCTCGTCACGGCCGCGGTGCTCGGCCGCGAGTTCCATCGCCAGGTGCTGGCCGCCGTCGCCGCCGCTCCCGTGCTCCACGTCGAACGGCTGCTCGACCAGGCGGTGGCCGCCCGGCTCGTCGTGGCGAAGGGGGCGAGTGGCGGGGAGGTGTTCGCGTTCGCGCACGACCTGGTCCGCCAGACGCTCTACGAGTCTCTCGACGAGAAGGCGGCGCCCCGCCGGCACGCCGCGGTCGTCCACGCCGTCGACCGATCCGCCGGCCTCGCCGAGCATGTGCTCCCCGCCGACATGGCCCGGCACGCCCACCTCGCCGGTGACCACGTCGAGCCGAGCCACGCGGTGGACCGGCTGCTCGCCGCGGCCCGTGACGCCGCCGCCCGCCTGGCCTTCGAAGAGGCGCACGGGCACTACCGCAGGGCGCTCGAACGCGCCGCCGTCGCCGGGGAGCCCCGCCGGCGTGTCCTGATCGCACTCGAGCTCGGCCGCGAGCTCTACAGCGGGGACGACCACGACGGCGGCCGGCGTGCCTTCGAGGAGGCGGCCGCCGTCGCGCGGGCGAGCGCCGATCCCGAGTTGATCGCGCGGGTGGCACTGACCGTCTACGCGACCGGCGTCGCCGAGAGCGGCCTGCCGGCCGCCGACCTGCTGCGGGAGGCGCACGGCGAGCTGGTCCGCGACGGGCGGTTCCCCGACGGCGAGCTCTCCCTCGACCGCCTCGCGCGGGACCTGGCCATCCACGTCGCCGTGCTCGCCCGGCGAGGCGAGGACGACGAGGCGCTGGCGCTCAGCCTGTGGGCCTACCACGACACCATCTGGGGGCCGGGCACCGCGCCGGAGAGGGCGGCGCTCACCGGGGAACTGCTGACCCTGGCCCACCGCACGGGCGACGCGGAGATGGAGAGCATCGCCGCCGCGCTGCGCTGGGTGGCTCTCCTCGAGCAGGGCGACCCCGCCTATCTCGGCCAGTTCCGCGAGTTCGTCGTGCTCGGCGGCCGCGCCGAACTGCCGCGCATCGACATGGCCACGGTCAGCGACCGCAGCATCATCGCCGCCCTCATGGGCGACTTCGACCAGGCGGAGACCCTGCTCGACGAGCTCAACGGGTTCGAGCACGGGCACGACCACTTCGCGTACATGCTGGATCACCATCGCTGGGCGGTGCGGATGCTCCAGGGCCGCTACGACGACCTGGACGAGATCCACCGCGCGCTGCGCAGGAGCCGGCACCCCTGTCCGGGCCTGCTGGAGGCGATGACCGCGCTGCACAGGGGAGACGGCGGCGCCGCGCTGCGCCACCTGCGCGACACGATGGCCGCAGGCGAGCCACGGCGTTCGATACAGCCTCTGTGGCTGCGGTTCCAGGCCATGGTCGCCGCCTGGTCGCGCGACCCCGAGCTGTGCGAGAAGGCCAGGGCCGCGATCGAGCCGTACGTCGGCGGCTGGGCGGTCTCGATGTACGGCTGGGACGTCGGCGGCCCGGTCGTCCTCCAGCGCGCTCTGATCGACGCGGCGCAGGAGCGTTGGGACGAGGCGGTCGACGGGTTCACCGCCGCCTGGCAGTCCGCCGACCTGCTCCTCGCCCGCCCGTGGTCCGTCGAGGCGCGGGCCCATCTCGGCGAGGCGCTGCTGCGGCGGGGCCGCCCGGGCGACGCGGAGGAGGCCGGGAAGCTGCTGGACGACGCGGAGGGCGAAGCGGCCCAGCTCGGCATGCGGCACGTCGTGGAGCGCGTCCGGCTGGCTCGCCTGCGGGAACGCGCGTCCGTGCGTGGCCGCCCGGTGATGCCGAAGGCGGCCGAGTTCCGGCGGGACGGCGCGGTCTGGGCGCTGGGGTTCGGCGGCCACACCGTCCACCTGCCCGACGCCAAGGGGCTGCGCGACCTGCACAGCCTGCTGAGCCATCCCGGGGCCGACCTGCCCGCCGTACGACTGCTCGACCCCGAGGGCGGGGAGCTCGTCGTCGCCGCCCGGGCGATGGGCGGCGACGCGGTCCTCGACGAGGAGGCCAAGGCGCGCTACCGGCGCAGGCTCGCCCTGCTGGACGAGGAGATCGACCGGGCGGCCGAGCGGGGAGACGACGGCAGGGCGGCCGAGTTCGACCGGGAGCGGGCGGCCCTGCTGGCCGAGCTGCGCTCCGCCTCGGGACTCGGCGGGCGCGACCGCCGCCTCGGTGACGAGGCCGAGCGTGCCCGCAAGGCCGTCACCGCCCGGATCCGTGACGTGCTGCGCAAACTCGACCCGCTTCATCCCGCGATGGCCGCCCATCTGCGTGCGGCCGTCTCCACCGGCGCCACCTGCCGCTACCAGCCCGAGCACGACCTCACCTGGCGCCTGTGACGGTTCACGCCGTTCAGCTGGTGCTGTAGAACGCCGGGTATCCGGCGCAACTGGCGGTGGCCAGCCGCTTGGCCGACGAGATCTTGTCGTTGAACTTCCACCGTGACGAGCTGAGGTTGGGCACCGTCTCACCAGGACGAATGCAGTAGTGCCGGTCAAAGTAGTACTTGTCGTCATACAGCACCCAGGCCACCGCGTCGTTGTTGGACAGGGAACTCGTTTTGTCGCTGAAGCCGCCGAGGTCGGGACTGGAGGTCGGCACGTACACCCAGCCGTAGTAGGGGTTCGACACGAGCTCGCGCATGACCCTGATCGAGCCCTCGTACCCCGCGTCGCCGCGCAGGACCAGGGTGGGCCACTCTTCGTCCGCCGCGTGAGCGGGGGTTGTGGCCCCGGAGACGCCCAGCACCGCCACGGCCGACGCGATGGTCGCGAGCGCGAGACGCGTTCTGATTCGAGACACGATTCCTCCCAGGGGATCGACTGCTTCGGTTTCCTAGAGGAGCGTGCCGAATACAGCTTGGACGCCACTTGGGCTGGCCTTGGTGTCCATTTGTCTGCCAAACCAGGCGCTTCCCCCGGCGGGGCCGGTGTCCAGGCCCGTCGCCGCGCGGGCCTGGGCGGTGGCCGAGCGCCCCCGTCGTGCTACGAGGGTGATCGGTGGAAGCGCCTGCCTGGCAGGCGTGCTGTCGCTACTTGCGGTTGTAGAGGCGCATGGTCAGCGCGCCGAAGACCACGATCGAGGCCGCGCCGCAGACCAGCACCCAGATGATCTCCCCGCTGTCCGGGCTGCCCGCCATCAGTGAACGCGTCGCGCTGACCAGGTGGGAGATGGGGTTGACGCCGACGAACGCCTGCAGCCAGCCCGGCATGGTCTGCGGGTCCACGTAGACGTTGCTGAGGAAGGTGAGCGGGAACAGCACCAGCATGCTGGTGCCCATCACCGACTTCTCACTGCGCAGCAGCAGCCCGAACATCGTCCAGATCCACGAGAACGCGAACGAGAAGGCCACCAGCAGCGCGATGGCGGCCAGCACGCCGACGACGCCGCCCTGCGGGCGGAAGCCCAGCACCAGGCCGACCACGAGGATGACCGTCGCCGCCATCGTGTAGCGGAGCGCGTCGCCGAGCAGATAGCCGACCATTGTCGACGGCCGCCAGATCGGCAACGTACGGAAGCGGTCGAAGACGCCCTTCTCGATGTCCTTGTTGACCTCGACCCCGGTGTACATCGTGATCATCACGACGCTCGTCACCATGATGCCCGGCAGCAGGAACTGCAGATACTCCGTCGGCGACCCCGCCAGCGCGCCGCCGAACAGGTAGGTGAACATCAACGTCATCATGATCGGGAACGCGGTGACGTCGAAGAGCTGCTCGGGCACGTGCTTGATCTTCAGCATCGCCCGCCAGCCGAACGTCAGCGAGGCCGACAGCGCGCTGGGGCGTGGCGGGCGCGCCCCGGGCGCCAGGACCGCGCCCAGCGTCTCGGCCGCGGGGACGAAGGACGTGCCGCTCTCGGTGGTCGTGGTGCTCATGCCGCCTCCTCCTGCGCGTTCTGGTCGGTCGCCGGGCGATTGGTGAGGGCCAGGAAGACTTCGTCGAGGCTGGGCTGGCCGAGGGAGAAGTCGTCGACGACGATGCCGGCCGCGGCCAGCGCCGCGAGGGCGCGCGAGGCCCGCTCCGCTCCGGCGTCCGCGTCGTCGCCGGGGACGCGGGTGGTCAGGGCCACGGGATCGGCTTCGAGGTGAACCTGCGTGTTCAGCTCCCTGGCCAGCACGCGCTCCGCCTCCGGCCGCTGCGCGGCGTCCCGCAGCCGCACGTGCACCGACCCCGAGCCGACCGACGACTTGAGCTCGCCGGGGGTGCCCTCGGCGATGACCCTGCCGTGGTCGATGACCGCGATCCGCCCGGCCAGCCGGTCGGCCTCGTCCAGATACTGCGTGGTGAGCAGCACGGTCGTGCCGTGGGCGACCACGATCCGGACGATGTCCCAGACCTGGTTGCGGCTGCGCGGGTCGAGCCCGGTCGTGGGCTCGTCCAGGAACAGCAGGTCGGGGGTGTTGAGGATGCTGGCCGCGATGTCCAGCCTCCTGCGCATGCCGCCCGAGTAGGTCTTGACCTGCCGGCCGGCGGCCTCGGTCAGCCCGAAGGCATCCAGCAGTGCCATGGCCCTGTCCTTGGCGGCGGGCTTCTTGTGGCCCAGCAGCCTGCCGAGCAGGACCAGGTTCTCCATCCCGGTCATCTCCTCGTCCACCGAGGCGTACTGGCCCGTCAGGCTCACCCGGGTGCGTACGGCGTCGGGCTCGCGCAGCACGTCGTGGCCGAACACCCTGGCCTCGCCGCCGTCCGGGCGCAGCAGGGTGGCCAGCATCTTGACCGCGGTGGTCTTCCCCGCCCCGTTGGGGCCGAGCACGCCGTACACCGTGCCCGCGGGCACGGTGAGGTCGAGCCCGTCCACCGCGCGGTTCTCGCCGAATATCTTGACCAGGCCCGATGTCTCTATCGCCAGGTCCGTCGTCCGGTCCCGCATGATCTGTCGTCTCCTTCTGTCCGTTCACCCAACAGGCGCCAGATCGACGGGCGGGGCCCGCTAGATCGGATCTAGCGGGCCCCGGGGGAGCGTGTCGTCAGGCGTGACGGCAGGAGACCGTGGGCCAGGTCCGGTTGCCGTGGTGCTTGATCGTCACGCCCCAGCTGTCGCCGTGGCCGTCGGGCCGGGCGGTCATGACGTTCGTGGTGGGGTTCCACCTGGCGCTGACGTTCCACGTCGCGATGATCTTCGCGGGACGCGGCACGGTCATGGTCACGATCCAGTCGTCCGAACCCGTGACGGTGACGCCGAGGTTGTACCGGTCGGGCCACTTCGCGCCCGCGGAGAGGGTCGCGGTGCAGCTCCCAGCGGGGGACGGCGTCGGGCTGGGCGAGGGGCCGGGAACGGCGGCGTTGAGGGCGTCCAGCACCGCCGTGTACGCCGGCTTCTTGTCGCCGTCGCCGTCGAACAGCAGCGGGGTGTCGCCGCTGCGCCAGGAGTCGGTGTCCCGGACGCCCCACACGGTGACGCCGGTGCACCGGGGGACGGTCAGGCAGTCGGTGACCACGTCGGCGTACGTCGCGGGCGGGGCGCCCTGGATGTCCAGCTCGGTGATCTGGACGTCGACGCCGAGGGCGGCGAAGTTCCGCAGCGTCGTGCGGAAGTCGCCGGGGTAGGGGTTGCCGCTGGTGAAGTGCGCCTGGATGCCGACGCAGTCGATGGGCACGCCGCGGGACCTGAAGTCCTTGACCATGGTGTAGACGCTCTGTGTCTTGGCCGAGGTCCAGTTTTCGATGTTGTAGTCGTTGTAGCAGAGCTTGGCGGCCGGGTCGGCGGCCCGCGCGGCGCGGAAGGCGTGCTCGATCCAGTCGTCGCCGGTGCGCTGGAAGTTCGAGTTGCGCCGGCCTCCGGTGCCGTCGGCGAAGGCCTCGTTGACCACGTCCCAGGCGTAGATCTTGCCCTTGTAATGGGCCATCACGCCGTCGATGTGGTCGATCATCGCCTGGCGCAGCGCGCTGCCGGACAGGTTCTGCAGCCACTGCGGCTGCCCCGAATGCCAGAGCAGGGTGTGGCCGCGCACCTGTTTGCCGTTCTGCGCCGCCCAGTCGTAGACGCGGTCACCCGGGCCGAAGTTGAACACGCCCTGCCGGGGCTCGGTGGCGTCGAGCTTCATCTCGTTCTCGGGCGTCACCATGGTGAACTCGCGCCCGGCGATCGCGGTGTACACCGGGTCGCCGAGCTTGCTCGCGCTGATCGCGGTGCCGAAGTAGCGCCCGGTTTGGGCCGCCGCCGCGCCCAGCGTGTCGGCGGCGGCGTTCGCCCGGGGGGTCCCGGCCACCGCGAGGCCCGTCGCCAGCGCCGCGACGGCGCCGAGCACGAGCGTACGGCGGACGACTCGGCTCCCGGCGAGGAGACGGCCGGTCATCGGCCTCCTCCGGGGGAGGGCCGACCCGCGGGTTGTGCCATGACCTTGAGGCGTTCCAAGGCGTCCGTCCTTCCTCCTGAGGGTCCTTGCAGCGAATGTTTCGATATTTCACCGAAACATTGCGACTGACAAGACGTGCCCGTACGCTGCTCCTCCGCGGGTGTAGAGATCACGGATAGCGCGGCAGGGACCTCTCCGGAGCGGGAAAGTTTCAGAGAACCGTGACATCTGTCGTGGCCGGGTCGTGACAGACGGCGCAGGCCCGGACCGGGGCGGCGGCGGAGGCTTGCCGCATGGACATTCACGAGGGCGCCCCCGCCCTGTCCGCGGCGGGGCTGCGCAAGACGTACGGCGAGACCCGCGCGGTCGACGGAGTCGACCTGGTCGTGGGCCGGGGAGAGGTGGTGGCCCTGCTCGGCCCCAACGGCGCGGGCAAGTCCAGCACGATCGACATGGTCGCCGGGCTCGCCCGCCCGGACGCCGGGGAGATCGCCGTGTTCGGCGTGACCCCCCGCGAGGCGGTGCGGAAAGGCATGGTGGGCGTGATGCCGCAGGAGGGCGCGCTGCTCGACGACGCGACCGTGGGGGAGACCGTGGCGCTCATCGCGTCCCTCCACAGCGCCCCCCTGCCGGTGGAGGAGGCGCTGCGCCGGGCCGGGGTGGCCGGCCTCGCCGGCCGGAGGGCCGCGCGGCTGTCCGCCGGCCAGAAGCAGCGCGTCCGGTTCGCCATGGCGCTGGTGTCCGGCCCCGGCCTGCTGGTGCTCGACGAGCCGACGGCGGCCCTGGACGTCACGGCCCGGCGCGAGTTCTGGCGGTCGATGCACGCCTTCGCCGCGACCGGCCGCACGCTGCTGTTCTCCACCCACTACCTGGATGAGGCCGAGGCGTACGCGGACCGGGTGGTGCTCATGCACGCGGGCCGGATCGTGGCGGACGGGCCGGTGTCCGCGGTCATGGCCGAGGTGGGCGCGCTGGGTCTGGAGGACGCGTTCCTGCGCCTGACCGGAGATTCGGAGGCCGTGCGATGACCGCGTACCTCACGTTCGAGATCCGGCGGACGCTGCGGGACGCCAAGTTCCTGCTGTTCGCGGTCGCCCTGCCGGTGGGGCTGTATCTGCTGATGGCCGACCGTTTCATCGACCAGGGGGTCCCCGCGTCGTACGTCATGGGCGGCGTCGCGGTGTTCGGGGCGATCAAGTCGGCGCTCGACGTCGGTGCGCGCACGGCGGTGGAGCGCGGCATCGGCTGGCAGCGCCAATTGCGGCTGACCCCGCTCAGCGGCGGCGGCTACCTGCTGGCCAAGGCGTCGGTGGCGATGGTCGTGGCGCTGCCGCCGGTGGCCGGGGTGTCGCTGGTGGCCGCGCTGGTCAGCGGGGTGCGCCTGTCTCCCGGCGGATGGGCGCTCGCGGTGCTCGGCGTGTGGGCGGGCACGGTGCCGTTCGCTCTGCTGGGCCTGCTGATCGGACAGTTCGCCACCGCCCAGAACCTGCAGGCGTACCAGGGGGCGGTGGTGCTGGTGCTCAGCTTCGTCGGCGGGCTGTTCATCCCGGTGAGCACGTTCCCGCAGGCGCTCGCGACGGTGGCCAAGGTCCTGCCGAGCTACTGGCTCGCGCAGGTCGGGCACGCCGCGCTGGCGGGCGCGGCGGCACTGACGCAGAACGGCCCGGCCTATCTGGGGCACGCCGGCGTCTTCAGCTTCGCGCTCGCGGCGGCGGCCTGGCTGCTGCCGGCGCTGTGGGCCGTGCTCCTCGGGTCGGTGCTCGGGGTGGCCCAGGCGCTCGTGCAGTGGGCGGCGCCCGGTCCGATCTCCTGGGGGCTTGTGGGCGGGCTCATCCCCGGGATCGTGATCCCGGTGGCCGTGACGCTGCTGATCCGGCTCGTCGTCCAGCTCGGCCAGGCCCGCCGGGAGATCGAGGCGCTGGCGGCGGCGGCCGAGCGCGACCGGCTGGCCAGGGACCTCCACGACGTGCTCGGGCACAGCCTCACCACGATCACCGTGAAGAGCGGCCTGGCCCGCCGGGTGCTGGAGAGCGGCGGCGACCCGGAACGCGCGCTGGCCGAGTTGCGCGACGTCGAGCGGCTGTCGCGGCAGGCGCACGGCGAGGTGCGCCTGACCGTGTCCGGCCGCCGCCGGCCCTCCCTCGCCGCCGAGCTCGCCGGGGCCCGCGCCGCACTGCGGGCCGCCGAGATCACCGCCGTCCTGCCGTCGTCCGCCGGCCACGTCCCGGCCGAGCTCGCCGAGCCCTTCGCGTACGTCCTGAGAGAAGGGGTCACCAACGTGATCCGGCACAGCGGCGCGACCCGATGCGACGTGCTGCTCGGGGACTCCTGGCTGGAGGTGCGTGACAACGGCCCCGGGCGGCAGGCGGCGCCACCGGGCAACGGCCTTTCCGGGCTGGCCGAGCGGCTGCGCGCGGTCGGCGGGCGGATCGAGGCGGGCCCGCTTCCCTCCGGCGGCTTCCGGCTCCGGGCGAGCCGCCCGTGATCAGGGTCCTGCTCGCGGACGACCAGGCGCTCGTAAGCGGCGCGCTGGCGGCGATGCTCGCGCTGGAGCCCGACATCGAGGTGGTCGCCCAGGTCGGCTCGGGCGAGGAGGCCGTCGAGGCGGCGCGGCGCAGCCGGCCGGACGTCGCGCTGGTGGACGTGCAGATGCCGGGCAAGGACGGGCTGGAGGTCACCGCCGACCTGCGCGCCGCGCTGCCGTCCTGCCGGGTGGTGATCTGCACGACCTTCGGGCGGCCGGGCTACTTCGCCCGCGCGATGGAGAACGGCGCCTCGGGCTTCGTCGTGAAGGACGCGCCGCCCGAGCACCTGGTCGACACGGTGCGGCGGGTCCACGCGGGCCTGCGCGTGGTCGATCCCGCCCTGGCCGCCGAGTCGCTCGCCAGCGGGTCGAGCCCGCTGACCGCGCGGGAGCGCGACGTCCTGCGCGCGGCCCGGCAGGGCGGCACGGTGGCGGAGATCGCCCGGAGCCTGCACCTGTCCGCCGGGACCGTACGCAACCACCTGTCGGCGGCCATCGGCAAAACGGGGGCGAGCACCCGCGCCGAGGCCGCCCTGAGAGCCGACGAGCAGGGCTGGCTTTAGCGGTTACTGCGCGTACGACCAGAAGGCGGCCCGGCGGCGGTCCTCCTGGAAGCGGGTGATCGCCAGGATGACCGCGACGGCCAGGGCGGCCGCGCCGATGGTCAGGACGTTGCCGACCATGTCGAAAAGCGCGGCGTCCCGGATTTCCGGCAACTCCTCGGCATCCGCGTACCTGCGGCTCACCACCCGGGTCACGATGGTCACAAGCACCCACGCCAGCCACCAGGCCCAGACAAGGCCGGAACGGCGTGCGGTCGCGAGGTTTCCGCTCTCCTCGATCGCGCCGGGCTTGGACGACGTCCAGATGTCGTCGACGATTTGCTTGGGGAACCAGAAGTTGACGATCGGCACGACCCACCCGAAGATCAGCCAGGGTGTGGCGCGCCGGTGCGGCCACGGGCTGAGCGTCTCGGCGTTCGCCCGGGCCCGGAACAGCCAGACCAGGAACATGACGGCGGTGGCGACGTAGACGACGGTCTCCACCAGCCCGGACAGGGCGTAGAGCACGTCATTGGTCTCGAGAGCGCTGATCGGGACGGAATTCGTGTCGGCCAGAAACCTGTCGACGAGCACGGCCCGCTGCGCGTCGATGCCGGAGGAGATCAGGCACACCACGGAATCGGCGGCCAGCATCATGACGGCCGCCGTCCCCAGGCCCCGAATGGGTCGCAGGGGAGCGGGTGGTGGTGTGGGGTACACAAAAGACTCCTCACAATAGGCCGACAGGTCATCATGCGATAGGGCGCGGAACCTGATTGTGCGCGTTTCTCACCCGGGATGATTCTGTGATCACGTCGGAATCCGCTAATTCGGAATATCGCGTGCGGTGCGCCGCCCGGCGGCGACCTCCGGGAAAAAGCGAATGACCGGCGAGCGGTGCGAGGGCAAGAATGCGTCCCATGTCCCAGGCCACACTGCGCACCGACCGCATCGAGCTCGTTCCGCTGTCCGACGAGCACCTCGAACACGAAATCGAGCTGGACGCCGATCCCGAGGTCATGCGTTACCTCACCGGCCGAGCGCGTACCCGTGAGGAAGTCGAGGAGTTCCATCGCGGGCGGCTCGCCGCCGCGGAGCGCGTGCCGGGGCTCGGCTTCTGGGCCGGTCTCGTGGACGGGCGGTTCGTCGGCTGGTGGATCCTGGAGCCGCCCTCGCGTGCCGACCAGGGCCCGGTCGAAGGACAGGCCGAGCTCGGCTACCGGCTATTGCGGCGCTACTGGCGCCAGGGCCTGGCCAGCGAGGGCGCCCGCGAGCTCCTCCGGCACGGATTCGAAGATCTCGGACTGACCCGCGTCTTCGCCGAAACCATGGCGGTCAACACCGCCTCCCGCGCGACGATGACCGCGATCGGCATGCGGTACGTCCGTACGTTCCATGCGGACTGGGAAGAACCGCTCCCCGGCAGCGACCTCGGCGAGGTCGAGTACGCGATCACCCGCGAGCAGTGGCTCGCGGCCCATTAGGTTGTCGCCATGGAGGCAGAGATCGGCGGCGTGGCGGTGCATTACGCCGAGCACGGAAGCGGACTCCCGGTGGTGGCGTTGCACGGCTCGGGGGTCGACCACCGCGAGATGGCCGGCGCGCTGGAGCCGGTGTTCCGCGACCGGCCCGGTTGTCGGCGCGTCTATCCGGACTTGCCCGGAATGGGGCGCACTCCAGTGCCGGAGCGGTTTCGCGGCTCCGACGACGTCCTCGATCTCCTGCTCGGCCTGATCGACGCCGTTGTGGGCGATGAGGAGTTCGCCGTCGTCGGCCACTCCTTCGGCGGATACCTCGCCGCGGCCGTCGCCGACCGGCGTCCGTCCCAGGTCGTGGGGCTGGCGCTGATCTGCCCTCTCTCTGAGGAGACCCGTGACGTGCCCCCACATGTCGTGCTGCACGCCTCCGCCGACGTGGCCGAAGGTCTGAGCCCGGCCGAGCAGGGGCAGTTCCGGGACTACTTCGTGGTGCAGACGCCGGACACGCTGAGGCGCTTCCGGGAGCACGTGGCTCCGGCCCTGCCCCTCGTCGACTGGGACGGCCTCGGGCGGATGTCCGAACGCTGGCGGCTGAGCGACGTCCCCTCGGACACCCCTCCGTACACGGGCCCGGCTCTGATCCTGGCCGGGCGCCAGGACTCCACATTCGGGTACGCCGGTCCATGGGAGCTGGCGGAGCGGTATCCGCGCGCCACGTACGCCGTCCTGGACCGCGCCGGCCACGCGCTGCCGCACGAGCAGCCCGGGCTGTTCACCGCGCTCGTCACCGAGTGGCTCGACCGGGTGAACGAGCATCGCGCGGCCTGAGTGGCCGAAGCCCCTGCAGCTGCGTACTTGACGTACTCGACGTACTCGACGGCGGATCGGATGCTGAGGGAGAGCGAGGGGGATTGGTATGGGAGTGCATTTTGCCAGCTACAGCGAGGCTCGCGCGAAGCTGAAGGAGCTTCTCGACGCGGCGGAGCGAGGCCGCAGCGCGACCGTCAGCCGTGATGACCGGACTGCCGCTGTGGTGGACGGCGAGCGCCTCCGTTGCTCCCTCACCCGGGTGTGTCCATCCCACGCTCGAATGGTGCCCGAGGATGGCGGGTGGTCGGTGTTCATTCCAGGGTTGCCGGTCGCCGCGGACGGGCGGACGTTCGACGAGGCCATCGACGAGATGATCGACGCCCTCCGGGAGTACGCCGAGGACTGGCAGGACCACCTGTTGAACGCGGCCAACCACAGGGACAACTGGGGTCTGGTGCAGATGATCTGCCTGAGCAGCGACGACCAGTTACGCGAGTGGCTGACCGGAGTAGCTCCATGACGTGGCCCCAGCCGACCTGAGAGGATCACGAGCGCTTCTGCAAGGCCGCGGGCTGGCGGCGAATCCGGGACGCCAGGGGACGGACGGGCACTCATCACGTCACATATGAGCTCGACCTTCCTACGGGTGGCATCCTGCGGACGCGCATCTCACATCCGCCTGACCGTACGACCTATGGGCCCAGCCTTTGGGCTCATATCCTGCGGGACCAGCTTCAGGTCTCCGAGGAGGAGTTCTGGGACTGTCTCCGAGACGGGGTCGTGCCCGACAGGGGAGGCTCTCAGACACCGCAAGAGGCGCTTCCCGCGGATCTCGTGCACCTCCTCATTCACCGGGTGGGGCTTACCGATGCCGAGGTCGCGGGGATGTCGAAGGACCAGGCTCTCGCCCGTCTCCAGCGCTACTGGACCGAAGGCGCATAGCCCTCAGCCGGTGACGGCGCGAAGGGAGCCGGGGTGGCGGCCGGTGAGGCGGTCGAGCCTGGCGGCGGTGACATCGTCCGCGGGGAGATAGGCGATCAGGAGCTGGCTGTCGTCGCCGGACAGGTCGAGGGTCTCGTAGGCGAGCCGTAGCTCGCCCACATCCGGATGCGTCAGCCGTTCGAGGCCGGTGCGCCTGGACGGGCCGGGCGGGGTCGTCAGCCGGTCGGTGAAGGGGGCGCCGACGGCGAGGGTCAGTTCGTCGACGAGATGCGCGATGTGCGGGTCCGCGCGGGAAATGCCCAGTTTCAGCCCGGCGAGCCGCTCGTCGGCGACGCGGTCCCATTCCGGATAGGCGGCTCTGGCCCGGGGATCGGCGAAGACGTATCGCACCAGGTTGGGCGGCCGGCGGTCCAGCAACCCGATGGGGCCGATGAGCCGTTCGTAGCCGTCCGTGTGGGCGAGCACGTCACCGAGCCGGTTGACCACCACAGCCGGGGCGGGTTCGAGCCGGTCGAGCAGCGCAAGGACGGTGGGACGGACGGACTGCGTGGGCGGTCCCTGGCACGGGCCGACGAGCCGGCCGGCGCCGTCGGCCGCCTTGAAGTGGTGGAGCAGATGGAGGCGGTCGTCGGCGGACAGGCGCAACGCGTCGGCGAGGGCGGCGAGCACCGGTACGGAGGGATGACGATCACGTCCCTGCTCCAGCCGGGTGAGGTATTCGACGCTGATCCCGGCGAGCGTGGCCAGTTCGGAACGGCGAAGGCCGGGGGTACGGCGTCGTCCGCCGCCGGGCAGCCCGACCTCGGCGGGGGTGACGGCCTCGCGGCGGGCCCGGAGGAACTCGCCCAGGGTGTTGTCGCTCACGATTCGCAGGCTACCGAGTGGCCTCGGTTCCGATCGTGGCCCTGCGGGGGCCAGTCTCGGCCCGGCCTCCCTCCGGCGGTCCCTGTCACCGGATCCTTGGCGCTGCTCAAGGTTTTCCACTGTCGTTTCGTGAGGAGCGCCGAAATGGATCTGGGACTCACCGGCCGTACGGTCATCGTGACGGGGGCCTCCGGCGGCATCGGCCGCGAGATCGCCCGCGGGTTCGCCGCCGAAGGGGCCGATGTGGTGCTCACCTATCACCGCTCCCAGGAGGGCGCCGAGCGGCTCGCCAAGGAGATCGACGGACGCTCGCTCGTCGCGCCGTACGCGCTGGACGACGACGGATCGGCCCAAGGCCTGGTCGAGACCGTGCTGGAGTGGTCCGGCCGGGTCGACGTGCTGGTCAACAACGCCGTGCACTGGGGCGCCGCCGAGCCGGAGCCGGATCTCCCTTTCGAGGCCGTGTCCGACGAGAGGTGGCAGAAGATGATCCGGGCCAATGTCGAGGGCACGCTGCGGCTCAGCCGTGCGGTCGTCCCGCCCATGCGGGAGCGCGGATGGGGCCGGATGGTGCACATCTCGTCGAGCATCGCGGTCGACGGCATGCCCGGTGGGGAGTACTACGGCGCGGCCAAGGCGGCACTGCACGGTTTCAGCAGGTCCGCCGCGTTCGGGCTCGGGAAGGCCGGAGACATCCTGTCCAACGTCGTCATGCCCGGCTTCACCAGGACCGAGACCAACATCGAGATGGTCGAGCAGGCGGGCGGGCACTACAGCGCGCTGGCTCCGATCGGCCGCCTGCTCGACGCCGCCGAGGTCGCGGGCGCCGTCGTCTACCTGGGCTCGGCCGCCAACACCGGCATCACCGGACAGGCGATCAAAGTGACCGGCGGGGCCTGACGCCTGTTCGCGGTGGCGGCCTGATGCGAGCCCGCGATGGCCGCCGGCCGGCCTGATGCCGGACGGCCTGCGGGCCCACACGGCCTGGGTGCGGTGTCGTACCGCTGGCGACGTGGATCTATTGGCGCATCAGCTTGAAGGTGTGCCCACCCTCCGCGCCGATGTCGGCGTCCAGCGTCTTGTCGTCGAGCGCGGGTGCCACCCCCGCCTCGACGAAGACCCGGGTGTCCGCCTTCTCGATCACCTGGTCGCCGGCCTGCGGCGCACTCACCAGAGACAGTTCGAGCGAGGCTTCCTCGCCGGGCTTCGACGCCAGCCGCAGGCCCGCCTGGTCGGGAATGTTCTCACCGACCGTCAGATCACGGATCGCCATGACGGCGTTGTCGGTCAGCGTCAGCATTGAAATGCTCCTTCACCAGTGGGGGTACGAATTTTCCGGACGCCCGGGGGGAACCACGGGCACCGTCTGTATGCCGGGCGGCCCGACGGCGAGTGTGAGACCCGGCCACCCTGACCTCGTAACGCCGTACCCCCGATCCGGGCGGGAAACCGCCTGAAGGCTCGTAGACCGATTCAGGAGGCGGGGCAGCGGTAGGCGGCGTGGCGGTTGGGGGAGCAGCAGACCACGCCGCAGGTGAGGAACCGGCCGCCGGTCAGCCAGATGCCCCACTGCACGTCCACGCCGTTGCGGAGCGCCTCGCGGGCGGTCTCCAGCCGGAAGTCCAGCCCGAGCCGGGCCTCGTCGGCCGGGCGGAGGAATGAGCTCTGCATCGACCGGTAGCGCTCCGCCAGCCATGTGACAGCGTCGTCGAGCGTGGCCGGACTGGCGTCGATCCGGCGGGCCGGCTTCAGCAGCCAGTCGCAGGTACGCATCGGTGGCAGCGGGGAGCCGGTGAACGGGCCGGGGTCGGCGGGCGGCAGCGGCGGCCGTCGCTCGGCCTCGTTGCGCAGGTCTGCCCCGATTCCGCTCCACACGTAGCAGTGCAGGTGCATGACGCTCCGTACAGTGGGGGTGGCCCCCGCTCGCTATCACCGGGCAGGGGCCACCGTGCTCCTACAGTGTGGTCAGGCCGGCCGCGCGAAGCTCGGCACCGGTGAACCGGAGAGTCCCGGCATCCGGGTTCTTGCTGTCACGCAGGGCGAAGGCGTCGGCCTCGCCCGGAATCGGGGCCAGCTCGACGCAGGACTCCATGTCCTCCTCCTGCTGGTTGCCGCCGCACAGCCGCCGGAAGCGCACTCCGGCGATGTCGTGGTCGTACAGGTCCATCGCGTTCCTTCCTGTTCGGTGGTCCCGCCTCGGCGGGTCGCCGGGCGGGCGTCTTCATCGGGCTCGGCCGAGCAGCAGGTCCAGCCACATCCGGCGCGCCCGCGCGTCCGGCAGGCGTTCGGTTTCCCGGATTTCCGGTTTGTTGCCGCTCCGGTCCGTACGGCGGACGAACAGCAGCCCGCCCGACGCGCAGAGTTCGTACGCCAGCGGCGAGCAGTGGTCGCAGGTGTGCGCAACGACCCGGGCCCGGACAGTGCGCCCGGTCTCGCGCATCCACCGAACCGCGACGCGCCCCGGCTGCTCCGGAGCCACGTGCAACCCCGGGCAGCTCTCAGGGAGCCGAGGCAAGGGCGGCCAGGTGTTCCTGCTCGGCGATGACCCGGCAGAGCTCGGCCAGGTCATCACCGTCGACGGTCCGGGCGGCGCCCGCGTCCTCGGCCGCCGCGGGAAAAGGTCGTTCGCGGGTGGCCCACAGTCGGCCGCGATCGCTCGTCATCACCCGCCAGCCCTCGGTCGGCGTGGTGCTTCTCCGGTCTGTCACAGCTCGGACCTCGATTCCTGATCAGAGGTCCTGTGCCGGACCTCGTTCGGTGCTACCTGCTATGACAGCGCTGCGTAACCTTCCCGGCACAGGTGCGGATGAGGGAAACTGAGGGCGCCCAGGGATCACCCCCGGATCCGAGCAGAGGTGCAGGCGATGAGCGACGACCTACCCGCATGGGCCGTACGGCTGCGCGCCGAGCGGCGCAACCGGTTGTGGAGCCAGCGTGAGATGGCCCGTCGCCTGGTCGAGGCCGCCGACGAGGACATCCGTCCCCGCCTGCCCTCTCGGGAGACCATGGTCCGGCGCATCAAGGCGTACGAAGCCGGACACAACCGCCCCGGCGACCCCTACCGCGTCCTGTACGCCCGAGCCTTCGGGCTCGCGGAGGCGGAACTATTCGGAGAACCGGTTGGTGTCCCGGCGCGCGAGGACGGTGTGATCGATCTCGTCGCCTGGGTCGAACAGACCAACGTGGGCGACGGCACGATCGGCATGCTCGCGGAGGAGACGCAACGCCTCGGTGAGAGCCACGCCCACGTCCCTCCCGCGCGGGTGTTGTCTGATGTCGTCCGCCTCGAACGGCACACTCGCGTGCTGCTGTCGGGTGGCAGGCAGAGGCTTCGCCAGACCCGCGAACTGTTCCGCATCGAGGCCGATCTGCTGGCCCACGCCTGCATCCTCTTCGGGGACCTTCACCGCAACGGTCCCGCCCTGAGTCACGGCACGGCCGCTGCCATGTGCGCCGACGAAGCCGGCGCAAGCCCGGCCGCCGCGCTAAGCGCCCAGGCGAAGACCGAACGATGGCGGGGGAGGTTCGCCGCGTCGGCCGACCTCGCGCGGCGAGGGTACGAGTGCAGTCCGCCGACCCAGCTTCGCGTTCTGCTCGCGAGTCAAGAGGCCAACGCCTCAGGACTGCTTGGGGACAGGGTCCGGGCACGAGAAGCACTCCAGCGCGCCGAAGAGGCTGTCCAGGGCGGGCTCTCACAGGATTCCGGCGTTTCCCCCTGGTCGTGCCCGCGCCCACGGCAGGCGTTGTACGCGCTCTCGGTTGCCCTTCAGTCCGGGAATCCGGAGGAGGCTCTTCAGGCCGCTCGTATGGCGGAGTCCGCGTGGGCGTCGGGTGATCCACGCGTGCCCGCCACCTGGGCGCAGATCAGGTTCGGTGCGGCCAACGCCTACGCGATGATGGGTGACCTTCATGGTGCTGCCGAGCAGATCGCGCCCGTGATGAGCATGCCGCCAGAGTTCCGCACGTCCACTGTGACGAACTACCTGGTGGAGTTGGACGCGCGGTTGGACGACCGGCGCTTCCATGGCTCTGACGCGGCAGCGACCCTCCGGGAGCAGATCCGCGATTTCACCTCAGCCGCCCTGTCGGCGGTCGGTGCCGGGGAGGACGCGTGAGCCCTCTGCCGAACTTCATGGCTGACCGCTGGGGGAGACGGGAGATGCTCCCTCCTGGAAAGGGCCGGATTTACTGGCACGTCCTGTTCCGCGCTCACCCAGAGGTCCGGGCGATAGCGAGCGAGGCCCATCGACGACTGGACGGGATCAGTGGGCTGGACCCTGTGCCGTACGAATGGCTGCACCTGACGATCCTCGTCGTCGGCCTGACGGACGAGATCCCGGAGGAGCAGATCTCCGCCTTGATCGCCGAGGCCCGCAAGCGCCTGACGGACGTACAGCCCGCCACCGTAACGCTTGGCCGCGTGCTCTACCACCCCGAAGCTATTGCCCTAGAAGCGCGTCCTGCGCAGGCCCTAATGCCGATGCTCGACGCGGTACGGACCGCAACGCGCACTGCGACCGGTCGTGCAGGCATCCTGGGCACCAATCCCTGGATACCGCACATCACGGTCGCCTACAGCAGCGCGGAGCAGCCCGCCGAGCCCGTCATCGCGGCCCTGGGCCGTCACCTACCGGACTGCGAGGTAGCCATCGACCACATCAGCCTGGTCGTCCAAGATGGCCCCGAATACCTCTGGGACTGGCATCCGCTTGCAGGGATACCCTTTGGCGCCAGTCCTTCGAATTCGCTCAGTGGTTGATGAGGTCAGTAACCAAATTATCGAAGCTCTTCAATCTCTTCTGTTTGACCATCTCATCCCACTGCTCTAGCTGTGACGGCTGATCTCTGTTCGTCCTTTCGTCTGCAAATTCAGTTACTCCTTCTCCTGTCTCAGTGAAGGCTACGTGATAGACGGTATCCACCCCGCCTACTCCGCCGACAAGTGCCGCTATGCGCGAAGGTAGTGGCTCCGCGGTAACGGCCACAATGTGCGGTGCGCGGCCTCGTCGCGCCGCAATCAAGGTATTGGACTCGTGGCGAACATTCTGTACTCGGTCACTACGGATAGTCCATTTGCAAGAGATTACCGCGTGCAGCATGACTGCATCTCCGTCGAGGCGGCCGACTACAACGTCGGGGTTTGTGGTGTACTCCGTGCCCACTACATCCCGGAGAATTTCATCATTCGCGAGCAAACTTCGAAGCTTACCGAGATGTTCATACTGGACGTAATCATCAAGCTTTGCATTACGCTTTACTGTCCACTTGCTAGTATCGAGGTTTTGCAGTAGGTGTTGCTCGGCAGCTCTTTCCAGGGCGTTCCCCGCGCTGCCCTTTTGCTCCCCTGAGGCCAGTTCGCGAGATACTCCCAGTTTAGTGTATACGTAGTTTGCTATCCTCAGGCTGGTAGTGCTATGAATATCTGCGATATTGGGACGCCAAGGGCGTCCGCAGATATCAGTAACTTTCTGTCGCGCCGCAGCTTTGGTACCTTTGTCTAGCTCTTGCCATAAAAACAATTCTGTGAGCGAGCTGGGGGCCGTCATGCGATCTCCACGGAAAGCTATTTGTTCTTTGGGTGGCAGTCTTGCTTGGCTGCGCAGATGGGACTGACCAGAAGCTCGAAGGCGACCTAATTCGCCTGTGGCGGCGTTGTTTTCGATTGCCATGTCGCCATCCGGTGGGAGTGCTGCTAATGCTTCGCTATTCGCATCAATCTCGCTGACGGGTCGGCCAGGCAGGCAAGGTGCGACTCAATAAAGGCGATAAGACGGCAGTGTCACTCCTTCAAATATCTGGAGCAGCCCGCCGTGCTCGGCTCGAAGTGCTATCCCGCTCAGGCAGATATCTCAGCCGTTATGCGGAGCTATTCGTGAGCTATAGAGGCGCCTAGCTGATCTTAGTCCGCAATTGCTGGAACTGCTCGTGGCGCGCATGGGTCTCTTGGCCAAGGAATGCCTTGAACTCTCCGAGTTTGTATGCGGTGAGGGCATTGCCGTCCCGGACTTCGATATCGAAGTCGCGGCGTAGGAGACTGATGCGGCGCTCCAGTTCGTTTGGCTCCAGCTTGATTCCGACGGCTTTTTCGATTTGGGTGGCCGTCATGAAGTCGCCCTTGGCGCGAAGCGCCCGGTAGATCGGGTCGTGCTCCGGTTCGGGATCGAGTTCACGCCGCTCGGCCGTACGGTTCAGTGCAGCGGCTATGGCTACTCCGATGGCCTTGGCAACGGGGGGTGGGAAGGCATTGCCGATCTGCCGATAGTTCGATGTCTTCTTGCCGGTGAATTCCCACTGGAATTCGCGGTCATTCCAACCTTGGATGCGTGCGACCATCTCACAGGTGAGTTTCGGGCCGATGACAAACTCATCATCCGGGCCAGGGGCATGATTCGCGATGCCCAGAGCATCTACGCCCAACTCGGCCCATGCACGCTTGGCTCGGGTGGGGCCGAGGTCAGCACCACCATGCTTCTTGGAGCCTCCGACGATAGTGGGGGCAATGCCGTCGGCCTTATCGGCCCAATCCTCCGCGCCCTTCCAGCCGTTGACCGACATCAAGGGCAGAAGGATTTCGCCCACGGTAGGTGCGGGTCCTACTGGCTGCGGCCAGTGGAAGTGGGCGAAGTCATCCGGCTCCATGGCGACGAGCACGAAGCGCGGGCGTAGCTGAGGGACTCCATAGTCGGATGCCTGAAGGAGTTTCCATTCGGCGGCGTAGCCGAACTCGCGAAGGCGGTCCAGCACGTGCTGCCGATAGCCGGCAAAGCGAGGCATGCTCAGGCCGCGGACGTTCTCCAAAAGGAGCGCCCGAGGCCGAACTAGCCTGACTTGCTCCACGGCCCAGGCGAACAGGTCACGTTCGTCGGTGGCGCCGAGCTGCTTGCCCGCGATGGTGAAGGGTGGGCAGGGAACTCCGCCAGCAAGGAGATCGAGTCGCCACCCATCCCGAGGGGCGTAGTCCTTCGGGTCCCACACGGAAGGGTCGGCGACGTCACCCTGTGCGACCTTCCAGCCCGGCCGGTTGCGTCGCAGGGTGTTGACCGCGTTCTCGTCCAGTTCAATGGCTAGCTCATGCTCGAAGCCAGCCTGCTCTAGGCCAAGAGCTTGGCCGCCGGCGCCGGCGCAGATCTCAATGACCCGAAGTGCCTTCTGGGTGGTCACAAGATCTCCTTTCGGGGGTTCTGGGGCGACGCTGGGGAGCCAGCAGAGGTATCTTCGCGGAGGAGACAGTGAGTCGTTCGGAACGAGTGTGTCTGACCTTAAGAGAAGCCATGCCCGAGAGCAGGCCCATGAGCGAGGTAGCTACCCAGCTCCGCTGAATGAGGGCCGCTCCAGAAACATGCGTGCCAACCGGCGGACGGACACCAAACCTGAGGTGGCGTTGCGTAGCGCCTTGCACAGGCTGGGCTACCGGTACCGTAAGGATCTTCGTCTCGACCTGGGCGGTGGAGTCAAGGTCCGCCCAGACATCGTCTTCACGGCACGCAAGGTCGCGGTCTTCGTCGACGGTTGCTTCTGGCACGTCTGCCCTGAGCACGGGCGGCAGCCAACTGTCAACGAGTGGTACTGGACGCCCAAGCTGCGGCGAAACATGGAGCGGGATCGCGCGGCTGACACGGCGCTTGCCACCGCTGGGTGGCAGGTGGTGCGTCTGTGGGAGCACGAGCCGCTGACGAGCGCCGTTGCAGCGGTCGTCGCTGCTCTGGGAGCCGAGAGCGAACACGTGCGCGACCCTAGCGGATAGCACTGACACTCTGGGCAGCGACTCATGCCAGGTCATGACTGTAGGAAGCTCAACAGACGTTGCCTCTCCGAATCGGGAATGTTCTTGTTGGCCTTGATGGTGTTTCTCGCAATGCTATGAATGTATGACTTGTCGAGCTCGAGTGAACGAAGAGTGTACGTGTCGGCATCTGCCACCTTGGCCGGGATCACAGGTAGCCCAAGCTCTCGCAGCTCGCGTACCCGCCGCTCGGCATGGACAGCATCCGCAGTGATTACTCGCAGATAATCTGCCGGCACGGGCTCGCCGAGGCGATCGGCTAGCAAGCTGAAAAGTTCCTGGTGCGTCCGGGAGCTATACGGGATCTTCCTTGCCCAGTCGGGAAGGACGCGCCCGTACTCTCGATCCATCTCGTACTCCAGCGTATGCCGGATTGTGTGCCAGGCTGTCTCCTGCTTAGGGATATTGGCCCTGAGTAGCGATTGAAACGCGACGGCGGAGGCCCTTTTCGCTGTCAAGTAGGCATCAAGTAGATCTTGATGGGATGCGGAATTTTTGAGTTGCTCAACAAGCTCGCTATACGCGTCAACGAGTTCCGGGCGCTGACGCAGCCACTTCTCCATCACCGATCTGTCGCTATGCATAACCGCCCCTAACCTCGCCTGAAGTCACTGTGGTCATACTCCGGCGGGTATCGAAGGATGTGTACGTCTTCGCCTGCTTCTTCTACAGCTTTCAGATCACCTAGCCACTCTCGTAGGAACTGGGCACCGGGCTTGTCCTCCTCGTTGGCGTGAAAAAAGGTCACCTTACTGCCAAGTTTGACCCGTGACCCAGATCGGCTCTGCGGAGCTTCGAGTGAACTATGCAGGTCTAAACCGGCGGCGAAGCGCCGGATATCCGAGACAAAATCGAGAACTATCACCCGATCCTTGCCTCGTGCAAGACGGAGGCCCCGGCCAAGTTGCTGTACGAAGATCCGGCGGCTGTGGGTGACTCTCTGAAAAACGACGATATTAACGTCGGGAACGTCAACGCCCTCATTAAGTACATCGACCGCACACAGGACTCCGATACGGCCCTCGGCGAAATCCCAGAGCGCTTTGTTGCGCTCCACGGGCTTCATTGCCCTTCCGCTCACGGACCTGGAGTAAATCGCTTGCGCTCGGGTGATCGCCAGAGCGTTGATCCTGGCTGCAGTCTTCTCTGCGTGGTCGATGGTCCCGCAAAAGACAATGGCGCGAGGGTTCGTCTGCTCCTTCCAAGCCTCGGCCAGTCTCTGCACGACAGCATCGTCCCACTCGTCGACGAATAGAGTTCTATTGATTCCCCTTGGGCTAAATTGGTCGCCGTGAAGTTCCTGGAGAGCCTCCCAATTCACGTTGTCTGTGTACATGCGGTAGTCAACATTGGCGAGGTACCCCTCGCGTAGTCCTCTGACGAGATCGATGTTCACTACAGGGTGGTCAAACCACTTTCCGAGGGCGCTGCCATCCGGGCGCCAGGGCGTAGCGGTCATACCGACAAGGAATGCCCCCCCGTCGCCGGCCGACAGCTCGCCTAGTACGGAGTTATATGCAAGAGTGCCTAGATGATGACACTCATCTACGATCACCAGATCAAAATGCGGAAGTGCTCGGCCTGACTCTAGGCTGGAGGCAACGCTGTCCACGCATGCGAAGACTAGGTCCAGATCTCTCAACACATCAAAGTCGGGTCGCTCATAACCGTTCCAAACTCCTGTGGACTGAAAGGTGGATAGCATCGGCCAGAACGAACGTTCCAACTGATAGACGAGTTCGTTACGGTGAGCGAGTACAAGTGTCTTTGAGGTGGGCCGTAAGAGCGAGAAACGGCGGTAGAATTCCGCTGCAACAAAGGTCTTTCCTAGGCCTGTCGCAAGTACCACGAGGGCGCTTCTAGCACCTCGAACGAGTTCTCCCATCATTCGGTCGACGGCGTCAGACTGGTAGTTGCGTAGCTCGTAATTATCCAGGCAGCGTTGAGCGGTCGGCTCGGGCTCAGCGAGTTCTGCCTGTTTGATGAGCTTCCGGGAGTCCCAAAGCTGTAGCTTGATTCCCTGCGCGAGGAGTTGACGCTGTTGTTGCAGCACCGCGGGCGCGAACCCACTTTTACTTACAATGACAGGGATATCAGCCTCATATCTCCTGGTAGCGGCAAGAGTCTCAGCGACCACTTCCGGACCCACTGCGGTCCGCCAGCGCTTGACCTGGAAGAGCCATCGCTTGCCTGACTTGGTGGCAATGACATCAGCACCGCCATCACCGGAGGTACCCGCGAGACGTACATGCTCGAACCCACGAGCTAAGACCAGTCGCATCACCATGCGCTCGAATGCCTGCCAGCTGGTCCCGCTCAGCAGGAGGTCACTCACTATCCGCTGAGCCATCACAGTCTGCTGTCTAGGAAATCAGCCGCCGCGCGTGCGCGTGTCACAAGCAGTGGTTCCGGCCGCTGATAGCGTAGATAGGAGGCGCAGTCCTCAAGGCAGCGTAGGTACTTGATTGATAGTTCCTCTCGCAGGCCTTCAGCAACGGTAGGCCCCAGATCGTCACTTGGCCAGGGATCCCGCCACACTTGCCCGTCGAACCACACCTGCGGGAATTTCTGAAAAAACATCACCAGGGCGGCCGGATCACAGTAACGCAGGTACTCGCCGGACTGCTTCATGCGGTTGAGTTCGCTGAGGTCCACCCCCGAAGAAATCATCCCTTCCGCCAGTGCTCGCTGCTGCTTCTCGTCCAGGTCCGCATAGAAGTCCTCCGCTTCAGGAATTCCGACGAGACGCTCGGCGATCAGTCGGAAGACCTGCTTGATCTCCTCGCGAACGCTTTCGGGTGTCTCGGCAACCAGGTCACCCCATGCTCTCCGGAGGACCTCAGCCATGAGAACCCCAGGCGAGTGGCCTCTCTGCCCGGTCAGAGACGAATAGTTGTCGTAGAAGAACTGCGCGGTCTCTGCCGCAACCATATCCTCTGGCCGCATACCCAATTCCGAGAAGGCCGGGTGCATACGGTCGACGAAGACCGCAATTTTTCCGATTTTCTTATGGCTGAGCACCGGTATCGGTTCCCGGCCGTACCGGGGGACGATCGGACGTTGCATCATCCGGGTAGTGACGTCCACTGGAGAGCTGGTTGTCCCGTCTGCCAGGCTGATAGTCAGTCCTGTTATCGACAGATCGGTCCACTCTTCGGAGGCGGTAAGCAGTTCCTCTTCGCTAGCCGGATGTGCCGCACCGCGAACGAGGGCGCAATTCCGGCAAGCGTCTTCGCTGGCCTCGTTGGTTTGACCGCAAAATGTGCAATTCCACGGGGTGATTACTTTGGGTATCTGAGAGCTGCCGCACACGTCGCAGCTGACGGCCGACTTAGGGATCTCGGCGCCGCAGTCAGAGTTCAAGCAGTTCTTGCCAACAAGGACGCAATTGCATTCCTCGCAGGTTTCCACTCGAGGGACGTTCTGAAAGCCGCATACCGGGCACTCTAAGAGCTCCTCAATTGGCTTGTCATTTGCGCTCTCGACAAGTTCCCACCACTTGGTATCGTCATAGTAGCCAGCTTCTTGGCTCTGAAATCTAGAAAGGTACTCCCGCTCGATCTCGCGGGGGATTCGTTCGGCCTTTCCTTTGGCTGGGTTGTACTGACCCATGTACATGTCAGCGCGGCCGAAGTTACGTACCTTGCGATATCCCTGAAAGAGTCTGGATACCGGGGATGGATTTGTTTCGCCTGGGCCCCATTTGCTCGGGATCAGTGAGCTGCCGCGAAGGAACTGCATTGCCGCGTACCATTCGTCGCTTGTTCGCTGAAAGTCCTGCTTGGAGAAGTCAACCGGAACATGATCAAGGTGTACCTCGCCAACAATTCTCCCGTACTGTTGGTCGACTGGGTATTCTTTCTCCGCCTTCTTTGTGTTTTCGTCCACATGCTCGAAGAAGGCGGCCTTTTCTCCAATGCGGATCGCGCGGCCGTTACGAATCAAGTCAATGCCGTAGTCGTTCTGGTCGTCGTACCGCTGGATACCAACCCAGCCCCAAACTCGCTCGACGACTTCCCGTGCCTCTGAACCGCCGCACCGGCCACAGGGTTGACCGTACTCCATCAACGTCCCGTCTCGCAGGCAGCGAATGTTTTTCGTAAGCTCCTTATCGAAGGAGATGCGGGCAGGGATGCGGCCATGCCCTGCTCTCTCAACAAAGCGGCTGGCATCCCAGACGCAGTGCTCAAAGGCCGGGTATGAGTCGTTATTGAGAAGAATTTTGGTGCGGCTACCGCCTTCGCCGCGCAGAATAGTCGCATACCTACGGGCTAGCTGCTGGCGAATAACATTCTTTCCCAGTGATGCGAGCTTGCGTATGAATGCGTTGTTCGGGTCACCCTCCGGCCACCAGTTGCGAACTTCAATGATTGTCCCGTGCTCCAGCCCGTGAGGCTTGGCGACCACATCTGCCGGCACCTCAAACGATCCCTGTTCGAGTAGCTTCGGCAAGTCCACGGTCACCTGGAGAGCGTACGAGTCCTCAGCTCGCGCGGAGATGAGCTTTGTGACTCGCCCGAGCTTGCCGGTAGCGATATTGAAGCCCATGCCGAACAGCCCGAGAGTGTCGAACGCGTTTTTTGACGAATAGCCAGCACGTAACGCATTCGCGATCTGCTCCTCAGTCAGGCCCGGCCCCGAGTCCCGCACGCGCACAAAGCCGTCGCCCCGATTGACCTCGGAAGCCCCAGGCACCTCAACGAAGACCTGCCGGAAGGCGGAAGGCTGGCCTAGGGCTTCCGCAGCACGGAAGGAGTCGAGTGCGTTGTCGATGAGCTCGCATAGCGCATCCAGGGGAGTGATAGGGGTCCGCGTGAGTGCCAAGAGGACGTTGGGTGTGGGCTGGATGTCCAAGAGCTTGTGCGTGCTCACGACTGCTCCTTAACCGTGCAACTCAGAGGAGATCATGCACAGGTTACGTATCCCCTGGGGCAAATGCCGTCACGATATGCAAACACTCACGCTTGAGATGCTGGGACGGTTACCCTCACCTGCGCAGACGCTTGCTGGCTGTACCGCCGGGGCTTCCTCCCGCTAGTTCAGGCCGTGAGTCTCGTGCAGCCTGCGGAAGACCCACCTCGGCTTGCGTGAGCCGGTCGGCTCCGAGGCGGTTTACTCCTTCCCTCGCAACCGTCCATGACTTGAGCGATCGCTTAATTCGGCTTACTCTCGGTTTTGAGCGATCGCTCAAGACCCGGAGGTGTGCGTGGCGCGGTTCGTGTATGTGGAGTGCTTGGTCCGGGCCGATATGGAGGCCTTATGGGAGCGGACGCAGCGGCCTGAGCTGCATCAACGGTGGGATCTGCGGTTCACGGAGATCGACTACCTGCCACGTGCCGACGGAGAGCCGCAGCGGTTCCGGTATGCCTTCCAGCTCCTGCCCGGGCTGGTCATCACTGGGGCCGGCGTCACGGCCGGGGACCGTCACGATCCCGAACAAAGGACGTCGGCGCTGCGGTTCGCCTCGGACCACCCGCTCTCGCAGATCCGATCCGGCTCCGGCTACTGGCGGTACGTCCAGACCCATGACGGCGTCCGCTTCATCACCCGGTACGGCTATCGCCCCGGCTGGGGCAGGGCCGTGGACCTCGTGTTCCGGCCGCTCATCGGCAGGGCGACGGCCTGGTCCTTCGACCGGCTCCGCCTCTGGCTGGAGACAGGCCAGGCGCCCGAGCGCTCCCTGTGGCAGGCCCTCGCCGAACTCTGCCTGCGCACCCTCGCGACCGCCATCGCCATGACAACCACCCCGACCGCCGTCGCCTGCCTGATAGGAGCGGCAGCGATCCTCCTGCCGCCGCTTCCGTCGACCCCGGCGGCCCGCCGATGCCTGCGCCGCCCGCCCGACCGGCAGACGGCACAACCCCCGCACACCCTGATGGAGACCCGATGACCTCGATCTTCGAACGTGCCCTGGGCGCCGAGTTCGTCCGCCTGCACCCGCAACTCCAACGACGCTTCGGCGTCAGCGTCGCCGGCGGGCAGGCCTGCGTCGGCACGGGAGTGATGGAGCAGATCTGGCACGCCGGGTTCACCCGGCCGTTCCTGGCCCTCGGCGGAACCCGCAACATCCTGGTCCCCGAGCAGGGCCGGCAGGTGCCCTTCACCATCGAGAACTACCCGTACGTCGACTCGTACGGGCGGGAGACGGTCAGCTTCGTCCGCACCTTCGACCTGCCCGGCCGCCCCAGAAGGTTCGACGCGCAGATGGTGTACGACCCCGCGAGAGGCATCGTCGACTACCTGGGCTCGCACCAGCACCTGGCCGTGGACCTGGATCTCCAGGTGGACGAGCGCGGGGGCATGGTCATCCGGTCCGGCGGGTTCCGCTTCCACGAGGGGTGGTTGTCCTGCCGCCTCCCCGCACTCATGACCGGCACCGCCGTGGTCCGGGAGTCGTACGACGACGACGCCGAGGAGTTCCGCGTCGGAGTGACGGTCTCCCACCCCAGGCTGGGGCCGATGTTCGGCTACTGGGGCGCCTTCCGGGCCCGCTATGTCGACGTCACTCAGCACGGCGTGCCCGCTGTCATCAAGCCGCGGCGCGAAGAGGCACGCATATGAATCCCACACCGAGCTCGATCTTCGAACGTGCCCTGGGAGCAGATTTCGCCCGCTAAGTAGGGGTCCGACCACAGCTTGTTCGCCCGGTAATAGTGGCGGGCGAGTTCGGGGAACTCTTGCCGCATCCTGCGGGAGGACGCCCCTTCAACGAGTTGACGAGGCGGGACAGGGCTACCTTGGGCGATGTTCACCAGCAGGTGAACGTGGTTGGCTTCGCCGTTGAACTCGGCCGGTTTGCACTCGAAGTCCGCGCAGAGGTCCCGCATGATCTGCTCCCTGCGCTCCAAGTGGGCGCCGGTGAATATCCGATGCCGGAACTTGGTCACGAAAACCAAGTGGGCGCGCAGGACGAAAACGCAGTGCCTGCCGGTTCTAATGTCTCCATATTCGGTTATGGATCAAGGGTAGGATCATGGTGTGCAGCTCAGGTACAATTTCCGCCTCTATCCGACGCCGCGCCAGCGTCAAGCCCTGGCTCGCGCGTTCGGGTGCGCTCGGATGGTGTTCAACGACGCGCTGCGCATCAGGCAGGAAGCCCGCGAAAACGGCCTGCCGTACGTTTCGGACGGCGACCTGTCCAAGCGGGTTATCACCGAGGCGAAGAAGACGCCCGAGCGGGCCTGGCTGGGCGAGGTGTCGGCTGTGGTGTTGCAGCAGGCGCTGGCGGACCTGAACACCGCGTACCGCAACTTCTTCGACTCGATCAACGGGAAGCGGAAAGGGCCGAAGATTGCCCCGCCCCGGTTCCGGTCCCGCAAGGACAACCGGCAGGCGATCCGCTTCACGAAGAACGCTCGGTTCTCCATCACCACGGGCGGGAAGTTGCGCCTGCCGAAAATTGGCGACGTGCCGGTGCGCTGGTCCCGGCCACTGCCCGCCGACCCCTCGAGCGTGACCGTGGTAAAAGACGCGGCCGGGCGGTACTTCGCCTCGTTCGTGGTCGAGGTCGCCCAACAGCCTCTTTCACAGGTCGCGCCAGAGGCCGGGATCGACCTGGGGCTTTCAGCCTTCGCGGTCTTGTCGAACGGCCGGAAGATCGACTCGCCGCGTTTCCTGCGCCGGGCTGAGAAGAAACTCAAGCGGCTCCAGCGGGCGCTGTCCCGTACAGCCAAGGGGTCGAACAACCGGGCCAAGGCCCGGCTGGCAGTTGCCCGCCAGCACGCGAAGGTCGCCGACGCGCGCCGCGAGTTCCACCACCAGGAATCCACGAAGCTGATCCGCGAGAACCAAGCGATCTACGTGGAAGACCTGGCCGTGGCGGGACTGGCGCGCACCCGGCTCGCCAAGAGCGTGCACGACGCGGGCTGGTCGGCGTTCGCCGGGATGCTGGAGTACAAAGCTCGCCTGTACGGGCGCGTCTTCCACCGGATCGACCGGTGGTTCCCCTCCTCCAAGCTCTGCTCGCAATGCGGGACACTGGCCGAGTCGATGCCGCTGAACGTCCGGGAGTGGACCTGCCCCTGCGGGGCGGTCCACGACCGGGACGTCAACGCCGCGAAGAACATCCTCGCCGCCGGACGGGCGGAGAGGCTAAACGCCTGTGGAGCGCAGGTAAGACCAGGCCCCGGTCTGGCACAGCGCGAGGAAGCAGGAAGCCTCAGAGGTGCCGCGTGAACGCGGGGCACGGGCTGAATCCCGGCCCTCGGGCCGGGAGCGCGTCAAGGTGAGGCCGCGGCGCGAAGAGGTACGCCGCTGAGGGAGGGGACGATGGGCGACACCCGGACGAGGCTGCTCGAAGGCGCTCTGGAGACCTTGCGCACCCAGGGCATCGCCAAGGCCTCGGCGCGGGCCATCGCCGCCGCCGCGGGGGTCAACCAGGCGCTCGTCTTCTATCACTTCGGCAGCGTCGACGAGCTGCTCGCGGCGGCCCTGCGGTACGGCTCGGAGCAGCGGGTCGCCGTCTATCGGGAGCGGTTCGCGTCCGTGACCTCCTTGAAGGAGCTGCTCGATCTCGGCCGTTCCCTGCACGCCGACGAGCGCGCCGCGGGGAATCTGGCCGTGCTCGCCCAGATGCTCGCGGGGAGCCAGGCCGATGAGCGGCTCGCCCCCGCCACCGCCGGGGGGCTCGCCCTGTGGGTCGCCGAGGTCGAGGACGTGCTGCGACGGGTGCTGGCCGGCAGCCCGCTCGCGGAGTTCGTGGACGTCGCCGGGCTCGCCCGCGCCACCGCGGCCGCCTTCGTCGGCCTCGAACTGTACGAGGGCGTCGACAAGGCCGGCGCGGAGCAGGCGTTCGACAGCCTGGAGCAGCTCGCCGGCCTGGTCACCGTGCTGGAGGACATGGGCCCGATCGTCCGGCGCACCGTACGCTCCCGCCTCCGCAAGGCCAACGGCGATTGACGAGCCGGCACCGCTTGAGTAGTGCCTGTCCCCGGTCAGAGCCCGGTGCGGTACGCCTCAAGGCGGTCGGCCAGTTCCTTCGGGTGACCGAGCATCGGACAGTGATCACCAGGCATCTCGTCCGGTTGGAAACCGAGACGCTCGGTGACGATCCCGCGCATGAACTCGGCCGGGAAGAAGCGGTCGCCGGCGGCCAGCAGGAACCTGGTCGGCACGTCCGGCCAGGATGCCAGCGGCCACGGGTTGCCGAATGGGGTAGGCGCCTGGTGCCGCTGGTGTCGGGCTACGAACTCGGCGGCCAGGTCTGCCGGGGTGTCGTGCAGCACGAGGGAAAGCGTGTCCTCCTCCGTGCCGCCCGGGGCGCCTCGGCGCCGGTCGGCTTCCTCCCGTGCCGCCCAGTAGCCGGTGTTGCCCCACCATTCGCCGGGCGATTCGGCGGGAGCCGGGATCTGAGCCTGGAGCATCACGAGCAGGTCGGCAGGCACCCGGTCACACACCAGCGGGCCGGTGAACCCACCGAACGAGTGGGCGACGACGACCAGACCGGTGCGCCCGCCGATCGCCTCGACCACCGTGTCCGCGTACTCCGCGAGCCCGGCCGACTCCTGATCACAGGGCAGGTCCGGCGCCACCACATCGTGGCCCCGGTCTCGCAGGGCGGCCGAGAGCGGTCCCCAATACCAGGAATCGACCGCCGCAGCGTGGATCAACACGTAAGTCGCCATTAGACAGAATCCTCTCAAGTTGTCGATCTACTCGTACGGCGTACCGTCCGCGCTCGCCTCCCGCAAGGCCGGCTCCGCAGAGAAGTGGGTCAGCGCAGCGGCGGGACGGCGTTGCGGGCGCGTTCGAGGGCGAGGGCGGGCCACCAGGTGCCGCCGACGGGGTCCACCTGATGGTGCACCGGATCCTCCGGCCCGGAGCCGCCCCGCAGGCACCGGCCGTTGGACTCGCCGGGGTGGCGGATCCACAGGAAAGCGTCGGCCAGCTTGTCGCCGGTGTCGGTGGTCGGGCGCAGGCCGATGCCTCGCCCCGGAGGATTGCACCACAGCTGGGGATCGGCGTACTTGCCCTTGGGCGCCTCCCACGTGCCCTTGCCGTTGCGGCTGGTGTCGATGACGAAGTGGGTCAGCGGTGCCCTGGCCGGCACGGCGTCGATCGCGGCGTCCGGACAGGTGCCGCCGCCGTCGGTGGTCAACAGATAGACGCAGCGGGAGAGCCTGTTCCCATACCAGAGGAGATCTTTGGTCGTCTGGAAGTCCGAGCTGTTCAGGTAGAAGCCGTCGGCCCGCCCCACCCCGGCGTTCACCAGCCGGTCGGCCATCTGGACGAAGTCGGGCCAGCCCAGGATGCCGCCGTCGAGATAGACGGCCGTGTGCGCGAGCGCACCCAGGCGGTCAACCGCGTAGCCGAGCTCGCGGTAACGCTGGGTCATCCCCGCCTTCCCGCCCGACGGGCAGTCGTCGGTGCCGGGGAGCTCGGCGAGGCTGTTCGGTTCGAGCACGACCACCGCCCGGCCCGCGCCGATGCCGGCCGCGATCTGGTCGATCCAGTCCTTGTACGCCCGCTCGTCCGGCGCCCCCCGATCGGAACAGTCGAGCAGGGGGACGTTGTCCGTGAGGAACACCGGCACGGCATCGTGGGCCGCGGCGAGCCGCATCGTGGACGTGACCGTGGTCTCGACCTCAGTGGTCGATCCGTTCAGGTTCACCGAGTGCGGCACCGCGGCCAGCGCGCGCATCAGCGCGGCATCGGCCTTCTTGCCCTGCGCCTCCCAGACGTCCGCCTGGTGCAGCGGGTCGGGCTCCTGCTTGTACGCGAACCGTACGCCGGGCTCACGCAGCGGATTGCCGCCGGTGCCGGCGGCGGAAGCGGACGGAAGCGCGGAGGCCACGGAGGCCGCAGAGGTGGCGGATGCGGTGGCGGACGAGGCGGACGTGGCCGGGCCCGGCGAGGTGCCGAACCAGGCGGCGGTCACCGCCGCGACCAGGGCCAGCGCGCCCGCCCCGGTCCCGATCATCAGGCCGCGGCGTCGCCCGCCGGCCCCGGGCAGGGTGACGGCGGACGGTGTCGTCGAACCGGTGAGCTCGTCGAGGATGTCCTGCACGGTCGGCCGCTGCGCCGGGTCTTTGGCCAGGGCGCGGGCGACGAGCGTGCCCAGCGGTCCGTCGAGGCCGGTCAGGTCGGGCGTCCCGTTGACGACCCGGTTGAGCACGACGGGGAGCGATCCGTGGCCGAAGGGGGCGTGGCCCGTGCCCGCGTACGTGATCGTGCTCGCCCAGGCGAAGACGTCCGAGGCGGGCGTGAGGGAGCCGCCCTCGAACTGCTCGGGGGACATGAACGAGGGCGTGCCGACGACCGCGCTGCTCATGTGCCCGGCCATGTCGGTCAGGTGGGCGACGCCGAAGTCGATGACCTTGGGGCCGACGGGGGAGAGCAGGACGTTGCCGGGCTTCAGGTCGCGATGGATGATCCCGGCGGCGTGGATGGCGCGCAGGGCGGTCGCGATGCTGACGGCGAGCCCGTCCAGGTTGGAGCCGCGTAGCGGTCCGTCTCGTTCGACGGCCTCGCGGAGGGTCGGCCCGGGCACGTACTCGGTGACCAGATAGACGGTCTCGCCGTCCACCTCCGCGTCCAGCACGGCGGCGGTGCAGAAACGGGCGACCCGCTTGGCCGCCTCCACTTCGCGCCGGAACCGGCGGCGGAAGCCGGGGTCGGCGGCGATCGTGTGGTGGAGCAGCTTGACCGCCACGTGCGTGCCGTCCGGCGCCTCGCCCAGGTAGACGGTGCCCATCCCGCCCTCGCCCAGCCTGCGCAGCAGCCGGTAAGGCCCCACCTGGGCCGGGTCACCCGCCCGCAGGCCGGACTCGTGCTGCCCCGGTAAGCCCCCAGCCTCGCCGCCGCCGTTCACATCGCCCCCGCTGGGATGTCCGGAAGGTCAGGTCACTACGGATCTTATTGACCGCCGCCGGGCGCGGCCATGGCCGGACGCGTGCCATCACGGTGAGGCCGTGAAGGGGAACGAAGCGGCGTCGGCCCTCCCGCCCCGGGCGTCCGGGCCGCGAACCGCCTTCAATCGACCTTGACGACGTATTTGCCCCGCACCCCGCCCGCCTCCAGCGCCCGGTGTGCCGCCGCCGTCTCCTCCAACGGGAAGCACGTGTCCACCGCGGGGCGCAGTCTCCCCTCCGCCACCTCACGGGCGAGGTCGTCGAAGAGTGCCCGTTTGGGGTTGCCGCTGAAGAAGCGCACCCGGCCGCGTCCGTGTACGGCGCTGGCGGCGATGTAGCCGAGTGAGGCGGCGAGCCGTGTCAGGTCGAAGGCGATGGTGACCATGCGACCGCCGGGCGACAGCAGGCGCCGGAAGGCCCGCAGGTCGGTGCCCGCGGTGTCGAGGACCACGTCGAACGGGCCCAGTTCTGCCGGCGAGACGGTCCGGTGGTCGATGGCGTGGTGGTCGATGGCGTGGTGGGCGCCGAGCGTACGGACGAAGTCGAGGTTGGCGGCGCGGGCCAGGGCCGTGACCTCGGCGCCGTAGGCCCGTCCGAGCTGGACGGCGGCGTTGCCGACGCCGCCCGCGGCGCCGCGTACGAGCAGTCGTTCGCCGGGGCGCAGTTTGGCCTTGTCGCGCAGCGCCGTGATGGCCGTGGTCGCCACGGGCAGCGCGGCGGCTTCCACCAGGTCCAGCCCGTCCGGGACCCGGCCGAGCCGCTCGGCCCGGACCGTCACATACTCGGCGGCGCTGCCGAATCCGGTGCGGCCCACGATGCCCCACACCCGGTCGCCGACCACGACGTCCGTCGTGCCGGCGCCGAGCGCGGCGACCTCGCCGGTGAAGTCCAACCCGGCGCGTTGCGGGAACCTCCGTCCGGTGAGGAGACGGAGGCTGCCGGAACGGGCCGCCGTTTCGCCGCCGTTGACGCTGAACGCGCGCACCCGCACGAGCACCTCCCCGGGCGCCGGTTCAGGGCGCGGCACCCGGCCCACGTACAGCACCTCGGGGCCGCCGTAGCGGTCGAAAAGCACTGCTCTCATCATGCGGTCGTCCATCGTTCTCACCTTCGCCACCAGTGGCCGTGCGGGGGATCTGGCCCGAGCGTAGGCTCCCAAACGGACGGCACCGTCCGTTTGGACCGGAAGTGAGAGACAGTGGTGGAGGAATCCTCTCGGATCGCCGACCCGGGGCTGCGGGCCGACGCCCGGCGCAACCTGGGCCGCATTCTCGTCGCCGCCCGTGCGGTCTTCGCCGAGCACGGGATCGACGCGCCCATGGCGACCGTGGCCCGGCGGGCCGGGGTCGGTGTGGCGACGCTGTACCGGCGTTTCCCGACCCGGGACGCCCTGGTGCGGGCCGCGTTCGCGCAGCAGATGGAGACCTGCGCCCGAGCGCTCACCGAGGCACTGGCCGACCCCGACCCCTGGCGGGGCTTCCAGCGGCTGTTCGAGACGATCTGCGAGCTTCAGCGGCAGGAACAGGGCTTCCCGGCCGCGTTCGTCGCGGCCTTCCCGGACAGCACGGCGGAACACGCCCAGGCCCGGGAACGGGCTGAGCGGGACCTCACGACCCTGGTCCGCAGAGCCAAGGCAGCGGGCGCGCTGCGGGCCGATTTCCACCCGTCCGACCTCGCCGTGGCCGTGTTGTCCCACTGCGGTCTGGTCGCCGCGCTGCCGCATGACAGTGCCGCGTCCCGGCGCCTGGTGGCGTACCTGCTCCAGTCGTTCCGCGCCGAGGCGGCTCACGGGGCCCTGCCGCCGCCGAGCGCCCTGTCGCTGCGCGGTTTCCCGATCGCCGCCGACGGCTCCCAGAGACAGCGCCCCTCCAGGGCCTGACACGAGAGCGGGCGACGCCCGGTGGTGGCGCTACTGCACGCAGAGCGCGGCGGGACGGCGACCGGTCTGTGCGCGCCGACGCCACCGGGACCCTCCTACACGGTGCCGCGCAGCGCGACGGCCGCTGCCGGGCTGAGGCCGATCGCCGCCGCGACGACCGCTCCCAGGAGCATCGACCGCCCGGCGAGCCGTCCGCGCCGGTTCCCGCCGTACGGTCCATCGTGCCGGGCCATTCGCGTCTCCCTTGATCAGCGCCTTGTGCATCGACCGTGCAGGATGTGCTCTGATCCCCGCTTATGCGCATGATCTCGGGGCGTGAAGTCATCGTAGGTTCGCCGTTTCCCGGCGGCCATCCTCGGCCGCGTGGGCGGCACGGACATGCTGGTGGGCGATCACGGCCGATGTAAGTTTCGGCGCCCTCGCCCCGAGCCCTTCCTGCCCGTCAGGTCCGGTCGCGACGGCCGTTGTCGCGGTCCTCGTCCTTCCCGCTGTGGTCGAGGCCGGTGAACTGACGGATGTACGCGTTATAGGCGTCGGCCCGAAGCCTGGCCGACGGCGATCGAACATCCCGGGCGATGTTCTGGGGGAGGCCGCCGGAACCGGCCCGCCTGGACTGGTAGTCCCGCAGTCGTTCCCGATGCTCGTCCGCCCAGTCGTGCAGCGCCCCGATGCGGGCGAAGTAGAACGCCGCGGCCAGCAGGGGCACGAGGAGAACCGTCGTCGCGACAGCGCCGATGTCGTGCACGAGCACCCCGAGGATCAGGACGGCCCCGACCACGCTGCCGGCTCTGATCAGACCCCTCCGGACGCTCGCGCGGTCGGTCCGGGCCTCCTCGGCCCACGCGCGCACGCGCCGCAGCGGAGGCTGGTACGCCGCGCCCAGCTGTACGACTCGCGGTAGCCGGCCCGCGTACGCCGCCAGGGTCAGCGCGATGACATACCAGGACACCGTCGCGGCGATGTCCGGACGCGCCCAGCCCCACATGATCCAGGGCACCGGGATCGTGGCCGCGCCCCAGGCCCCGAGCCACAGCGCCGCGCGGACGGCCGCTCCCGATCGAGCGCTGGGCGAGAGCCGGCGGCGCTCGTAGTCGGCCCACTGCCGGTCGCGCAGGGTGGAGGCGGCGTCCAGCGCGGTCGATATCCGCTGGTTCTGCCGGTCGACCGCCGCCTGGTGACGCTGCTGTTCCGCCTGCGCCGCGGCGAAAGCGGTGAAGTCGGCGCGCACGAGCCATCCGACAGGGGTGTCCGAGCCGCCGTCCCGCGCGCGCAACCAGTCGTACCAGCCGATCTCACCAGTGGGGGGAGGCGTCACGCGCTCGCAGCCGGCGCGCAACCACGTCCTGCTCTCCGGATAGGGCAGGAGGGCCGCCAGCAGCAGCCCGCGCGCCCCGCTCTCGGCCCATTCCCGGGCTTCCGGCGGCAGTCCGGGAACCCGAGCCGCCAACCGTCGCCACGAATGCCAGGCCTCGTCCCATGCCCGCTGCGTTCCCCGCAGCGCGCTCAGGCCGGTGAACCCGGCCAGGGCTTCCAGCAAGCCGCCATCGCAGAGGTCGCGGTAGAGCTCCCATTCCGGGCCGCTTTCCCCCAGACGACCGATCCTGCATGCCTCGGAGAGCGACTGCGGGGTTACGACCGTTCCTCGCCAGACGGCTTCGCCCTGCGGATCGAGCCAGCCCAGCAGGTGAAGCAGTTTGAGGTCGGCCGGGAGTCCGTCGTCGCGGAGCCGATGGTCGACGAGTTCGATCTGGGCGGTCAGGTCGTCGGCGGTGAGACCGTCGAGCTCGTGCAGCCAGGCGAGAAGTCCGAGCCACCCGTCGGAGGGGGTGCCTGTCGTGCCCGCGCCCTCGAAGAACTGACGCCTCGCGGCAGCCCAGTCGAGGCGGACGGCGGCGGCCAGTTCCTCCCGGGTCGTGACCGCCGCACCTGCGAGGACCAGCGGCCGGCGCTGCGGCGCCGGATGGTGGATGTGGTTGATCTGGACGTTGCGATCGCCGAGTTGGAAAGGGGCCGGGCCGTGGAAGACGTTTCCCGATACTCCGTCTCTTCCCGATTCGGCGTCGCGGGTCATGCCCTCGGCCCGAAGTGGTTGTCTTGACGGTTGTCGTTCCCGACCTGGAATGCGGTCGGTCCGTGGAAGACGTTCGCCGACACTCCCCCCACCGATGCCTGACGAGCCTGGTCGGCGATGTCGTTCAGCTCGCGGGCGACCCGTTCGCGTTCGGCCTCGCCGAGACTCTCCAGCAGCATCTCGAATCGGGCCGTCCAGGACGCCTCCTGCCGTGCCCGTATCAGCGCCGATTCCTCCGGGGCGAGCGAGGCGAGGTCCGTCGCGGTCTGATCCAGCCGCATCAGTTCCGCCTGCTCACGTTCGGGATCGTCGCGGCCGAGCACGTGCGCCACCCGCTGCCGCACACTCACCCACACGTCCGTGCCCGCGGCCTGCACCACGGCGGTTCCGCCCGCCGCGGCCACCGCTGCCAGCCATTCGACGAGCATTCCCGGCCTCCTTACAAGATCTGATGACACTGTATATCTGGCCTTGACGAGGTCGCCGGATGTCTGGAAATCGACCGGTGAAGCGAGGCCGCCTGATTCAGATCAGGACCGTCATGGACTCGTCGACCACCTGAAAGCCGAGCCTCTCGTAGAGGCGACGGGCGGGGTTGCCCTCGGTGACCGCCAGGCCGATCGTGGTCAGCCCGTCCGCGGCTGCACGGACCAAGGCGGTCGACAGCATGAGCGCGCCGAGGCCCCGCGGCGACCGCTCGGGGTGCCGGAACACGTCCGCGATCCCCGGCCCCCGGTTGGAGTCGTTGACGAAGACGCCGCCCACCACCTCGCCGGGAGAGCCGTCCCGTACGGCGAGCACGCTGCACGGAAGCAGCGGGCCGATCTCCTCGCCGTTGAGCAGCGGAACGAGCTCCTCCCGCAGGGCCTTCCCGGCGTCCCGGGGGCGGTGGTCGGGATGGCCGGGCGGGTAGGCCGCGAACCACGCGGGGAAGATGTCGGCGGGCGCCCGGTCGCAGGGCGTGATCTGGAAGCCGTCGGGAGCGGCGCCCTCGACGGGCCGGGCGATCGGCAGATCACACCGCATCACAAAGGCGTGCCGCTGCAGGCGGGCGCCTCGCTCCATCAGTTCCCGGCCGAGCTCGACCGGCGCGGATACGGCCCAGCCGCCGAGCCGTGACATGATCACGGCAGCGGCGTCCGGGCCGATGTCCTCGACCGCGTAGGCCCAGGGAAGGCCGTCACGGACGCCTTCCAGGTAACTCATCACCGGGACGCCCTCAGCGTCGGTCAACCTCCGCCGCTCCTCGCTCATACGCCGAAGGGTCGCGCAGTCGCGGCCCGGCAGGCAACCATCGCGCCCCGAGATTGCCGAGAGGCGCTATTGCACGCAGAGAGCGGACACCGTCACGTCGTAGATGTACCAGCTTCCGGTCGGAGTCATGTAGACACTTCGTTCACCGGGTTCGTGCATCCGGCGTGCTTTCCTGGTCGATGCGTCTCGCCGGGCGGAGCAGGGACACGACCAGACCGGCGAGGGCCGCCATCAGGACCGCGCTCACCACCGCGGCCAGGTGGAATCCGTGAACGAAGGCCGCGCGGGCCCTCTCCAGGAGCGAGGGGAGATCCGCGGCCACCGCTGCGGTCAAGCTATCTCGGACGGTTTCTGGGGCCGAGGACATGTCCGCACGGTAAATCGCGGTGATCAGGCTGCCGAGCACGGCGATGCCGAGCGCTCCGCCGACCTGCGGGGCGGTGGAGGAGATCGCCGCCGCCGCGCCTGCCCGCTCGGGCGGGGCCGAGCTCACGACCAGGTCGGTCGCCAGCGCCATCATCGGCCCCAGACCGGCGGAGACGACGACGGTTCCGGCTACGAGGACGGCGAGATTCCCGGACACCTGGCTGAGAATGAGATATCCGGCGGCAGATATCGCCAGGCCCGTGCCGATGACGATCGCGCTGCCGGTCCTGCGCGCGATCCTCGGCGCCAGCGTGGATCCGGCTATCACCCCCAGGGCGGCCGGCGACGTCCACAGGCCCGCCTCCAGCGGTGACTTGCCGTACACCAGTTGCAGATACTGCGCGACGGCGTAGTTGGAGCCCCACAGGACGAAGATGCCGAGCGCCAGTGTGGCGGCCGCGACCGCGAACGTGCGGTCGGTGAACAGCCGCAGGTCCACCAGGGGGTTGGCGAGGCGGCGCTGTCGGCGCGCGAACGCGCCGGCGACCGCGATTCCGGCCGCGATCGCGATGAGGGACATCGGCTCGACGCCGTCGGCGGCGATCTGCTTGAGCCCGTAGACGACCGGCAGCACCGCCGCGAGCGACAGCACCGCGCTCAGCCAGTCCAGCCGGCCCGCGCCGGCGTCCCTGTGCTCGGGAAGCGTGAACGGCGCCACGACGAGCAGCGCCGTCATCACGGGTACGGCCAGGAGGAACGCCGACCCCCACCAGAAACGCTCCAGCAGCCAGCCGCCCACCAGCGGGCCGATCGCGGTGCCCGCGGAGACGGCCGAGACGACGATGCCGATGGCCACCGTCCGCTGTCGGGGATTGGTGAACATCGACGTGGTCAGCGACAGCGTGGACGGCATCAGGGTCGATCCGGCGACGCCCATCAGCGCGCGGGCGGCGATCAGGCTCCCGGCGCTCGGGGCGTACGCGGCGAGAACCGCGGCCACGCCGTACGCGGCGGCCCCGATGAGCAGCACGCGGCGGCGGCCGATCCGGTCACCCAGAGCGCCCATCGTGATGAGCGCTCCGGAGAGGAGGAAGGCGTAGACGTCGGCGATCCACAACAACTGGGTGCTGCTCGCCGTCAGGCCCGTGCCGATGGCGGGCAATGCGAGGTTCGTGACGGTCAGTTCCAGAGAGGCGAGGAGGGCGGGCAGTGTCAGGACGGCCAGGCCGATCCATTCCCGCCTCCCCGCGACCAGGTGCGTCTGGGGCATGGAACCCAGGATCAAACCTCGACTATGGTCGAGGTCAAGCCTTAGTCTCCGGCTATGACGATCGCGAAGGAACTCACGGTCGGACAGCTCTCCGCCCGGTCTGGCGTCGCGGTGACCGCGCTGCACTTCTACGAGGAGAAGGGGCTGATCCGCAGCCGGCGCACGCCCGGCAACCAGCGCCGTTACCCCCGTGACACGCTTCGCCGGGTCGCCTTCATCCGTGTGGCGCAACGCGTCGGCATCCCGCTGCGCATGGTCGGCGAGGCCCTGGCCACGCTTCCCGAGGGACGCGCGCCGACGCGCGAGGATTGGGAGCGGCTGTCCTCCGGCTGGCGGGCGGAGCTCGACGCCCGCATCGAGCAACTGGTCAAGCTCCGTGACGACCTGTCCGACTGCATCGGCTGCGGCTGCCTGTCCATCGACCGCTGCGTCCTGCGCAACCCCGACGACCGCCTCGGCGCGGATGGGTCCGGCCCGCGCCGACTGCTGGTCCGCGAGGCGGAGGCCGGTAGCTCATGACCGGGATGCCGGCAGCGCCGGTGAGGCTTCGCCGCTCGTCGCCCATACGCCGAAGGAGCGCGCGGCCCCGGCCCGGCAGGCAACCCCTCATCGGTTCGCGAGCACGTCGCGGAGCGCGGTCGGCTTGCGGCCGAGCAGGTCGCCGAGCGCCGGTCCGACCTCGGCGAACTCCCCCTGACGGCCGGCCTCGAACATGCCCAGCAGGAACCGGGCCTGCTGCTCGGGCACGCCGCGCGACACCATGCCCGCGACCCACTCGTCGTCCGGGACGGTGACGCGGGTGATCTCGCGACCCGTCAGGTCGGAGGCGATCGCGGCGACGTCCGCGAGGTCGAGCGGCTCGGAGCCGGTCAGCGGCGGCGTGACCCCGTCGAGCCGGCCCTCCTCGGTCAGCGCGACGGCGGCCGCCTCGGCGAGGTCGGCGTGGGCGGTCCAGGAGACCGGGCCGTCCTCGGGCGCGGCGAGCGCGCCGGTCTCGAGCGCCTGCCGCACGAAGTGGAGCGCGGTGGTCGCGTAGAAGCCGTTGCGCAGCGCGGTGAACGCCACCCCACATGCGCGCAGGTCCTGCTCCGTCTCGGCGTGGGACGGCATCGGGAGGAAGGGGGAGGCCGGGTTCGCGCCCATGTGGCTGGTGTAGACGATCCTCCCGGCGCCCGCAGCCCTGGCCGCCTCGATCGCCGTACGGTGCGGGCGGGCGTCGGCCGGGCCGGAGACGACGAGCACCTGCGAGGCGCCCTCGAACGCGTACGCCAGGCTCGCGGGGTCGGCGAAGTCGCCCTGCCGTACGCGGACGCCGTGCTGGGCGAGGTCCTCGGCTCGCGAAACGTCGCGGACGCTGACGCCGATCCGGTCGGCGGGAACGCGCGCGAGCAACCGCTCGACGACGCCGCGGCCGAGCTGACCGGTCGCTCCGGTGATGATGATCACGGTCCACCCAGTGCTATCGCTGATATTGACTTCACGCTAACACTGGAAATTCAGTGATAGCAACTTACTGATATCGTTGGAAGCATGAGCGACTCTGAGAGCGAGACGGCGAGCGGCCGCGACAGGACGCGGGCGCACATCGTGTCGGTCGCGGCGCGACTGCTCGCGAGCGGCGGGCGCGACGCCCTCTCGACCAGGGCGGTTGCCGCCGCGGCGGGGACGCAGGCACCGACGATCTACCGCCTGTTCGGCGACAAGGAGGGCCTGCTCGACGCGGTCGCCGAGTACGGCTTCGGCTCATACCTGCGGGACAAGAAGGCGAGCCCGCCCGCCGGTGACCCGGTCGAAGGGCTGCGCGCCGGGTGGGACCTGCACGTCGGGTTCGGGCTGGCGAACCCCGCCCTGTTCTCGCTCATGTACGGCGATCCCGCACCGGGCCGGCAGTCGCCCGCCGCCGTCGCCGCCTTCCGCATGCTGGGGGAGCGCATCCGCGCCATCGCCGCCGCCGGCCGGCTGAAGGTCGGCGAGCGCCTGGCGGCGGACCTCGTGCACGCCGCCGGCTGCGGCACGGTCTTCACGCTGCTCGCCATGCCCGAGGAACGGCGTGACCCGCGCCTGTCCGAGGTGGCCCGCGACGCGGCGATAGCCGCCATCACCACTGACGCCCCCGTGGTCGAGACCCCCGGACCCGCCGCGGCGGCGGTGGCACTGCGCGCCGCGCTGCCCGACGCCTCGGCTCTCACCGACGGTGAACGTCACGTGCTCGGCGAATGGCTCGACCGCCTCGCCGCCGACCGATCCGGCTGAGATCTCGGCGGGAGCGCTCGACAAGGCGGCGTCAGCGTGCCGCGCCGGTCTCGGCGTACTCCAGCAGGAGCTCCCGGCGCAGCCGGGCCAGGTCGGGTCCGCCTCCGGTGGCCGTACGGCTGTAGCGGTCGGTGCCGTGCAGGCCGCGCCAACCGGGCAGCCGCTCCTGGATGAGGTGCATGAGACCGAAGTCCGGTCCGGAGGCGGTGCCGCCCGCGGCGGCCCGCAGGAACGCGGGGGCGGAGGCGAGCATGGCGTCGAGCTGGGCGTGGCCGTCCTCGACCTGCCGGGTCACCTCGTCGATCGCCTCCTGCCTGGTGCGGCCGGTCTCGTGGCGGAGCACCCTGACCAGGTTGTAGGGGGCGCCGATGGCTTCGTCCTGCTCCAGGGTCCGCAGGTCGTTCTCGGTGAGCGCGGTGGCCAGCCCGAGGTCCAGCGCCCGGCGGAAGAGCGGATGGTCGCGGACGGCCGGGTCGATCTGCCTGCCGTACGTCACCTCGAAGAGGTCGAGGGCGAGGTCGGGCCCGGCGCTGCGCAGGCGCAGCGGGAGCTGGTCGCGCAGGCTGGGGACGAACCCGCTGAGCCGATGGCACGCCTCGCGCTCGCAGGCCTCCAGCCATTCGGCGAGGTGGTCCAGGGCGCGTGCCCGCCACGAGGGCGGCTGCGTCGCGCGGATCCCCGCCCAGGCCTGGGCGAGAGCGGTGGCGACCGCCCCACCGGCCTCCCGAGCGTCGCCAAGCTGACCGAGCTCGCCGAGTTCGCCGAGTTCGCCGAGTTCGTGGATGAGAACGGTGAGCCTGTGCCGCAGCCGGACGACCTCCCCGGGGTCGGTGAGCTCGGGGTCCTCCAGGAGGTCGTCGAGCACGTAGCACACCAGCATCCACCGGCCCAGCGTCTCGGCCTGCCCGGCGTCGGCGTCCGGCCACAACCGCGCGGCGGCCGAGGCCATGCCGCTCCACCGCGGATGGCGGGCCTCCTCCGGCGTGGCGGCGAGCCCGGTCTGCAGTAACCAGGCGTCCAGCCGCTCCTGCACCCGCTCTCGCAGCTGCCCGGCGACGCCTGCCAGAGCGGGGGACGACGCGGGGGACGACGCGGGGGACGGCGCGGGCACGGTGACGGGAGCCGGACCGGCCGGCCTGTCCGTGTTCATGATCGATAGCGCGTAACCGGCCAGCGCGTCGCGTGACCGCGGATCGCCGAGGCCCTCAAGCCGGCCGAGAGCCGCCTCCATGTGAACGTCGACGACCTGCCGGGCCTCGTCCACCGCTCCGCACGACAGGACCAGGCGCCGGGCGGTCTCGGCCTCGGCCGCCGTCAGGCCGCGGCGCAGCAGCCGGGCGAGCGCGGGCTCGCGGGCCAGGGCCCTGATCACGGGGAGCGTGTAGACGCCCTCCACGATGTCGGAGTTGGCCGGCTTCCCGAGGCTCCCGGCCGTCGCGGTCAGGTCGAGGATGTCGTCGCGCACCTGATAGGCCATGCCGAGATGCCAGCCGAACCGCGCCAGCGCGTCCTCCTCCTCAGGGCCCCGCCCGGCCTGCATGGCGCTAAGGCGGCAGGCCAGGGACAGCAGCTCGGCGGTCTTGGCGCCGGTCACCTCCAGGTAGGCCTCCTCGGTGCGGGAGAGCAGGAAGCGGTCGGCCGTCTCGGCGATCACCCCCGCGCAGGCGCGTTCGCCGGCCTCCGCGGCAATCAGCACCTCGCGTTCGCCCAGCTCCGCGAGGATCCGGCTGCCGTTGACGACCAGGAGGTCACCGGCCAGGACCGCCATGCGCGCGCCCCACACGCTGTTGACGCTCGGCCTGCCCCTGCGCTGCCGTGCGTCGTCGATCACGTCGTCGTGGTAGAGGGACGCCATGTGCAGCAGTTCGACGGCCGCCGCGGCGCGTACGGCGCGGACGCCGGCGGCCCGGTCCGCACCGGCGAGCAGGTAGTACGACAGCAGCGCCAGAGTGGGCCGGATCAGGCGGCCGTGGCCGCCCGGCGGCTGCCTGGTCAGCGTGGCCAGATCCGGCCGGCCCGGCACCCCGGCCAGACCGAGGATCTCCCGCACCCGTCCCAGGTCGGATTCCACGGCGGGGAAAGACTGCGTTGTCATGGGTGGCTCCTGACGGGACTCACGGACACCGGCTCAGCGAGCGGCCGGTGGACACGCGTACGGGCGGCGAAGGCGGAGATGCCGAGGGCCGCCGTGACCAGCGCCCAGCACGCGGCCGGGCCCGCGGCGTTCCAGGGCACCGTGTCCAGGGCCACGGACGAGACGGCCCACTGCATCGGCCCGTAATCGGGCAGGTAGCGCACGACGACGCTGGCCGCGGCCGGAGTGGCGAGCGGGCTCTGCAGGGCCAGGTCGATCGAGCAGATCACGGTGACGAGGACCAGACCGGCCAGATCGGTGGTCAGCACCGCGGCGAGCGCGATGCCGATCCCTCCGTAGATCAGCGCTCCCCCGGCGAGGGCGGCGGTGAGCAGCAAGGGCTGCGCGGTCGGGTGGGTCAGGCGGATCAGGCCGGTGGCGTAGAGCGCGACGCAGAGCGCGACCACCACCAGGGCGGTGAGCTTCGCCGCGATCAGGGACAGCCGCGGGAAACCGGCCCGCACCAGCCGGCGGTCGAAGGACGCCGAGCCCAGGGTGGTCACGAACATCATGAACCCGGTGATCAGCGCCGAGATCTGCAGCGCCCCGGCGAGCTGGTTGAGGACGTTGGCCGGCAGCGTGACGGTCCGGCCGGCGGCCCGGAGGTGGAAGGGGAGCGCGATCTCCAGGGACAGGGCGTAGATGAGGATCGCCCACACCGGGATGAAGACCACGACGATCACCAGTGCCAGCCGGTTGCGCAGGTGCTCCACGAACGTCATGCGCACGGCGGTGGCGTAACAGGTCCAATGACCCCTCATAAGGCACCGGTCCTGTCCGCGGCCCTGTCCGCAGCCCTGTCCGCGACCCGCAGCACGCCGCCCTCCAGCCGATGAAGGATGTCGAGGCGCGCCGCGTCGTACGCGAGGTGGGAGACCACCAGCACCGAGCGGCCACGCGCGCGCAGTTCCCCGGCCAGGTCCCAGAACCGCACGTACGTCTCCCAGTCGAAGCCCTGGTAGGGCTCGTCGAGCAGGAGCACGTCCGGGTCGTGCATCAGGGCCAGGACGAGGTTCAGCTTCTGCCGCGTCCCGCCGCTCAGCGTGGCGGGGCGGGCCCGGCGGGAGCCGGAGAACCGCAGCGCCTCCATCAGCTCCTCGGCCCCGCGCAGGTCTTCCAGGCCGTAGGCGACCTGGAAGAACCGCAGGTGCTGCTCGACCGTGAACGCGTCGTGCAGCACCGTCTCCTGCGGGCAGTGACCCACGCGCCCGCCGTGGCGCACCGACCCGCCGTCCGGCCGCAGGTCGCCGGCGAGGACGCGCAGCAGCGTGGTCTTGCCCGCGCCGTTCTCCCCGACGATCCCCATCACCCGGCCGGGCGGCAGATCGAGATCCACCCCGCACAGGACCGGGCCGCCCCGGTAGCCCTTCCGCACGTCCCGCACCCGCAGCACGGGCTCTTCCGACGGCATCGACTACTTCGGCGCGTCGACGGTGACGAAGGCGACCGTGCCGCTGCCCTGGACGCTGCTCACACCCTTGCTGGAGCACTGGCTGACGTCCGAGGTGGGAGCCGCCTTCCCGGCGATCCGCCTGCCCTTCATCTTCCCGTCGGTGACCTCGCCGACGAGCATCATGTCGCCGGGGTTGTACGCGTTGATCGCGTCGAGGTTGGGACGGATCGTGGAGCTGCCCAGCGACTGGCCCTGGCCGTCCTTCCAGCTGACGATGCCCGTGCCGGTGACGTTCTGGACGCCGGTGCAGGACGCCTGCGCGCTGCCCTGAAGGGTGGCCGTTCCCGAGCGGATGTTGGGGAAACTGCCGTCGGGGGAGACGCAGCCGGTGAGCGTCAGGACGCCCTTGGCGGTCACCGTGCGGGCCTCCTTGCCCACGGCCGGGTCGCTGGTGATCGGCTGGCCGCCGCCGGTGCTCACCGCGCAGGTCAGCACGGTGTGGCCGCCCGGCTGCTTCGGCGAGGGGTCGGCGACAGGTCTGGTGCGCGCGCCGCCGCCCGACGCGCCTTCGGCCACCGACGGGACGACCGTCAGGGCCAGGCCCAGCACGGCCGCTCCCGCGGCGCCGAGACCACAGGCCAGGTACGTACGAGATCGAGAAACGCTCATGGACATCCCCCCGAATGATTGCTGACGGTAATCTAACTATCACAATCAGCAACGGCGAGGGTGGCGAGTCAATGCGTCCGACGAGCGGGCACCCCTGGACGCGAGGTGGCCGGCGTCAGGCGTTCGCGGGGGTGATCGCGTCCTGGCCGACAAGGCCTACACCTCTGCGGCCAACCGCGCCTACCTGCGGCGGCGCGGGATCAAGGCCACTATCCACAGCAAGGCCGATCAGGATGCCAACCGCCGCGCCAGAGGTTCCAAGGGCGGGCGGCCACCCGCCTTCGATCCCGAGATGTACAAGCGGCGCCACGCGGTGGAGTGCGGCATCAACCGGCTCAAACGCCACCGTGCTGTCGCCACCAGGTACGACAAACTCGCCGTCCGCTACGAAGCCACGATACTGATCGCCGCGATCAACGGATGGCTCTGATCGACTTTGATACAGGCCCTAGACGCCCTGGGGAAGGCGGAACAGGCGGCCCGGGTCGTACGCCGCCTTGACCTGGGCCAGACGGGCGGCGTTCGCGCCGTAGTACTGCTGCCGCCAGTTCTTGAGCTCGGGGTCGACGTAGTTCACGTACGCGTGGTCGCCGAAGTGGGGCCGCATGGCGGCGTGGGCGGCCCGGGCCCAGGCGGCGGCGCCGCCGAAGTGCGAGAAGTACTGCACGCTGAACAGCGCCTTGCGGTGCGGGAACGCGGTGGCGTCGGGGCGGACCCGGCCGATGGCGCCGCCCATCGCGTCGAGCATCACGGTGTGCCGTCCCGGCGCGGCGACCTGGGCCAGCAGCGCCTTGATCCCGGCGGACGACAGCGGGGTGTAGGCGAAGTGCGACTTGGCCGAGAACGAGTCACGGACGAGCCTGCCGCTCGGATTCTGCCCCGGGAGGGTGCCGGGACGGTGGCACTGGGCCACGGACATCGACGCGCAGCCCGCCTCCACCATCATCGCGTGGTCGTACGCCGAGACCGCGACGTACCGGTTCGAGGGGCCGGAGCCGACGCGGTCGACGAGCTTCTGCAGCAGGTTCTCGCACGCCGCCTTGCCGCCGATATACAGCCCGCCGACCATCACGTCGGGCGACGGGTCGTGGCCGAGGTGGCAGTTGGACCACATCGCGTCGGGCGCGGCGGGCGCCCACGCCTGCCAGGCCTTCAGCACGGCCGCGGCCTTCGCCCAGGGCCAGTGCAGGAAGAACAGGGTCACGGGACGCGTCGGATGGGTCCGGAACGTGAACGACGTCGCCACGCCGAAGTTGCCGCCACCGCCGCCGCGCGAGGCCCAGTAGAGGTCGGGGTGCGAGCCCGGCGAGCAGGTCAGCACCTTCCCGTCGGCCGTGACGACCTTCAACGACTCCAGCACGTCGCAGGTCAGGCCGTACTGCCGCGACACCACGCCGATGCCGCCGCCCAGCGTGAGCCCGGCCACCCCGACCGTCGGGCAGGAGCCCGCCGGGATGCTGACGCCGTGCGCGGCCAGCTTGGCGTACACGTCGACCAGCCGCGCCCCGGCGCCGACCGTGGCGTGGCCGCCCGAATACGAAACGCCGCTCATCGGCGACACGTCGATCACGAGGCCGCTGCCCGTGGACCAACCCGCATAGCTGTGGCCGCCCGACCGGGAGGTCACCGGCACGCCGTAGCGCCGGGCGAACGCCAGGCACTCCGACACGTCCGCCGCCGTTCTGCAGTAGGCCACCCCGGCCGGCCGTACGGAGTCGAAGGCCGAGTTGAACACGCGACGCGCGTTGTCGTACGACGTGTCGCCGGGGCGGATCAGTTTGCCGTCCAGCCCCCGGCCGAGCGCGGACCAGTCGGCGGGACGGGGACCCGCGGGGGCGAAAGCCGTGCCCGCGAACGCGCCGGCCCCGGCCAGCGCCGAGACTCGAAGGAAACTCCGTCTGTCGATCATGGTCGTACTCCCGAGGTGGTGATCTACCTCGTTGAGACGCCTGTGGATCTGGTCTGGTTGGTCACATTGCCATCACTACGCTCCTCCTATCCGCAGGGCGAGTGCGGGGCACTTCTCCACGGCCTTCTGCGCCTCGCCGAGCAGCCAGGAGGGCACGCCGGTGTCCATGAACACCGGGAAGCCGTGGCGGTCGAGCTTGACCAGCTCGGGCACGAGGTGCGCGCAAAGGCCGTGCCCCTGGCAGCGGGTCCGGTCGACGACGAGCCTGGTGTCCCGCGCGTCCTCGACCGGCAGGGGCGGCACGCCTTTGTGGCCCGCAGCCGCCGCGGAAGCGGTGCTCCTCCACGTCTTCGGCGAACGCGTCGAGGGCCGACAGCACGAATCTGGCTGTGTCACGAGGTTGTCCGGCTCCTCTTCATGGCAGGCGGTTTCACGGGCGGGCGCCCAGGGCGCGGAAGTAGTCGCTCACGGGTGCGAAGTCGACGCTGTCGCCGCAGAAGCCGATGTACTTGTCCGGGCGGATCAGGTACAGGCTGGGGCGGCGCACGCCGTAGCGGTTGTGCGCCTCGCTGCGCAGGTCGGCGAAGACTCCGTCCAGGGGGTCGTGCGGCAGGTGGCCGCGGGTGATGACATGGGCCTCGCCGTGCCCGGCCATCGCCTCGTGTGCGGAGGCATGCCAGGCAGCCAGGGTGGCGGAGTCCGTCGTGTCCGCCGCGAACAGGACGAGGTGGTGGCCCGGCGTCCGGAGGATGTGACGGAGCGCCACCGGCCCCTCACGGTTCTCCACGTAGACGTCCCGTACCAGCTCGCCGGCTTCCGGTCCGGTGCAGGCGACATCACTCCACGCTCTGGCCTGTGATTCGTGCCAGCGTTCGAAGACGAGGTCACTGTCGCGATAGTGGACGAGATGTTCGCCGAAGGCGTTCGACAGCCGCTGCTGCACGGGATTGAGCCGGCCGAACAGGCGCAGCGCGTGCCGCCTGACTCTGCGGGCGACCAGCGTGCTGCCGGTGGCGGCCTTCGTGGTGGCCGAGGTCGCCTCGACCACGGCCTTGACCACGGGCCGGCGTTCGGCCTCGTAGCTGTCCAGGAGGGACTCCTCGGCACGCCCGGTGACGACGAGCGCGAGTTTCCAGCCCAGGTTGTAGGCGTCCTGCATGCCGGTGTTCATGCCCTGGCCGCCCACCGGGCTGTGGCTGTGCGCGGCGTCGCCGGCCAGGAGGATCCGGCCCTGGCGAAGCCGGTCGGCCAGGCTCTCGCGGGCCACGAACGATGAACTCCACTGCAGATCGCGTACGCCAGAGTCCAAAGGAGTGCGTTCGGCGACGTAGGCGGCGAAGTCGTCCAGCCCTGGGCTCTGCGGCGGCCGGTCGTCCGGTGTGCTGGCCAGGATGCGCCAGTAGCCCCCGATCATGGGGAAGACCGCCACGAGGCCGGACTTGCCGAAGTAGACATGGAAGCGGTCCCGCGTGAGCGGCCAGTCCACGGCGACGTCGCCCAGGATGAACCCCCGCTTCAGGTCGGCTCTCTCCCGGGTGATGCCCGCCGTCTCACGCACGGTGCTGTGGGCGCCGTCGGCGCCGATCAGCCACCCGGTCTCGCACCGTTCGCCGCGACCGTCTTCGTGGCCGAGTTCCACGCTGACGCTGTGCTCACCGGCCTGCTGCCCGACCAGGCGAGTGCCCCATTCGATGGTGACTCCAAGTTCCTCGACGCGCTCGCGCAGCAGCGCGACCGTCTGCCACTGCGGGATGCACAAGTCCAGCGGGAACGGGGAGTCCACGGCCGTCACGTCCATCTCGGCCAGGGCCGTCGTGCCTTGGTAGAAGTTCAGCGTGTGCAGCGGGACGCCTCGTTCGATGGCGGCTTGGGCCAGCCCGAGATCGTCCAGCATCTCCAGCGATCTCGCCGCGATCGACACCGCCCAGCTTTCCCGGTGGTCCGCGCGCCCGGCGTCGATGATCCGTGGGATCACTCCCCGCCGTGCCAGGTCGATGGCCAGCACCAGGCCGGTCGGCCCTGCGCCGACGATGAGAACGTCCGCTTTCGTAGTCACAAACTCACCTTCTTAGAACGAATGATCGTTCTTTTTAGAAGAGCATGATCCTCCGATCGTCGTCAAGAGCGAGTTTCCTTCTCTATCGGGCGGCTTGCGTGGGCGCCGACATCAGGGCTCGCATGCCGCTCCTGAAGGTCACCGAATCCGCGTGGCCGTATACCGCGCGGCGCACCAGGAACCCGTCGACCAGAGCCATCAGGACATCGGCCACATGCTCGGCCGGGACGTCGGCGGGAAGCAGCCCGCGCTGCTGATGCCGCGCCACAAGGCCGCCGACCACGCCGCGGGCCTCCGCCATGACCTCCTTCAGTTTCGTGCCCAGCGACGGCGATCGCAGAGCCTCCGACCAGACCTGGACCAGCAGTTGGGCCGACTCCTGCGATCCGGACAGCGGCGGGCGCTCGACCCCCAGTACGAGATCGACGATGTTGTCCAGATCCGGCGGCCGCGCGGCGTCGTCCGCCTCGAACGCCGACGCGACCTCGGCCAGAGCCTCGGCGGCGATCGCCGCGATGATGTCGTCCTTGCTCTTGAAGTAGCGGTAGACGGCCCCGGCCGACAACTCGGCCTCGGTCAGCACGTCCTGCATGGACGTCGCATGAAAGCCGTTGCGGATGAAGCAGCGCCGGGCGGCGTCCAGGATCTGGCGGCGGCGGGCTTCGAGGTGCTCCTTGGGCATGCGTGCCATGGGATCACAACGTAGAACGAACATTCGTACTTGACAACTTTGCCGCCTCTCTCCTAAAAAAAGAATGTTCGTTCTCTTTGCTGTGAAAGGTCGCACCATGTCGTTTGCCGCCAGCACCCTGAGCGCTCTGGTCGCCCTCGTCTTCCTCCTTGCCGGCGCCCAGAAGGTTCTGTTACGGGATCCCGTGACGGCCAACCTGCTCAGGCTCGGCGTAGGCTCGACGATGACCCGGTCGATCGGCACCCTGGAGATCGCCGGCGCGCTCGGGCTCGCGGCCGGCCTCTGGTTCAAGCCGCTCGCCGTCGCGGCCGCGGCCGGTCTCACGCTGCTGTTGATCGGCGCAGTGGGGTTCCATCTCCGCGCCCGCGACTTCGCGCACCGGCGCCACCGCTCCCACGCCGTGGCGCCCGTGGTGCTGGCCGTGGTCACCGGAACGACCATGGCCTTGTTGCTCGCGACTTCCTGAGCAAAGAGCGCGGTGACAGCACAGTTCAGCCCAGGGCACGTCGGGGTGGTGGCTGGAGCCATTTGGGCCCAGTCAAGGCGATGCTCGACGCCATCAAGGACGGCTCCGTCTCCTCGGAGCGTTCGCACCCCTGACCGCCCGGCGCCGGCGGCCCGCGGGTCTCCCGGCGGCCGGTATCGCCACGGCCTGGCCCGCCAGGGCGAACGTGCCCTCCCTGCGGACCGTGTGCCAGCGCAGCCGCGCGCCCAGGACCGCCGTGGCCACGGACTGGATGACGACCAGATACATCAGCTGCCGGTAGACGAACTGCTGCAGCGGCAGCGCCCACAGCACCGAGGCGCGTTCGCCGTCCAGGCGCAACGCATACCAGCCGGTGAGGGCCTGCAGCGCGACGAAGCCGGCCCACACCGCGACCACCGGAAGAGGGTCGCCGACGAGCAGGCCGTACATCGCCATGACGTCGACGACGGGGGCCAGCAGCGGCAGGATCACCTGGAACAGCGCGAGATATCCGAGGCATCGGCGGCCGAAGGGCCGGCGCTCCACGATCGCCCCGCGGTGCTTCCAGATCGCCTGCAGCGTGCCGTAGCACCACCGGTACCGCTGCCGCCACAGCTGGCTGAGCGAGGCGGGCGCCTCGGTCCACGCGCGGGCCCGCTCCTCGTAGACCACCCGCCAGCCCCTGCGGCAGATCGCCATGGTCAGATCGGTGTCCTCGGCGAGCGTGTCCGCGCTGACGCCCCCGGCCGAGGCCACCGCCTCGCGGCGGAACGCGCCGATCGCCCCCGGCACCGTCGCCATGCAGCCGAGCAGGTCGAACGCGCGGCGATCCAGGTTGAACCCGACGACGTACTCGATGTGCTGCCAGCGCCCGATCAGCCCTCGCCGGTTGCCGACCTTGGTGTTGCCGCTGACCGCGCCGACCGTCCGGTCCGCGAGCGGTCGTACGAGGTGGCCGATGGTCGGGGGCTCGAAGACGGTGTCGCCGTCGACCATGACCAGGACGTCGTGGGCGGCGTGGGCGATCCCGGTGGTGAGCGCGGCGGGCTTCCCGGCGTTCGGCTGCCGGATCACCCGGACCCCGGGCAGTCCGAGCGAGGCGGCGATCGGTCCCGTCCCGTCGGTGGAGCCGTCGTCCACGACGACGACCTCGACCCGGCCGGGGTAGTCGGTCCTGACCAGGGACCGCACCGTCGCCTCGATCCCCACCTCCTCGTTGTACGCGGGGACGATCACCGAGACCGGCGGCGGGACCGCCCATGGGGGGACGCCGGTGTTCGCGGGCCGTCGGCGCGTCCTGCGGGCGTGCGCCCACGCCAGCGCGGCGAACAGGGCCGACCTCAGCAGGGTGAGCGCGCCGGCCACGGCGAGGAACCAGCCGAGCGCCTCGACGAGGGCGAAGGAGGCGCGCTGGGCGAATGACAGGACCGTGCCGAGGACGCGCTCGCCGGGGGCGGCGGCCGTGTGCGCCGTGGGGAGCCCGACGGCGTCCGTGAGCGTGGTCGCGGTGTATCCCTTCTTCTCCAGCCGGGTGAGCAGCCGGTCGACGGCGGCCAGCGTCCGGGTGCGGTCGCCGCCCGAGTCGTGGAACATGATCACTGCACCCTCGCCCTCGACCGTGCGCGCGAGGGACGCGAGGACCATCTCGTCCACGGGCGGGCGGCTCCAGTCGCCCGTGTCCACGTCGGTGAACGTCACCAGGTATCCCTCGTCGCCGAGCAGCCGCATCGCCGCGAGCTGCCCGTACCCGACCGCGCCGGGGGCCGAGGAGTACGGCATGCGGGCGAGGCGGGTGTGGATCCCGGCCGCCGCGGCCAGCGTCTTCTGCGTCAGGGACATCTCCACGCGGGCCCGCCAGGCCGGCACGGCGCCCAGGTCGGCGTGGGTGTAGGTGTGGTTGCCGATCTCGTGCCCCTCGGCGACCAGCCGGCGGGCGAGCTCGGGGTGCTCGGCCACGTGCGCCCCCAGCACGAAGAAGGTCGCCTTCGCGTGGTGCTCGCGGAGCAGGTCGAGCAGCCGGGGAGTCCAGCGGGGATCGGGACCGTCGTCGAAGGTGAGCGCCACCGTGCGCGGCTTGGGCCGCGCGCTGAGCGGCCGCGATTCCGAGACGTTGACCAGAGGGCCGCCGGAGCGGATCCGTTCGAGCTCGGCGGAGTCGCCGTAGTCGGCCGGGGGCGGCCGGGTCTCGCCGACGACGTTGTGCGCGTACGCGTTGAGCAGCAGCGCTCCGGACATGAGCAGCGCGGCGATCGCGACGAGGAACCAGTGACCGCGCGGCTCGGGAGGTCTGCGCTGGGCCGGTCCGCTCTGGGCCGGTCTGCGCTGGGCCGGTCCGCGCGGACGCCTCACTGGGTCGTGCCGGGAGTCTGCCCGGGCTGCCCGGGGGGCGTCTGGACCGCGCTGGGCCCCGGCGCGGGGGTCCGTGTGAGCTCTCCGGACGGCGCCGTGGCCGGCGGGACCTCCGGTTCGGACGACGGCGCGGGCGCGGACTGCCCGGACGAGGAGATCTCCACGTCCGGCTCACGGCCCGCCGGAGGCGTCGTGCTCGGCTTCAGGCTCCCGCGTGGGGAAGGCGAGGCGGAGGGGACCCTGCTCGGCAGGCCGCGGCCGGAGGTCGCCCGCCGCGCGGCCGCCGTCGAGTGCGGCGTGCCGCTCGCCCGGGGGACACGCCTGTGCTCGGATCTGTGCTCGGAGCTGGGGGACGCGGTGGGGGAGCCCGTGGGGGAGCGTTCCACCACCTGCTGTCCCCGCGTGCCGACCCAGCCCATCGGGGGGAGTTCGGGGCCTGTCAGTGCTCCGCTCACCAGGGTGAGCGTCAGCGCGAGGACGACGATCGCCCCGCCGACCGCGGCGGCTGTCAAGATCTTGGCCCGGCGTCCGCTCTGGTCCACGAAGACGGCCGTACGCGCCGGGTGATGATCTTCCACGAAGCATGATCGTACGCGAGTCGAAAGCAGCTTCGAGAAGTTCGAACCATTTCGTGATCCGAGGGTTCCGGCTTTCCCGATGCCTCGTGCGGAGAACCCCTGGGATGCGTTCGGTTGAGGCTCCCGGCGGGGGTGGGGCTGGTTAAATGGGCGCAGCACCGGCCCCTGGTGTGAACGCACGGACGAAGTTGACGTTTGTGCTGTTATGGGGTGATATCAGGTGCGGTGGTGCCGGGCTTTCGGTCAATGGGGATCGGAAGGGACGCGCCCATCGTGGAGGAGTGGCGCATGCCTGCGACGCCGTACGGCCGAGCTGGATCGGGGGACGTGCTGCCCCCGCCCCGTAGCTTCGGCGAGGAGGGCGGACGCCTCTCCTACGGCGGCTATCTGCGCCTGCCCGAGCTGCTCGCCCAGCAGGAGCAGCGGTCCGGGGCCAGCGACGAGCTGCTGTTCATCACCGTCCACCAGGTCTACGAGCTGTGGTTCAAGCTCCTGCTGCACGAGCTGGAGCGGATCAGGGACGCGATGGTCGAGGGCGCGCTGTGGCGCGCCAGGCACCTGTTCCGCCGCGTCCACGCGGTGGAGAAGGTCATGGTCGACCAGGTCCAGGTGCTGGAGACGATGACGCCGCAGGACTTCCTGGAGTTCCGGTCGGTCCTCGCCCCCGCGAGCGGCTTCCAGTCGGTCCAGTTCCGTGAGCTGGAGTTCCTCTCCGGCGCCAAGGACCCCTCGTACCTCGGCCGGCTCAGGGACGCCGACGACGCGGAAATCGCCAGGTTGCGGCGGCGGCTCGCCGAACCGTCCCTGTGGGATGCTTACCTCATCGCCCTCTCCCAGCGGGGCCTGCCGGTCTCCGACGAAGAGATCATGGAATCCCTGCTGGCCGTGGCCCGTGACCGGGGGTCGTACGACGATCTGTGGGACCTGGCCGAAGATCTCCTCACGCACGACGAGACCACCGCACTCTGGCGGATGAGGCACGTGCAGATGGTGGAGCGCCAGATCGGCACGAAATCCGGTACGGGAGGCTCGTCCGGGGCACCGTATTTGAGGGGACGGACGCGTTTGCACTTCTTTCCCCTGTTGTGGGAACTCCGGGCCTGGCTTTGAATCCTCACAAGGGAGTGAGTAGCGACATGCCGCTCGAAATGGCGCTAGATCGGCAGGAATCGGACGAAGCGTTGGATGAGCTTCTCCGTCTCGCCGCCGAGAGGTGCGCGCACGCGCCGGGAGCGCTGCAGGTGGAGGGCGAGGATCCCCTGGCCTTCCTGAGGCGGTACTACCGCAACGTCCCCGTCGAGGACCTGATCGACCGCGACCCGGTGGACGTGTACGGCCCCGCCATGGCCCACCGCCACCTGGCCCAGCACCGGCCGCAGGGACGCGCGCTGGTCCGCGTCTACACCCCCACCCTCGAGGAGTGCGGCTGGGACCCGGGCCGCACCGTGGTCCAGATCGTCACCGACGACATGCCGTTCCTGGTCGACTCGGTGACGACCGAGCTGGACCGGCACGAGATCGGCACCCACCTGATCGTCCACCCGCAGATGCGGGTGCGCCGGGACATGACCGGCGAACTGCTCGGCGCGGGCCAGGAGGACGTGACCGGGCAGGTCGTCCGCGAGTCGTGGATGCACATCGAGATCGACCGGCAGGCCGATCAGGACGTGCTCAAGGAACTGGAGAGCGACCTGCAGCGGGTGCTGCTCGACGTGCGCTGCGCGGTCGAGGACTTCGCCAAGATGCGGGCGCTGGCCGTGCAGACCGCCGAGGACCTGGCGGTCAACCCGCCGCCGCTCGACCCCGCGCAGGTCGAGGACGGCATGGAGCTGCTGCGGTGGCTGGCCGACGGCCACTTCACCTTCCTCGGCTACCGGGAGTACCGGCTGGAGGACACCGACGGCGGCGCCGCGCTGCGCGGCCTGCCCGGCACCGGACTCGGCATCCTGCGGGCCGACAAGGCCGGATCGGCCAGCTTCGCCGCCCTGCCGCCGAAGGTGCGGGCGAAGGCGCGGGAGAAGCAGCTGCTGATCGTCACCAAGGCCAACAGCCGGGCCACCGTCTACAAGCCCCACTACCTCGACTACGTCGGGATCAAGGTCTTCTCGCCCGAGGGCGAGGTGATCGGCGAACGGCGGTTCCTCGGGCTGTTCACCCACGTGGCGTACAACGAGTCGATCTCCCGGATCCCGGTCCTGCGGCGCAAGCTCGCCGAGGTGCTGGAGCGCGCGGGGCTGTCGCCCGACAGCCACGACGGCAAGGATCTGATGGAGATCCTGGAGACCTACCCGCGCACCGAGCTCTTCCAGATCTCCGTGGACGAGCTGCTGCCCATCGCGCTCGGCGTGCTGCGGCTGCGCGAGCGCAAGCAGGTCAAGCTGTTCCTGCGCCGCGACGACTACGGCCGCTACATCTCCTGCATGATCTTCCTGCCGCGCGACCGTTACACCACCAAGGTCCGCCTGCACATGCAGCGGATCCTGATGAAGGCGCTCGGCGGCACCTCGCTCGACTACAGCACGATGATCGGCGAGTCGGCGCTGGCCCGGCTGCACATCGTGATCCGCGGCGAGCGCGGCAAGCCGCTCGGCGAGACGCCGGTCGACGTCGAGGAGCTGGAGGCGCGGCTGGCCGCCACCACCCGCACGTGGGAGGACGACCTGGCCGCCGCGATCGGCGAGCTGTGCCCGGAGGAGGAGGCGCCAGGGCTGCTGCGCCGCTACGGCTCCGCCTTCCCCGAGGGGTACAAGGCGGACTTCCCGGCCCGTACGGCCGTGGCCGACCTCAAGCGGCTGGAGGCGCTCGGCGAGGACCCGAACGCCATCGGCATGAACCTCTACGAGCCGTACGGCGCGGCGGAGGGGGAGCGGCGCTTCAAGCTCTACCGGCTGGGCGCGCCGATCTCGCTGTCGCGGGTGCTTCCGCTGCTCACGCGGATGGGCGTCGAGGTGGTGGACGAGCGGCCGTACGAGATCGACCGCGACCACGATCCCCAGACCAAGGACGCCTGGATCTACGACTTCGGCCTGCGGTACACCCCCTCGGAGGACGTGCACCGCGACGAGTTCAAGCGATTGTTCCAGGACGCGTTCGCCGTGCTGTGGCGCGGCGAGGTGGAGAACGACGGCTTCAACGCGCTCGTGCTGGCCGGCGGGCTCACCTGGGAGCAGGCCGAGATCCTCCGGGCGTACGCCAAGTATCTGCGGCAGGCCGGGACCACGTTCAGCCAGACGTACATAGAGAGGGTGCTGCAGGGCAACGTGCGGCTGGCCCGGCTGCTGGTGCGGCTGTTCGAGGCCAGGCTCGACCCGCGCCGGCCGGACGACGCCAGGGCGGAGGTCTGCGACGCGCTGACCGAGGAGATCCTCGCCTCGCTGGACGAGGTGGCGTCGCTCGACGAGGACCGCATCCTGCGGGCCTACCTCGAGATGATCCAGGCGACGCTGCGCACCAACGTCTTCCAGGCCGCACGTGAGGACGGGCGCGAGGTGGGGGCCGCCGGCAGCCAGTTCGTCACCGGCAGGCGCAAGCCGTACATCTCGCTGAAGGTCGACCCGCAGGCGATCAGCGTGCTGCCGCTGCCCCGGCCGAAGTACGAGATCTTCGTGTACTCGCCGCGGGTCGAGGGCGTGCACCTGCGCTTCGGCAAGGTCGCCCGTGGCGGCCTGCGCTGGTCGGACCGCATGGAGGACTTCCGCACGGAGATCCTCGGCCTGGTCAAGGCGCAGATGGTGAAGAACACCGTCATCGTGCCGACCGGCTCGAAGGGCGGCTTCGTCGTCAAGCAGCCCCCGGCCGGCGGACGCGACGAGGTCCTGGCCGAGGGCGTGGCCTGCTACCGCCACTTCATCTCCGGTCTGCTCGACCTGACCGACAACCTGGTCGCCGGGCAGGTCGTGCCGCCGCCCGACGTCGTGCGGCACGACGGCGACGACACCTACCTCGTGGTCGCCGCCGACAAGGGCACCGCGAAGTTCTCCGACATCGCCAACGAGGTGGCCAAGGAGTACGGCTACTGGCTCGGCGACGCCTTCGCCTCCGGCGGTTCCGTGGGCTACGACCACAAGGCCATGGGCATCACCGCCAGGGGCGCCTGGGAGTCGGTGAAGTACCACTTCCGCACGCTCGGCGTGAACGTGCAGACCACCGACTTCACCGTGGTCGGCATCGGCGACATGTCCGGCGACGTGTTCGGCAACGGCATGCTCCTGTCGGAGCACATCCGGCTCGTGGCGGCCTTCGACCACCGGCACGTGTTCATCGACCCCGACCCGGACGCCGCGCGCGGCTTCGCCGAGCGGCGGCGGCTGTTCGAGCTGCCCAGGAGCTCGTGGGACGACTACGACAGGTCGCTCATCTCGGCGGGCGGCGGCGTGTGGCCGCGCACCGCGAAGTCGATCCCCGTCTCGCCGCAGACGCGCTCCGCGCTCGGCCTGCCGCACGGCGTCACCGCGCTCGCGCCGAACGACCTGATCAGCGCGATCCTGCGGGCCCCCGTCGACCTGCTGTGGAACGGCGGCATCGGCACGTACGTCAAGGCGTCGTCGGAGACCCACGCCGACGCGGGGGACAAGGCCAACGACGTGCTCCGGATCAACGCCGCCGACCTGCGCTGCAAGGTCGTCGGCGAGGGCGGCAACCTCGGCTTCACCCAGCGGGCGCGGATCGAGTTCGCGCTGAACGGCGGCCTGATCAACACCGACTTCATCGACAACTCGGCCGGTGTGGACACCTCCGACCACGAGGTGAACATCAAGATCCTGCTCGACCAGGTCGTCCGCGACGGCGACATGACCGACAAGCAGCGCAACGAGCTCTTCCTCGACATGACCGACGAGGTGGGCAGGCTGGTGCTGGAGGACAACTACGCCCAGAACGTCGTGCTCGCGGCGGCCCGCACCCAGGCGCCGGAGATGCTGCACATCCACGCCCGCTACCTGCGGAAGCTGGAGCGCGAGGGCCTGGTCAACCGGGAGCTGGAGTTCCTGCCGTCGGACAAGGTGCTCGCCGAGCGCCGCCAGGCCGGGCTGGGGCTGGCCAACCCCGAGTTCGCGGTGCTGCTCGCCTACACCAAGCTCGTGGTGGACGCGGAGCTGCTGCAGTCGGACATCCCCGACGACCCGTCGCTGGCGTCATGGCTGGTGTCGTACTTCCCCTCGGCCCTGCGCGACCGCTTCCGCGCGTACATGGACTCCCACCCGCTGCGGCGGGAGATCATCACGACCCGGATCGTGAACGACCTGGTCAACTTCGGCGGGACGAGCCTGGTCTACCGCTTCGGCGAGGAGACCGGCGCGTCGGCGCCCGACATCGTGCGGGCCTACCTGGTGACCCGGGAGGTCTTCGACCTGCCGTCGTTCGTGCGGCAGGTCGAGGAGCTGGACAACGAGGTCGACACCGCGACCCAGCTCGCCATGCTGCTGGAGGGCCGCAAGCTGTCCGAGCGCGGCACCCGCTGGCTGCTCGGCAACCGCCGCCCGCCGCTCGATCTCGCCTCCACCGTCCGCTACTTCGTCGAGGGCGCGAGCGGCCTGCTGCCGCACCTGCCCAAGCTGCTGACCGGCCCCGACCTGCTGGCGTACGAGGAGCGCAGGGACTCCTTCGTGGCCAGGGGCGTGCCCGGCGAGCTGGCCGAGCGGGTCGCGGCGATGGTGCCCGCCTACTCCACGTTCGACCTCGTGGAGATCGCGGCGTACACCGGCAGGCCGGTGAGCGAGGTGGCCGAGGTCTACTTCGACCTGGCCGACCGGCTCCAGCTCGCCCGGCTGCGCGAACGGGTGATCGCGCTGCCGCGCGACAGCCGGTGGAACTCGATGGCCAGGTCCGCGCTGCGCGACGACCTGTACGCCGCCCACGCGACGCTGACCAGGGACGTGCTGATCCACAGCCGGCCGGGCCTGTCGCCGGAGGAGCGGCTGGCGAGCTGGACGGAGGCCAACCAGGCCGCGGTGACGCGGTCGCGGCAGACGCTGTCGGAGATCTGGGAGAGCGACACCTTCGACCTGGCGACGCTGTCGGTCGCGCTGCGCGCGGTGCGGACGCTGGTCTCCACCAGCAACCTCCCCCACGCGGAGGCGTGACGTGTCCGGCGATCAGCGGTTGGAGCCGCCGGTGACGATGCCCTCGTAGCCGACGACGTGCGCGGGCGCGGTGGACGCCTTGGGCGGCACCGCGCTCACGTACTGCTGGGTCTCGACGATCTGCCGCTTCTGCCGGATGAACAGGTCCTTGGCGGGGCTCAGCAGCCAGCGGGCCGCGGCGGGGACCGTCACGGGACGCCCCTCGCCGCACTTGAGCCCCTGCGGGACGGGCGTCCAGGAGGACGTGCGGATCAGCGTGTACAGCATCACCGCGCCGCCGTCGCGCGTACGCAGCGCGAAGATCGGGTAGTTGGGCGCCGAGGCGAAGATCGACTCGTAGTTCATGCAGTCGTCGGCCTTCGCCGACTTCTTGGTCTCGCTGATCTCGTCGAAGAATCCGGTGGTCTGCGGGCCCGGGGCGATCAGCCCGGACGCGTAGCCCTTGGGGCCCTCCTCGGCGACCGTGGCGTGCAGCGGGCCCATCAGGTTGGGACTGATGGCGACCGTGGCGTCGCGCGACTCCAGCGCCGTGGCGAACCCGTCCGCGTCCAGGGCGACCGAGGGCGCCTTCTCGCCGGGGTAGAGCAGGGACGCGAAGCTGTTGCGCCACGGCCCGTCCTTGCTCTGCCGTACGAACGTGAACACGGCCGTGCGGACGTCGCCGGACGCGTCGCGCCGCTCCGCGGTGGCCGCGAACCAGACGGCCGGACGGGCGCTCTGCCGGGGCACGAGCACCTCACGGTTGTCCCAGGTGTAGTGGGCCGGCTTGCCCTCGCGGGAGTGGATCTCGGCGATCGTGATGGGCCGCTGGCCGTCCTGGGTGAGCAGGAGCGCCCACCGGCCGGCCCCGGCCTGCCTGAGCACGTCGTCGGTGTCCAGGAACGCGTCGAGCGCCCGGGAGGCCTCCTCCAGCGTCACCGCCGGGGGGCTGGGCGACGGGCTCGGGCCGCGTTCCTCGCCGGGGCTCGGCAGCGCGGAGGTGGCCGCCGCCGGGCTGGCCGGCGACCGGGCGGGCTCCCCGCCCGAGCAGGCGACGGTCGCACACGTCACGAGGGCAAGGGCCAGCGCGCTCCGAACGACCCCGTTCACGCCAGCCTCCCCATGCAATCGATTCACATGCTATCGAGGTGCGCTGCCTGACAGGGTCTCCGATTCGCGTACCCTTTACAGACGTGGCAGTCATCGATCCAGCCGAAGAGATCAACGAGCTTGGCGGCACGCTGAAGAGCATTCAGGACGTGCTCGACCTCGACGCCCTGCGCAAGCAGATCGCCGAGTTGGAGGAGCAGGCTGCCGCGCCCGACCTGTGGAACGACCCCGAGCAGGCTCAGCGGGTCACCAGCCGGCTCTCGCACCTGCAGGCCGAGGTCAACCGGGTGGACGGCCTGGGCCGCCGACTGGAGGACCTGCCGATCCTGTTCGAGCTGGCCGCCGAGGAGGGCGACGAGGACGCGCTGGCCGAGGCCGACAAGGAGCTCGCCGCGCTCAGGTCCGAGGTCGGCGCGCTGGAGGTCCGCACGCTCCTGTCGGGCGAGTACGACGCCCGCGAGGCCCTGGTGACCATCAACGCGCAGGCGGGCGGCGTCGACGCGGCCGACTGGGCCCAGATGCTGCTGCGCATGTACCTGCGGTGGGCCGAGCGCAAGGGCTACCCGGCCGAGACCTACGAGACCTCCTACGCCGAGGAGGCCGGCATCAAGTCCGCCACCTTCGCGGTCAAGGCCCCCTACGCGTACGGCACGCTCAGGGGCGAGCACGGCACCCACCGGCTGGTGCGGATCAGCCCGTTCGACAACCAGGGTCGCCGGCAGACCTCGTTCGCGGGCGTGGACGTGGTGCCCGTGGTCGAGCAGACCGACCACATCGACATCAACGAGGACGACCTGCGCATCGACGTCTACCGGTCGTCCGGGCCGGGCGGCCAGGGCGTGAACACGACCGACTCGGCCGTGCGGATCACCCACCTGCCGACCGGGATCGTGGTCTCCTGCCAGAACGAGCGGTCCCAGCTGCAGAACCGCGCGACGGCGATGGCCGTCCTCTCGGCCAAGCTGCTGGAGCGCAAGCGGCAGGAGGAGGCCGCGGCGATGAACGAGCTGCGCGGCGAGGCGACCACGTCGTGGGGCACGCAGATCCGCAACTACGTGCTGCACCCGTACCAGATCGTGAAGGACCTGCGCACGGGCGTGGAGGCGGGCAACCCCACCGCCGTGCTGGACGGCGACCTCGACGAGTTCATCGAGGGCGAGATCCGCTGGATGCGCCGCCAGGAGTCCGGCGACGCCGCCCAGTAGGCGTATCAGTAACCGCTGATGTGACCGACTGCCACCAGCACCACGACGAGCAGCACGATCAGCGCGATGACGAGGGGCGACAGCCCCATGAACCCGTGGTGGTGAACCTTGGCGCGGCCCTCCCGGCAGACGGGGCAGCGCCCCTCCACCACGGGGCCCGCGCACGCGGCGCAGATCAGATGTTCGCAGCTCATAGCAGCTTTACCGCCCCATCGCCCAAGGGCTAATCGTTTTGTTTCCGTTATGGACGTTCCATGCCAGTGTTACCCCTAGACTGGCCTTCGGCCAAACGGAACGTCGATCCCGAGCAAAGTGACCGGCGACCCCCGGACCGGCCGTCCCACCCCCTAGACTGGCTAGCCGTGATGCGCCCGTGATCCATTTCGATAATGTCACCAAGGTCTACGCGAACCAAAACCGGCCTGCCCTCGACCACGTGAGCGTGGACGTCGACAAGGGCGAGTTCGTCTTCCTGGTCGGTCCTTCAGGGTCGGGGAAGTCCACCTTCCTCCGGCTGGTCCTGAAGGAGGAGCGGCCCAACAGCGGCTCCATCCACGTGGCCGGCAAGGACCTGTCGAAGCTGTCCAACTTCAAGGTGCCGCACCTGCGCCGCCGGATCGGCTGCGTGTTCCAGGACTTCCGGCTGCTGCCGAACAAGAACGTCTACGAGAACGTGGCGTTCGCCCTGGAGGTCATCGGCAAGCCGCGCCGGTTCATCCGTAAGGTCGTGCCCGAGGTCATCGAGCTCGTCGGCCTGGAGGGCAAGGCGCATCGCATGCCGGAGGAGCTGTCCGGTGGCGAGCAGCAGCGGGTCGCCATGGCCCGCGCGTTCGTCAACCGGCCGATGATCCTGCTGGCGGACGAGCCCACCGGAAACATCGACCCCGCCACGAGCATCGGCATCATGAAGGTGCTCGACCGAATCAACAGGACCGGCACGACCGTCCTCATGGCGACGCACGACGCCGCGATCGTCGACTCCATGCGCAAGCGCGTGGTCGAGCTCGAGGACGGCAAGATCGTCCGCGACCAGTCGCGCGGCGTGTACGGCCAGGCGTATTAGGAGTAACTGGGACCATGCGGGCCAACTTCATCTTCTCCGAGGTCTGGATCGGCCTTCGGCGCAACCTCACGATGACCATCGCGGTGATCGTGACCGTGGCGGTCGGCATGGCGCTGCTCGGCGTCGGAATGATGATCAACTCCCAGGTCTCGAAGCTCACCGGCTTCTGGACCGACAAGGTCGAACTGTCGGTCTACCTGTGCACGAAGAACGCGCCTTTCGAGCCCTGTAAGAACAAGGGCGCGGTCACGCAGGAGGAGAAGGCCAACCTCAAGCAGACGATCGAGGCGCTTCCGGACGTCGAGCGGGTGCAGTTCGAGAACCAGGCCGAGGCGTACAAGCACTTCCAGGAGACCGAGAGCAACCGCACCCTCCTGTCGGTGACCAAGGCCGAGGACATGCCGGAGTCGTTCCGGGTGAAGCTGAAGGACCCGGACAAGGCGGCGGCCGTCGCGGCCAGCCTCAAGGGGCAGGCCGGGGTCTCCAACGTCGTCAACGAACGCGACCTGCTCGAATCGGTCTTCGGCTTCATGGACAAGCTGCGTTACATGGCGCTGGGCATCGCCGCCCTCATGTTGTTCGCGGCCATCCTGCTGATCGGCAACACGGTCCGGCTGTCGGCGTACAACCGCCGCAGGGAGACCGGCATCATGCGACTGGTCGGCGCGTCCAACATCTACATCCAGCTGCCGTTCGTGATGGAGGGCCTGATCGCCGGCCTCATCGGCGGCGTCCTGTCCGGCGTGATCCTGATCATCGTCAAGGTCTTCATCTTCGAGTCGATCCAGACGTACATGGCCGCGCCCCTCGGCTGGGACACGGTCGCCGGTGTGATCACGGGCACCATGGCCATCGGTGTGCTGATCTGTGTGCTCGCCTCGTTCGTCACCCTGCGCCGCTACCTGCGGGTGTGATCCCGCACTGCCGCGCAGCTCGTTTCCGCCCCTCGCGGCGACGGTAGGCTCCCCTTATGCCACGTGAGACCGGGCGCAAGCTGATCGCCCAGAACAAGCGTGCCAGGCACGACTTCTTCATCGAGGACACCTACGAGGCCGGGCTCGTCCTGACCGGCACCGAGGTCAAGTCCCTGCGGGCGGGAAAGGCCAACCTGACCGACGGCTACGCCTCGGTCGAGGGCGGCGAGCTCTGGCTGATCAACGTGTACATCCCGGAGTACAGCCAGGGCACCTGGACCAACCACGCCGCGCGGCGCACGCGCAAGCTGCTGGTGCACCGCAAGGAGATCGGCAAGCTCGAAGCGTCGCTGAAGGAGAAGGGCCTCACGCTGATCCCGCTGTCGATGTACTTCAAGGACGGCCGGGCGAAGATCGAAATCGGCATCGCCAGAGGTAAGAAGGACTACGACAAGCGGCAGACGCTGATGGAGAAGCAGGCGAACCGGGAGATGGCGCGGGCCATGTCGAACGCGGTCCGCCGCCGGGGGGGCCGTTAGGCCGTGTCCTTCCGAAGATTCGGGGCCGTCCGGGCGAGAGCCGTACGGGCCGCGCTCGCGCTGGGCCTGACCGCGCCCCTGCTGACCGGCTGCTTCGAGGAGCCGTCGCCGCACGAGGCGGTGCGCGACTTCCTCGTCGGCTGGCAGACGGGGGACTACGCGGCCGCCGCGCGGCGGGCCGACGGCGACCAGGCGGCGGTGCGCAAGGCGCTGGAGAACGCCCGCCTGCAGCTGGACGCCGCCTCGGTCCGCTTCTCCCTGCGGGGGATCGACCAGGACGGCGACGCCGCGCAGGCCGGCTACCACGCCGAGGTGGACCTCGGGGAGAACAACCCCCTCTGGCAGTACGACGGCAACCTGCCCCTGCACCTGGTCGGCGGCCAGTGGAAGGTGCGGTGGTCGCCGAGCGTCATCCACCCCGACCTGCACCCCGGGCAGCGGCTCGCGGTCGCCACCGTCCCCAAGGGCCGCAAGCCCATCCTCGACCGCAACGGCAACGCGCTGCAGGACGAGACCGTGCTGCACGTCGCCGGGGTCACCCCCGCCAAGGTCAAGGATCCCGGCCGGCTCTGCGAGCAGTTGTCGAAGGTCACCGGCTTCGCCCAGGACCGCCTGCTGAGCCGCATCCTGTCGTCGCCCCCGCAGGACTTCGTCCCCCTCGCGACGTTCGGGCGGACGAAGTTCGCCCAGATCAGGTCCAAGCTGGAGGCCATCAGAGGTCTGGAGTTCCAGACCGACAACCCGCCGGTCGCGCCCAAGTCGCCCACCCAGATCGTCGGCGTGGTCTCGGCCATCACCCCGGAGGCGGAGCAGCGGCTCGGCGGACCGCAGCGGGCGGGCGACACGCTCGGCCGGGACGGCCTGCAGCAGGCCTACCAGGACCAGCTCACCGGCTCGACCGAGACCCGGGTCGTCGTCCTCGACAACGCCACCGGGCAACAGGTCAAGGAGCTCAAGGCGTGGCCGGGGCGGGAGAACTCGTCGGTCCAGACCACGATCGACAGCCGGCTCCAGAGCGCCGGGGACGCCGCGGTCGCGGGGCCCCGCCCGGCCGCGCTCGTCGCGGTGCAGGCCTCCACCGGCGAGGTGCTCGCCGTCTCCACCAACCAGCTGCACCAGGAGGACGACGCGCTGGCCGGCAAATACGTGGCGGGCAGCGCCTTCTCGATCATCGCCGCGGAGGGACTGCTCCAGTCGGGCCTCGACCCCAAACAGAAGGTGCCGTGCAGCGCCGACCGCACCGTGGGCGGGGCGCGCTTCCAGCAGCCCGGCGTCGACGGTGTGACGACGCCCACCTTCCAGACCGACTTCGCGCAGGGCTGCGTGACCGCGCTGGCGTCGCTGGCCCGGCGGATCAGCGGCCAGCGGCTCGCCGCCAGCGCGACCCAGTTCGGCATCGGCAGCGACTGGAAGCTGCCGCTGAAGACCTTCAGCGGGTCGATCGCCGCCCCCGACGGCGACGCGGCCATCGCGAAGATCATCGCCGGGCAGGGCGCGCGGGTGAGCCCGCTGGCGATGGCCCTCGTCGCCGGGGCCGTCAGGTCCGGCACGTGGCGGCCGCCGGTGCTGGTGGTCTCGCCCCTCGCGCCCGATCCGAGCGCCGAGGGCGGCACCACCCCGGCCACCGCGCGGCCCGTGACGCTCGACCCCGCGGTCACCGCGAAGTTGCGCACGCTCATGCGGGCCGGTGTGTCGTCCGGCGCGGCCTCCGCCGCCTCCGCCCCCGGTGATCCCGTGTACGGCGTGGCCGCCGAGGTCACCCAGACGGAGAAGAAGGAGCGCACGAAGCTCTCGTGGTTCGTGGGCTGGCAGGGGGACGTCGCGGTCGCCGTGCTGGCGCAGAGCGGCGACCTGTCGGCCGCTCCGGCGATCGCGGGGAGCTTCTTTCGCGGGGCTCAGCCCCAGACCTGAAAAAGGCGTGAGGGCGAGCAACCATCCGGGCGGTGACCGGCGTCTTTCTAGGTGACTGGGACCCGCTTGGGGGGTTGCGGGCCCAGTCGCCGTGATGAGGACAGGGCTCCATCTCGGGGGGAGCCCTGCCGTCCGGACCGGCTCGACCCTGCCGGTCGGCCCCCGGGGCGTGCGCCAGAGGCCGCGTCCCGGGGGCTTCGGCGTCCCCCGGCCCACCGGTTCGCCGGCTGCCGGACCGGGGGGGAGGAATTGGAGTCGCGTCGTCCGTGTTGTCATGAGTAAGCTTGTGACGTCGGCCCTCCGGGGCCGGGTTGACAACTGCACAGGGGGTGACCGGTTTCGACTTCGACATTGCAAGTCAGGGGAAGCGGGTCGGGGACTGCGGACATAACCCCGTCAACACTGTGACCGCAAACAAATAAGTGCCAATAACAAGAGCACTGAGGTCAGCCAGGCTTCCCTGGCTCTCGCCGCCTAAGCAGCGAGAAACCTCTGTCAGCCCGGGAGTGCCTTCGGCCCGGAACTGACATCGCTAGAAGGCTCAACCGTCCGGCCCGGTCACGGGGCCGTACGGGAAATCAAACAGTGACTGGGCCCGTCGGCGACTCGCCTGTGAGATTGCCGGGGCCGAGAAAATCGCAACAGGCTGCACCCGGAGAAGCCCTGTCTTGGTGTTGAAGGACGCGGGTTCGATTCCCGCCACCTCCACGTCTGTCAGAAGGGGCGGGGAGGAAGCGCATGCTTCCTCCCCGCCCCTTCTGCTTTTCCCGGCCGGGTCAGGTGGTCGTGTGGCCGGCGCGCGTCCGGCCCGGACGCGGTGCGCGGGGATCGTCATCGCGAGGCTCCCTTCCAGATGCCTGATCTGGACAGGAAGTTATGGATCGGCGTCCGTGACCCGCGTCACCCTGGGGAGCCCAACCGCGGAGTGGCTCTCAGGCATGACGAGTACCTAGAGTCGGGGCGTATGTGGGAGGGGTCTGCCGTGGGGGAGCCAAAAGTCGTGGGAGAGCGGAAAGTGGTGGTGCGGCGGTCGCTGCCGTCCGAGCCGGCCGTGCGGGGATCGGCCTCGCTGTTCCTGACGGAGGCGGAGCGGCAGGGGGTGCGGGCCGGGCGCAGGATGCTGTACGTCGGCCCGGAGCCCGCGTCGGAGCACGTGGCCGCCGGGCTGCGGGTCGAGCCGGGCACGCCGGTGCTGGCCCGGCGCAAGCTGCTGCTCGCCGGCGACGTGCCGGTGCGGGTCGCCACGAGCTTCCTGCGGCTCGATCTCTTCGCGGACACCCCGTTGTGCGAGCCGGGCTTCCTGTCGCCGAGCCTGCAGGCGCGGATCGAGGAGCTGGGCCACCGGTTCGGGCGGGCGGAGGAGCAGTTGGTCGCCCGGCCGCCCCGGGACGACGAGGCGGCCACGCTGCACCTTGATCCCGGAGAGTGGGTGGTCCAGATCGTGCGGGCCGCCTACTCGGCCGAAGACGTACCGATCCACGTGCTGGAGACGGTCTGCGCGGCCTCCCGCCACGTCTTCGACATCGTTCAGGTGAGCGGCGCCGACGAGTTCTGACCGGCGCGGGAGCCTCAAAGAGCTGTGGTACGGCCGCCACCGCGCCGGTTCTCGACGCCGACGAACTCCGTGCGGACCTGGACGCCGCGATCGATCAGCAGTTGCCCGCCGATCCGCTGGAGGGGACCGGCCTGTGAGGCATACGGAGGGTGTGCTCGACACCAACGTCGTGGCCGTCCTGCCCCTGTTCGACGCCGCCGAGCTCCCGGAAGCATCTCTGATCACCGCTGTGACGCTCGGAGAGTTGTCGGACGCGCCGCATGCCACCACCGACCCGATCAAGCGGGCCCGGAGGATCGCGGTCCTGCAGCATGTCGAGGCGACTTTTTGACGCGCTGCCCTACGACGCCGAGGCTGCCCGGATGTACGGCCAGATATGCGCTGCGGTCCGTATCTCTGGCCGCCAGCCACGCGGCAGGGTGGCAATTCTGGTGATCGCCGCGATCGCGGCCGGCAACGGGCTTCCTCTCTACACCGCCAATCCGAAGGGCTTCGCCGGTCTCGACGGCATCGTGGAGGTAGTGGCCGTATCGCGGCCTCCGGACGCGACGGCCTAAATGATCAGTTCCAAGGGTCAGTGGTCGTAGCGATCCCGGACTTGCCGGACGGGTGGCGCGGCCCCATAGGCTAAGCCCCCCGTCCGCACTGTCTGGGGGAGTCATGACCAGTAGGTTCACCGAGTTGGTTGTCGACTGCCACGATCCGGAGCGGCTCGCGGCCTTCTGGTGTGCGGTCCTGGACTTCAAGGTGATCGATCGGAGCGAGGGCAAGGTCGAGATCGGCTCCTGGGAGCCGACCGTCGAGGAGGTCCGGGCCCGCCAGATGCCGCCCACCCTGATGTTCATCCGGGTGCCCGAGGGCAAGACCGTGAAGAACCGGCTCCACCTCGACGTCAGCCCGATCGACGGCAGTACCGAAGACGAGGTGGCCAGGCTGCTCGGCCTCGGCGCCGCCAAAATGGACGTGGGGCAGGGCTCCGGCCGGAGCTGGGTGGTCATGGCCGACCCCGAGGGCAACGAGTTCGATGTCCTGCGCACCCTGGCACCGGCCAAGTACATGATCGGCCCGGAGGGTTAGTGGTCGAGTTCCGGTTCGGCGTTCAGCAGGTCCGGCAGCGTCTCGCGTGAGCGGCCGCAGTCCACGATCCATACATCGTCGCTCCACACTGGAATCGATCATCTAGGTGAGCGGCGCCGACGAGTTCTGACCGGCGTAGGCGTCGATCTCCGCGAGCAGGGCCGATTTGCCCTCGGCGCCGAGGAAGGACGCCTCCACCGCGGCGCGGGCCAGGTCGGTGACGCCCTTCTCGTCGAGGGAGAGCAGCTCGGCCGCCACGGCGTACTCCCGGTTGAGGTCGGTGCCGAACATCGGCGGGTCGTCGGTGTTCACCGTCACCGGCACTCCGGCCGCGACCAGCGCGGGCAGCGGATGCTCGGCCAGGCTGGGCACGGCCCCGGTGCACACGTTGGAGGTGGGGCAGACCTCCAGCGTGATCTCGTGCTCGGCCAGGTGCTCCAGCAGCGCCGGGTCCTGCACGCTGTGGATCCCGTGGGCGATCCGTTCGGCACCGAGGTCGCGTACGGCCTGCCAGACGTGTTCGGCGCCGGCGACCTCACCGGCGTGCGGCACCGAGTGGAGCCCGGCGGCGCGGGCCGCGGCGAAGTGCGGGGCGAACCACGATCGGGGCACCCCGGTCTCCGCGCCGCCGAGACCCAGGCTGACCAGGCCGTCCGGCCGCTGGTCGAGCGCGATGGCGAGGGTCTGCTCTGCGGGCGGACCCGGGATGCCGGGGATGTCGAAGCACCAGCGCAGGACGGTGCCGAAGTCCGCCTCGACCCTGCGGCGGGCGTCCTCGATCACCTCGCAGAACTCCTGCGGGGCGAATCCCCGGGCCAGGTGGGGCTGGGGCGTGATGGTGAGCTCGGCGTACCGCACCTGCTGGGCGGCCATGTCGCCGCCCACGCCGTGGATCAGCGTCCACAGGTCCTCGGGCGCCCTCACCAGGTCCATGATCTGTGGATAGACCTGGAGGAAGTGAGAGAAGTCGCGGAAGTCGTAGAACGTCTCGACCAGTGCGGGGTCGGCGGGCACGGGCGTCGCCCCCTCATAGCGGGCGGCGAGCTCGGCGACGATGTGCGGTGACGCCGCACCGATGTGGTGCACGTGCAGTTCCGCCTTGGGCAGCCCGGCGATGAACCGGGTGAGTTCCGGGGAGATCACGGTCCGACCGTAACAACCAGCTGGGAGCCCTCTCCAAGCCAAATCGCGGTATCTCACACGAGTTTGTCAGGATCGGGCTCATCCCCCGGCCGGCAGTTCGCTGAGCACCACGGCGACCGTCCTCCTGGTGCCGTCCGGACGCATCAGCTCCACCCGCACCCTGTCGCCCGGCTTGAGAGTGGCCAGGATCTGCGCCAGGTCGCTGGCGGTGGGGGTGGCAGTGCCCTGGACCTTGACGATCACATCGCCGGGGCGGATGCCCGCTTTGTCCGCACCGCCGCCGGGAGACACGGAGCCGACGGCCACGCCGATCGGTTCGCCGCTCGCGTCGACCGCGGTGCCGACCCGTACGCCGAGGGCCGCCCGGCGGCTGTTGACGACCTGGCCGTACCGGATGATCTGGCGGGCCACGTCGGTCGCGGTGTCGCTCGGGATCGCGAAGCCGAGGCCGGGCGCGGTGCCCTGCTGCGGATCGACGGCCGCCAGCGTCGGGATGCCGATGACCCGGCCGGACAGGTCGACCAGGGCGCCGCCGCTGTTGCCGGGGTTGATGGGCGCGGAGGTCTGGATGGCGTTGGTGATGGTCGCGGCCCCGCCGCCGGCGTGCCTTTCGCCCGTCACGGTGCGGCCCAGGGCCGACACGATGCCCTGGGTCACGCTGCCGGAGAAGCCGAGCGGATTGCCCATGGCGAGCACGATCTGCCCGACCTTGAGGTCGGCGGAGCGGCCGAAGGTGGCGGGCGTGAGCCCGGTCGCGTTCTCGACCTGGATCATCGCCAGGTCGCCGGGGGGAAAGGAGCTCACCAGCCGGGCCCTCCTCGGCTTGCCGCCGGTGGCCAGCGTGACCTGGAACTCCGTCGCGTCGCCCACGACGTGGGCGTTGGTCAGGATGTGGCCTTGGGTGTCGTAGACGATGCCGGAGCCGAGGGCCTGGCCGGTGGTGATCTGCACGATCGACGGAAGGACCCTCTTGATGACCTGCTCGTAGGTCGTCTCGAGCTCGATCGGGCGGCTGGGCACGGGCGCCGCCGTGGCCGTGCCCGCCGTCGGGGTCGCGGCCGGGGTGGCGGTCTCGCCCGGGGTGGTTCCCGACGCGCATCCCCCCGCGACGAGCGCGGCCACGGCCGGGCCGGCGACCGTACGGAGGACCTTCCGTGAGAGCTGCATAACCCCCTGTCTACCTGCGCGAACGGCCGCCGCAAGGCGGCGCGCCGGGACCGGCGCAGGTCATGACGGGTGCCGGGGACGGCCGATACCGGAGCCCGCGAACCCCGGCCTAGCCAGCGAATATTCCTCTAGAATATGGTTCTACAAGGACCTAGCGCTGGAGGATCTTATGGCGATCGGGCTGAGCGAGGAGCACGAGGCGCTTCGCGAGTCGGTGACCGGATGGGCCGAGCGGGCCGTGCCCGCCGACCTCGTGCGGAGCGCGGTGGGCGTCCTCGCCGATCCGGGCACGGAGGAGCGTCCGGCCTTCTGGCCCGCTCTCGCCGGCCAGGGGCTGCTCGGGCTGCACGTCCCCGAGGAGTACGGCGGCTCCGGCTACGGCCTGCTGGAGGCCGCGGTGGCGATCGAGGCGCTGTCGGAGCGGGTGGCGCCCGGGCCGATGGTGCCGACCGTGCTCGCGAGCGCCGCGATCCTCGCCTCGGAGGGCAAGGCGCAGGCCGACCTGCTGCCCGGGCTCGCGGACGGATCGCTGACCGGCGCGGTGGCGCTCGACGGCGCGGTCACCGGTGCGCGCGACGGCGACGCGCTGACGATCGGCGGCACGGCCGCGTACGTCCTCGGCGCGGCGGTCGCCGACGTGCTTGTCCTGCCGGTGGTCACGGACGCCGGCGAGGAATGGGTGGTGATCGACGCCGCCCAGGCCACGGTCACCGCGGTCAAGCCGCTCGACCTCACCCGGGGCGTGGCCAAGGTCGAGCTCGACGGCGTACGGGTGCCCGCCGAGCGGCTGCTGACCGGCCTGACCGGCGCCGAAGTGCGCAACATCGCCGCGATCGTCCTCGGCGCGGACGCGGTCGGGGTGGCCGCGTGGTGCGTGGCCGCCGCCGCCGACTACGCGAAGGTCCGGGTGCAGTTCGGCCGCCCGATCGGCCAGTTCCAGGGCATCAAGCACAAGATCTCGCGGATGCTGGTGGCGCTGGAGCAGGCGCGGGCCACGGTCTGGGACGCCACCCGGGCGGAGGACGCCGAGCGCGACTACGCCGCCGCGATCGCCGCCGTCATGGCGCCCGACGCGGCCGTGCAGTGCGCCAAGGACGCGATCCAGACGTTCGGCGGCATCGGCTACACCTTCGAGCACGACGCGCACCTGTACTACCGCCGGGCGCTGACGATCCGCGCGCTGCTCGGCTCGTCCTCCGAGTGGTCCGACCGGGTGTCCGCGCTCGCGCTGGGAGGCGTCGCGCGGGAGATGGAGATCGACCTGCCGGAGGAGTCGGAGCCGCAGCGCGAGTCCATCCGGGCGGAGCTCGCCGAGATCGCCGCCCTGGAGGGCGCCGAGCAGAAGCGGGCCCTGGCCAAGGCGGGCTTCGTCATGCCGCACCTGCCCAGGCCCTGGGGCCGGGCGGCCTCCCCGCTGGAGCAGGTGCTCATCCACCAGGAGGTCAGGGCGGCCAAGATCAAGCCGCCGCAGATGATCATCGGCGCGTGGGTGGTGCCGTCGCTGGTGACGTACGGCACGCCGGAGCAGCAGGAGCGGTTCCTGCCGCCGACGCTGAGCGGCGAGCTGATCTGGTGCCAGCTCTTCTCCGAGCCGGGGGCCGGGTCCGACCTCGCGTCGCTGCAGATGAAGGCGGAGAAGGTCGAGGGCGGCTGGAAGCTCAACGGCCAGAAGATCTGGACGTCGGTGGCGCACGTCGCCGAGTGGGCCATCTGCATCGCCCGTTCCGACACCTCCAAGCCCAAGCACGACGGCATCACCTACTTCCTGGTGCACATGAAGGCGCCCGGCGTCACCGTGCGGCCGCTGACCGAGATGACCGGGGAGAACCTGTTCAACGAGGTGTTCCTCGACGACGTCTTCGTGCCGGACGAGATGGTCGTCGGCGAGGTCGACGAGGGCTGGCGGGTCGCGAGGAACACGCTGTCGAACGAGCGGGTCTCGCTGTCGTCCGGCTCGGGCGGCACCGGCGCCTCGGTGCCCGACCTGCTCGGCCTGGCGGGCCGGCTGGGCCGCGAGCTCACCGCGGCCGAGCGGCAGGACCTCGCCCGCGTCGTCTGCGAGTCCCACTCGATCAACGCGCTGTCGCTGCGGGTGACGCTCAAGCAGCTCGCGGGCAGCGAGCCGGGCGCCGACGCCTCGGTGCGCAAGCTGCTGTCCACCGCGCACGCGCAGCACGTCTCCGAGGTGGCGGTCTCCCTGCTCGGCCCGGCCGCCGTCACCGCCGCCGACTGGAAGCTCGGCGACGCCGGCTACTGGAACCGCGCCGTGCTCGCCACCCGGGCGATGACCATCTACGGCGGCACCACCGAGGTGCAGCTCAACATCGTCGCCGAGCGCATGCTCGGCCTGCCCCGCGACCCCGAGCCGGGCAAGTAGCCCCGTCCGAAGGCACCGGTCACGCGGGTGCCGTCAGCCCGTGTGACCGGCCCAATAGCCTGTACGACATGTGGCGGCCCTTCCGGTTTGTGCGGCTTGGCCTTTTGAGGCGTGAGAGCGCCGCGCGGGGGCCGGCGGCCGTGCGGTTCGGACCGGCCCTGCTCGGCCTGGCGCTCGGCGTGCTCGCGCTCGGGCCCGCCCTGGGGCCGGGGTTCACGCTGCGCTACGACATGGTCTTCGTGCCGGACCCGCCGCTGCGCCTCGGCGACGGCTTCCCCCGCGCCGTGCCGAGCGACCAGGTCGTGGCGCTGCTGTCCGCCGTGATCCCGGCCGAGATCGTGCAGAAGGCGATCCTGCTCGGGCTGTTCGCACTGGCCGCCGCCGGAGCGGCGTCCCTGGCCGGCGACGCGCTCCCGGCGTACGGCGGGGGCGCAGGGGAGAGAGCCGGGACGCCGGGGGCGATGCTCGTGCCCCGGCTGGCCGCCGCCGCCTTCTACGCCTGGAACGCCTATCTCGCGCAGCGCCTGCTCATCGGCCATTGGGCGCTGCTGCTGGGGTACGCCGGACTGCCCTGGGCCGTGCGTGCCGCGGCGCGCGGCGGGCCCGGGCGGCTCGCCGCGGCCCTCCTGCCCGCCGCCGTGGGCGGATTCCAGGCCATGCTGGTCAGCGCCGTGGCCGTGCTCCCGGTGGCCGCGCTGCGCGCCGGGAAAGGGCGGGCGCGCGCGGCGCTCCAGGCGTCGGCCGTGGTCGTGGTGCTCAGCCTGCCGTGGCTCGTCCCCGCCCTCCGGTCGGACGCCGTGACCGATCCCGCCGGGGTGGCCGCGTTCGCGCCCCGGGCGGACGGGCCGTTCGGGACGCTGGGCAGCCTGCTCACCCTCGGCGGCATCTGGAACTCTCACGCCGTCGTGCCCGGCCAGGGCAGCCCGGGGCTCGCCGCCGCGCGCCTCGCGCTGACCCTCGTCGCGGTCGCCGGCTTCGTACGGCTCGGTGGCGCCACCCGCAGGCCCGCGTGGTGGCGGGGATTGGTGGTGGCGGCGTGCGCGGGTGTCCTGGCCGCCTGCGCCGGGGCCTTCGCGTCCGGTCTGCTGCGGGAGCTCATCGGATGGTGGGCGGGCTTCGGCCCGCTCCGCGACGGCCAGGTGTACGTCGCGCCGTTCGCGCTCGCACAGGCGGTGGGTGTCGCGGTCGTGGCGGCGGCCCTGCGCCGGAACCTGCCCGCTCCGGTGGCGGCGGCCGCCGTGGCGGTGCCGGTGCTCGTGCTGCCGACCTTCGCGCTGGGCGCGTTCGGCAGGCTCGGGACGGCCGAGTACCCCGGCGAATGGCGCCGCGTCCAGGCCGTCGTCAACGGCGACCCCGCTCCCGGCGCGCTGCTGTCGCTGCCCTGGAGCGCCTACCGGGCTTTCTCCTGGAACTCGGGACGGGTGGTCCTCGACCCCGCGACCAAGATGTTCTCCCGGCCCGTGCTGTGGGACGAGACGCTCGTCGTCGGCGTGCCCGGCGGCGGGCGGATCCGGGTCGCGGCCGAGAGCCCGCGGATCCGCCGGATCGAGGCGGTGGCGTCCGCGCTCACCGCGGCCGGGGGCGCGCCGCACGTCGGCCCTCCGGCCTCGTCCGCGGCGGACGGGCTGCGGCGGGAGGGGGTGCGCTACGTGCTCACGGCCGGGCTTGATGAGAACACGTTCTTGTCTCGACTGCCGGGGGCGACCCCCGTCTACCGGGGCCGTGAGCTACTGCTGGTACGCCTGTGACCAGCCAAGATCGGGGACCTGTGGCATACTGGACAGTAAGTCTTTTTATCACGGTTTGACCAAGGCTATGGTGTAGGACCTGTATCACGTTCTACTCTCGGCCTCTATCGCCCGCTCCGGCAAGGAGGAAGCATCCCGTGTTGAAGGTGCTGGCTGCTCTCGCGGTCGGGGCCGTGCTCGCCGGCGTCGCCTCCGTGGCGGTCGTCAACGTGGCAGCGCCCACCGCGGAGCCGCCGAACAAGCCGCTCTACAACTACGGCGACAGGTGAACGCGGCAGACCTGACCCCCGTTCCATAAGGACTTCCGCGAAGACCGAGCCCGTCAGGGGGCGTGGTTTCGCCACGCCCTCATGCGTCTGTGCCCCGATTCGCCCGCACCGCCGTGCCCGCCCCGTTCCGGCGACGCGGTGCTCCCCGAACTCCCGCCGAGACGTGTCACCCGAAGGAGTGGTCGTGGTCGCACAGGGTGCGAAGGCGAAGCCCTCGGGGCGCCCGGCCCCCCTTCCCGAGCCGCCCGACAGGCCGCACCTGGCGGCCGCCGGTGCCGCCCCGGCCGCCGTTCCCCTGCTCGACGGCGTACGCGTGGCCGTGCTGAACTTCCGCGAACCGAGCCAGACGGTCGCCGGCGGCGCGGAGGAGTACGCCTGGCGGGTCTCCGCCTACCTCGTCGGCCAGGGCGCGAGCGTCAGCTTCCTCACGAGCCGGGAGCGGTACCAGACCCGCGCCGAGTCGCGCGACGGCATCCGGCTGCGCAGGATGGGCGGCAAATACCTCGTCTATCTCCTCGTCCCGCTCTGGCTGCTGCTGCGCCGCCGCCGGTTCGACGTCGTCGTCGACTGCATGAACGGCATCCCGTTCTTCTCCCCGCTCGTGGCGCGCCGCCGTACGCGGGTGATCTGCGTGGTCCACCACGTGCACGACCGGCAGTTCTACGCCTTCTTCCCGCGCTGGCTGGCGCGGATCGGCTGCTTCATCGAGGGGCCGGTGGCGCGGCTGCTGTATCGCCGGTGCACGACGGTGACGGTCTCCGAGTCCTCCCGCCACGAACTGCGCGAGCGCCTGCGCTGGCTGGCCCCGATCGAGGTGGTGCCCAACGGCAGCCCGACCGTCAGGCCCGTCGCGAGCGAGCCGGTGCCGGGCGCCCCGGCCGTCGTCTACCTCGGACGCCTGGTCGGGCACAAGCGCGTCGAGCGGGTGGTCGAGCTCGCCGCCGAGCTGGCGCCCACCCGCCCCGGCCTGCATGTGCACGTCGTCGGGAGGGGGCCCGAGCACGACCGGCTGGCCGAGCGGGTGGGCGGGCCCGACGTCGCCGGACGCGTCCACCTGCACGGATTCCTGCCCGAGGCGGAGAAGAACGCGGTGCTGAGCCGCGCCAGGCTCAACGTCACGGCCTCGGAGTTCGAGGGCTGGGGGCTGACCGTGATCGAGGCGGCGGCCCTCGGCGTGCCCACCGTCGCCTACGACGTGGCCGGCCTGCGCGACTCCGTACGGCACGGCGTGACGGGCTGGCTGGTCCGCGACGGCGAGCGGCTCGCCGACGTGGTCGACCACGCCCTGCGGGAGCTGGACGACCCCCTGACGAGGGCCCGGATGGCCCGGGCGTGCCGGCGCTGGGCGGGCGAGTTCACCTGGGGGAAGACCGGGGCCGCCATGACCAGGCTGGTCGCGGGCGAACTCGGCCGGCTCCCCGCACGGCCGGCCGCACCGCCGCCGGGCAGCCGCCATGAGCAGGAGGCCTGAGCGCGCCCGTGTCCGTCGACGTCCCGGTCCAGCCGCGGGAGCCCGCGCGGGAAGAGGTGACCCGCGCGCCCGACGAGAGCGCCGGAGCCCCGGAGCCTGCCCCCGCCGCCCGTCCCGCGCCGCCCGGCCGGACGCTGCGGCACCGGCTCCGGCTGCTCGCGGGCTGCCTGCTGCTGGCGGCCGTCGCCTTCAACACCGCGCCCGGCGCGGTGATCTCCGAGACCAAGCTCGACATGGCGGTGAACCCCCTGGGGTTCCTGTCGCGCGCGCTGCACCTGTGGGATCCGGCCTACTTCGGCCACCTGCAGAACCAGGCGTACGGCTATCTCTTCCCGATGGGGCCGTTCTACGTGCTCTTCCGGGCCATGGACATGCCCGCCTGGGACATCCAGCGGCTCTGGATGTCGCTCGTGCTGTGCGCGGCGTTCCTCGGGACCGAGCGGCTGGCCCGGGCGATGGGGATCGGCTCGCCCGGCACCCGGATCCTCGGCGCGCTCGCCTACGCCCTGGCCCCGCACGCGCTGGCCCTGATCGGGATCAACTCCTCGGAGTTCCAGCCGAGTGCCGTGCTGCCGTGGGTGCTGCTGCCGCTGGTCCGGGGCACCCGGGAGGGCGCGAGCCCGCGCCGGGCCGCCGCGCTTTCGGCCGTCGCGTTCCTGTTCGCGGGCGGCGTCAACGCGGCGGCGGAACTGGCCGTGCTCGTCGTCCCGCTCGTCTACCTGCTCAGCCGCCGCCACGGCGGGCGCAAATGGGCCCTGCTCGGCTGGTGGCTGCTGTTCGTCGGCCTCGTGTCGATGTGGTGGGTCGTCCCGCTGCTGCTGCTCGGGCGCTACATCTTCTCGTTCCTGCCGTTCATCGAGACGGCGTCGGCGACCACCAGCGTCACCTCGCTGGTGAACGCGCTGCGCGGCACGTCGAGCTGGATCTCGTTCCTGCCGGTGGACGGGCAGCCGTGGCTGCCGGCGGCCTACGACCAGGCCACCGTGCCGTGGCTGGTCGCCGCGACGGCGCTGGTGGCCGGGCTCGGGCTGACCGGCGTCGTGCGCAGGGCGACCCCGGAGCGGACGTTCCTGGTCCTGAGCGTGGTCGCCGGCCTGCTGATCGTCACCGCGGGCCACGCGGGCGACCTCGCCCACCCCTGGACCGGCCAGGTCAGGGACCTGTTCGACGGGCCGCTCGCGCCCTTCCGCAACCTGCACAAGTTCGACGCGCTGATCCGGCTGCCGCTGGCGCTCGGTCTGGCCGCGCTCCCCGTCGCCCTGCCGAGCACAGGACCGGCGCGCCTGCGCGGGCCGGTCACCGCCGCGACGGCCGGGCTGCTCGCGCTCACGCTCGTGCCGGTCGGGACGGCCGGGATGACCGCCCGCGGCTCCTTCGCGGACCTCCCCACCTACTGGCGGGAGGCGGCGGCCTGGCTGAACCGCAACGCGGGCGACGGCATGGTCCTCGCCATGCCCGGCTCGGCCCGGGGGGAGTATCTGTGGGGCCGGCCGCTCGACGAGCCCATGCAGTCGCTGCTGACCGTGCGCTGGGCCACCCACGCCAACGTGCCGTGGGGCTCGCCCGGCCTGGCCCGGCTCGTGCAGGCGGTGGACGAGCGCTTCGCCACCGGGCGCGGCTCGCCCGGCCTGACCGAGGCCCTGCGCCGCGCCGGGGTGAGCCACCTGCTCATCCGCAACGACCTGATCAGGGAGACGCTCGGCACCGCCTGGCCCGCCCGGGTGCACCAGACCCTGCAGGACTCCGGGCTGTCCAGGACCGCCGAGTTCGGGCCGCTGGTCGGCCTGACGGCGAGCGGCACCGCCTCGGGCTGGCTCGACCAGCCGTACCCGGCGCTGGAGGTCTACACGATCCCGGGGACGGCCCCGCTCGCCTCTACCGTGCCCCGTGCGGGCACGCTGCACGTGGAGGGCGCCCCCGAGGCCGTGCTCGACCTGGCCGAGGAGGGCCTGCTCACCGACGACCGGCCGGTGCTCGTCGGCGACGAGCCGGGCGCCGCGGCGATCCCGCCCCGCGACACGATCCTCACCGACACGCTGCGGAAACGGGACATCGTGTTCGGCGACGTACGGCGCATCGCGTCGGCCACGCTGCCCGACGACCAGGCGCCGGTGACCACCGACCTCACCGACCCGGCCTGGTCGGCGGCCACCTCGACCGCCCGCTATCTCGACGTGAAGGACGTCACCGCCTCGTCGGCGGACTCCGGCGTCACGGCCGCCGTGGGCCAGCGCGACCCCGGGCGGCAGCCGTACGCCGCGCTCGACGACGACCCGCGCACGGGGTGGCGGTCGGACGGCTGGCACGGCGCGGTCGGGGAGTGGCTGGAGGTGCGCTTCACCGGCCAGGTCGACCTGACCGAGATCTCGGCGGCGTTCGAGCAGGAGGCGGTCGGGCCACCGGTGGCCGAGGTCGCGCTGGAGACCGAGCGCGGCGTGCGGCGCGTCGCGGTGGCGCGGACCGACGCGCTCCAGCCGCTGCTGCCGGTGCCGGGGAAGAGCCAGTGGCTGCGTATCCGGGTGACCAGGCTCGCGTACGAGCCGAAGACGGCGCTCGGCAGCCGGGTCGGCATCACCGACCTGCGCGTCCCGGGCGTGCGGGCGGTGCGGACGATCTCGGTGCCGGACACCGGCGCGGGCGACCCCGGCACGATGCTGCTGACCAAGCAGGGGGACGCCGACGCGTGCATGCGGGGCTCGGTCACCTGGACGTGCTCCTCGCGACTCCAGATCCTGGGTGAGGACGGCAACGGGTTCGACCGGCTCGTCCCGGTGGCGCGCGACGGCGTGCGCACGCTGCGCGGGCAGGCCGTGCTCACCGACCCCAAGGCGACTGACCTGCTCACCACGCTGCCGAAGCAGTACCCGCACGTGAGCGCGTCCTCGACGGCGGCCGAGCACGGCGCCGTGCTCGGCCGCCAGGCGATGGACGGCGACCCCTCGACGCTGTGGTTCGCCCAGCCGTTCGACCGGCACCCGACGCTGTCGATCGACCTGGGGACGACCCGGAGCTTCTCGCGGATCCGGGTGCTGTTCCCCGACTCGGCGCAGGGCATCCCGCCGGTGAAGCTCACACTGCGCGCGGGGACAGCGCTCACAGAAACACGGGCCGTGCAGGGCTGGGTGGACCGCGACGGCGTGTTCACCTTTCCCACGCTGAGGACGCGGACGTTCTCCATCGAGTTCACCGCGCCCGCCTCCCGCGCGATCGAGGTCGCCGAGATCGCCGTCCCCGGGGTGAAACCCCTCGGCGGCCTCGGCGCGATCCCCCTGCGGCTGCCCTGCGGCTATGGGCCCACCCTGCGGGTGGACGGCGACGACGTGCCGACCCGGGTGGTCGAGGGCACCCTCGACGACGTGCTGAACGGCCGCCCGCTGACCTACTCGGGCTGCGCGCCCGTGCACCTGACCGAGGGCCGCAGCAGGGTCAGCGTGGCGCCGGGCGACGCCTTCCGGGTGCGCTCGGTGGTGCTGGACGACGGAAGCGGGCAGGAGCGGAATGCGGTGACGGCCGCCCCCGCCACGGTGACGTCGTGGGGGCCGCAGGAGCGCCGCCTCCGGGTCGCCGCCGCAGCCCCGTCCTATCTGGTCGTCAACGAGAACTTCAACGCCGGCTGGCAGGCGTACCTCGACGGAGCGCGGCTGACCCCGGCACGGCTCGACGGCTGGCGGCAGGCGTGGGAACTGCCGGCCGGCGGCGGCGAGGTGGTGCTGCGCTACGAGCCCGACCCGGCCTACCGCACCGCGCTGCTCGCCGGGCTGGGCCTGGCCCTCGCGGTGGTGGCCCTGGCGCTGGTGCGCGGCCGGTCGCGGCTGCGCGCCGCAGGGCCGGGCCGCGTCCGCGCGCTGTGGGTGTGGATCGCGGCGCCGCTCGCCGGGCTGTGGGCCTGGGGCGTGGCGGGTGTGGCCGTCGTCGCCGTCGCGCTGGCGGCGTTCCTGTGGCTGCGCGCGATCGCCGGCGCCCAGCACGCGGGTCCGAGCCGCCTGCGGGCCCTCGCCCGCCGCGGCGCCTCCGCGTGGGTGGTGCTCGTCGCGCTCGGCCTCGCCGGCGTCGCCCAGGCCGCGGGGCAGGGCCCGGCCGCCGACGCGCTCTGCCTCGTCGTGCTCGCCCGGCTGCTGGCCGCCGTAGGGGATCAGGGAGAGGTGAGCCGATGACAAGCGCTCTACCGCGGTCGCCGCGCCCGCTGCTCCTGGCGGGCATCGCCTTCCTGGTCACCGTGGGGGTGCTGTTCCACTTCTACGTCTCCCCGCGGACCACGGTGCTGCCACTTGAGCTGACGAGGATCCAGCGGCTCGTCTCGCCCTCGGCCACCTACCTCGACACCGCCACGTTCCGCCTCCACCGGGGCGTGCCCGTGCAGAACACGGTGGCCGTCTACGGCGATCCGCGGGCCGGGGACGACAGCACGGCCGTGTGGGTGGAGTTCTCCTCGCTCGACACCCGGGACGGCGAGCGCGTCGACTACCACGAGCGCCGCACGGCCTTCGACCGGCGGACCGGCCTCGCCGTCGACTGCTGCGGGGGGTACGTCGACGAGGATCCCGGCGTACGGCAGACCGGGCTCGCCTTCCGCCTGCCCGCCGGGGCGGAGCCGCGCTCGTACGGGATGTTCGACCCGGTGCTGCGGCGGGAGGCGCCGATGCGGTTCGAGCGCGAGGAGACCGTCGAGGGCCTGCGGACCTACCGCTACACCTACGCGGCCGGGCCGGTGAAGACGGCAGACCTGCCCGGCCCGGTGCCCGGCAGGTCGGTCGGCATGCCCGGCGAGCCGCGGGTCACCGTGGCGAGATACACCGAGATCACCCGCACGATCTGGGTCGAGCCGGAGAGCGGGCTGACCGTGCGCACGCAGGAGCGGCGGCGCGACACCCTGCGCACGCCCGACCAGGTCGAGCGGCAGGTCGCCTTCGACGCCGACCTGAGGACGAGCGCCGCCGAGGTGCGGGCGTTCGCCGACGAGGCGGCCCGGTTCCGCCGGTGGATCCTGCTGACGCGCGAGTGGATCCCGCTGGCGTGCGGCCTGCTCGCGGTCGTGCTCGCCGTGGTCTACCGGATCGGCACCCGGACGAGGAGGTCAGCGGCGGCGCAGCACCAGCAGCAGGTTCCACGTCACGATCTCGCGAACGCCGGGTAGATGGATCACCGGGGTCGCCCAGCGAGGGTGGTAGCGCGGCAGGGCGTCGACGAGGTCGGCGCCGGGGTGCCGCCGGGCCCACGCGAGCGCCCGGGCCACCGACACGGCGTACATGCTCGTGCCGTACACGTTCTTGGGAGAGTGGCCGTGGCGGCGCGTGTAGCGGCGCGCGGCGCGGTGCCCGCCCAGGTAGTGCCACGGCGAGGTCTCGTGGCCGCCCCAGGGCGACAGCCAGTTGGTGAACGACAGGTAGACCAGGCCGCCCGGCCGCGTCACCCGCACCATCTCGTCGCCCATCCGCCACGGGTCGGGCACGTGCTCCAGCACGTTGGAGGAGAAGCACACGTCCACGGAGCCTGTCTTCAGCGGCAGGTCGAGGGCGCTGCCGAGCACCGCGCCGTCGGGGATCGCGCCGGTGCGCGCGCTCATCTCCCCGGCGTCGCAGTCCACGCACACCGGCCGCGCGCCCACGGCGCGCAGCGCGTCGGTGAAGTAACCGGGCCCGCCGCCGACGTCCGCGACGAGCGCGCCGTCCAGGTCGGCGTACGCCGCGAGCTGGGCGACGGTGTCGCGGGCGAGCAGGCCGTAGAAGAAGTCGGGGTCGCTCTGCTCCTTGCGGAAGGCGCTGAACAGGCGAATCGAACGGGCCAGGTCGGCGCGGAACGGCTCGGCGTGCACGACGTCCCTCTCCTGTCGGGTGCGCCGGAGCATAACACCCCTTTTGTCCCACTGCGCTGGGAGAATCCCGATGAGTCAGATCATGCGTACCGGACAGCCCGGCATGGCGCCGGCATGGCGGGCGGGCCTGGCGAATCCTGTCATGATCGCGGCGGTCCTGCTGGTCGCGGCGTCGCTGGCGGTTCGCGTCCCCGTCCTCACGTCGTCCTCCTTCGTCGAGGACGACTTCCTGTTCGTGGGTGACGCCTACGAGCACTCCCTCACGTTCGACTTCCTGTTCCGCGTCCACAAGGGTCACCTGATGCCGGGGGCGCTCGGGCTCACCTGGGTGCTGTCGCGGCTGTCGCCGTACGACTGGCTGCTGGTCTCGGCGGTCACGTTCGCGGTCCAGGCCGCCGCGGCGGTCATGCTGCTGCGGCTGCTCGTGCGGTTGTTCGGCACGCGGCCCGGCATCCTGCTGCCGCTCGCCCTCGCCCTGTTCTCGCCGCTGACCATCCCGGCCTTCGGGTGGTGGTCGGCCGCCATCAACGCGGTGCCGCTCCAGCTCGCCATGGTCATGGCCCTCGCCGCCCAGGTGAGGTACGTCAGGGAGGGCGGGGCGCGGCACGCCCGCTGGGCCTTCTTCTGGGTCCTCGCCGGCATGGCGTTCAGCACGAAGGGGGTCTTCGTCCCGTTCCTGCTGTTCGCGCTCACCACGTCGCACCTGCGGCCGTGGGCGGGCCCGTGGCCGGCGCTCATGCTCCGCGAAGCGCGCGCCCACTGGCGGCTGTGGGGGTCGTACGCGCTGCTGACGGGCGCATACGCGGCGCTGTACCTGGCCCGCCGCGGCACCGCGCCGGGCGAGGGCGCGGCCGTCCCGGCGCCGGGCGACGCGGCGGACCTGCTGGGCCGCCTGCTGGGCGAGGTCTTCCCCGCCGGTGTGGTCGGCGGGCCGCTGTCGTGGGGCCCGGTGCTGCCCAACGGCGGGCTGGCCGACCCGAGCCCGCTGCTGGTGGCCGCCGGATGGGCCGTGCTCGCCGCACTGGTGGCCGCCACCGTGCTGTGGCGGCGGCGGGCCGTGCGGGCCTGGCTGATCCTGGCGGGCTACCTGGTCGCCGCGGACGGCGTGCCCACGGCGATCGCGCGGGGCACCGGGCTCGCCCAGGTCGTCGGCTCCGAGACCCGGTACGTCGCCGACGCGGCGATCGTGTTCGCGGTCTGCCTGGGGCTCGCGCTGCTGCCCATGCGGGACGAGACCGAGCCCTACCGGCGGCCGATTCCGGCCGGGAGCGGGCTGCCGACGGCGGCGGGACTCCTCGCGGGCGCCTACCTCGCGATGTCGATCGTCTCGATCCAGAACTACCGCGACACGCTGTCGGGCGACCGCGTGCGGGCCTACCTGGCCGCGGTGCGGGCCTCGCTCGCCCGGGTGCCGGACACGGCGGTCATCTACTCCAGCCCGCTGCCCGAGGACATCGTGCTGCCCTGGAACGGCAACCGCAGGCTCAGCCACCACCTGCTGGCCCCGCTCGCCCGGCCCGCGCTGCGCGCCCGGATGCGGGTGCCCGAGCCGTCGGAGCAGGCGCTCGTCTTCGACGACAAGGGCGGGCTCGCGCCGGTCGAGGTCAAGGCGTCGGTCGGGGTGGTGCCGCCGGAGGACCGCTCGTGCTTCCCGCTCTTCGGCGACGCGATCTTCTTCCCCGACGTCGTGTCCTTCGGCGGGCCGGGGCCGATCGCCGGGCTGGCCTACACCGCCGAGCGCGCGGGCACCGGCGACTACGAGATGAGCGGCCAGCGGGGACAGTTGCGGTTCCACGCCACCGGCTCCGGCGGCGCGCTGGTGCGCTTCCCGGTCACGGCCGTCGGCAAGGGGCTGTTGATCCGGCTGGACGACCCGTCGGGGGTCTGCCTGAAGGGCTTCGCCTACGGCGACCCCGTGCCCGGCGCGCCCGCCCCTACGGCCGCGGCGACGCCGCGGCCGTCTCCGTCGGTGTCTCCGTCGGTGTCTCCGTCGGTGTCTCCGTCTCCGTCCGCTTCCGTGACGAGGTCGCCAGGCGGGCGAGGCGCCTCGCCGGCTCCTCGACGTACCGGTGGGTGAGCGTGGCGAGCAGCAGCGTGAGCGCGCCGACCACGACCAGGTTGCCGGCGAAGTTCCCGCTCCACGCCTGCTGCTCGGTGAAGTCGTACCAGAGATAGAGGGCCACGAACTGCCACAGGAACACGCCGTACGACACCCGGCCGAGGAAGCGCATCACGCGGCTGCCCAGGAAGCGGCCGTACGGCGAGCCCCCGGCCGGCAGCAGCGCGGCCGGGGTCACCAGTCCGGCCGCCACCGTGGCGTACAGGGCCAGCTCCGACAGGTCGGCCCAGACGCCGTCCACGCCGCTGAAGCGCGTGCCGGTCAGCGGCGAGGCCGCCACGGCGTACGCGAGCGCGGCGACGAGCAGGAACGAGCCCGCCGACGCGCCCACCGCCCGGACGAGGCGATGCGCCGGGCCGTCGGGGTCGCGTTCCTCCCGCGCCCACTCGGAGACGACGGCCAGCGCCATGCCGACCGCGAAGAACACCCAGGCCCGGGGCAGCCAGGCGTTCAGGTAGGGCCGGTAGACCGGGTAGTAGGTGAGCAGCGCCCACGCGAACGACGACGCGGCGAGCACGGCGACGCCGGTCAGCAGCCGCCGCGCGCGGGCGTCGAGGCCGGGGCCGCCGCGCCGCGCGAACGCCGCGAGCACGGCGGCGACCAGCGGCAGCAGCACGTAGAAGGCGGCCTCGACGCACAGGCTCCACATCTGGGCGAGCCCGCGTGGCCCGAGGCCGAACCACCAGGGGTGGATCTCGTAGGTATGGCCGAGCAGCAGCAGTTGCAGCCACGTCTTGACGTCGCCGAGGTGCGGCTTGGACCACAGCACCATCGCCACGACCACGACCAGCCAGTACGCCGGGAGGATGCGCAGGGCGCGCTTGACCAGGTAGACGCGGGTGTCCGGGGGACGCCCGCCGAGCAGCGCGGCACGCGCGTACGGCCGGTAGAGGAGCAGCCCGGACAGCGCGAAGAAGATGGGGACCGCGACGTCTCCCCGGGCGAGCAGGCTGCTGAAGAAGTTGTCGTGCAGCGCCGCCGCCGACTCGATCGCGACGTGGAAGACGAGGACGGCGAGGGCCGCGAGCGCGCGCACGCCGTCGAGGGCGTCGACGTGGCCGACAGGCACGGCAGTGTCACGAACGGGTTGCGAACCGGCGGGTAACATGTCACGAGTCACCGACGAGCTAGAACCTGTTTCGGTCACTTTTCCATATCCCTCGTGACGTCGGTCACTGCCCCGTCTAACATACAGCGAAATAGAAACCTGTTTCAGGATAAATAGGCATCAACTGGCCTGCCCCAGGAGGAGCGATGCGCCGCGGAGTGGGAGTTGTTCTCTTGGCAATCGGGGCGTTCCTGGTCGTCTTCGCGCCACTGCTGCGGTTCCAGGTGGCGGACAAGCTCGTGCAGGCGCCGGCCGACCAGTACAGCGTCGCGAAGCTGACCGCTCCCAACGCGCGCTACTTCAGCATGCGCGACCTGAAGGTCCTCACCGGCGACCTCGACATCACGGTCACCGTCCGGGGCGACGTCAAGGAGTCCAAGGACGACCACGTGGTGTGGGACCAGTTCACCGCCGCCAGCGACGTCACCAACAACAACCCGCGGATCTCGATGACGCAGTTCCGCAGCGCGTTCAACAAGTTCAACGGCCAGGGCGTCACCTGCTGCGGCACCAGCGTCGACAACGGGGAGGGCGCGCAGCCCGTGCAGCTGCAGGGCCAGGTCTTCCTGTTCCCCTTCGGCGTCGAGAAGAAGACCTACCAGGTGTTCAACGCCGACGCCCGCAAGGCGTACGACGCGACGTTCGCCGGTGAGGACACGGTCAACGGGCTGCCGGTCTACAAGTTCACGCAGCAGATCCCCCCGACCGTCACCGACACGCTCAGCGCGCCCGCCTCCGTGCTCGGCATGAAGGGCACCGGGGACATCCAGGTCGAGCGCGTCTACGACGGCACCATCACGTTCTGGGTGGAGCCGAACACCGGCGTGGCGGTCAAGCAGGAGCAGCAGCGCCACGAGGTGCTGAAGACGTCCGACGGCGTCGAGCGCCTGCCCGCCTTCATCGCCACCGCGTCGTTCACCCCGGAGACCGTCGGCAACCTGGTGCAGACGGCACGCGACAACATGGCCCAGATCACGCTGATCAGGACGACGCTCCCGCTGGTGGCGCTCATCCTCGGGCTCGCGCTCGCCGTCGTCGGGGCGTGGCTGCTGCGGCCCCGCCGCGTGAACTGACCCGGGAAGCGGACCTGTCCGTGAAGCGGGAGAGCGCGCTGAACCCGCCGATGGGCCCGCCGGTGGCGACGCTTCCGGCGGGCACGCCCTCCCGGCGCGCACGCGCGGCCGGGCTGGTGCGGGCCTGCCGGCCCCGGCAGTGGCTCAAGAACGCGCTCGTCTTCGCCGCGCCGGCCGCCGCCGGGGTGCTGACCACCGGGGCGGGCCTGCGCGGCTCGCTCGTCGCGTTCGCCGCCTTCTGCCTGGCCGCCGGCGGCTCCTATCTCTTCAACGACGCGGCCGACGTGGCCGCCGACCGGCGTCACCCGCGCAAGCGGCTGCGCCCGATCGCGGCCGGGATCGTGTCCGTACGGCTCGCGCGGACCGCGGGCACGGTGCTGCTGGCGGCCGGTTTGCTCGCCGGGCTCGCGGGCGGGTGGCCGCTCGCCGCCGTCGTGGCCGCCTATCTCGCGCTCACCTTCGCCTACACCCTCTGGCTCAAGCACCAGCCCGTGGTGGACCTGGTCGCGGTGGCCGGCTGTCACGTGGTGCGCGCGTACGCGGGGGCGGTCGCCGTGGCCGTGCCGGTGACGAGCTGGTTCCTGGTCGTCGTCTCGCTCGGCTCGCTGCTGCTGGTGACCGGCAAGCGGGAGGCCGAGCTCCGCGCCCGGTCCGGGGACGGCCCGATCGCCCGGGCCACGCTGGAGACCTACACCGCGAGCTACCTCGGCCACGTGCGCGTCATGGCCTCGGGGGCGATGATCGTCACCTACTGCCTGTGGGCGCTCCAGGAGCACACCGGGCCGGCCAGGGCGTTCTGCGCGCTCAGCATCGTGCCGTTCGTGCTGGTCGTGCTGCGGCACGCGCTGCTGGTCGACCGCGGAGTGGGGGAGGAACCCGAGGAACTGGTGCTGCGCGACCGCCCGCTCCAGGTCTTCCTCGCGCTGATGCTGGTCCTGCTGGCGTGCGGTATCCAACTGGCATGACTCTGCTGACGGGATGGGGGCGCACGGCGCCCACGCGCGCCACCGTGGCCCGCCCGCGCACCGCCGAGGAGGCGGCCGCGCTGCTGGCGAAGGCGGGGAGCCGTGGCGTCGTCGCCCGCGGCCTCGGCCGCGCGTACGGCGACGCCGCGCAGAACGCGGGCGGGCTCGTGCTCGACTGCACCGCGCTGGAGCGGTCGTGGCAGGTCGACTCCACGGGGCTCGTCACCGCGTCGGCGGGAATCAGCCTGCACGACCTCATGACCGCGCTCGTCCCGCGCGGCTGGTTCGTCCCGGTGACCCCCGGCACCCGGTACGTCACGGTCGGCGGGGCCGTGGCGGCCGACGTGCACGGCAAGAACCACCACGTGGACTCCTCCTTCGGCGCCCACCTGCGCTCGCTGCGCCTGCTCACCGCCGACGGGAGCCTGCGGACGCTCGGCCCCGGCGACGACCTGTTCTGGGCCACCGTGGGCGGCATGGGGCTGACCGGGGTGATCACCGAGGCGACGTTCCGGTGCGTGCCGGTCGAGACCGCGTGGGTGCGGGTGGACGTCGAGCGCACCCGCGACCTCGACGAGACCCTGGCGACGATGACCGCGACCGACGACGGTCACCGCTACACGGTCGCGTGGATCGACCTGCTGGCGCGGGGCGGGCGGATGGGCCGGGGCGTGCTCACCCGGGGCGACCACGCGGTGCCGGGCGACCTGCCCGCCCGCGCGCGCGGGAACCCGCTCGCCTTCGCGCCGCGGCCCCTGCTGTCGGCCCCGCCCCGGGTGCCCGGCGGCCTGCTCAACCGGGGCACCGTCCGGGCCTTCAACGCCGCCTGGTACGGCAAGGCCCCCGCCGCCCCGCGCCGGATCGTCCAGGGCATCGCGCCGTTCTTCCATCCGCTCGACGGCGTGGACGGCTGGAACCGGATGTACGGCCCGCGCGGCTTCGTGCAGTACCAGTTCGTGGTGCCGATCGGAGCGGAGGACACGCTGCGCCGGGTGGTCGAGCGGCTGTCCGGCGCGGGGGTCGTGTCGTTCCTGACGGTGCTGAAGAGGTTCGGGGCGGGGACCCCCGGCATGCTGTCGTTCCCCATGCCGGGGTGGACGCTGGCCCTGGACATCCCGGCCGGGCAGAGCGGGCTGGCCGCGATGCTGACCGAGTTCGACGAGTGGGTCGCCGCGGCCGGGGGCCGCCTCTACCTGGCCAAGGACTCCCGCATGTCCGCCGCCACCATGGCCGCGACGTACCCCCGGCTGCCGGAGTGGCGGGAGATCCGGCGCCGGGCCGACCCGGACGGTGTCTTCGTCTCCGACCTCGCCCGTAGGCTGCGCCTGTGCTGAAGGAGTGGTTGTGAGGAACGCACTGGGTTCGGTCGACACCGTCCTGCTGCTCGGCGGGCGCAGCGAGATCGGCCTCGCGATCGTGGAACGGCTGGTCCGGCGGGGCGCCCGCCGGGTCGTGCTCGCCGTCCGCGGTGCTTCCGCACCCAGGGAAAACGGTGCCTCCGCGTCCGTGAAGGACGGCGGCGCCGCCGTGCCGGTGGAGGACCTCGAACGGCTCGGGGCCGAGGTCCACGTGCTGGACTTCGACGCCGCCCGCCCGGAGACGCACGCCGCCCTGATCGAGGAGGCCGCCGCCAGGGCCGGCGACCTCGACGTGGTGATCCCGGCGTTCGGCGTGCTCGGCAGCCAGGCGGTCTACGACGCCGACCCGGTGGCCGCCGCCCGAGACGTCGCGGTCAACTTCGGCGGCCACGTCTCGATCGGGCTGGCCGCCGCCGGGCGGCTGCGCGAGCAGGGACACGGCACGCTCGTCGTGCTGTCGTCGGTGGCCGGGGTGCGGGTGCGCAAGGCCAACTTCGTGTACGGCTCGGCCAAGGCCGGGCTCGACGGCTTCGCCCAGGGACTGGCCGACGCGCTGCACGGCTCCGGGGCCCGGGTCGTGGTCGTCCGGCCGGGTTTCGTGATCGGCCGGATGACGCGGGGGATGACCCCCGCCCCGATGTCGGTGACGGCGGCCGAGGTCGCGGACGCGGTCGTGGAGGCCCTGGACACGCGGCAGGGGACCGTGTGGGTCCCCGCGCGGCTGCGGCTCGCGTTCGCCGTCATGCGCCTGCTTCCCCGCCCCATATGGCGCAGACTCCCCCGCTGACCCTGTGCCGGGCCGGCGGGGGAGCCTCCTCCGATCGGCTGGATCAGCCGGTGACGAGGGTGAGGCCGTACGCCGAGAGGGCCTCGTTGACGGGCTGGAAGTAGGTGGTGCCTCCGGAGGAGCAGTTGCCCGAGCCGCCGGAGGTCATGCCCTGGGCCTGGCTGCCCGAGATGAACGAGCCGCCGGAGTCACCGGGCTCGGCGCAGACGTTGGTCCGGGTCAGCCCGCTCACCGTGCCCTGGGAGTAGCGGACGCTGGCGTTGAGCTGCTGGACGGTGCCGCAGTGCCAGCCGGTGGTCGAGCCGGACCGGCAGATCGACGAACCCACGGCCGCGGCGGTGGAGCCCTTCACGGCCACGTTTCCGCCGCTGTAGTTGTTGACCCAGCCCCTGGGCGTCCAGTTGCTGTTGACCGCGACCCAGGAGTAGTCGTTGCCGGGGAACGAGGAGCCCTGGAAGGTGCCCTGGGCGACCCGGTTGTAGCCGGTCGTGCTGTTGCCGGCGCGGCCGCAGTGGCCGGCGCTGACGAAGCCGTTCGTGGTTCCTCTGCGCACGGAGAAGCCGATCGAGCACCGGGCCGAGCTGTTGATGTAGTAGGCGTCGCCGCCGCGCACGTCGTAGTAGGTCTGCGGCTGCTCGTTGGACTGCTCGACGCGTACGGCGGACTTGTCGGCGCCGCTCGCGGCCACGAACGCCTCGGCCTCGGCGGTGTTGGAGGACAGCACGACGACGCTGTTGCTGAGCACGTCGACGTACCAGACGGACGTGGAGGCGGGCGCGCCGGCGGCGGCCCGGTCCAGCGCGGCCTCGGCGGACTCGAGCGTGGCGAGGTTGCGGCCGACGATCTTCGGCTGCGCGCCCGCGGACAGGATCGCGCCGGCCTTGGACGCGTCGGCGGTGGCGACGATGAAGCTCTCGGAGGTGGTGCCGGAGACCCAGGATCCGGCGTAGGCGTCACCGATGGTGGCGCGCACCTTGGCCTCGGTGGCCATGGCCTTCGCCTCGTTCGCGAGGCGGGCGTCGACCTGGGCGGGGGTGAGTCCGAGGTCGCGCTGCATCGCCTCCACCATCGCGGGCGGCGGCTTGACGGCGGAGGAGGCGGGAGAGTTGTTCGGCTCGGCCATGGCGGGGGTGGCGACCGTGGCGAGGGCCGTGACGGCCAGAGCGCATCCGGCGAGTACGGTGCGTCTGTGGAGCATGTGGGGCTCTCCTTGTCTTTGGGGGGTGCCGTCAACGTAACCGACCTCCGCTGTCACGTGGATCTATCAATTCGCCCCTATCACCGAGTTATGGAACCGCCCTCGTTGGGGGATTCGCTGGCCCGGAAATAACCGCCCTCGGACCTCCGGGCGTGCGCGAGCGCGAGAAGAGAAGGCGCCGCGGCGTACGCCGGCGAGCGCGCGGGCGCTCAGCCTCGGCCGGAACGCGTGGACAGACCTGCGGCGGCGGACGGGGTGCGCCCGCCGCCGCGTCAGGGGACGGTGCCGTATTCGGGGTTGGTGACGAGCCAGTCCGCGTAGCGGGCGCTGCGGCGGACCGCGTCGGCGTACGCGGCCCGGGCGTGGGCGGCGACCACGGGGGCGGCGGCCCGCGCGCCCATCGAGTCGGCGTGCCAGCCGAGCAGGTGCCGCCAGCGCAGCGGCGCACCGGCCAGCGGCATCATGACCAGCCCGGCGGTGAGCCGGAAGGTGGCCTGGCAGAGGGCGACCGCCTTGCCCACCCCGACCAGGTGCAGGCAGGTCGCCACGTCCGTCTCGTAGATGGAGTCGGGGACGAACCCGGCCCGGGCGCAGGCGGCGGCGAAGCAGTCGGCGAAACAGCCGTCGCCGGGGGCGACCGTCCAGTGTTCGTCGGCGAGGCTGGACAACTGCAGTTCCCTCTCCCCGGCGAGCGGGTGGTCCTCCGACAGGAGCACGAAGACCGGGTCGGTGCCGACCGTGGTCCAGTTCATCGCCTCGGCCGGGGGAGGCGGGCTGTCGCCGCACGTCCCGAGCAGCACGAAGTCGAGCCGGCCGGCCACCGCGAGCGAGGTCAGTTCACCGGCCGACCAGGACGTGCGGGTGGTGACCGGGATGCCGGGCTGGTCGGCGGTCAGGCGCTCGACCAGCCCGCCGAGTATGGGCCCGTTCGTCGCGCCGATGCGATAGCCGGGCAGTTTGACCGAGGTGTTGGCGAACCGTACCGCGTCCTCCTGGAGGTCCCGTACGGCGGGCAGCAGCACCCGGGCGCGGGACAGCACCATCTCGCCGAGAGGAGTGGGACGGGCGCCGTTGCGGTCGCGTTCGAACAGCGGACCCCCGAGTGAGCGCTCGATGCGCTTGAGCTGAGCGGTGAGCGACGGTTGGGCGAGGCCGAGCCGGGTGGCCGCTTTCGTGACGCTCCCGGCTTCGGCGACCGCGTGCACGATTCTGAGGTGGCGGATCTCCAGATCCATAGGGGGAAGGTACGACTCCCGTGGTATGGCCGCAATCCCGCATTGTCATGAAATCTGACTTTAACGGTGGTCATCGCCGGGTGATCGCCGCCCCGGCGCGCTGGAACGTGTTCTCGTGAGAGTTCCCGTCGCGTCCGTGGCCGTCGAGTTACCGGCTGGTAGGAACGCGCCGAACGCAGGTCACTAGAACGCGTTGCAGTTCGCTTTAGGCCGTCGTACGTTCGAAGGCATGCGGACACGTGTCACCGACATGTTCGGTATCGAGTTCCCGATCTTCGCCTTCAGCCACTGCCGGGACGTCGTCGCCGCGGTGAGCCGCGCCGGCGGCATGGGGGTGCTCGGCGCCCTGTATTTCACCCCCGAGGAGCTCGAGATCGAGCTCAAGTGGATCGACGACCACGTGGACGGCCGCCCGTACGGCGTGGACGTGGTGATGCCCGCCTCCTACGCGGGGTCGGACCTCGACGTGGACTCCCCGGCCGACCTGGTGGCACGGCTGCAGGGGATGATCCCGCAGGGGCATAGGGCCTTCGTGGAGGACCTGCTGGCCCGGCACGGCGTGCCGCCGCTGGACGGATCCGACTCGGGCAAGGTGCTGCTCGGCTGGACCGACGCGACGGCCCGGCCGCAGGTCGAGGTCGCGCTCCGGCACCCCATCGCGCTGCTGGCCAACGCCCTCGGCCCGCCGCCCGCCGACGTCGTGGAGCAGGCGCACGCGAAGGGCGTGAAGGTGGCCGCGCTCGCCTCCACGCCGCGCCACGCCGTCAAGCAGGTCGAGGTCGGCGTGGACGTCGTCGTGGCGCAGGGCACCGAGGCGGGCGGCCACACCGGCGAGATCTCCACGATGGTGCTCATCCCGCAGGTCGTGGACGCGGTGGACGTGCCGGTTCTGGCCGCGGGCGGCATCGGCTCCGGCCGTCAGATGGCCGCGGGCATGGCGCTCGGCGCCGAGGGCGTGTGGACCGGCTCGATCTGGCTGGCGGTGGAGGAGGCCGACACCTCCGAGACCGTACGGCGGCGCATCATCGCGGCCACCTCCCGCGACACCGTCAGGTCGCGGAGCTGGACCGGCAAGCCCGCCCGCCTGCTGAAGAACGAGTGGACCGACGCCTGGGAGTCGGCGGAGTCGCCCGGCACGCTGCCGATGCCGCTGCAGTTCATGCTGATCTCCGACGCGCTGCGGCGGATCGGCAGGTCGGACGCGACCGAGCTGGCCACGTTCCCCGCCGGTCAGATCATCGGCGCGATGAACCAGGTCAAGCCGGCGAAACAGGTCGTCTTCGAGATGGTGGAGGAGTACGTCGAGGCCATGGAACGCCTCGGCCGCATCACCCGGGACGAGTGAGGCCCCGCCCCCCGCTCGCGTGACGCCCTGCTGCTTTACTGCTGGGGATGTCCCGCGAGCTGGGGGAGGACGCCGCGATGAGCCGTGCCGGTGACGAGACCGTGGCGGAGGCCCCGCCCATCCCGCCGCCGATCATGGGGAACGTCCCCGGTGCCTACGCCCTGAGCGTCTTCAGGGAGCGGCATCCCGTGCTCGTCCGCCAGGTCGCGCGGGCGCTGCCGTACGACCCGGACCGGCGGCGCGCGCTCGACCGGCTGCTCGACGAGGTCGTGCGTGACGTCATGGCGCCGCTGGAGCCGTCGGCGCACGACGGCGCCGCCTGGGCCGAGTGGGGACGCGGGAAGATCGGCCGCCGCTACGTCGACGTGCCGTTCCTGTGGGGCGAGAGCTACTTCTACCGCAAGCTGCTGGAGGCCACCGGATACTTCGGCGACGGCCCGTGGCGCGGGGTCGACCCGTTCGGCCCGATGAAGCAGGCCGAGCTCGAGGGCCCGGTCGTGGACGGGGAACTCGCGGCGCTCGACGAGACGGCGACGCTGTCCCGGGACGAGCAGGCCCGGGCGCTCCTGCTCGGCTCGCTCTGGGGCAACCGTGCCGACCTGTCCTTCGGCGTCACGCTCGACGGGGACCACGAGAGGGCGACCGGCCTGGTCGTGGACGACGGCCCACTGCTGTGGTCGCTCCTCGATGCCGCCGCGCCGGGGCGGATCTGCCTGGTCGCCGACAACGCGGGGCGCGAACTGCTGCCCGACCTCGTGCTCGTCGACCATCTCCTCACGCGCGGGCTCGCGGGCGAGGTCGTCATCCACGTGAAACCCGTCCCGTATTTCGTGTCCGACGCGACCCCGGCCGACGTGCTCGCGTGCCTGCGGCGGCTCGCCGAGGCCCCCGGCCGGGCCGGGGAGGCCGGCGCCCGCCTGTGGGCCGCGACGGAGGAGGGGCGTCTCAGACTGCGGGCGCATCCCTTCGCCTGCGCTCCGCTGCCCTACTCGGACATGCCGGACGACCTGCGCGAGGAGTTCGCCTCGGCCTCGCTGACCGTCATGAAGGGCGACCTGAACTACCGGCGGCTCGTCGGCGACCGGATGTGGCCGGCGACCACGCCGTTCGCCGCGGTCACCGGCTACTTCCCCGGGCCCGTCGTCGCGCTGCGCACGCTGAAGTCGGACGCGCTCGTCGGCGTGCCGGAGCGGACGCTGGCGGAGCTGGACGCGACCGGCCGCCCGTGGCGCACCACCGGCACCCACGCCATGGTCCAGGCCCGCCCCTGACCCGCTATCGGCCCTGGTAGACGGGTGGGCGCTTGTCGCGGAAGGCGCGCGCGCCCTCCTTGGCGTCCTCGGAGCCGATGACCGGCCAGCCGATCGCGTCGGAGACCTTGAACGCGTCGGCCTCCGGCATGCCCAGTGTCTCGCGGTAGGCGCGCAGGATCGCCTGTACGGCGAGCGGCCCGCAGGCGGCCACCTGGCCGGCGATCTCGCGGGCCGCCGCGAGCGCCTGGCCGTCCGGCACGACCCGGTTGACCATGCCCATCGCGAGCGCCTCGGGGGCCGTGACCGCCCGGCCGGTGAGCAGCACGTCCATGGCGAACGCGTACGGGATCTGGCGGGGCAGCCGGATGGCGCTGCCGCCCATCGGGAACAGCGCCCGCCTGGCCTCGAACAGCCCGAGCGTGGCGCTCTCGGCGACGACGCGCAGGTCGGTGCCGACGAGCAGTTCGGTGCCGCCCGCCACGGCGTAGCCCTCGACCGCGCACACGATCGGCTTGGACGGCAGCGCCTCGGGATCGCGCAGCAGGCCCTTCCAGTGGTAGTCGGGGATCTCGGCGGCCCGGCGGCGCACCCGCTCGTCCTGCGACGGCGTGCCCATCGCCTTGAGGTCGGCCCCGGCGCAGAACGTGCCGTTCGCCCCGGTCAGGACGCCGACCCGCACCTCGGGCTCGTCCGAGATGTACTGCCAGGCCTCGGCCAGCCCCACCAGCATGTCCTGGGAGAGCGCGTTCCTGGCCTCGGGGCGGTCCATTGTGACGACCACCACGTGACCGTCGCGCTCGATCCGGCAGTGCGGGGTGCTGATGGGCAGGAGCTCCACAGGTGTCCTCCAGCGGGACGGCGTCACCGGTTCGATCAAGCGCTTGTTAGACATCGCGCGCGGGGTTAGTCTGCCCGCAAGAACTAGAACCGATTCTCATCTGAGTCGCTCCGCATTGCCAGATCTTGTCAGCGTCGTGCCGGCGTGCTTCACTTCGCGGCCGCTGACGCCCGGGCTTTGTGGCGCACCCCCATAGGGAGCTGGCACATGGGCTCACTCGGTTTCTGGAGGCTCGCGCAGGCCGACCCCGCGTGGATCGCGGCGGTCGATCCCGACGGCACGGAACACTCCGCGGGCGAACTGCTCGCCCGGGCCAACAGCATGGTCCACGGCCTGCGTGCGCTGGGCCTGCGGCCGGGCGACGGCATCTGCGGCCTGCTGCCCAACGGCGCGGACGGCCTCGTGCTCTACCTCGCCGCCCTGCAGGCGGGGTGGTACTACACGCCGGTCAACTGGCACCTCACCGGGCCGGAGATCGGCTACATCGTCGCCGACAGCGAGGCCGCCGCGTTCCTCGTCCACGAGCGGTACGCCGCCGAGGCCGTCAGGGGCGCCCGGGAGGCCGGTATCGCGGCCGAGCGGTGCTTCTCCTACGGCGAGATCGAGGGCTTCCGCCCGGTGGCCGAGCTGACCGGCGGCATGCCCGAGACCCTGCCCGGCGACCGTACGGCCGGGGCCACCATGCACTACACCTCCGGCACGACGGGACGGCCGAAGGGCGTGCGGCGCGCGCTCACCGGCCTCGACCCCGACGACGCCGCCGAGCTGATGACGGGCCTGCTGCGGCTGTTCGGCGTGACGCCGGGGCGGCCGAACGCCCACCTCGTCACCTCGCCCGGCTACCACACGGCCGTCACCCAGTTCGCCGGTATGGCGCTGCACATGGGCCACACGCTGGTCTTCATGGACAAATGGGACGCCGAGGAGACCCTGCGCCTGTGCGAGCGGCACCGGGTGACGAACTCCCACATGGTCCCCACGCACTTCAAGCGGCTGCTGTCGCTGCCCGAGGAGACGCGGCGGTCCTACGACCTGTCGTCGCTGCGGTGGATGATCCACGCCGCCGCGCCGTGCCCGGTGCCGGTCAAGTGGCAGATGCTGGAGTGGTGGGGCGACGTGATCTACGAGTACTACGCCGCCACCGAGGGCGGCGGCACGATCGCGACCCCCGAGGACTGGAAGAAACGGCCGGGCACGGTCGGGAAGGCCTGGCCGGGCAGCGAGCTGCTGATCGTGGACGACGAGCTCGTCCCGGTGCCCGCGGGCACGCCCGGCACCGTCTACATGAAGATGGGCATCTCCTTCGAGTACAAGGGCGATCCGGAGAAGACCGCGGCCAACCGGTTGCGTGATTACTTCACCGTCGGGGACATCGGCTACCTGGACGAGGACGGCTTCCTGTTCCTCTGCGACCGGAAGGCCGACATGATCATCTCGGGCGGGGCCAACATCTATCCGGCCGAGATCGAAAAGGAGATCATGGTCCACCCGAAGGTGGCCGACGTGGCCGTCTTCGGCATCCCGGACGACGAGTGGGGCGAGCGCATCATGGCCGTCGTCGAGCCCGCGCCCGGCGCCGTCCCCGGGCAGGAGCTGGCCGCGGAGATCGTCCTCTCGCTGGAGGGCCGCCTGGCCCGCATGAAGTGGCCGAGCGTGATCGACTTCATCGACGAGATGCCCCGCGAGCCGAACGGCAAGCTGCTCAAACGCAAGCTCCGCGCCCCCTACTGGGAAGGCAGGGATCGTGCCATCTGAGGAATCGCCGGTCGCCACCCACGTTCTGGAGTTTCCCGGCGGCTACACGCGGACGACCGGTCCGGTCATCGGGCGGTTCCTCACCGAGCTGCGCGACCGGCGGCTGGTCGGGGTCCGTACGGCCGGCGGGCGGGTGCTGGTGCCGCCGCTGGAGTACGACCCGGACACGGGCGAGCCGGTCACCGAGGAGTACGTGGAGGTCGGACCGGCCGGGACCGTCCAGGCGTGGGCCTGGGTCGGCTCCCCGCGCCCCGGCCATCCGCTCGACCGGCCGTTCGCCTGGGCGCTGGTCAAACTCGACGGCGCGGACACCGCCCTGGTCCACGCGGTGGACGCCGGAAGCCCGAAGGAGCTGCGGCCGGGCCTGCGGGTCCGCCCGCGCTGGCGGGCCGCGACGACGGGCCACATCACGGACATCGAGTGCTTCCTGCCCGAGGTCACCTCGCTCGTCGCGCCGGTGCGGGCCGAGTATCGCGTCACGCCGGGCCGGGCGCTCACCCGCTTCCTCGAAGGCGTGCGCGACGGCAGGTTCCTGGGCGGCCGGTGCGCCGAATGCGCCGCCGTCTACGTGCCCTACCGGGTGTCCTGCCCCGCGTGCGGCTCCGTCGTGGAGGAGGAGGTGGAGGTCGCCGACACCGGCACCGTCACCACCTACGCGATCAACAACCTGCCCGATCCCCGGGCCCCCGAGGTGCCGTTCGTCTCGGCGTACGTGCTGCTGGACGGCGCGGACACGCCGATGATCGCGCTGATCGGCGGCATCCCGGCGCACGAGGTTCGGCAGGGCATGCGGGTGCGCGCCGTGTGGGTGCCACCCGAGGAGCGGACGCCGTCGATGACCAACGTGAAGTGGTTCGAGCCGACCGGCGAGCCGGACGCCGACCTCGACGACTCCATCGGGGGGTCGTGATGAGGGAGGTCGCGGTCGTCGCCTTCGCCCAGACCGTCCACACCGGCCACGACACCGGGCTGGCCGAGCCGGAGCTGCTGCTGCCGGTCATCGACGAGGTCAAGCGGGCGACCGGGCTGAAGAGGTTCGGCTTCACCTGCTCCGGCTCGTGCGACTACCTGGCCGGGGCGCCGTTCTCGTTCGTCTCGGCGCTCGACGCGGTCGGCGCCTGGCCGCCGATCAGCGAGAGCCACGTCGAGATGGACGGCGCGTTCGCGCTCTACGAGGCGTGGGTGCGGCTCCAGCACGGCGACATCGACACCGCCCTGGTCTACGGCTTCGGCAAGTCGTCGATGTCGGACATCCGGGAGATCATGACGCTCCAGCTCGATCCTTACTATTTGGCGCCGCTCGGGCTCGACCAGGTGTCGTACGCCGCCCTGCAGGCCTGCGCGGTGAACGCGGACAGAGCGGCGCTGGACGAGATCGTACGGCGCAGCCGGGCCGACGGCCGGGCCAACCCCTACGCCCTCGACCTGCCCGACCCTTCGGGAGAGGAGTTCGAGGTCGAGCCGCTGCGGCCGTACGACGTCGCGCCGGTCACGGACGGAGCGGCGGCCGTGGTGCTGGCCGCCGGGGACCGCGCCCGCGAGCTGGCCGGGCGGCCCGCCTGGATCACCGGCATCGCGCACCGCGCGGAGCCCCACTACCTGGGCATGCGCGACCTGTCCCGATCGGTGTCCACGGGCGAGGCGGGCCGGGCGGCCGGCGTGGGCAATGGTTCGGTCGACGTGGCCGAGCTGCACACCCAGTTCAGCCACGAGGAGCCCATCCTGCGCGCGGCGCTCGGCCTGTCCGGCGACGTGACGGTCAACCCGTCCGGCGGGCCGCTCGCGGCCAACCCGGTCATGGCCACCGGCCTGATCCGCCTCGGTGAGGCGGCCCTGCGGATCCTCGACGGCTCGGCCGCCCGCGCGGTCGCGCACGCCACCTCGGGCCCGTGCCTGCAGCAGAACCTCGTCGCCGTGCTCGAAGGCGCCGTCCTCGACCAGTCTCTGTAGGAGTCGCCGTGGGAAACCGCTGTGCCGTCGTCGGCGTGGGCCAGACCCGCTACCAGACCAGACGGCGGGACGTGTCGCTGGCCGGGCTGGTCCGCGAGGCCGCCCTGCGGGCGCTGGAGGACGCGGGCCTGACGTTCGCCGACATCGACGCGGTCGTCATCGGCAAGGCGCCGGACCTGTTCGAGGGCGTGATGATGCCGGAGGCGTACCTCGCCGACGCGCTCGGCGGGGCCGGCAAGCCGGTGATGCGCGTGCACACGGCGGGCTCGGTCGGCGGCTCGACCGCGCTGGTCGGCGCGTCTCTTGTCCAGGGCGGCGTGCACGGGCGGGTGCTGGTCGTCGCCTTCGAGAAACAGTCGGAGTCGAACGCCACCTGGGCCCTGTCCACGCACCTGCCCTTCAACGCCTCCCTGGTCGTGGGCGCGGGCGGCTACTTCGCGCCGCACATCAGGGAGTACATGCGCAGGTCGGGCGCGCCGGACCACATCGGCACGCTGGTCGCGGTCAAGGACCGGCTGAACGCGCTGAAGAACCCCTACGCCCACCTGCGCATCCCCGGGATCAGCCGGGAGATGGTCGAGTCGACCCCGATGCTGTGGGAGCCGATCCGCTACCTGGAGACCTGCCCGTCGTCCGACGGCGCCTGCGCGATCGTGCTCGCCGCCGAGGACAAGGTGACCGGCACGCCCGCCTGGATCCACGGCACGGCGATGCGCTCGGAGCCGATCATGCTGGCCGGCCGCGACGTCGTGAGCCCGCGCGCGGGCCGCGACTGCGCCGCCGACGTCTACCGCCAGGCCGGCGTCACCGACCCGCGCCGGGAGATCGACGTCGCCGAGGTGTACGTGCCGTTCTCCTGGTACGAGCCGATGTGGCTGGAGAACCTGGGCTTCGCCGCCGAGGGGGAGGGCTGGAAGCTCACCGAGGCCGGATGCACGGCGCTCGACGGCGACACCCCGTGGAACGCCTCCGGCGGAGTGCTGTCGTCCAACCCGATCGGCGCCTCCGGGCTCATCCGGTTCGCCGAGGCGGCGCTCCAGGTGCGGGGCACGGCGGGGGAGCACCAGGTCGAGGGGGCGCGGCTCGCGCTCGGACACGCGTACGGCGGAGGCGCGCAGTTCTTCGCCATGTGGATCGTCGGCAGCAGTAAACCCTGAGCGCGGGAGGTCCGCCGGATGGAGTTCAACCACGCCGATCTTTTCGAGGGTCTCGCCGACGCCATCGGGGACCGCGTCGCGGTGGTCTGCGGCGACGACCGCCCGACGTACGCCGAGCTCGACGCCCACGCCAACCGGCTGGCCCACCACCTGGCCGCGCACGGCGTCGGCCACGGCACGCACGTGGGCATGCAGCTCTACAACGGGGTGGAGTACGTCGCGGCCCTGCTGGCGACGCTGAAGCTGCGGGCCGTCCCGGTCAACGTCAACTACCGGTACGTCGAGTCGGAGCTGCTCTACCTCTACCGGGACTCCGGCATCGCGGCCCTGCTGTTCGACGTGGAGTTCGACGACCGCGTCGCGGCCACCGCGCCCGAGGTCCCCGGGCTGCGCCACCTCGTCGCCGTCGGCGGCCCCACGGCCGTGCCGGGCGCGGTGCCGTACGAGGAGGCGGTGGCCGGGCAGTCCGAGAGCAGGGACTTCCCGCCCCGCTCCGGCGACGACGTGTACGTCATCTACACCGGCGGCACGACCGGCATGCCCAAGGGCGTGATGTGGCGGTCGGAGGACCTCTTCTACGCCTTCGGCGGCGGCAACCCGTACGGCGACCCGCTGAAGACGCCCGAGGCGGTGATCGAGCAGGCGCGCGGCGCGGCGTCCCCGGTGGTCATGATGACGGCGGCGCCGCTGATGCACGGCGCCGCGCAGGTGGGCACCTTCATCGCCTGGTGGATGGGCGGCACGATGGTGTACGTCCGCAGGTTCGACGCGGCCGCCGTGCTGCGCGCGATCGAGCGGGAGAAGGTCGTCAGCCTGAACATCACCGGCGACGCGATGGCCCGTCCGCTCGCCGAGGAGATGGCCGCCGGGTCCTACGACCTGTCGTCGCTGTTCGCGCTCAGCTCGACCGGGGCGATCCTCAGCGGCGCCGTGCGCGCGCGGCTGGAGGAGCTGCTGCCGGGCCGGATGATCCTCGACAACTTCGGCTCGACCGAGTCCGGATACACGGCGTCGGGCGTCGACGGGTCGTCGCCGGAGTCGGGCCTGCGCTACCGGCCCAACGCGGGCGCCGCCGTGGCCGTGCTGGACGAGACGCTGACCCCGGTCGAGCCGGGCTCCGGGCGGATCGGCACGGTGGCCAGGAGCGGCCGGATCGCGTCCGGCTACCACAACGACCCGGGCAAGACCGCCCGCACCTTCGTCACCGACGCCCACGGCGTGCGGTGGCTTCTCACCGGAGACCTCGCGACGGTCGAGGAGGACGGCACGATCCGGTTCTGCGGACGCGGGTCCCAGTGCATCAACACCGGCGGGGAGAAGGTCTTCCCCGAGGAGGTCGAGGCGGTGCTCAAGGGCCATCCCGCCGTGTTCGACGCCGTGGTCACCGGCATCCCCGACGAACGCTGGGGCTCGCGGGTCGCGGCCGTCGTCCAGCCGTACGGCGGGACCGCGCCGACGGCGGAGCAGCTCGACGCGCACTGCCGTACCCGGCTGTCGGGCTACAAGGTGCCGCGGACCTACGCGTTCGTGGAGGAGATCGTCCGCTCCCCGGCGGGCAAGGCCGACTACCGGTGGGCCGGTCAGGTGGCCGCCGCCGCACCTCAGCCGGCCGCGCGTCCGCCGGAGTAGGCGGCGGCGAGGGCGTGGAAGACCTCCTTCGGCTCCCTGCCGCCGTCCTTCAGCAGCCGGACCACGCCGTAGGAGGCCATGTCGAGGTCCCTGCGCGGGTGGGGGTCGTACGGCAGGCCGTACCCGGCGAAGGTGAACCAGAAGGCGCTGTCCACGCCCTCCTCTTCGAACACGGCGAGCAGTTCGCGCAGGTAGCGGACCTGCTCGCCCTCGTCGCGGGTGAAGTTCCCGGTCAGCCGGGGCCGCCTTCGCGACCGGTCCACGATGGCCCACGCCATGCCGCCGCGTGCGCCCGCCCCTGTGTAGGCGCACGTGCCGAACTCGGTGACCGCGACCGGCTTGCCGTGTCCGAAGAGGGAGCGCAGCCCCTCGCGGTAGGTCGCCGCGTTGCGCTCGTCGCGGTAGGCGTCCACCGCGACGATGTCGAACGGACTCCAGTCGACCCCCTCCCAGTCCCCCGAGGCGTACGTCACCCGCCCGTCGAAGACCTCGCGCGCCGCCCGGGCGGTCTCCGTCAAGAAAGGGTTCAGCAGAGCGGGGATCCCGGCGAACCGGGCGTACACCTCGGGGCCGCCCTTCATGAGCCCGGAGATGCGGTCGAAGACGGTGTCGCCGGGGAGGAAGCCGGCGGCGAACATGCTCAGCTCGCATCCGGTGACGAGCACCACCTCCGCGCCGTCGCGCCGCAGCTCCTCGGCCCGCCCGGCGCATTCGGCGAAGAACGGCGCGAGCTCCCGCGTGGTCATCTCGCAGGGGAAGGGCGCGAACCACACCTCCAGCCCGGCGTCGGCGGCGTGCCGCGCGGCGACGCCGAGCCGCTCCGGGTGGCCGCCGGTGATGCGGACGGCCGTGCAGTGCAGCTCCTCGGCGATGACCCGCATCTCCGCGCGGACCGTCTCGGAGTCGAAGGTCTCCCGGCTGATGTGCCCGCCGGGCAGGAAACCGGTGTCGTAGTTGATGCCCCTGCCCCTCATCGCGCGCCCCCCGCCTCCATCTTGACCATCATCATGATCGGCCCGGAGGCGAACGCGCCCGCGAGCACGAGCCCCAACGCGATGGCGACGATCAGCATCACGTTGGACAGCCAGACCATGGTGGACACCGGCAGCGTGAACGCGCCGATCAGCCGGGCCACGCAGTCGGCGAGCATCACCCCGCCCCAGATGCCGCTGAAGAGGCGCTCGGCGCGGCGGAACCGGGCGGAGCCCGCCGCGAGCCGTTCCCAGGCGGCCTCCTTCGCCGCGTTCCCACGGGTGATGAACGCGCGCATGCCCGGGGTCATCACCGGGCGCGCGGTGAACGCCGAGAGCATCATGACCAGGCTGATCACGGCGCTGAGGGCCGAGTCCTTGGCGATCATCATGCGGGCGTCGCCGGTGCCGAAGCTCAGCGCGATGCCGGCCAGGTTGACCGCCAGCGTCAGCCCGGCGAGTCCGTTCAGGGTCCGGTCGCGGACGATCCCGGAGATCACCCGGACGGCCGGGATCACGCCGCTCACGGCCAGCGCGGCGACCTCGCTCACGCCGAACGCGCCGTGCAGGACGTAGTAGCAGACGAGCGGCGCGGCGACGTCCAGCGCCAGCGGCGTGAGCAACCGGCCGAGGTTGTTGCGCTGAGGTTGCCCGGCTCGCGGCGGCGCGGTCAGGGTCTGCGTCATCGGCTCCTCCAGGTCGTCTCTCCGCACGCATCAAGCGTCTCGAAAGCCGGAGGAGCCGGGCAGATTCAGCGATCCCGATTACGGCAGTACAAATGTCCCGGTAGTCGTCAGAGCTTCCTGGCGCCCTCGGTGGCCAGAGCCGCCACCGCGCCGAGACCGAGGTAGACGACGCCGCTGCCCCGGTCGAGCCGCCGCCGGGCACGGGCCGAGGAGCGCAGCCGGCCGGCGAGGACCGAGGCCAACAGCGCGTACGTGCCGTCGCTGGCCATGCCGAGCGCGACCCACACGGCCCCGAGCACGAGCACCTGCGGCGCCACGGCGCCGAGCGCCGGATCGACGAACTGCGGCAGGAACGCCAGGAAGAACATGGCGGTCTTGGGGTTCAGCACGTTGACCACGAACCCCTCGCCGAACAGCCGGGCGTTCGAGGCCACCTTGACCTCCGCGTCCTCCGCCTCCGGCCGCCGCATGAGCTTGCGAACCCCCAGGTAGACGAGGTAGGCCGCACCGAGGTACTTCACGACGGCGAAGGCCGTGGCCGAGGCGGCGAGCAGCGCGGTGATCCCGAGCGCCGCGGCGGCGATGTGCACCAGCGAGCCGGCGTGGACGCCGAGCACCGACACCAGCCCCGCCGAACGGCCCTGGGCCACGCTGCGGGTGACGATGTAGAGCACGGCGGGTCCCGGGACCACGAGCAGCGCCAGCGTGGCGGCGGCGAACAGGGCGAGTGTGGGCAGAGTCGGCATGGCTCGGATGGTACGGACAACGGGCCTGTTCAGGCACTCCTATTTAGCGCTCCTGATCAGAGCACGGTCAGCACGCGGGGGCCGTCCTCGGTGACCGCGATCGTGTGCTCCATGTGGGCGGCCCGGCTGCCGTCCACGCTGTTCAGCGTCCAGCCGTCGCCCGCCGTGAGGTAACCGTCCCGGCCTCCGGCGATGAACATCGGCTCGATGGCCAGCGCGAGGCCGTGCCGCAGGGGATAGCCCCGGCCCGGCCGGCCGTGGTTCGGCACCGACGGGTCCTCGTGCATGCGGCGGCCGATGCCGTGGCCGCCGAAGTCCCTGGGCATGCCGTACCCGGCCTTCTGGGCGATCGTCCCGATCGCCGCCGAGATGTCCCCGATGCGGTTACCCACGGTCGCGGCGGCGATCCCGGCCTCCAGGGCCCGGCGCGTGGTGTCGACGAGCTCCAGGTCGCCGGGCCGCGGCGTGCCCACGATGAACGTGACGGCGGCGTCGGCCGTCCAGCCGTCCAGCTCCGCGCCGCAGTCGACGCCCACGACGTCACCGTCACGCAGCCGGTAGTCCGTCGGGATGCCGTGCACGATCGCGTCGTTGACGGACACGCAGATCACGGCGGGAAAGGGGGTCGGCGCGAAGTGCGGCCGGTAGCCGAGGAACGGCGAGCTCGCCCCCGCCTCGCGCAACACCGCCCGCGCCGTCTCATCCAGGTCCGTCAGCCGCACCCCGATGGCCGCGGCTTTCCGCACGGCGTCGAGGGTGCGGGCCACCACGCGCCCCGCCTCCCGCATCGCGTCCAGCGCGGCGTCGGTTTTGATTTCCACCATGACACGGTCCTCCCGAGTGGCACCAATAACTATACCGGTATTAGTATCACGGTCATGGTGAGAGTGCCCCTGACCCCCGAGGAACGCCTGCGGGGGGAGCGGTTCGGCGCCCTGCTCCGGCAGGCGCGCGGCGAGCGCAGCATGGTCGAGGTCGCGGCGGCGGCCGGGCTGTCGGCCGAGACGCTGCGCAAGATCGAGACCGGCCGGGCCCCGACCCCGGCCTTCTTCACGGTCGCCGCGCTCGCCGCCGCGCTGGGTTTGTCGCTGGACGAGCTGGCCGCCGCCTGCGCCGAGGGTCCTCAGGCCGCCGAGTTCCGCCAAGCCGGCTGACGCCCCGGCCACGCCGTCTCCCAGGAGAGCTCGTACACCAGCGAGGTCGTCCCGCCACCGGTGGGGTCGGGCCGCCGTGTGCGCACCCAGAGCCGCGTCGTGCCCCTCACGGGCACGATGTCGACGATGCGCTCGCCGGGGCCACCCGCCGGCAGGGTGGATCTGGTCCAGCCGCCGTCGCGCAGGCTGAGGACATAGGGCGCGCCGGAGGCGGGATGAGCCGCCATCCACACGCCGCCTTCGGGGTCGACACGCACCGCAGTCAGGCCCGTCCTCGTCAGGTCCGTGCCTACCTGCACCCATCGGGTGCGGTTCCAGTGGAGGACGACGGCGCTGCCGCCGTCCGGCCAGTAGGGCCCGGCGGCCCACGCCTGGCCGTCCGGCCGCGCGGCGAGGTCCAGGTCGCCGAGGTGAGCGCGTCCGCGGCAGGGCGGACGAGCGGAGCCGATCGCGCACGGGTAGGGCACGTCCTGCCATGACGCGCCGTTCCAGTGCAGCAATCTGTCCCCCCGCTCCCGGCTGACGATCCACACGTCGTCCGGGCTCGCGGCGGCGACCGCGATGAGGTCGAACTGCGGGGGCGACGGCTGCCGACGCCAGGTGCCGTCCCTCCAGCGCAGCACGGTGGAGGGAGCCCCGTCCGGGTCCATGCCGGTGACGAACCAGGCGCCGCCCCGCGCGTCGACGGAGATGTCGACCACTCCGTTCCACGTCGCGTCGTGGGAGAGCAGGCGCGTCCAGCGCCCGGCGGAAAACCGCCACAGGTGCTCTGTCACGCTGTCGTACTCCTGGGGCACGCTCAGGGCCGCCCAGATCGTTCCCCCGGACGGAGATCCGCCGATCTCGAGCCCCCAGGCCTTGCCGAACTGCGCGGGCAGGCTCGCGCGTCTCCAGAAGGTCCCGTTCCACCGCAGCATCGACCAGCCGGGGCCCGGTCTCTTCCTGACGAACAGCGACACTCCGCCGTCCGCCGCGGGGACCATCGACAACGGAAAGTCCTCGTGATCCTTGGCGGCGTACCTCAGCGTCCACCGCGACGACGACTCGACAGCGTGGCCGGCCGTCCGCCCCGCGCCGTACCGGGCCGTGTCGGCGATCAGCGCGGATGCGCACACGAGGATCAGCGCGGCGAGTACCCCCCTACTGGTGCGCACCCGGAGATGATCGCATGAGGGCCGGAATCCGTCGTGAAATCGTCTCCGCTGAATCTTTCACCGCTCGTCACGTGTGGCGGCCTCCCGGCCCCGGCCGCCGTCGCCGGTGTTCGCCGAGGTGAGCGGGGACGGGCCGCCACGCGTCCGGCCACCCAAGGAGAGGACGGGCCGCCGGAATTCCTGTACAGCGGGCGAAGGAGACCTGACGCTGGGGGCATCGCCGGCGATCAGTCGCAGCCGGCCCGGGCGGTGTGGTCAGCTCACCATGGAGGTGCCGGATGCGATTCCCCCACGGCCGGTTACGTCGCTCGGCCGTCCTCGTGGCCGTCATGGCCGCGGCGGCCGCCACGACCGGGCTCGTCCCGGGCACGGCCGACGCAGCGGTCTCCTGCGGGGTCACGTACGCGACCTCGCAGTGGGGAGAGGACGGGGGCGGTTTCACGGCCAGTGTGGACGTCGCCAACACCGGTGACCACATCGCGGGCTGGACGCTGACGTTCACCTTCCCCGGCTCGCAGCGGCTCACGTACGGCTGGTCCGCGCAGTGGGCCCAGACCGGCCGCCTGGTCGCCGCCTCGGTCCCGGCGGGCTCGATCTCGCCCGGCGCGTCGGCCGCCGTCGGGTTCGCCGGCACCTGGCGCGGGAGCAATCCGCCGCCGACGGACTTCGCCGTCAACGGCGTGCCGTGCGTGGTCGGCCCGCCCCCCTCCGCCGCTCCCACCCCCGTCCCGTCGCCGAGCCCGAGCGCCACGCCGAGCGTCGTCGTCTCGCCCGCGGACATCGTCGTGCCCGAAGGCGGCTCGGCGCTCATCCACGTGCGGCTCAGCCAGAAGCCGTCGTACGGCTGGGTGACCGTCGACAGCGAGCGGCTGCTCGGCGACCCGGACCTGTCCATCGGCCCCCGGCTGCTCTTCCCCGCCGACCAGTGGAACACCTGGCAGTCCCTCACCGTCTTCGCGGCGGAGGACGACGACACGACGGACGGCACCGCCACGTTCCTGTCCCGGATCAGTCAGCTGCCGGGCAGCGGTGTCGCCCTGTGGACCGCGAGGGAGCTGGACAACGACGTCGCCACGCCGTCGCCCGCACCGAGCCCGAGCTGAACCGTCGCGCAGCGCGGGAAGGGGCCGCCGGGTGGTCACCCTGCCGACCTCCGCTCAGCGCCGGGAGCTGTCCGCGGGTTCCTCACTTCCTAATTCGCAGGCGAGCGGGCTCCGCCGGATCCCTGTCGACGACCTGGACCGGCGGCCATGCCCATTGCCATACGTCGACGCCCGGCGTACGGGAGAACCGGATCAGCCCGCGGGTGCCTTCGACCGCGACGTGTGGCCAGGACGCGGCGATGCCCGCCCGATCCGCGCCGCCGGAACGCAGCACGTCGGCGAGGACGGCGATCGTGTCGTAGCCCTCGAAGGCGACGAAGGAGGGCGCTTGGGCCAGCCGTTCGCGCAGGTCCGCCTCGACTCGCGCGCCGAGTGGGCTGAGACGTTCGGGCAGGTAGCGCAGGAACGGGACCCCGGCGCCGTCGCCGCCCAGCGACCTCGCCCATTCGGCGAACTCCGGCTGCCCGGCCGGGGCACCGATCATGATCTCGGTCAGGCGCCGGTCGCGGCGGACCGACCTGACGATCGACACGGCCGGCTCCGGGTGGCCGGCCAGAAGAAGGAGGGCCGTCGCGCCACTGGTGGCGAGTTCGTCGCACACGGCCGCGGGGGTGAGCGCGCGCACGTCGAGTTCGATGACGGTGCCGCCCCGTGGAGCGAGGTGGTCCCGCAGGATGCGGGCCCCGGACGCCCAGTAGACACTCGAGTCGGCGGCTACGGCGATTCGGCCGTGGCCCGCGCCGAGGAGGAAGTCCGCGTACATCCGCCAGCCATGGGACTGCGCCGGGGCCAGGCGCGCGACCCATCGCGTCGGCCGTTCTGTGAGCGCGTCGAGAACCGCCGACGAGCAGAGGAACGGCAGGCCGAGGGCGTCGGCCCTGGCGGCGGCGGCGCGGGCGACGACGCTGTGATACTCCCCCGCCAGGGCGGCCACGCCCAGGTGAGCCAGTTCGTCCACGGCCGCCGCGGCCCTGTGCGGATCGGCCGCCGTGTCCCGGACCACCAGATCGAGCGGTCTTCCGGCGATCCCACCGGTGTCGTTGACGTCGCCGGCGGCCAGCTCGAGCCCGGCGAGCAGGTGCCGCCCCGCCTCGACCCAGCCGGGCCGGGTCAGCGGGACGAGAACGCCGATCCGGACGGATGATCGGTCGGTCCGCTCCACCCTGGGCGGCGATGGGGGCGTGTTCATGTGTCGGTGTCTCCTCTACGACGTGTCGGGACGATCGAAGTATCGCGGGCCCACCGTCGGGTCAGGTGGTAGATCATCGGCGGGCCTATCACGCGTCTCTGCGGGACAGGAGCGCGGCGACCAGGGCCGTGGTGGCGGGCGGGTCGGGCGGCTCGCCGTACGTCGCGGCGTAGACCCGGCGGTCCGATCCCGGCAGCTCGGACACCCGCACGTCCGGGTGGCGGTGGGCCGCCAGCGCCAGCCGGGGGAGGAGTGCCACGCCCAGCCCTGCCGCGACCATGGCCTGCATGGCCACGTAGTCGTCCGTGGTGAACGAGACACGCGGCTCGAAGCCCGCCTCGGCGCACAGTGCGAGCAGGTGCGCGCGGCACCGCTCGCACCCCGCGATCCACGGCCCGTCCGCGTACGCCGCCAGGTCCCCGGCATCGTCGTACGCCGCGGGGGTGACGAGGAGACTCGGGTCGTCGAGCAGGTGGACCAGGCGGACGCCGTCGTCCTCGGGAGCGGTCTCGCCGTAGCGGAAGACCACGGCGACGTCCACCCGGCCGGCCCGGAGCAGGCGCAGTGCCTCGGGCGGCTCGGCCTCCATCAGCCGCAGGTCCAGCCCCGGATGGTCCTGCGCGAGCCGCGCGGCGGCGGCCGGGACGAACGTGCCGAGGGCCGAGGGGAACGCGGCCAGCCGTACGCGCCCGGCCCGCAGCCCGACGTGCGCGGACAGTTCCGCGGACGCCGCGTCGAGCCGGCCGAGGATCTCCGCGCCGCGCTCGGCGAGCAGGCGGCCGGCCTCGGTGAGGCGGATGCCGCGGCCCACCCGCTGCACCAGCTTCGCGCCCGTCTCCGCCTCCAGCCGGGCGAGGTGGTGGCTCACGGAGGGCTGCGAGTAGTGCAGCTCCCGCGCCGCCGCGGTCACCGTGCCGGTCCGGGCCACGGCCACGAGAACCCGCAGGCGTACGACGTCGAGCGGCATTCATCGATCCCGTCTATGGATTCGCCTGAAAACTTCAGTTGGACCTATTGTCGGGCCGCGGGCCAGGCTGGAGCTATGACGAACATCCGCGACATCCTGGACGCTCGGCGGCTCATCGCCCCCCACCTGCCCGAAACTCCCATGTGGTCCTATCCCGTGCTCGACGCGGCCGTCGGCGCCGAGGTCCACGTCAAGCACGAGAACGTCCAGCCGACGGGGGCGTTCAAGGTCCGCGGCGGCATCGCGCTGCTGGCCCGCATGGCCGACCGCGCCCGCGGGGTCGTCGCCTACTCGACCGGCAACCACGCGCAGTCCATCGCGTACGCCTGCCGCCTGTACGGCGTGCCCTGCGCGGTCCTGATGCCGGAGAACCCGAACCCCGCCAAGGTCGCGGCGGTCGAGGCGCTCGGGGCGGCCGTCGAGGTCCGGGGCGCGACGATGGTGGAGACCGGGGAGCACGCGCGGGTCTTCGCCGCCGAAGCCGGGCGCAGGCTGATCAGCCCGGCCGACGAGCCGGACATCCTGGCGGGGGTGGGCACGCTCTACGTCGAGATGTTCACCGCCCGGCCGGACCTGGAGGCGGTGTTCGTGCCCGTGGGCAGCGGCAGCGGGGCCGCCGCCGCGTGCCTCGCCGCCGCCGCGCTCGCGCCGGGCTGCCGGGTGATCGCCGTCCAGTCGGCCCAGGCCCCGGCCGCGTACGACTCCTGGCGCTTGGGAGAGCTCGTGACCCGGCCCGTGAAGACCGTCGTGGAGGGGCTCGCGACCGGGTCGGCGTTCGCGACCCCGCAGGCCGTGATGCGGGACGGGCTGACCGACTTCGTCCTGGTGGACGACGACGACATCCTGCGGGCCCAGCGCCTGCTGCTCACCGAGGCCCACACCCTGGCCGAAGGCGCGGGGGCCGCCGCCCTCGCCGGGCTGCTGGCCCGGCGCGAGGAGTTCGCCGGGCGGAAGGTCGCCGTCGTCTGCACGGGCGGCAACGCGGGCCCGGCCGAACTCTCCCGTCTCCTCGCCTCGGCCGACTAGACGACCGACCGATCGGTCTTATAGTTTGGGCGAGTGACACAAGACGGCCGGCGGCTGCGCGGGTTGCGCAGCCGCGAGACGATCCTCCGGCAGGCGGTGGAGCTGGCCTCGGTCGAAGGGCTGGACGGGCTCTCCCTCGGGCGGCTGGCGACGGCGACCGGCGTCAGCAAGTCCGGGCTCTTCGCCCACTGGCGGGACAAGGAGCAACTGCAACTCGACGCCGTGGAGTGGGCCGCCCGGCAGTGGACCGAGCAGGTTGTGGGGCCCGCGCTGCGCGCTCCCGCGGGCGTGCGGCGCCTGTTCACGCTGCACGAGGCACGGCTGGCTTTCTACGGCGCCGGTGTGCTGCCCGGCGGGTGTTTCTTCTTCGCCGTGCAGGCCGAGTTCGACGATCGCCCCGGAGCCGTCCGCGACCGGCTCGCGCGGGCCATGCGCGAGTGGCAGGGGCTGATCCGCCGGCTGGTCGCGGAGGCCGTGACGCTGGGCGAAGTGGACGGCGCCGTCGATCCGGCCCAGCTGGCCTACGAGATCGACGCGCTCGGCGAGATGGTGATCATCCACTCCCGGTTGTACGACGGGGCGCAGGCCCTCGTTCACGCCCGCCGTGGCGTGCTGCAGCGCCTGCGTGCGCTCTGCTCCGACCCCGCGCTTCTCCCGGAGGACTGACATGACCGCAGGTGGCGTTTACGAGCCCGTCCAGGTGCACTTCGACGACCTCGACGCGATGGGGCTGCTGCACAACTCGCGCTACGCCGTGCTCGTCGAGCGGGCCATCGGGGCGTACTGGCACCGGCTCGGCTGGGCGCCCGACCCCGCCAGGTCGGCATTCCCCGACGTGCTCATGGCCGTACGCGAGTTCAAGGTGACCTACCACGCGCCCATCGCGGAGCCGGGCGAGCGGCTGGTGCACTTCTGGCTGGAGCGGATGGGGCGCACCAGCGGGGTGTACGGCTTCCGCGTGCTGTCCGCCGACCGCGCCCCGGACGGCGGGGTGTACGGCTTCCGCGTGCTGTCCGCCGACCGCGCCCCGGACCAGGCCCCGGATCAAGCCCCGGATCAAGCCACCGTGCACGCCGAGGGCTACCGCGTCAACGTCAACCTGGATCCGGCCACTTTCCGGCCGGCGCCGTTCAGTGACGAGATCCGCGTCGCCGCAGCGCCCCTGCTGAAGACGGCGCCCGCGGTGCTCGCGGAGGCGACGCCGTGCTGAGGTCGCGCTGGATCGCCGGGCCCGACGCGGAGCAGCGGGGACCACTGGTGGCCGCGCTGACGGACTTCCGGATGGACCGGATGCTCGACCTGCCCGGCATCGCGCGGCGCGGCCTGTCGCTGGGCCGCCTGTGGCCGTCGCTGCCCGGCGCGGTCGGCATGTGGTTGTGGGCGGACCTCCGCGGCCGCCGGGTCGGTTCGCTGTCGGTGTGGCGCGGGGAGAGCGACCTCCGGGAGTTCGTACGGCTGCGTGCGCACGTCGAGATCATGCGCGACTACCGGCATCGGGGCACGCTCCGTTCCCGCACCTGGCAGGTCGGCGAACTGGACAGAGCCGGCCTGTGGCACGCCGCGACCGCGTCCTCCGCCTGAGCGGGGCGATCAGGGGCCGAGGTCGTTGCGGGTGGCCTCCTCGACCTCGTGCAGGCTCTGCCGGGTGAGTTCGAGCTCCGAGGTCAGGTCGTCAAGCGCCCGGGCGCCGCCGCCCGCGCCGTCGGCGGTCGCGGTCATGGCGGAGATCTCGACGGCCCGGGCGACCAGGCCCTCCAGGCTGATGGCGCCCGACTGCAGCCGGGCCAGCACCCGCTCCCGCGCGCCCGACAACCGGTCGTACACCTCGCGCTGGGCGTCCAGGGCGGCGATCGACCGGTCGAGCTCGCCCGCGACCTCCTGCCGGGCCGTCCGCCGGGCCTGCGTGAGCCGTGCGCGTTCCTGCTCCAGGAACCGGGGGTCGAAGCGGGCCAGCGCCGAGCCGGTGACGGTGGCGTGCCCGGCCAGTCGCCGCAGGGTCGCGACGGTGTCGTCCACCTGCGGGCGCATGGCGGCGATCCGGTCGAGCAGGATCTGCCCGCGCATCGAGGCGGCCAGGTCGGCGAAGGACGCGGCGGCCTGCTCCGCCCGCCGCAGCCACGCCTCCTCCACGCTGCCGCGCGCGACCGGCGGGGCCTCGGGTTCCGTACGGCTCTCGCCCCCCGCGGCCTGCCAGGCGGAGGCGAACGCCTTGATGAGCCACACCCCCACCCCGGCGACGGCCGCGCCCGCCGGGGGGAGGTTGACGGCCCAGGCCGCGCCGGCGGCTGTGGCGCCCAGGAGCAGCGCCCAGGGATCGCGCAGTTCGTCGGTGAAGCGGGACACAGGCAGGGGCTCCCGGTCAGAAGTTGGAGATCACGGCGGTGAACACCTCGTCGATGCTCCCCGGCTTGCGCGAATCGTAGGCCGCCGCGTCGGTGGTCTGCGAGATCTGCCGCAGGACGCCGAGGTCGGCGTCGGCGCCGTACGCGATGGTGAACATCCGCACGGTCTCCTGCCCCGCCTCCTTGCGCAGTTCGGGCAGCAGGTTCTCGAGCGAGATGGAGTTGTTGTCCTCGTTCTTGCCGTCGGTCAGGAACACGACCGCGTTGATCGCCTCGCCGCTCTGGTGCCGCATCACGTGCTGGTACGACGCGAGTGCCGTGTCGTACAGCCCCGTGCCGCCGCTGGGAATGAGGCCGTTGATGCGGCTCTTGAGCCGCGACTGGTTGTTCGTGCCCAGGGGAACGAGCTCGCGGTAGTCCTTGTCGCCGTCCTGCTTGAGGCTGAACAGCCACAGGCCGACGCGGTCGTTCGGGCCGAACTGCGGCAGCGCGTTGATCGCGGCCTGCTTGGCGAGGTCGAGCTTGGTCTTGCCGGTGCCCGCGACGTCGGCGCCCATCGAGCCGGAGACGTCCATCACCATCAGTACGTTGGCGGGCTTGCGCAGCTCGGCCCAGCTGGCAAGGATCCGGTCGAGCACCTGCGGAGTCGGCGTGCTGAGAGTGGTGGCCGGCTGCTTGGGGTCGAGGCCGTTGGCGGTCGTGACGAGGGCGCCCGGCTTGTTGTCGAAGGACCGGAAGGCGTACTTCTCGAACTCCCGCTGCCGCTCGGGCGCCTGGAGGTACTTCAGGAAGTCCGCCGCCGCGGCCTTCTTCGTGGCGTCCGCCCAGGACAACACGGCGTACGGATGGTCGGAGAAGAGCGTGCCCTCCTTGGGGTAGATCGCCACCAGCGGAACCTTCGGCTTGGCGTGGTCGCCGAGCGTCTTGGGGTCGCCCGTCGGGTTGCCCTGGTTGTAGTCCCACACCGACTTCTCCTCCACCGTCACGGCGGAGATGTACGACATGGCCGTCCCGGAGTCGTCGGCGTGCTGGAGGTTGGACAGGAAGGTCAGGGTGGTGTCGCCGTAGTGGACGATGGACCGCTCGACCCCCTTGACGAAGTCACGCGTCTTCGCCGCGGCGACGTCCCGTTCCGTCAGGTCGCCCGACAGGCCGGTGGCCGCGAAGTACGCCCCGACGGTCGCGTTCAGGCCCGAAGTGGAGAAGTTCGGGTTCGTCTTGCCGAGACGGAACTGCCCCCATTCCGGGTGGTCGTATCTCGCCCAGCCCTTCGGGTCGTTGGCCAGGTCCAGGATGTCGGACCAGCCGACCTTCTTCGACGGCCAGCCGAGCGCCTGGGCCATGGGCTTGGGCATCGCGATGACCAGTGGAGACATGGCGATCGTCGGGTTGTCCGCGGACACCGGGGACGCCTGGTCGCCGCCCTCGACGCGCTGCCGCAGGAGGGTGATCCAGCCGGTGCTCGCCGGCGTCCACACGTCCGGCTTCGGGCCGTCCTGCCGCTCGTCCCAGCCGCGCGCCAGGGCCTGCATCGCCCCGCCGGACGCCTTGGAGTTCACGACCACGTCCACGCACTGCCCGTCCACCTTGTGGCCGTTGTAGCCGTTGGCCATCGTGCGCAGCAGTTCGGCCTTCTCGCTGGAGGCGGCGATGGTCAGCGTGATCCCGTTGTCGTCGCAGGCGCGTCTGGTCGCGTTCCCACCCTGGTCGTCACCGGCGTTCCCGCCGCCGGACACCCCGCCGAACAGCAGCTTCAACCCGACGATGAGCGCTCCCGCGAAGACGACCGCGACGATGAACGGAGCCACGCTGCGACGGCGCTTCTGCTGCGGTGGGGGGTACACGATCTCCTCCATTGCTCCGGGATGTCTGTATTCATCCCGACGAACGGCGGTTCACGTTAGTTGCCGATCATCTCGTCTCGCTAACGCATCAGCCCCGTTCCCACGCCATCCACAGATTCCGATGATTCTCCGTAACGACTCGAACACATTAAGTAAAGTTCACCCCGTGCCGAAGCTCATCCATCAGCAGACCGTCGACTTCTTCCACGATCGGCCCGCCGCCGCCGTGGAGCTGCTGCGCGCGGTCGGCGGCATCAATCCGCCCCAGTTCGCCATGGCCACGGCAGAGGCGGTGGACGCCACGCAACTGAACTACGTGTTCGGCCGGATACCTGCTGTAGCGGGCGAGCGACTGAAGGAGCTCTTGATGACAGCGTCAGCCGACTACGAGAAGGTCATCGGTGACCGTTATTTCTCCGAATGGGTGAACAAGGGCCTGGAACAAGGTCTGGAACAGGGTCGCCAAGAGGGCCGCGCGGAGGGCGAGATCGAGGCGATCCTCGCCGTGCTCGACGCCCGGGGCCTGGACATTCCTTCCGAAGCGCGTGAGCGGATCAGCCGATGCTCCGACCTGCATCTGCTGGAGAAGTGGATCCGCCGGGCGGCAACGGCGAAGTCCGTGGACGACCTTTTCTCCTGAGGTCCCCGCCTCCGCGAATGCCGGGGGCCCTTGGGAGTGGCCGAGCGGGCTCAGCGCTGGCGCGACCGGCGTTCGGCCCACGCCGACGGGGCGGATGATCCCGCGCCCTTCTCCCCGCGCCCGTTCAGGGCGAGATGCGGCGGTGGACGAGCTCGGCGAGGGTGGCGTGGACGTCCTCGACCGGCTGGTCGGGACGCAGGGCACGGCGTTCGATGGCGACGGTGAGCACCATGCCGAAGACGGCCGTGGCGGCGGTGCCGGTGTCGAACCCCGGGCGCAGCTCGCCGGCCTCCACCGCGTCCGCGAGAACGCGCTCGTACATCGCGAGCACGCTCGTACGCAGCCGCAGGACGGCGTCCTGCCACGCCGCCCGCCACAACTCGGCCAGCAGCACCCGGGCGAAGGGCCCGTACTCGTCGAAGAAGCGGAGCTGGGCGAGCATGAGCGCGTCGAGCACGGCGACCGGCGAGGCGGCGGGACCGCGCGCGGCCTCGGCGAGGGCGTCGGCGAGCCGCTCGATCCCGTGGTCGAGCAGCCCGGCGAACAGCGCTTCCTTGCTGCCGAAGTTGTAGAAGACGGTGCCCTTGGCCACTCCGGCGCGTTCGGCGATCGCGTCGACGGTCGTGGCGGCGAAGCCCTGCTCGGCGATGAGGTCGGCCGCGGCCCGGTACAGCCGCTGCCGCGTCTCGGCACGCCTGCCGCCCTGGTCCTTCGCCGGGCCGTCCGCTGGGCCGTCCGCTGGGCGGCTCACAGCGCCAGCTCCGGCTTGAGGCGGCGCATCGACCAGGTGCGGCCGCGGTGGACGGCGAGCACGGTGAGCGCGAGACCGAGGGCGACGAACGCGGACAGCACGCCGCAAGCCTGCCACACCACGACGGTGTCGCCGCCGCTGATGAGCCGGCGCATCGCCGACACCACCCAGCTCATGGGCAGCCACGGCGAGATCACCTGGAAGAAGCCGGGGGAGGTCTCGATGGGATAGGTGCCCGCCGACGAGGTGAGCTGCAGCATGAGCAGGGCCAGCACCGCGACCCGTCCGGGCGGCCCGAGCAGCGCGTTGACCGCCTGCACGATCGCGAGGAACGCCGCGGTCACGAGCACGAGGAAGGCCGCCACACCCGGCCAGCTGCCGGCCCGCAGCCCGAGCCCGAAGCGCAGCACGGCGAGCAGCACCGCCACCTGGAGCGTCCCCATCGCGAGACCCGGCAACCAGCCCGCGAGCGCCGTGCGCCAGGCGGGCGCCGACCCGGCGAGCAGCCGCGGGTTGACCGGCCGCAGCACCATGTACGTCACCATCGCGCCGACCCACAGCGCCAGCGGCACGAAGAACGGCGCGAATCCGGTCCCGTAGTTGGGCACCTCGTTGTCCACCTCGGTGGCGAGCCGGACGGGGTCGCTCATCATGTCCGTACGGCTGTCGCGTTCCCCGGCTCCGTAGTCGGGGATCTGGGACGCCCCGTCGCCGAGCTCGCCGGCCAGTTCGCCCGAGCCGTCGGTGAGCTTGACCAGCCCGGAGTCGAGCTTTCCGGCCCCACGCCGCAGCGTGCCGATGCCGTTGTCGAGCGTGCCCGCGCCGGAGGCGAGAGAGGCGAGGCCCGTGGTGAGGCTGTTCGCTCCGTTGTCGAGCCTGGCCAGGCCGGTGGACAGGCCGCGCGCGCCCGCGTTCAGCGTGCCGAGGCCGCGCGACAGTGTGGAGGCTCCGTTCGATGCCTTGCCCGCGCCGTCGCGGAGGCCGGACGCTCCGTCGGCCAGTCGCCTGAGACCCTTGTCCAGCTCGTTGAACTTGTCGCGGGCGTCGTCCAGGGCGGTGCCGAGGCCGGGTGCGGCGGCGGCCAGCTCACGGGCGTCCTCCGCCACCGTCCGCGCCGTACGGGCGAGGTCGTCGAGCTTGCCCTCCTGGGTGCCGAGGCGGTCCTGCAGCCGTCCGGCGGCCGACGCGAGGTCGCCGGCCGACCCCGCGGCCCGTTGCACCAGCGCGCGCAGCTCGGGGTCGGCGTCGGGATGGGCGTCCAGCCAGCGGTCGACGGCACGCAGGTCCTGCCGCGCCGTGCCGGCCGAGCTCCGCACCTCCCGGGGCAGGCCGTCGAGCGCGTCGGCGAAGCCGTCGGCGCCCTCCGCGAGGGTGAGCGCGGCACGCCGGATGCGGTCGCCGTTCTGCTCCAGCACGGGGACGTACGTGTCGGCCGCGCGGTTGACGGCCGCAGACAGGGCGTGCACCTGGCGGTAGGCCTCGCGGTTGCCCTCTGCCAGCTTGGCCGCCCCCTTGTCGAGCGCGGACAGGCCCTCGCGCAGGTCGGCCGCGCCGGAGGCCGCCTTCGACAGGCCGGCGGACAAGGAGGCCGAGCCGCTCCTTGCCTGGTGCAGCCCGCTCGTCAGCTGCTTCGACCCGCCGTACAGGGTGTCGGCCCCGGAGGACAGCCGGCCCGTCGCGTCCTGCGCGGACCCCAGCCCCTTGGCCAGTGAGGCGGCGCCGTCGCTCGCGGCGGCGGCCCCGTCGTGGAGCCGGTCGGCGCCGTCGGCCGCCTGGGCGGTCTTGTCGTGCAGCTCGCCGAAGGACAGGAAGATCTGGTCGAGGTAGTCCTTGACCGCGCTGTGCCCGGCCGCCTCCTTGACCTCGCGGAACACGGCGTCCGAGATCGTCCCCATGATGTAGCTGCGCCCGGTGTCCACCCGTACGCCGAGCCGGGCCGGGTGCGGTGCGCCGTCACCGGAGGGCGAGGCGAGGTCGGCGCTGAAGTCGGCCGGGATCGTGAGCGACAGGTAGTAACGCCCCTCGCGGACGCCACTGTCGGCCTCGGCCGCGCCGACCCGGTGCCAGGCGAAGACCCTGCGCTCCTCCAGCTCGGCGGCTAGCTCGCGGCCGGCGTCCACCGTGCTCGGCGGGCCTCCCGTGGCGCCGGCGACGGTGGCCGGACGGTCCTCCACCACGAGGGCCACGGGTACGCGGCTCAGGTTCGCCTGCGGATCCCAGAACGACCACAGGTACAGCCCGGCGTACAGCAGGGGCAACATCACGACGGCCACCAGTGCGGCCCTGGTGAGCCGCGAGCGCATGAACCTGCGCAGTTCGAACCGGCCGGGGAGGGAGGCCCTCATCGGCGTGTCCCTTCCTCGGCGTCCTGACGGGCGTCGTCGCGGCGCGCCGCCACCCGCTCGACGGGCAGCGGCAGCAGCGTGGTGGCCACGCCGGCCGCCTCCTCGGCATCGGTGCACGCCGCGACGACCGTGAGGCCCTCGTCGGCCAGGCCGCGGAGCGTGTCCCACAACGCGTGGCGCCTGCCCGCGGGAATGCCGGTGCCGGCGTCGTCGACGAGGAGCAGGCCCGGCTGGTCGAGCAGCGCGAGCGCCACGCCCAGCCGGACCGCCTGGTCACGGGTCAGTTCTCTGGCCAGCGTCCGATCGCCGTGCGGCAGCGCGCCCGGATCGAGCCCGGCGTGGGCGAGGGCCGACCGCGCGGCGCCGGGGTGCCGCCTGCGCCACAGGAACCCGTGCGGGCGCAGCCGCTCCCGCAGGTGCTCCCGCACGGACAGGGCGTCGTCGAAGGGGTTCACCTGCGGGAAGAGCCCGAGGGCGGCCACCTGCCCGATCCTGCGGGGTGCCACCAGGCCGCCCACGGTGAGCGTCCCCTCGGTGGGCTTCATCCGCCCCGCGAGGGTGAGCAGCAGACTCGTACGGCCGCTGCCCGCCTCACCTGTGACGATGGTGAGCGTCCCGGGAGCCGCGTGCAGTGAGATGTGCCGGTAGACCCAGCCGTGACCACCCCGAACGCCCAGCTCCCGCGCCACCACTTCGACACCCGCGAAGACACCGCCGGAAGCACCGCCGGAAGCACCGCCGGAAGCACCGCCGGAGATGCCGCCGGACGGTGTGGCGGGAGCTCCGGCAGCGGGTGTGGCATCCACGGTCCGCTGGGCATCCACGTCTGCTCCATTCTTTGCACTGACCAGTCGGTACAAAACAGTAACGCCGAGGGATCGCCGCCCTGTGTCCCGGCACGGTGTGATTTCACCTACACGAGGTGAGGCCCGGCCGGCCGTGACCGGCCCTCGCGGGTGCCGCCCACGCTCGCGAGACACTCGCCCGGCGCAGGTGTTTCATGAAAATTTCACCGAGGAGACCTCGGCGCTTCGGCTCTCACCTGGCCAAACCGGCGGGTGCCCGAATCGGGCCGTCAACTCTCCGACACGGAGCATTGACCCGGGTTCCCGTGGTCCGTAACTTAGGCCGCGTTCGGGTTCATGGATGTTGTTCACATTCATGAATTGCCCCCCAGCGGGATCAGGAGTGGCCCACGCGCCACGGCCTCGGTCAGGGGTCCTGCACGATCTGCGAGGAGCTCGGTTTTGAGAAGGAGTACCAGAACCGGAGTCGGGGTGATCGGCACCGTCGTCGGGGTCGCCGCCCTGGTCGGCGGCGTCTTCACCGGCGTCTCCAACGCGGCGCCCAGTGCGGGGCCCGGTGCGGGTGCCTATCGGATCGTGAACGGCGCCAGCGGCCTGTGCCTCACCGTTCCCGGCAGCAGCGGCTCCGACGGCGTGCAGCTCACTCTCTCCAGCTGCAACGGCGCGAGCAACCAGACCTGGAACCTGTCGGCCCAGGGCAGCGGCTTCCGCCTGGCCGCCGGCAACAGCGGCAAGTGCGCCGGGGTCGCCGGCGCCTCCACCTCCGCGGGCAAGGCCGTCCAGCAGGAGTCGTGCACCGGCTCCTCGTCGCAGACCTGGGAACTGGTCGCCTCGGGCTCCAACTACCGGGTCGTCAACGCCAACAGCGACAAGTGCCTGAACACCAAGGACAACTCCACGTCCTCAGGCGCACTGGTGCAGCAGAACTCCTGCGACTCGGCGGCCACCAAGCAGTGGACCCTCCAGTCGGCCGGGTCCCAGCCGTCGTCGACTCCCACCGCCACACCGACCAAGACCCCCACGACCAACCCGACGCCGCCGTCGGGCTGGCCCAGCCCGCAGGGCTCGCAGGCGGTCACCAGCACGATCAGTGTCTCCGGCACCCTCGACGGCGGCCTGAAGCGCTACTACGCCAGCGGCGACATGGGTGACGGCGGGCAGAGCGAGAGCCAGAAGCCGATCTTCGAGCTGGCCAACGGCGCGACGCTCAGGAACGTGATCATCGGTTCGCCCGGCGCCGACGGCATCCACTGCCTGGGTAGCTGCACGCTGCAGAACGTCTGGTGGGAGGACGTCGGCGAGGACGCCGCCACCCTGCTGGGCAGTTCGTCGTCCCAGGTCATGACCATCGACGGCGGCGGGGCGAAGAGCGCATCCGACAAGGTGTTCCAGCACAACGGCCCCGGCACCATGATCATCAAGAACTTCCAGGTGCAGGACTTCGGCAAGCTCTACCGCGCCTGCGGCAACTGCACGAACTCCTACCAGCGTCACGTCCAGATGTCGAACATCGTGGCGACCACCCCCGGCAAGACGCTGGCCGGCATCAACACCAACTGGGGCGACACCGCGCGCTTCTCCAACATCACGATCGTGAACGACTCCAGCCACAAGATCGTGATCTGCGAGAAGTACAAGGGCGTGCCGAAGGGCAGCGAGCCCTCCAAGATCGGTGAGGGCCCCGACGGTACGAACTGCCTCTACAACTCCTCCGACATCACCTACAGGTAACCGCCCCGCGCACCGCGCGCAGGCGGGAACGAACGGAAGGCCCGGTGGTCCCCCCAGCCACCGGGCCTTCTGCGTTGAATTGCCGCGCCTCCGGCGCGGCGGCTCGGGGCGCTTCAATGCCGCTGGTCGTGCCGGAGGCGCGCGGTGAACGCTTCCCTCGTCGCGCTTGTCGCTTCGCTCCCGCGCGCTCCTCAGTCCAGACCACGGCCGCGCCCCTCGTGGTTGAATTGCCGCGCCTCCGGCGCCCCGAGCCGGCGCGGCGGCTCAGGCCGCGCCGTGCCAGCCGCCGTAGTCGGCGAGGAAGAGGGCCTCGGTCGTGACGACGCGGCGCAGCTCCTCCAGCACGACCCGCTCGTTCGGGGCGTGGATCGAGGCGCCGTCGTCCTCGGCGCCGTACAGCAGGATCTCGGCCTTGGGGAACTGCCGGGCGAGGGCCGCCACCAGCGGGATCGAGCCGCCCTGGCCGACCTGGCGCGGCGCCCGGCCGAAGGCGCGCTCCAGCGCCCGCTCCGCGGCGTTCATGGCCGGGCCGCCCGGCTCGATCTGGAAGCCGGAGCCGCTGACGAAGTCGCCGAAGGAGACCTCGACCCCCCACGGCGCGACCTTCTCCAGGAAGGCCGTCACGTCGTTCAGCGCCTGCCTGGCGTTCCCGCTCGCGGGGATGCGGATCGTGACGCGGGCCCGGGCCACCGCCTGCACCGCGTTGATCGCGCCGGTCACGGTCGGCACGTCCAGCCCGGTCACCGTGATCGCGTACGACGCCCAGAGCCGGTCGGAGAGCGAGCCGTCCCCGACCAGCGAGACGCCGTCGAGCACCCCGGCGAGCGAGCGGAACTCCTCCTCGGACGGCGCCACGCCGGGGAAGGTCCCCGGTTCGAGGCCGGGCACCCGGACGTTCCCCTGGTCGTCGTGCAGGGCGGTCAGCATGCGCATGAGCGCGGCCAGCGCGTCGGGCGCGGCGCCGCCGAACGCGCCGCTGTGCACGGCCTCGGCGAGCGTGCGGACCTCCACGGTGAACGCGGCCATGCCGCGCAGCGACGTGGTGAGCGCGGGGTCGCCCACCTCGGGGTTGCCGACGTCGGCGATGACCATGGCGTCGGCGTGCAGCAGGTCGGGGTTGGCCTCGACGAACGCCTCCAGACGCTCGCCGGCGTACTCCTCCTGGCCCTCGATGATGACCTTCACGCCGACCGGGAACCGGCCGTTGAAGGCGCGCAGCGCGGCCACGTGGGTGATGACGCCGCTCTTGTCGTCGGCCGTGCCCCGGCCGTACATGATCCCGTCGACGATCGTGGGCTCGAACGGCGGGGTGCGCCACAGGGCGAGGTCGCCGGCGGGCTGGACGTCGTAGTGCGCGTAGAGCAGCACGGTCGGGGCCCCGTCCGGCGCGGGCGCCTCGGCGAACACGGCGGGGAAACTGCCCTCGATGGGAATCTGCCGGACGTGCGGGAGACCGGCGGCGCGCAGCAGTCGCTCGACGAGCGCGGCGGCCTCCAGGACCGGGGCCTCGGAGTGGCCGGGGAACGCGACGGACGGGATGGCGGCCAGGCGCTTGAGATCCTCGACCGTCTGCGGCATGCCCTCCTCGACGGCGCGCTCGATCTCCTCAGGTGTCACGGCGTTCTCCCCGGATGTGCGTGGATCTTCCCGGCGTTCGGTGGACCCCATTTGACCACACGGTCCGGCGGGCCCATCTTCCACGTCTGGTCGGCCTCAATCTACCTTGACGGATTTCGTTGCTGTTACATGTCGATGTAGCGGAATCCGAACTTCTTCCACAGTGCAGCCACGTAATCACTTGGCAAAACGCCGAAGTGGCATGCAAACTGTCCCCAGCGACGGATCACCTGAGGGAAGGTTGCGATGACGCGCCCCGACGTACTCAAGGCCGCACAGGACAATCTCTGGATGCACTTCACGCGCCACTCCTCCTACGAGGGAGGGGAGGTGCCCATGATCGTGCGCGGCGAGGGCGCCTACATCTACGACATCCACGGCAAGCGGTATCTCGACGGCCTCGCCGGACTGTTCGTGGTCCAGGTCGGCCACGGCCGCGCCGAGCTGGCCGAGGCCGCCGCCAAGCAGGCCCAGGAGCTCGCGTTCTTCCCGCTGTGGTCGTACGCGCACCCGAAGGCGGCCGAGCTGGCCGCGCGGCTCGCGGAGCTCACCCCCGGCGACCTCAACCGCGTCTTCTTCACCACCGGCGGCGGCGAGGCCGTCGAGTCGGCCTGGAAGCTGGCCAAGCAGTACTACAAGATCAAGGGCAAGCCGCTGAAGACCAAGGTCGTCAGCCGGTCCATCGCCTACCACGGCACCCCGCAGGGCGCACTGTCGATCACCGGCATCCCGGCGCTCAAGCAGGTCTTCGAGCCGCTGGTGCCCGGTGCGATCAAGGCCCCCAACACGAACCTCTACCGCGCCGACGAGATCTCCGGCTTCCCCGGCCTGGAAAAGGACCCCGAGGCGTTCGGCCGCTGGGCCGCCGACCAGGTCGGCAAGGCCATCGAGATGGAGGGCCCGGACACCGTGGCCGCCGTCTTCGTCGAGCCGGTGCAGAACGCCGGCGGCTGCTTCCCGCCGCCCCCCGGATACTTCCAGCGGCTGCGTGAGATCTGCGACGCCCACGACGTGCTGCTCGTGTCGGACGAGGTCATCTGCGCCTTCGGCCGCCTGGGCACGATGTTCGGCGGCCAGAAGTTCGACTACCTGCCGGACATCATCACCTGCGCCAAGGGTCTGACCAGCGGTTACTCGCCCATTGGCGCGATGATCGCCTCGGAGCGGCTGTTCGAGCCGTTCAAGAACGGCACCGAGACCTTCGCGCACGGCTACACCTTCGGCGGCCACCCGGTGTCGGCCGCCGTCGCCCTGGCCAACCTCGACATCTTCGAGAGGGAGGGCCTGATCGAGCACGTCACGGCCAACGAGCCGGTGTTCAAGGCCACTCTCGACCGGCTGCTGGACCTGCCGATCGTCGGCGACGTCCGCGGCTCGGGCTACTTCTACGGAATCGAGCTGGTCAAGGACAAGTCCACCAAGCAGACCTTCAACGAGGAGGAGTCGGAGCGCCTGCTGCGCGGCTTCCTCTCGAAGGCGCTGTACGACGCCGGCCTGTACTGCCGGGCGGACGACCGTGGGGACCCGGTCGTGCAGCTCGCCCCGCCGCTGATCTGCGGCCCCAAGGAGTTCGACGAGATCGAGTCGATTCTCCGTTCGGTGCTCACCGAGGCGTGGGCCCGCCTGTAGACCGTGGAGCTCGTTCGGCCGGGTAGGGGGCGACCGTGACGAGTGACCGCCTGAAAGGACACAACTCATGAAGATCGGCGTGCCCGCCGAGGTCAAGAATCACGAGTACCGCGTCGCCGCCACACCGGCCGGCGTCCACGAGCTCGTCCGTCACGGTCACGAGGTCGGCGTCCAGCGCGGCGCCGGCCTCGGCTCCTCCATCACCGACGAGGAGTACCTCGCGGCCGGCGCCAAGGTCGTCGAGGGCGCCGACGAGGTGTGGGCCGAGTCCGAGATGATCCTCAAGGTCAAGGAGCCGGTCGCGGAGGAGTACCACCGTCTCCGCGCGGACCAGATCCTGTTCACCTACCTCCACCTGGCCGCCTCCCGGCCCTGCACCGACGCGCTGCTCGCCGCCGGCACCACCGCCATCGCGTACGAGACCGTCCAGGTCGGCAACGGGCTGCCGCTGCTGGCCCCGATGTCGGAGGTCGCGGGCCGGCTCGCGCCCCAGGTCGGCGCGTACAACCTGATGCGCTTCAACGGCGGCCGCGGCGTGCTCCCCGGCGGCGTGCCCGGCGTCGCCCCCGCCAAGGTCGTCGTGATCGGCGGCGGCGTCTCCGGCCTCAACGCGGCGCAGGTCGCCGTCGGCATGGGCGCGGACGTGACGATCCTCGACGTCAACATCGACCGGCTGCGCTTCATCGACGCCATCTACCAGGGCCGGCTGAAGACGCTGGTCTCCACGTCGTACGCGATCGAGCGGGCCGTGCTGGAGGCCGACCTGGTCGTCGGCGCCGTGCTCATCCCGGGCGCCAAGGCCCCGACGCTGGTCTCCAACGACCTGGTCTCCCGCATGAAGCCGGGCTCGGTGCTCGTCGACATCGCCATCGACCAGGGCGGCTGCTTCGAGGACTCCCGCCCGACCACGCACGACGCCCCGACGTTCCCGGTGCACGAGTCGGTGTTCTACTGCGTGGCCAACATGCCGGGCTCGGTGGCCAACACCTCCACCTTCGCGTTGACGAACGCCACCCTGCCCTACGTCGTCAAGATCGCCGACAGGGGCTGGAAGGACGCGCTGCGCGGCGACGAGGCGCTCGGCCTCGGCCTCAACACCCACGCCGGCGTGCTCACCAACGAGCCGGTCGCGGCGGCGCACGACCTGTCGTACACGCCGGTCGCGGAGATCCTCGCCGCCTGACCGACACGTGGGGGATCAGCGCGGGAGTGCTGGCAAGCGCTGCCCGTCGCGAACGTGGCGTGATTTGTCAGGTACGACCGAGATCGAGGCGTCTGCGCAGGTCCCTCGCGGTGCCGAGCACATGCTCGACCTCGGCCGGAGTGGGCCAGGGGGCCGTGCCCGGCCGCAGCAGCGTGGCGCGCACCAGGCCGAGATGCTCGATGGCGGCCCGGTGCAGTCCGCTCGCCCGGGCGAGCCGCCCCACGGTGTCCGCCGGACCGGTCTCGTCCGCGTCCGGCAGGCCGCCGGCGGCCGGATCGCTCATGAGCGGGTTCCCGGCGGCCAGGTTCCCAGTGACCAGGTCTCCGGTGACCAGATCCCACGTGCCGAGGATCTCGACCAGGTCCGCGGGCTCCGCCGCCGAATCGCCGCGCCTGCGCGCCGCCGCCACGGCGAGTTCGGCGCGCGCGGCCTGCCCGGGCTCCGCGGGCCGGTTCCAGTGGGGCGGGGGCGGGTCGAGCAGGCAGTCCTCGGCGTCCGGGGACGCGCCGAGCAGGGGCAGCAGTGTCCGCAGTTCGACCATCGCGCCGTGGTGCCCGAATTCGGCCGCCCGCCTGAACCAGTGGCGCCCGCCCTTCAGGTCGTTGTGCTCCGCGACGAGCAGCAGCCCGAGGCGGAAGGCGGCCTCGGGGTCGTCGGCCGCGGCCCGCTCGTACCAGTGGGCGGCCGCCTGCCTGTCGTCCATCCGGGCGCAGACGAGGCCGGCCATCCGCCGCGCGTCGGGCCGCCCGGTCCGCGCCGCCCGCTCGAAGCAGGCACGCGCGGTGGATAAGTCACCCCGGCCCAGCGCCAGGTCGCCGAGGCGGAAGGCGGCCCCGGGGTGGTCGGCGCGGGCGGCCAGCCGGTAGAACGCCTCGGCGCCCTTCTCGTCGCGGGCCGTGTGCAGGAGCAGAGCCATGTGATAGGCGGCCTCCGCGTGGCCGCCGCGTGCCGCGTACTCCCACCAGTGCAGCGCCTCGGCCTCGTCGCCCGCGGCGTAGCCCAGGAAGCCCAGGTCGTGGGCCGAGCGCAGGTCGCCGTCCACGGCCGCCCTGAAGTGCCAGCGCCGGGCGCCCATGCCGTCGCCCTGGTCCTCGCACAGCAGGGCCAGTCGCCGGGCCGCGTGGCGGGAGCCGTCCTCGGCCGCCCGCTCGAACCACGTGCGCGCCGCGTCGGTGTCGCCGCGCCGCTCCAGCAGCAGCGAGGCCAGGTTCGTCGCCGCGTCCGCGTCGCCGGTGGCCGCGGCCAGCTCGAACCAGCCGATGGCCTCCTCGGTCGTCCCGTGCGTGCGGTGCCACAGCCCCAGGTTGTAGGCGCTGTCGACGTTGCCCGCCCGCGCCGCCCGTTCCCACCAGTGCCGGGCGCCCAGTCGGTCGTCGCGCTCCGCGCACAGCCGGCCCAGCCGGTGCGCCGCGTCACGGTCGCCGTCGCGGGCCCTGTCGAGCAGGTTCGCCTCGGCCGGGTCCAGAAGTTCAGGGGTACGCGGGACCGGTATCCCGGGCCACGCGGTCGCCTCCGTCGCTCCCACTAGTGTCATGGGAGACAGGGTGACACGTAACCGAGTCGTCACGGAGGGTTATTGGTAAGACGTTGGTGTCATGGGACGCGCTCGAACCTGACGAAGCCCACGTACATTCCCATCCCGCAGGCGTAGCGCAGCCGCCCCTCCGGACGGGCCGCGAGCCGCACCACGCGCTCGCCGGTCACGGGGAGCACGACGTCGCGGTCGTCGATCGCGAGCGTGCGCGTGCAGCCCCGGTTGTCCCTCGTCCTGAAGGCGATCTCGACGGGCCGCCCGGCGGCGGCGACCGCGATGCCGGGCCGGAAACCCTCGGCGGTCGCCCAGACCGTGAGCCGCTGGACGCCGTCGGTCCCGGTGAGGGCGCGTCCCGCGGCGGCGGCGGGGGAGCCGAACTGCGCCTGGGAGAAGTCCGGCAGCCAGCCGCCGAGCCGCAGGCCGGAGCCGACGGTGAAGAGGCCGGCGGCCAGGGCCGCGATCCCCGCCAGGGCGGCCAGCCGGGTCGAGGCGAGCGTGCGCACCAGCAGCCCGAGGGCGGCGAAGGCGGGAGCGGTGCCGAGGGCGAGCCCCGCGAGCACGGCCGCGCCCCCGGACGCGGAACCCATGGAGACGGCCACGACCTCCATGCCGACCGTGACGCCGCAGGGAACGAAGATCGTGGCCGCGCCCAGCCCGGCCGCCCGTACGAGAGTGGGGGAGCGAGTGCCGCCCCGCGTGCTCTTCAGCGGGGCGGCCGTACCGGGAGATGCGGTCCCGCAAGCGGCGGAGGCCGCGCGGCCGGGTGCGGCGCGCGGCGCGCAGTCGTGCCCGATGCCGACGGACGCGTGGTCCGGTGGAGGCCGCCCGCCCGGGGTGCGTGCGGGCACTTTCCTCGCCGGTGCGCAGCCCGCCTCGTGACGCCGGCGGAGCATCCGTACGGCGAGGACGACCACCACGGTTCCGGCGGCGACGAGCAGCGCCGCCCGGGTGCCCGGGCCGACCTGGACCGCCGCGCCAGCCAGCCCGAGCAACGCTCCGAGGGCGGTATGGGCGGCGAGTCTGCCGGTCAGGAACGCGGCCACCGGCGGGAGGGCACGGGACGGGCCGGCCGCGTTCCCGGAGGCGTTCCCGGAGACGAGGCCGATGAGAAGGCCGCCCTGGACGGCGGCGCACGACGCCGTGCCCGCGGCGAGGCCGGCGGCGAGGCCCCCGGCGAACAGGGCGGCCGGGTTCACGGTCAGCCGGTGAGCGCGAGGTCGTCCAGCGCGCCGGTCTTCGCCGCCTCCACGAGCGAGCCGAGCTGGTCGAGGCTCATCTCCACCTTCTGGCCGAAGTCGTCGGTGATGACGACCTGACGCTCGGCCGGGGCGGAGGCGTCCACGAACAGCTCGGGGCAGCCGCAGCTGCAGTTGCCACAAAATCGGGCGATGGACTTCACGCCAGTCCTCCTCGTACGGCGGGGCCTTTGCTCGCAACGTAATGTGATCGCGTGGAGGCGACCAGTAACAGTTCGCTGACCGGCCGGAGAGAAGTCCGCCACTCCCGGCGGGCGGTCGCGGTGCTCGGTTTCGCCGTGACCCGAATGAAGGAAAGTTGCAGAACCCTCACGAGTTTTGCAGATTATTGACCCGCCTGTGGGTCCGTGCTTAAGGTCCGGACAAGATCCGCATCAGAACAACCCCCCGGAGCGGTCAATGAAACGTCTGACAGCGATCGCGGCGTTGCTCAGCCTCGCGGCCGTCGCGGCATGCAGCGGCGGCGGCACGAACGGGAACTCCACAGGCGGCGGTGGCGGCGTCTACACCACGGTGGATATCAACAAGCCGTCGCTCGACGTCAACGCGCCGATCAACCCGTGGAACCCCAAGGGCAACGCGTTCTGGGGCTACAACGCGATGAGGATCGCCTGGGCGAAGAACACCCTCACCGACCCGAACCAGTTCTATCCGGGCATCGCGGCGAGCTGGGACATCGCGCCGGACAACTCCTCCATCACCCTGCACCTGCAGCCGGGCAACAAGTGGTCCGACGGGCAGCCCGTCACCGCCGATGACGTGAAGTTCTCCATCGCGCTGGCCTACACCCAGGGCAGCACCGCCTTCGCGGTCGATCCCGGCGCGGCCGGCGCCGCCTCGGACGTCGAAGTCGTCGACGACACGACCATCAAGATCACCCAGGACATGAAGAACCCCAGCGTCACGTTCGTGCGCGGGGTCATGGACGCCTTCGTGGTGCCCCAGCACGTGTGGCAGAGCGTCGTCCCCGCCGACTTCTGGGACATGCTCAAGGCCGCCCGCGGCGACGGCCCGGAGGCGGAGGCGGCGCGCGGGCAGATCAAGGCGCTGTCGGAGAAGGTGCTCGCGTTCGCCCCGCCTCAGGACGTGTCGGCCGGGCCGTTCGTCCTCAAGCGGATGAACCCCGGCGAGGCGCTGCTGGTGAAGAACACGAACTTCTACAACGCCGCCAACGTCGCACCCGACCAGCTCAAGCTGCTCAACACCACCGGGAACGAGCAGATCTGGAACTACCTGACCTCCGGCACGCTCGACAACGCCCCGTTCACCGCGGTGCCCGCCGACGTGATGACGCGCATCAAGGCGACGCCCGGCAACCAGGTCATCAAGGGCTACTCCCCGGTGGCCGTCTCGCTGGCGTTCAACCAGGCGAAGAAGCCGTACGACAACGTGCACGTGCGGCGCGGGCTGGCCTCCCTGGTCAACCGTGAGGAGGTCACGCGGATCGCCTCGCCGGAGGGCGGCACGGCGGCCGTGACCACCTCGGGCATCCACCAGAAGGCCGCCAGGGAGTGGCTCGGCGCCGGACTCGACGCGCTGGAGCCGTACAAACTGGACCCGGCCAAGGCCGACAAGGAGTTCACGGAGGCCGGTCTGCAGAAGAAGGACGGCAAGTGGGCGCTGCCCGACGGCAAGCCCTGGAAGGTGACGATCCACATCCCGGCGCCGTTCTCCGACTGGGTCTCCGCGGCCAAGGCCATCACCAGCCAGCTCACCGCGGCCGGCGTCGACGCCGAGGTGGTGACCACCGCCGACTATCCGCTCTACCTGTCCGAGCTCTCCGAGGGCAAGTACGACCTCGGCTTCTGGCTCATCGCGCTCGGCCCCGCGCCGTACAACATCTTCCAGCGCCTGTACGGCACATCCAACGGCTGGAACATCCTCGGCGGCAAGGTCAAGCACTCGGCGCCCGGCAAGGACGGCAACTGGATGGGCGGCCCGGAGACGATCGACGTCGACGGTGTCGGCACGGTCAACCCCGGCGAGCTGACCGCCCAGCTCAACAGCGTCAGCGGCGACGAGCAGAAGGCGGTCATCGCCAAGCTCGCCAAGGCGGCCAACCAGGACCTCCCGGTCATCCAGCTGTGGGACTACGTGAACACCCAGTTCGTCAACACCAACCGCTTCACCGGCTTCCCCGAGGACGAGAGCGACCTGCTGCGCCAGCCCTCCGGCGTCTGGATCCAGCTCGGCCTGATCAAGAAGAAGCAGTAGTCCGTGACGGTTCTCCTCCGGCGGCTCGCGGGCCATGTGGCCCGCGGGCTCGTCATGATCCTGGTCGTCACGACGATCAGTTTTCTGATCATCAGGAGCGTCCCCGGCGATCCGCTCGCGGCGCGCTACCAGAAGCTCGTCGAGCAGGGCATGGCCCCCGACGCCGCCCAGCGCGCGGTCGAGGCGTTGTACGGCTTCACGCCGAAGGGCGGCCTGTGGGAGCAGTACCTCGACTACATGGGCGGCCTGGCCCACCTCGACCTCGGGCAGTCGCTGTCCGTGCCCGGCGCCGGGGTGTCGACCGTGTTGTTCTCGGCGGCCAAGTGGACCGTGATCCCGGTGCTCGCCGGGACGCTGCTGAGCTTCCTCGCCGGCGTCGTCATGGGCGTCTACGCCGCGATCAAACGGACCGGCGTGCTCGGCGACCTCCTCGCGATCTCCGGATCCCTGCTGCACGGCGTCCCGCAGTACGTGCTGGCGCTGCTGCTGGGAGCGATCTTCACCACGCTGATCCCGATCCTTCCGGCAGGGGGCACGGCCGACATCGTGATCGATCCCGGCTTCACCGCCGACTACATCGGCTCGCTGGTCGAGCACGCCACCCTGCCGGTCGTCACGTACGCGCTGGCCGGTTACGGCGGGTGGATCCTCGCGATGAAGTCGAGCGTGGTCACGGTGCTCGGCGACGACTTCATCCTGGCGGCCGAGCTGCGCGGCATGAAACGGTCGATCATCTTCCGCTACGTCGCGCGCAACGCGATCCTGCCGCTGTTCACGATCCTGGCGCTCTCGCTGGGCCTGCTCTTCGGCGGCGCGATCTTCATCGAGCGCATCTTCAACTATCCCGGCCTGGGGCTGATGCTGATCGACAGCGTCAACAACCGCGACTATTCCCTGATGGGCGGGGCGTTCCTGCTCATCACGACGGCGGTCGTCGTCGCGAACATCGCCGCCGACCTGCTCTACACGGTCATCGACCCCCGGGTGCGCAGTGGAGGGGAGACGGCATGAGCGAGCGAAGCGAGCGAATCAGTGAACACAGCGAGCTGCCCGTCAGGGTCACCTGCGCGCCTCCGGCACGACGTCGCGCCGAGCCGCCAGGCGAGGGGGTCGCATGACGAGCACGATCGTGCCGGAGACGGGCGCCGCCGCGGCCGTGCGGCGCAACTTCTGGCGGGGTGTCTGGCGGGTCATGCGGCGCAAGCCGAGCCGGATGGCCGGGGCGGTCATCCTCGTGGTGTTCGCGTTCATGGGGATCTTCGGGCCGCTGCTCTACCCCGACCCGCTGCCCCGCGACACGAGCGCGCTCTACGCCTCGCCGAGCCTGCGGCATCCGTTCGGCACGGACTTCGAGGGCACGGACGTGCTCGCCCTCGTCGTGACCGGAACCCGGTACGTCCTGCTGACCGCCGTCGTGACGGCCGTCATCACGGTCGTGGTCGGCGCGGGCATCGGGCTGTTCGCGGGGTTCCGGCGGGGCCGCTGGGACACCGTGCTCATGCGGTTCACCGACATGAAGCTCACGATCCCCGGCCTGCCGCTGCTGCTGGTGCTGTCGACGGTGTGGAAGTTCACCGGCGCCGTCGAGATGGGCCTGGTGCTCGGGCTGCTCGGCTGGGGCGGCGTGGCCCGGGCCGTGCGGGCGCAGACGCTGTCGCTGCGCGAGCGCGGGTTCATCGAGGCCGCCCGGGGGCTCGGCCTGTCCACCACGCACATCGTCGGCAGGGAGCTGCTGCCCGGCATGGCCCCGTACATCGCGATGAACGCGCTCATCGCGGTGACCGGCGCGGTCTACGCGCAGGTGGGCCTGTTCTTCCTGGGTGTGCTGCCGTTCGAGGCGAACAACTGGGGGGTCATGCTCAACCTCGCCGTCTTCGGCGGCGGCGCGCTGACCACGACGGCCGCGCTGCCGTACCTGCTGGCGCCGCTGCTGGCGATCCTGCTGCTCACGCTCGGCATCGTGCTGATCGTGGACGCGATGGACGAGATCTTCAACCCCCGGCTGCGGGAGGAGTGAACGTGGCCTCCGAGCAGGGTCCTCCCGGTGTGCGGATCCGCGGGCTGACCGTGGTCTACCGCACCCCGGCGGGAGAGCTCCCGGCGGTGTCCGGCGTCGATCTCGATCTGGCGCCCGGCACGATCACCGGCGTGGTCGGCGAGTCGGGTTCTGGCAAGTCCACGCTCGCGCTGTCGCTGCTCAACGCCGTCCAGCCGCCCGGCAGGATCGCGGCGGGCAGCGTCGAGATCGACGGCCTCGGCGACGTCGTGGCGCTCGGTGGCGAGGGGTTGCGGCGGGCCCGGGGCCGGCACGTCGGGTACGTCTTCCAGGCGGCGCAGAACTCCCTCAACCCGCTGAAGACGGTCGGCAAGCAGGTGCTCGACCTGGGGCGCTCGCACGGCGTCGAGGACATGCGCGGCCTGCTGGCCGACGCCCGGGGCCTGCTCGGCCGGATGGGCCTGGACGGCGCCCGGGTGCTCGACTCCTACCAGCACGAACTGTCCGGCGGCATGCGCCAGCGGGTCGGCATCATGCTGGCCCTGGTGCTGAACGCCCGCCTCGTCGTGCTGGACGAGCCCACGACCGCCCTCGACATGATCACCCAGGCGACGATCCTGCGGATCGTCCGCGAGGTGCACGCCGAGCGCGGGCTCACCACGCTCGTCATCACCCACGACCTCGGGGTGGTCGCCGAGGTCGCCGACCGGCTCGCCGTCATGTACGGCGGACGCGTGGTCGAGCACGGCCCGACCCGCGAGGTGCTCGCCGGGCCGCGCCACCCGTACATGCGGGGGCTGCTCGGGGCCATCCCGCGCCTGGTCGGCGACATCGGCGAGGCGCGGGCCCTGCCGGGCCGCCCGCCGACGCTGGCCGACGTCCCGGCCGACGGGTGCGTGTTCCGCGACCGCTGCCCGCTGCGCATGGACGTGTGCGAGACCGGCAGCCCGCCCGTCGTCACCCGGGGCTCCCGGTGGGCGGCCTGCCATGCCGTACGGGACGACGAGGGGGACAGGCGGGCCGTGGCCGCCGCGACGGGAGAGGACCAGGCATGATCGGCGGGACCGGCATCACGAAGACGTTCCGGCAGCGCGGCGGCGTGCTCGGCGCGCGGGAGGTCCCGGCGCTGCGCGGCGTGGACTTCGCGATCCCGAAGGGCGGGGCCGTCTCGTTCATCGGCGAGTCGGGCTGCGGCAAGACCACTCTCGGCCGGATCATCGCCGGGCTGGAGACCTGCGACGCGGGCGAGATCGTCATCGACGGCGTGGCGATGTCGTCGCTGAGCCACCGGCGGCGGCAGCCGTACTTCCGCCGGGTCCAGCTCGTCCACCAGGACCCGTACTCCGCGCTGAACCCGACGCGCACCATCCACCAGGCGCTGGCCGCGCCGCTCGCGCTGCGGGCGCGGCAGACGGGCCGGCCGCGCGCGTGGGCGGACGAGCGGGCCGGGGAACTGCTCGGCATGGTCGGGCTCGACCCGGGCTACGTGCTGCCGCGCTATCCCCACCAGTTGTCCGGCGGCATGCGCCAGCGCGTGGTGATCGCCCGCGCGCTGACCGTCGATCCCGAGGTCCTGGTCGCCGACGAGGCCGTCTCGATGATCGACGTGTCGCTGCGCCTGGGCATCCTCGCGCTGCTGAAGGACCTGCGCGAGCGGCTCGGGGTGAGCGTGCTGTTCATCACCCACGACGTGGCGACCGCCCGCTACATCGGCACGGACGGCGAGCTGTACGTCATCTACCGCGGCCAGGTGGTCGAGCGCGGCCCGGTCGAGACCGTCATCTCGGCGCCGGTGCATCCCTACACCCAGGCGCTGCTGTCGGCCATTCCGGTGCTGCACGGGCTGGAGTCGCCGGGCGAGCAGCGGGTCGTGCCGGTGGAGGCGTCGGGAGACCACCCAAGCGACGACACGAGCGGCCACCCGGGCGGCCGCCCGAGCGACCACACGGGGGGCTGCCTGTTCGCGCCGCGCTGCCCGTTCCGTACGGAGCGGTGTGAGCGGGAGCGGCCCGTGCTCGGCCACGACGGCGGCACGCCGCAGCGGCACGCCTGCTTCCATCCCGAACGCCGCAGTGTGGTCGCCGTGCCGGTGAGCCACCGGTGAGCCCGGGCGGCACGAGGGAGACGGATTCCAACGACGGGGACGAGATGACTGACCCACTGGCGGGCCTGTCCACCGAGCAGCGCGAGATGTACACCGAGCAGCTCTTCACCGAGCAGAGCGAGCTGTTCACCGAGCAGAGTGATCCGCGTTATCGCGAGATCGACCGGCTGCCGACCGAGGAGATCGCCCGGCTGATGAACGCGGCCGACGCCACGGTGCCCGGCGCGGTGGCCAGGGCCATCCCGGCCGTCTCGGCCGCCGTCGACGCCATCGTCGCCCGGATGGGCGGGGGCGGACGCCTCTTCTACGTGGGCGCGGGGACGTCCGGCAGGCTCGGCGTCCTCGACGCGTCGGAGTGCCCGCCGACCTTCGGCACCGACCCCGAGCTCGTGCAGGGCGTCATCGCGGGCGGCGAGGCCGCGCTGACCCGGTCGATCGAGGGTGCCGAGGACGACCACGACGGAGGAATGGCGGCCGTCGCCGACCGGGCCCTGGGCCCGCTCGACTCGCTCGTGGGGATCTCCGCCAGCGGCCGGGCGCCGTTCGTGCTCGGCGCGCTGGGCGAGGCCGCCCGCCGCGGGGCGCTGACCGTGAGCCTGTCGTGCAATCCGGGGTCGCCGCTGTCGGAGCGGGCCGAACATCCGATCGAGGTGGTCGTCGGCCCCGAAGTGGTGGCCGGCTCGACCCGGCTCAAGGCGGGGACCGCCCAGAAGCTCGTGCTCAACATGATCTCCACGATCGCGATGATCCGGCTCGGCCGGACGTACGGGAACACCATGATCGAGGTCTCGGCGGTGAACGCGAAGCTCGCGCGCCGGGCGACGCGGATCGTCGGCGACCTCACCGGCGCCGGGCCCGCCGCCGCGCGGGCCGCGCTGGAGGCGGCGGACTGGAACATCAAGGCGGCGGTGCTGATGATCGAGCACGACCTCGGCCCTGACGACGCCCGCGCGCTTCTGCGGGCCAACGGCGACCGGCTGGAGGCCGCCCGCCATGCGGGCGGCGCCGCCTGACGAGCTCCGGCCTTCCGCCAGGAGGGGCCTGCCGGCCGGGCGGGGGAGCGGGCGGTCGGGGCCTGGCCGTGGGCGGGCCGGCCGGGCGCTCGCGGAGTGGTCAGGCGCTACGGACGCGGCGGTGGGCGTCGCCGAGGTAGTCGGCGAGCGCGTCGCGGGTCGCCCGTAAGGCGGCGTCGGAGGTGTCGAACGTGCGCTGCGCGACGCCGACGAACACGCAGTCGACGATGAGGAGCTGGCTGATCCGGCTGGCCAGCGCGCCCGGCCGGAACGCCGTCTCGCGACCGGCGGAGACCAGGACGTGGCCGGCGATCCCGGCCAGCGACGAGCGCGGATTGTTGGTGATCGCCACGACCGTCGCACCGGCCTTGCGGGCGACCCGTGCCGGGCCGAGCACGTCGGGTGTCTCGCCGGTGCAGCTCACCCCGACGGCGACGTCCCCCTCGCGCAGCAGCGCGGCGCTGGTGAGCGCGAGATGCGCGTCGGTGAAGTAGTGGCCGGGCAGCCCGATCCGCATGAGCTTCTGCGCCATGTCGGCCGCGACGAGACCGGAGGCGCCCACGCCGTACACGTCCACGCGGCGGGCGCCGGCGACGGCGTCCACCACCGCGCCGAGCCCTTCGGGACTGAGCTGCGCCGCCGTGTCGGCGAGCGCCTGCGACTCGGCCCGGGTGACCTTGGCGATGACGTCGGTCAGGGGGTCGTCCGGGGCGAGGTCGCCCGGCACGAGCCGTTCGGGGGTGTCCCTGGCCACGGCCGCGGCCAGCGCGAACCGCAGCTGTGAGTAGCCGGCGAAGCCCAGCGCCCGTGCGGTCCGCACGATCGTCGCCTCGCTGATCCCCGAGACCGCGCTGATCTCCGTGATCGTGCTGCGGGCCACCATGGCGGGGTCGTCGAGGATGAGACGCGCGATGGTCTGGGCGGCGGGGGTGAGCGAGGGCAGCACCGCACGCACCGTCGCGATCGGGTTGACCGGTGCGGCGCCCTCGTTCTCGTTCATCACCTGCAGCCTCTCCATTGCGCGATCAGCTTAGATCCACCCGCCCGCCGGCGCGGGACAACGGGATCAGAAGTCCACATGTCGAGACATGTGCGACGTGACCGGCACGTCTGGCGCGTCTCCAACGAGGACCTCCTGGGGCAGATTACACGTCTATGACACTTTCTTTTATCGGCATTGATCTGAAAGTAAGTTTCTGCCAGTGTCGTGATCGCCGCATCCCCCCGGCTTTCGGAGGTCCGATTGAGCTCCCCCTCCCGGCGTTCCATGCTGCGCGGCCTGGCCCTCGCCGCCGCGGCGGCGAGCGTCCCGCTGCCCGCCCTCGCCGCATCCCCCGCTTCCGCCTCGCCCGCCGGGTACGTCCCGCCGCTGCGTCAGATGCGCGGCATGTGGATCGCCTCGGTCGTCAACATCAACTGGCCGTCCAAGCCGGGGCTGACGCCCGAGCGGCAGCAGGCCGAGCTCGCGGCCTGGCTCGACCTGGCCGTGGCGCGCCGGCTCAACTCGGTGTTCGTGCAGATCAGGCCGACGGCCGACGCCTTCTGGCCGTCGCCGTACGAGCCGTGGTCGCAGTATCTGACCGGCGTCCAGGGGCAGGACCCGGGCTACGACCCGCTGGGCTTCGCCGTCGAGGCCGCCCACCGGCGAGGGCTCGCGTTCCACGCCTGGTTCAACCCGTACCGCGTGTCGATGCAGGCGGACCCGGCCGCGCTGCATCCGGATCACCCCGGCCGCCGCCACCCCGAGTGGATCGTCCCGTACGGCGGCAAGCTCTACTACAACCCCGGCATCCCCGAGGTCCGCGCGTTCGTGCAGGACGCGATGATGGACGCCGTCACCCGTTACGACATCGACGGTGTGCACTTCGACGACTACTTCTACCCGGTCAACACCACGGCGTTCGACGACAGCGCGGCCTATGCGGCGTACGGCGCGGGCTTCCCCGACCTGGCCGCCTGGCGGCGGAACAACGTCGACCTGCTCGTCCGGGAGATGCAGCGGCGTGTGCGGCGGGCCAAGCCCGAGGTGATCTGGGGCATCGGCCCTTCGGGCATCTGGCGCAACAAGGCCACCGACCCCCTCGGCTCCGACACCAGCGGCGGCCAGTCGTACGACAACCTGCACGCCGACACCCGGGGCTGGGTGAAGAAGGGCTGGCTCGACTACGTCGCGCCGCAGCTCTACTGGTACATCGGCCAGTCGAACGCCGACTACGCCAAGCTCGTCCCCTGGTGGTCCGACGTGGCCGCCGGCACCGGGGTGCAGCTGTGGATCGGCCAGGCGGCGTACAAGGCGGGGACGGCGGGGCAGCCCGCCGAGTGGTTCCAGCCGGACGAGCTCGCCCGGCACCTCACGCTCAACCGGGACCATCCGGAGGTCGGGGGAGACATCTGGTACAACGCGGCCGACGTCCGCGACGACCGGCTCGGCTCGATCAGCGCGGTCGTGAGCGGGCACTACACGCGGCCCGCGCTCGCGCCGCTGCTGCCCAGACTCGCGGGCGGCGAGCCGCCGCGCCGTCCCGTGCTCGCCTCGGCCCGGCGCGTGAGCGGGGGCGTGGAGTTGCACGTCGAGGCGACGGGACCCCGCGCCCCGTTCCAGTTCGCCGTCTTCCGGTTCGACCGGCCCGCCCGCCGGCAGGACTTCGCCGACGCGGCGCACCTGGTCGCCGTCGTGCCCGCGGGCAGGCACGTCCGCTGGGTGGACCCCGACGGCGCGCCCGGCCACCGTTACCACGTCACGGCGGTGGACCGGGCGTCCCGGCAGAGCGAGCCGAGCCGCGAACGCAGGGTGAATTGAGCAGGGTGCACCGAGCAGGGTGAATTGAGGAGGGCGCCCTGAGCGGGGCCCACGGGTCGGGGCGCCCTGGGCGGGGCGTGCGGCTCGGCGCGCCACGGCTCCCGGCAGACGGTGTCCGGGCTGTCAGGCGGTGTCCGGACTGCCGGGCGGTGTACGGGCTGTCAGGCCGTGCGGGTGTCGTACGTCGCCCGGTTGGCGAGCACGTCGTCCATGTGCGCCTCGGCCCAGGTTTTGAGGCCGCGCATCATCTGGTGCAGAGACAGACCGAGGTCGGTCAGCTCGTAGGTGACCGTGACGGGCACGGTCGGCGTCGCGGTGCGCGTGATCAGACCGTCACGCTCAAGGGAGCGCAGCGTCTGGGTGAGCATCTTCTGGCTGACGCCGGCGAGCAGGCGGGACAGTTCGGAGTAGCGCATCGGCCGGGGCTCACCGCCGCAGTCGGCGCCTCGCTGACGCGCGCTGTCGCCGCCCAGCGCGGCCAGGACCAGCGTGACCCATTTGTCGGAGATTCGGTCGAGCAGCTTGCGGCTTGGACACGCCGCCAGGAAAGCGTCATATTCCGCCTTGGCCTGCTCCCTCTTCTGGGCCGCCGTCATCGTCGCCATCGACCGCTCCTCTAACCCGGGGGTGCCCTACGCACTCCGAAGTGCGTACTTCCCGTCAGGAAGTTGCCTATCCATACTGCAGCAGGGGGGCCGAGAGGCACCACCATTCCGCTCACCACGAAAGACAGAGGCATGAGCACGCTCTCCATTTCGCTTCCCGGCGGCACCTGGACTCTGGGCGACCTGACCGTCACCCGGTTCGGCTACGGCGCCATGCAGCTCGCCGGCCCCGGGGTCATGGGCCCGCCCGCCGATCGTGACGGCGCGCTGGCCGTCCTGCGCGAGGCCGTCGACATCGGCATCACCCATATCGACACCGCCGACGCCTACGGGCCGCGCGTCACCAACCAGCTGATCCGGGAAGCGCTGCACCCGTACTCCGACTCGCTGCACATCGTGACCAAGGTCGGCGCGATCCGCGACGAGCAGGGAGGCTGGCCCCCGGCCCGCCGGCCCGAAGACCTGCGCCGCGCCGTCCACGAGAACCTCGAAGCTCTCGGCCTCCAGACGCTGGACGTGGTCAACCTCCGGCTCGGCGACGCCCAGGGCCCCCGGCCCGGCTCGCTCGCCGAGGCGTTCGAGACGCTCGTCGACCTTCAGCGGCAGGGCCTGATCCGCCACCTCGGCGTCAGCAACGCGACGGCGGAGCAGGTCGCCGAGGCACGCTCGATCGCGCCGATCGTGTGCGTGCAGAACATGTACAACCTCGCCCACCGTCAGGACGGCGAGCTGATCGACGAGCTCGCCGAGCAGGGCATCGCCTACGTGCCCTTCTTCCCGCTCGGCGGCTTCAGCCCGCTGCAGTCCTCGGCGCTGTCGGCCGTGGCGGCCCGGCTGGACGCGACGCCGATGTCCGTCGCCCTGGCCTGGCTGCTGCGGCGGTCGCCGAACATCCTGCTGATCCCCGGCACCTCGTCGGTGGCGCACCTGCGCGAGAACGTCGCAGGCGCGGGACTCTCGCTCTCCGACGAGGACCTCGCCGAACTGGACAAGATCGGCCGCTGAGAGCCCGCTCTATCGGTCGCGCCCGTTCTGCCGGCCCGTACGGTCAGGCGGTGCGGGCCGGGGCGTACGGGATCAGCGGGCGGGAGCGGGCTCGGCGAGGCAGGCGTTGAGCGCCTTCCACGCCTGCCATGCCCGTGTCGCCCCGAACTGCGCGTTGAAGCGCAGCACGGCGCGCACGTCCTCGTGTGACGCGCCGGCCCCGAGGGCGCGGCCCACGTGGATGCGGAACGTCTCGTCCAGCGTCTGGTAGTGCACGTCGACGCTCATCGTCATGAACGCCCGCTCGCGGACGCTCAACGTGCCCGGCCCCTGGACACCCCGCATGCGCGACTGCAGGTCGAAGTACTCCAGGAAGTACGGGTCGAGCCCGCTCAGCTCGGCACGCACCGGCTCGGGCAGCGGGGTCGGCGCGGCGCCGGGGCCGGTCTCCACCAGTTCCCGGGGCAGTGACTCGGCGTCCGGGCGGGGCAGCCCGGCCGCGGCCTCGATCTCGGTGAGCCGCTCCAGTGCGGCCAGCGCGGCGGCGTACCCGCTGTCGTAGGAGATCAGGCGCAGCAGCGCCCGCATGTCCGCGGTGGACAGGCCGCGCCGCAGGCCCTCGCGGACGTGCGTCTCGAACGGCAGGCCGAGGGCCGGCTGGCAGACGTCCGCCACCAGGGCCAGGAAGACCTTCTCGCGGTCGGACAGCTCGGGCACCGCCCAGCAGTGCCCGACGCTGGCGGCGGCCATCTGGGCGAACACCGGGTCCAGCCCGGTGATCACGTCGAAGTCGGTCGGAGTTTCCACGGACACAGGATTCGCTCCCTTTGTGAACGGCTGTAGCGCTACGACTGTAGCGTGATGACCCTCCTCGTACAATGGGCCGGTCATGGAAGCCACCCCGACTCCGACAACCGGGCCCCCGACTCCCGCCGCCCGCCGCCGTCCGAACGCGCGCGGGCAGGGCGAGCGGCTGCGCGAGGAGATCGTCGCGGCGGCCATGCGGATGCTCGACGACCTCGCCGACGACGAGGCGCTGTCGCTGCGGGCCGTGGCGCGCGAGGTGTCGATCGCGGCCACCTCGGTCTACCTGCACTTTCCCGACCGTGACGCGCTCGTGCTCGCGGTGCTGCGGCGCTGCCACGAGGAACTGGTGCGGGCCGGCGACGAGGCCGACGCGGCGCAGGAGGACCCCGCGGGGCGGCTGCGGGCGCGCATCCTCGCGCAGGCCGCCTGGGCACACGAACATCCGGGCCTGTACAAGGTGCTGCACGAGAGCGCGGTCCACCGCCGGCTCGGCATGCCGTTCAAGGAGGTGCTGGTGGCCAGGACCACGGAGGCGGTCCAGCGCTGCATGGACGCCGGGATCGTCCCGCGCGACGACGCCGCCACGGTCGCCATCGACCTGCGCACCGCCGTGAACGGCATGTTGTCGCAGCGGATCAACGAGCCCGACCTGCCCTGGCCGCCCGCGGAGGAGCAGATCGACCGATTCCTCACCAAGCTCGTCGGCCTTCCGCCGAGAGCCGGCTAGCAGTTCTCGCGAGGTGGGCATGCGCGTGCTCGGGCTGATCTCGGGGACCTCCCACGACGGGATCGACTGCGCACTCGTCCGCTGGTCGGCGGACGGCGACCTGCTCACCGGCGTCGTGGAGCACACCGGCACGGTGCCGTACCCGCCCGGCCTGCGGGCCGCGATCGTCGCCGCGCTGCCGCCGAACCGTACGGACATGGGTGAGGTCTGCCGTCTCGACACGCTCGTCGGACAGGCGTTCGCCGAGGCGGCGGCGGGCTGCCCGGCCGCCGACCTCGTCTGCTCGCACGGGCAGACGCTGTATCACTGGGTCGAGGAGGGGCGTGTGCGCGGGACGCTCCAGCTCGGCCAGCCCGCCTGGATAGCCGAACGTCTCGGCGTCCCGGTCGTGTCGGACCTGCGGGTGCGCGACGTGGCGGCCGGAGGACAGGGCGCGCCGCTCGTGTCCGCCTTCGACCTGCCGCTGCTCGCCGGATTGCGCGAGCCCTCCGAGCCGCACGGCTCGCTCGAGCCGCCGGAACCCCCTGATCTGCACGAGCCCACCGAACCCCCTGAGCCGCAGGGGCCGCGGGGGCTGCCCGGATCGCGCGGGCCGGCTGCTTCGCCCGGTCGCGCGGGCGCCCTCAACCTCGGCGGCATCGCCAACCTCACTGTGGCTCCCACGGCCGGCGAGCCGCCGCTCGCCTACGACACCGGCCCGGCCTCGGCGCTGCTGGACGCGGCGGTGCTCGACGCCACCGGCAGGCCGTACGACGAGGACGGCAGGCTGGCGGCGGCGGGGAGGGTGCACGAGGGGCTGCTGGCCGAGTTGCTCGCCGAGCCCTACTACCACCGGGCGCCGCCCAAGACGACGGGCAAGGAGCTGTTCCACGCGGGCTACCTGGAACGGGTGGCCGGGCCGTACGCGCTGGGGCTGCCGGATCTGCTGGCGACGCTCGCGGCGCTCACCGCCGAGACGGTCGCGGCCGAGATCCGGCGGCACCGGCTCGGCACGGTGGTCGTGTCCGGCGGCGGGGTGCGCAACCCGGCCCTGATGCGCGCCCTACGCGAGCGGGTCGCAGGTGCGCGGCTGCTGCCGAGCGACGACCTCGGCGTGCCCTCGGACGCGAAGGAGGCGATCGCGTTCTCCTACCTCGGCTGGCTGACCGCGCACGGCCTGCCCGGCACGGTGCCCGCCTGCACCGGCGCGTCCGGATCGCGGGTGCTCGGCACGATCACCCCCGGGCGCGGCCCGTTGCGGCTGCCCGGACCGCTGGACGCGCCGCCTCGGAGCATCCGCATGGGCACTGTTGACCCTGACACGGTGTGAGGCGCTGGAATCGGCCACACCATGTTCACCATCGGAGACTTCGCCAGGCACGGCCGCGTGTCGGTCCGCATGCTGCGCCACTACGACGCGATCGGGCTGCTCCGCCCGGCCCACGTCGATCCCGCGAGCGGCTACCGGTTCTACGAGGCGGGCCAGCTCGCCCGGCTCAACCGGATCACCGCGCTCAAGGACCTGGGCTTCACGCTCCGCCAGGTGCGGGAAGTCCTGGACGAGCGGGTGAGCGCCGAGGAACTGCGGGGGATGCTGCGGTTGCGGCAGGCGGAGCTGGAGGCGGCGATGGCCGCCGCGACGGCACGGCTGGCCCAGGTCGAGGCGAGGCTCCGGACGATCGAGAGTGAGGGACACATGAACACCGACGACGTGGTGGTCAAGCGCATCCCGGCCGTCCGGGTGGCCGAGCTGAGCGCCGTGGCGCGCAGCTACGAGCCCGAGGACATCAGCCCGGTCGTGGGTCCGCTGTTCGACGAGTTGTGCCGCAGGCTGGCCGAGGCCGGGGTGACCCCGGTGGGGCCGGGGATCGCCTACTACGAGGACGTCCCCGGCGGCGACGGCATCCTCGCGCACGCCGCGATGCCGGTCGCGGTGGCGCCGGAGGACGGTCACGACTTCGCGGTCGTGGACCTGCCCGCGATCGAACGGGCGGCCACGATCGTGCACCGGGGGCCGATGGACGACGTCCTCCCGACCGCGCAGACGCTGGCGCAGTGGATCGCCGACGGCGGTGACCGCTCCGCCGGGTACGCCAGGGAGCTCTACCTGGAGGCCGGGGAGGACCCCGCCCGGTGGGTCACCGAACTCCAGGAGCCGCTCGCCGGCTAGAAGGGCCACGTGAAGGCCGCCTTCCACGTACGTCGGCGCGGATCGAGGCCACCCCCTCGGTTCCGCCGGCCCGGGCCGCCGCGGGCCGGTGGAACCGCCGGTCCGCGCGCCCCGGCGGCCCGCTGCGGCGCCGTCGGGCCCGGACGTCAGCCCACTCCAGGTGTCTCGTGCCCGGCCTCCACCCGTACGGACAGGAAGCGGGCGGCCTCGTCGAGCGCCTCGTCGGCCTCGTCGAGGTGGCCGAAGTGGTTCTGGAACACGTGCGGCACCTGCGCCCAGACCCGCAGCGTGACGTCCACGTCGTCCGCGGCGGCGCGTGCGGCGAGCCGGACGGCGTCGTCCAGCAGGAGTTCGTTCGAGCCGGCCTGTACCAGCAACGGGGACAGGCCCCGCAGGTCGGCGAACACGGGACTCGCCAGTGGGTGGGCGGGGTCCTGGCCGGCCAGGTAGTGGGTGGCGAACGCCTGGATCGCCTCCGGGGTGAAGATCGGGTCGGCCTCCTTCTTCGTGCTCATGCTCTGCCCGCCGAGTGTCAGATCGACCCACGGGGAGAAGACGACCGCGCCCGCCGGCTGAGGCAGGCCGGCGTCGCGGGCCGCGACCAGGGTGGCGACGGCGAGCCCGCCACCGGCGGAGTCTCCGGCGAGCACCAGTTCCTCCGGTCGTACGCCCTCGTCGAGCAGTGCCCGGTAGGCGGCGAGACCGTCGTCCACCGCTGCGGGGAAGGGGTGTTCGGGGGCCAGCCGGTAGTCCAGCGACGTCGTGCGCAGCCGGGCACGAGACGCCAACTGGGCGGTGATCCCCGTGTGCGTGCCGGGCGACCCCACGACGTAGCCGCCTCCGTGGAGATAGAGCAGCCGCCCGCGACCGGTGGCGGTGGCCGGTGTCAGGTCGAGCGCGGGACGGCCGCCGAGCACCGTCTCGCGCACCGCGACGTCGTCGGGCCGGGGCCGGGACAGGGCGCCGGCGAATCCGGCGCGCTGCTCCGCCAGCGTCGGGTTCGGGTGGACGGGAGCGTTGCGGTGCAGGGCGTCGACGGCCTCACGCTGCTTGCGGGTCATCCGGACCTCCATGGGGATCGAGGGTGAGAGAATGCATTACTTGTAATGCACTTGTGTGACCCCTCAACCTGATTCCAGAGAAGATGATTCCTTGGAATCCATGAAAGCGGTATCTGTGACGGATGTCACTCGCCTGTTCGTCGACCTCGTCCGCGTGGAGACCCGGCTGTACAACGCGGTGAGCGACCGGCTGCGCGCCGAGCACGGCGTCAGCCTGGGTCAGTTCGAGTTCCTGGAGATCATCGACCGCCGCCCCGGGTGCCGGGTGCTCGACATCGTGCGCGAGGTGGGCATCACCGTCGGTGCCGTGAGCAAGGCGGTCGACCGGCTCGAGAGCGCGGGCTGGTGCGTGCGTGCGGCACATCCGGAGGACCGGCGGTCCTCCGTGCTCAGCCTCACGCCGGAGGGCGCACGGATCCTGGCCGCCGCACGCCCCACCGTCGCGGACGAGCTGGCCGCCCGCACGGCCACCGTCCCCGCCGCCGACCTCGCCCGGACCGCCGTGACGCTCGCCGCCCTGCGCGCGGTGCTGGAGGAGCGCCCTCAGGACGGGTCCTCATAGCCAGCCGGGCTTGACCAGGCCCGACTCGTACGCGATGACCACGAGCTGGGCCCGGTCGCGGGCGTGGAGCTTGGTCATCGTCCGGCTCACGTGGGTCTTGGCCGTCGCCGGGGACATGTAGAGCCGGGTGGCGATCTCGTCGTTCGTCATGCCGGTGCCCACGAGCGCGAGCACCTCCCGCTCCCGATCGGTCAGCGCGTCGAGGCTGGTCGCGATGCCCGGCTCCTTGGCGCGGGCGACGTACTCGGCGATGAGCCTGCGCGTCACGCCGGGGGACAGCAGCGCGTCGCCGGAGGCCACCACCCGGACGGCCTGGATCAGCTCGGCCGGCTCGGTGTCCTTGACCAGGAAGCCGCTCGCGCCGCCGCGCAGGGCCTCAAAGACGTACTCGTCCAGCTCGAACGTGGTGAGCATGACGATCTTCACGTCGGTGAGGGCGGGGTCGTCCCCGATGCGGCGGGTGGCCGTGAGTCCGTCGGTGCCGGGCATGCGGATGTCCATCAGCACGACGTCGGGGCGCAGGTCCCGGGTGAGCTGGACGGCCTGCTCGCCGTCCCCGGCCTCGCCCACGACGGTCATGCCCTCCTGCGCGTCGAGCAGGGCCCGGAACCCGGCCCGTACCAGCGCCTGGTCGTCGGCGAGCAGGACGCGTATCAATTCGGCTCCTTCTGTCCGGCGGATGGGGGGAGGGGGAGGCGGGCCTGCACCTGGAAGCCGCCGCCCGGCCGGGGGCCGGCCGTCAGCGACCCACCGAGCGCGGCGGCCCGCTCCCGCATGCCGGGGATGCCGTTGCCGCCGCCCAGGCTTGTCTCGGCCCGTGCCGCGCCCGCGCCGTCGTCCTCGACCGCCACGACCAGCTCCTCCGGCGCGTACGCGACGCGGACGGTCACCCGCGAACCGGGCGCGTGGCGCGAGACGTTCGTCAGCGACTCCTGGACGATCCGGTAGCCGGCCCGGTCGACGCTCGCGGGCAGCGGGCGTTCCCGCCCGGCGACCTCCAGCGTGACCGGCAGGCCGCTGCGCCCGGTCAGGTCGGCCAGGTGGGCCATCCCGGCGGTGGGGGAGCGCGGCGCGCCGTCCCTGAGCAGGTCGAGCACGCCGCGCATCTCGGTCAGCACGTCCTTGGACGCCTGCTTGATCGTGCTCAGCGCGGTGCGGGCCTGCTCGGGGTGGTCGTCCAGCAGGTGCAGTGCGGTGGACGCCTGGACGTGGATCAGCGAGATGTTGTGGGCGAGCACGTCGTGCAGCTCCTGGGCCATGGTCAGTCGTTCCTCGCTCGCCTGCCGCCTGGCCTCCTCCCGCTCGACCCGCTCGCGTTCGGCGAGGCGCTCGCGGCGCACGCGGTAGAACTCCGCGACGGTCAGCGTGAGCAGCAGGTACGCCGCGACGGCGGTGTGGTGGAAGAGACTCGCCTGATGGGGGATGAGCCAGGTGGCGTAGGCGACCACGAACAGGAAGAACGCCGTCGACGACAGCCACGCCGCGCGGCGGTGCCCGGACAGCACCGCGTTGAAAATCACGATGATCGGGCTGAGGAACACGGGCCCGTACGCGTAGTCGAACAGCATGTAGACCGAGGTCGCCGTCAGCGTGACGGTCAGCGCGGCGACCGGGTACCGGCGGCGCAGCGCGATCGCGAACGCCCCCACCAGCAGCAGCGCGTAACCCCACCATGTCAGCGGCACCCGCCCGAGGTCGGGATTGCGCAGCTGCCAGTATTGGGCGCCCATCGACAGGAACACCTGGGCGATCCCGACGATGACCGGCAGGACGGGATCGATGCGGTGATACAACGCGGAACCGGGGCGCACACCCGCACGCTAGGCCATCGCCGCAGGCGGCCGCATCCGCCGGCCGCCGCAGTCGGTCGTACGACGGACGGAGTATGTTCCGCTCGCCTGGTCTCCCCGTGTCGCCCGTCGCCCTGCCTCATCGTGGTCGGCACTGCGAGACGAACATCATTCCCGCGAACGGCGGCTCGTTTCCCCGCTCACTCCTCAGTCCCGTTCCTCAGGCCGGCCGCGCAGTGGCCGGACGTCCAAATGCGGACAATCTCGCAGCGATTCTGACCTCCGTGAGTCATGCTGGACTGATCGCGCGTGTGGTGGAGGTGCCAGGCATGAGGAGCGTCGTCGTCACTTCGCTGGGACTGGTCACGCTGGCGGGCCTCCTCGCCCCGCCCGCCCGGGCCGACGTGCATCCTCCACCTCCGCAGGAGGTCAAGCGGCCGGTCGCGGAAGGGTACGGCGGGGCCGTGGCGACCGTGGACCTCGACGCGAGCAAGGCCGCGCTCTCGGTGCTGCGCCAGGGCGGCAACGCGATGGACGCGGCGGTGGCGGGGGCGGCGGCGCTGGGCGTGACCGAGCCCTACTCGGCCGGGCTGGCCGGGGGCGGCTTCATCGTCTACTACGACGCCCGCAGGCGGAAGGTGACCACGATCGACGGGCGGGAGACCGCCCCGCGGGCGATGACCTCGACGGCGTTCGAGGGCATCCCGTTCGACGAGGCCGTCACCAGCGGGCTGTCGGTCGGCGTCCCGGGCAGCGTGGCGCAGTGGGACATGGCGCTGCGCCGGTACGGCACGATGCCGCTGCGGCAGGCGCTGCGCCCCGCGATCGAGATCGCCGAGAAGGGCTTCGTCGTCGACCAGACGTTCCACGACCAGACGCAGCAGAACGCCGGCCGCTTCGCCGACTTCACCTCGACCGCCTCGCTCTACCTGCCGGGCGGGCAGCCGCCGCCGGTCGGCTCGGTCTTCCGTAACCCCGACCTCGCGCGCACCTACCGTGAGCTGGGCATCCGCGGCCCGGCCTGGTTGTACGGCGGCGCGCTCGGGCAGGAGATCGTCGCCACGGTGAAGAAGCCGCCGGTGCGCCAGGGGGCCGCCAGGAACGTCAGGACCGGCCTGATGGAGGTCTCCGACCTTACGGCTTACCGGGCGCTCGAACGGCCGCCCACCAAGGTCACGTACAAGGGCCTCGACGTGTACGGCATGGCGCCGCCGTCGTCCGGCGGATCGACCGTGGGGGAGGCGCTGAAGATCCTGGAGGCCCTCCCGAAGGTCGGCCTGCACGAATACCTGGAGGCGTCCCGGCTCGCCTTCGCCGACCGCAACGCCTACGTCGGCGACCCGGCGTACGTGGACGTGCCGCTGGATCAGCTGCTCTCCGACGGGTTCGCCAAGGAGCGCGCCTGCCTGACCGGCCCGCGGGCGATGGCGCACCCCGCCGCGCCCGGGTCGCCCGACGGGTCCTACTCCTCGTGCGCCTCCGCGGCTCCGGCGGCCTCGGCGCCCGAGGAGAAGAAGGAGGGGCCGGAGACCACCCACCTCGTGGTGACCGACCGCTGGGGCGACGTGGCGGCCTACAACATCACGATCGAGCAGACGGGCGGCAGCGGCATCGTGGTGCCCGGCCGGGGCATCCTGCTCAACAACGAGCTGACCGACTTCACCTTCGGCCCGGCGCCGGGCGACCCGAACCTGCCCGCGCCCGGCAAGCGCCCGAGGTCGTCCATGGCCCCCACCATCGTGCTCAAGGACGGCAGGCCGCTGCTCGCCGTCGGCTCACCCGGCGGCGCGACGATCATCACGACCGTGCTGCAGATCCTGGTGAACCGGCTCGACTTCGGCATGTCGCTCCCGGAGGCCGTGGCCGCGCCCCGCGCCTCGCAGCGCAACACCGCCGCCACCCAGGCCGAGCCCGCGTTCACCGAGCGGTACGGCGCGGAGCTGACCGCGCTCGGTCACACGCTGACGGACGTCCCCGGGCCGCCGGCGGGGGAGATCGGCGCGGCGACCGGCCTGGAGTTCCTGCGGAACGGCCGTGTCCAGGCGGTCGCCGAGCCCGCGCGGCGCGGCGGAGGCAGCGCCCTCGTGGTCAGCACACGTCGCTGATCAGGTCAGCCCTCTAGTCAGCCTCGGGCGCCGATGAGCTCGTAGGCCTCCGGCTTCACCTTCCGGGTGCGTGCCCAGTACTCGAAGGTGAAGCCAGGCCAGAGCGTGCGGTTCTTGCCGTGCTCGTCCAGATACCAGCTGGTGCAGCCGCCCTCGCTCCAGACCAGCCGGTCGAGCCGCCGCTGCAGGCGGTCGTTGTAGGCCCGCTGCGCCGACGGCCGTACGTCCAGGGCCTTCGCCTTGGTCTTCGACAGCAGCCGCAGGCAGTCCATGACGTACCGGACCTGCGATTCGATCATGAAGACGACCGAGGTGTGCGCGAGGCCGGTGTTGGGGCCGAGCAGGAAGAACAGGTTGGGGAAGCCGGCGGTGGTGACGCCGTGGTAGGCCTCGATGCCGTCGCGCCACGCGTCCTGGATCTTGACGCCGCTCCTGCCGACGATCCGCTGCTCGTTGAGGGAGTCGACCACCCGGAAGCCCGTGCCGTACACGATCACGTCGACCTCGTGCTCGCGCCCCGCGGCGTCCACGACCGACCGCTCCCTGATCTCGGTGATCCGGTCGGTGATCAGCTCGACGTTGTCCCTGGTCAGCGCGGGATAGTAGTCGCTGGACTGCAGGATGCGCTTGCAGCCGATGGTGTAGTCGGGCGTCAGCTTCGCGCGCAGCGCGGGGTCGGGCACCTGCCGGGCCAGGTGCCGCTCGGCCAACGCCTGGTGGGCCTTCATCAGCCGGGGGCTGATCGTGAAGCCCACGGCCCGGGTCTCCAGCAGCCAGTAGACGGCGTCGCGCAGCAGGCGGGCGCCGACCGGCGTCTCCATGGCCCGCTTCAGCCGCCCGTCGATCGGCAGGTCCGGCTTGGGCTGGATCCACGGCGGGGTGCGCTGGAAGACGGTGAGCCGGCTCGCCTGCTCGGCGACGACCGGGACGAACTGGACCGCCGACGCGCCGGTGCCGACGACCGCGACGCGCCTGCCGTTCAGGTCCGCGGAGTGGTCCCACCGGGCGGAGTGGAACGCGGTGCCGGTGAAGCGCTCACGGCCGGGGATCTCGGGGAGCGACGGCACGTGCAGGGCGCCGATGCCGGACACGACGGCGTGGGTCTCGAAGGTCTCCCCGTCGCCGGTCGACACTCGCCACAGGGCCCGCTCGTCGTCGTACTCCAGCCCGCAGACCTCGGTGCCGAACCGCAGGTGGGGCTCCAGGCCGTACTTGCGGGCGCAGGCCCGCATGTAGTCCCAGATCTCCTCCTGAGGGGAGAACAGCCGCGACCAGCCGTGGTTGAGCTCGAACGAGAAGGAGTACAGCGGCGAGGGGACGTCGCAGGCGCAACCGGGATAGGTGTTGTCCCGCCAGGTGCCGCCGAGCTCGCCGGCCTTCTCCAGGATCACGAAGTCGTGGTAGCCGGCCTCCTTCAGCTTGATGGCCATGCAGAGCCCGGCGAACCCGGAACCGATGATCGTGACGCCCGGACTGGGCATGCGTCCTCCCCGTCCTATTGGAACTTCGTCCAATATATTCGCGTCCATACGCCGGGGTCTAGCAGCACAGCCCAGCAACACAGTCCAGCAGCACAGTCCGGCTTAAGCCCGCGGTGGTGGCGCCTATCCGGTGACGGCCGGAGAAGGCACTTGGCCGTTGTGGGGACGTTTGTGGCTCTCCGTCACCTTACGCCGCATCGGGCGGTTTTCGGGCCGGCCGTTCGCCTGGATGGGGCGCGCGGGCATGACAAAGCCGCCGACGGGCGCGGTCGTCGGCGGCTGGTACAGGTATGTCAGCGAACCAGGAGGTAGGCCACCACAGCGAGGATCACGACGACCGCCGCGCCGACGGCGATCCAAATCGGCAGGCGGGACGGCTGCTCGCTGGAAGCCGCCGTGTCCTGCTGCTGCGCGAAGGCACGGAAAGCCTGGGTGTTTCCGGCCGGGTCGATCTGAGGGTCGGACATGACCAAGACTCTAGCGACACACGATGTGCCCCGGCTGTGATTTGTCGGATTTTGCCCTCTGGTGGCGCTGACTTGCGGCTCCTCCTCGCCGTCGCCCGTGACACCGGCGCGAATACCGGACCGGTGCGACCGGCGGATAGCGTTGTATCCATGCTCCGCACCCTCCTGGCTCCCCGGCTGGTGGCCCTGCACCTGCTGGTCATCGGGGTGCTCGTGTCCTTCACCTTCCTCGGCCGCTGGCAACTCGGCGTCTTCGAGGCGTCGGGCGCCCCACGGCGGGCCCCCGACCCGGCGCCCGTCGCCGTCACCGAACTGACCCAGGTGGGCCGGCACGTCAGCGGTGCCGCGATCAGCCGCAAAGTGACCGCCACGGGGACCTTCGACGCCGCGAACCAGTTGCTGGTGGCCGATCGGGTCGCCGACGTCGACGCCCCCGGCGGCAGGGCGGCCCGGGGGGGCGGATTCTGGCTGCTCACCCCGCTGCGGCTCGCCGACGGCACGGTCGTCCCCGTCGTACGCGGCTGGGTCGCGACGGCGGCCGACCCCGCCGCGGCCGTGCCCGAGGGCGCCGTCACGGTGACCGGACGGCTGCGGCCGGCCGAGCAGACCGACGACGTGATGCGCAGCGGCAACCTGCCGCGCGGCCAGGTGGCGACCGTGTCGACGGCGGAGCTGATCAACGTGTGGCCGGACGCGCGGGTGCGGGACGGGTTCGTCGTCGTGACCGCCCAGGAGCCGCCGTCCCGCGCGACGCCGGTGGCCGTGTCCGCGCCGACCCAGGGCGGCGGCTTCACCTGGCGGAACCTGGCTTACGCCCTCCAGTGGTGGATCTTCGCGCTGTTCGCCGTGTACATGTGGTTCCACTTCGTCCGCGATGCCCTGCGCGGGCGGCGGAACCGGGAGGAGCGGCGGGAGGCGGAGCCGGCCGGGCCCGCCGCGCACGCCGAGGCCTGACGGGCCCTGGAGCCCGGACCGCCGCCTCGCACGGATATCGTGTGGTGACCGTTTCCCCAGCACCCAGCAGAGGTATTGATCGACGTGGAATCCGCGCTCAACTTCTACCGCGTCATGGCCTACATCGTCGGCGTGATGCTGCTCGTGCTGTGTGCCGGCATGGTCGTCAAGTACGGTTTCGACAACAACACGATGGTCGCGGTCGTCGGGCCGATCCACGGCTTCCTGTACATGGTCTATCTGGTGGCCGCGATCAACCTGGGCCTGATCAAGGCCCGCTGGTCGGTCGGCTACCTGTTGCTCGTGCTCGTCGCGGGCACGATCCCGTTTCTGTCGTTCGTCCTGGAGCGGAACGTCACCGACCGGGTCCGCAGGAGGATCGCGACCGCCTCGTGAGCGCCGCCTCGTTGGACACCGGCTCGTTGGACACCGGCTCGTTGAACACCGGCTCCTGAACGCGACCGGCCGGGCGCCGTGACGGCGCCCGGCCGGGGGTGTGCGCGAGGTCTGGAGCAGGCCGCTCAGTAGAGCAGCCGCCCAGTAGAACAGCTGCCCAGTAGAACAGTTGCTCAGTGGGACAGGCCGCTCAGCCGCCGATCTGGCGCCGGCGGATGCGCCGCAGCCGTGCCCGCTGTGACTCGTCCAGCATGAAGTAGGCGACGATCGGCGCTCCCAGCGCGCCGATCGCGATCAGCCAGGCCAGGAGCGCCGGCACCGGAAGGATGAAGACCAGCACGGCCACCACCGCCGCGCCCACGTAGTACTTGCCCAGTGGCGACATCGTCAGGCCTTTCGTGTCGGGTCCCGCGCGGGGCGTCGTCCCGCGTCGCTGGGAGAACGTCCGAAGTCCGGGCCGAGTTCCGCGAACGGCCGCCGGGAGGAAACGCACGGCCTCGTCGTCCGTCGAACGACGCCGTCGCCGAGGCGTGCCGCGTGTGGTGGTCCCGGGCCGTGGCGACCGGAGCATCGGCCCTGGCCCCCCGCTGAGGCGACCGCGCCGCGGCGCCGGGGAAGGACTGATCGTCTCCCATCCGGCGCCGCGGCGCGGGTCGGTGCAGAGGGCGCGCCCCGGACGGCCCCGGCCGCGCACTCACGTGGGCCGGGATTCCGGTCCGGAGGCACGGACCCCGGCCCCGGCGGTTCCGCCGCGCCCCCTGCGGCGGAACGCCCGGAAATCAGCCTTCGCCGGACTCCTGCTTGCCCATCGCCTTGCGGATCAGGTCGCGGGCACGATCCATGATCGCGATCGGCGTCCCGATCAGGATGTTCGCGGTCGCCGACTCGACCCCGGGGTGCGGGTGCGTGGGTGCCATCGCCTCGACGGCCTTGACGCCCACGCCCATGGCCTTGCGCTCGGCCTCCGACGTGCTCGCCTTGAGCTCGGAGAACTCGTAGCGCTCCTCGGCGGCGGCGTGGGCGAACACGGCGGCCCGCAGTCTCTCCAGTTCCCGGGAGAACTCCGCCGTCGTCACGTCCATGTCGTCGAGGCGGCTGAGCAGTTCCTTCGCCTCTTCCTCCTCCTGCAGACGGTTGTCCACGATCGTGTCGCCGCCGACCAGCTTGCGCCGCGCGTAGGGGTGGACGATCTCCTCCTCCGCCGTCTCGTGAACGGCGAGCAGGCGGACGAGGCGGCTGAAGGCCTCCTTGCGCTCCTCCCCTTGGCACCTGTCGACCTCGTCGAACAGCTCCCGGATGAGAGCGTGCTGGTGGATCAGGAGATCGATCACGTCGTTCTCCCGCATGGTCTCCGGCCTTGACTGGCGGTCCATTAGCGCCTCCTTCCTGGTCATATCGGGGCTACCCGTAACCCGGGAGCGAAACCCATGACCTGCGGATTCGGTGCGCGAGGGCGCTTGACACGGCCTTGTGGGACGGGCGCGCACCCGGCGTGGATCGTGCGGGCGGGGCGCCGTCCCCGGCTCAGGCGGACTGCCGGGCGGCCAGCCACTCCTCGTGGGCGGCGAGTAGCCGGGACCACAGCGCGTCCTTCTCCGCGGCGGAGACGTCGTCCAGCGTCATGCCGTAGACGTCCGAGAGCGCGGCGAAGTAGTCCTCCCGGCGCTCCAGCGTCACCGAGGCGTCCGGCCCGCCTCCGGTGGGCGGGAGACCGACGCGCGTGAGCACGAGCCCCCTGAGCAGGTCGACCCCGGCCGCGTCGCGCCGCTGCACGGACGCGACCCGGACGAATCCCGACTCGGGGGATGTGGACAGCCATTCGTGTGTGGTCTGGAAGGCGCCCATCTCCGTCGGTCCCGGACGGAAGTCCATGCCGCTGAAGCTGCCGCGCGGATCGTGGTCGAACCGCCAGCCGCCCGGCTCGGCCTCCGACCGGCGCAGGGCGTACCGGAACGGGCCCTGCCGGTAGACGCCCTCGACCAGCGGGATCGGCTCGTGGATCGCGTCGCCCAGCCCGGCGTCGACCAGCCACCGCCCGCCGGGATTGGCGTCCGTCGGCAGGCCGCTCACCGTCAGGGCCAGGTGGTTGCCCGTGGCCCCGGCGGGCTCCTCGGGCGTGCCCTGGACGCCGCCGAAGTGCGGCGTGACCGCGTAGCCCAGCAGCCGCAGGAGCACCGAGAACGCGCCGTTCAGGTGGCAGCAGTATCCGCCGCGTCCGCGCATGATCCGCCGCCACGACTCGGCCGGGTCGATCGTGGTCGGCCGGCCCAGCCAGATCTCCAGGTTCTCGTACGGAACCCGCTCGACGTGCGCCGCCTGGAGCCGGAACAGCTCCTCAGCACTCGGCGGGCCGCTCGACCGCAGGCCGAGCCGTCGCAGGTAGTCCTCCGCATGCAGCGTCCGATCCACATGGCCACGCTAGCGCGGGCGGCCGACGTTTCCGGTGCACGGGATCTGCACATTTCCGGACGGCAGCTCTGCACAGGGGGGATCTACGCTTCCGTGCATGGCAACCCCGCAGCAACGCCGTGTCCTCGTCGTCGAGGACGACGACACCATCGCCAACGCCGTACGGCTCCGGCTCGTGGCGGAGGGCTTCGACGTCCGCGTCGTGAGCGACGGCGAGGCGGCGCTCGCGGCCTACGCGAAGGCGGAGCCCGACGTCGTCGTCCTCGACCGGCTGCTGCCGGGCCTGGACGGGCTCGAGGTGTGCCGCAGGATGCAGGCGGCCCGGCCGGTTCCGGTGCTCATGCTCACCGCGCTCGGCGAGGAGACCGATGTGCTGGTCGGTCTGGGCGTGGGCGCCGACGACTACATCACGAAGCCGTTCAGCATGCGGGAGCTCGTCGCGAGGATCCACGCGCTGCTGCGGCGGGTGGAGCGGGCGAGCCTGCTGGCCCACGAGGACACGGTGATCAGGATCGGCGACGTCGAGATCAACACGGCCGAGCGCCGCGTGTTCGTCCGGGGGACCGAGGCCCAGCTCACCCGGACCGAGTTCGACCTGCTGCGGCGTCTCGCCGAGCGGCCCGGCCACGTATTCGAGCGCGAGCGGCTGCTGTCGGACATCTGGGGCTTCTCCGAGGCCGCCGCGACCCGGACCGTGGACAGCCACGTCCGCGCGCTGCGCCGCAAGCTCGGCCCGGAGGTCGTCCGTACCGTCCATGGTGTTGGATACGCGCTCGTCCGTCCGTGACGCGCACCGCAACGGAGAAAGCCAGGCGATGAGGCCGCTCGACTTCCTCGGCCGGATCAAGGTCAAGCTCGGCATCGTGATCGTGCTCGCCGTGGTCGCGGCGTTCGTCGTCAACGAGGTCGGCATCAACTCCGGCCTGTCCAGGGATCTCAGGATCGCGATCGCCGTCGTGCTCGCGCTGATCATGGTGCAGCTCCTCGCCCGCGGCATGATCCGGCCGCTGCGCGAGATGGCCGCCGCCGCGCAGACGATCGCCAAGGGCCGGTACGGCCTGCGCGTGACGGCGACGTCCCGCGACGAGGTGGGGGAGCTGGCACGGGCGTTCAACGCCATGGCGGCCGACCTCGCCGAGGTCGACCGGCAACGGCGCGAGCTGGTGGCCAACGTCAGCCACGAGCTGCGCACGCCCATCACCGGCCTGCAGGCCGTGCTGGAGAACGTCGTGGACGGCGTCACGCCGCCCGACCTCGACACCCTGGGCACGGCCCTCGCCCAGACGCAGCGGCTCGGCCGCCTGGTGGCCCAGCTCCTCGACCTGTCGCGGCTCGACTCGGGGGCGCGGCTGATCGAGCCGGAGGAGCTGGACCTGGCGTCGCTGTGCCGCCAGGCCGTCTCGGAGGCGGCTCTCGCGCGCGACGACGTGACGGTGGTGAGCGCCGTCCCACCGGGGACGGCGCTGTCGGCCGACGCGGCCCTGCTCGCCCAGGTGCTGGCCAACCTGCTCGACAACGCCGTACGGCACAGCCCGTCCGGCGGCACGGTCCGGGTGGAGGCGCGGGCCGCCGGGCCGAATCTGGAGATCGGCGTCACCGACGAGGGCCCCGGCATCCCGCCGGCGGAGCGGGCCCGGGTGTTCGAGCGCTTCTCGCGCCTCGACGCCGGGCGGGCCGCCGACGCGGGCGGGGCCGGGCTCGGGCTGGCCATCGCCAAGGAGATCGTCGAGCTGCACGGCGGGTCGATCTCGGTGGCGGACCCGCTCCCGGTCGCGAGACGGCCCGCGGGGAGAGGCCGGGGGACGGCCCCGGGGTGCCGGATGGTCGTGGCGCTGCCGCGTCAGGGGGAGCCGGCGGCGGGGGAGAGCGTGGACGGACCCGTCCACGTCGGCGAACGAAGGGGGAACATGGAAATCGAGGCGGGCGGAGGTCACACCGCCGGACGACACGACGGCGACGTCGTCGGTTCACCCGCAGCCGCCGGGATCGGCCCGGCCCGGGCCGGCGCCACCGCGGCCGGAGGGTCATCCGGAAGCGAAGACGCGGACGGTCACCCCCACGAAGCAACCCGTGGTGGCCGGGCGCGAGCCGAGGAGGACGAGCGCCCCGAGGCCGGCCACACGGAGAGCCCGGAGCCTCTCCGGGCCGCCGGCGTCTCTTCGCCGCCCGGACGCGCCGAAGCCGGTCACCTCGGCGCAGGGGAGCACCGCCCCTCCGGCGACGGCACGGGTGACGGGGACGCCCTCGGCACGCGGGGCGAGGACGCGTGGCCGTCCTCGCCCGTGACCGCCGACGGTGATGGGCGATCCGGGGAGCGGCAGGTGGAGAGCTTCGAGCCCTCCCGCGAGGCCCCGGCTCCGCCTCGGCGGACCGGGACCGCGGAGACCGGTCACGATCGGGCGGGGGACCTCGGCATCTCCCCGGACGGCATCGCCGGCAGCGACGGCGGCGAGGACCGGGAGGATCCCCGGCGGCAGGGACTCGTCCGCACCCGGGCGGACCAGCCGTACCCGGTTCCATCGGCCGGAGGCGCCGGTGTGCCGGGGCAGGTGTTCGCACCGCGGGCCGGGGTGCCCTACGACCCTGCCGGGCAGGTGGCGCGGGCGGCTCTCGGGGCGGGCGTCGGCATGTTCGCGGGATTCCTCGCCGGGCTGATCGCCCCGGTCTTCCTCGGCGTGGGGAGCCTGGGCATCGTCTCTTTGGCGCTGTTCACCGCCGTCGGGGCGATCGTGGGAGCGGCGCGCGGCTCGTCGACGGCCCGGCGGGCCGCGGCGACGGCCGCGAGCGCGCCCCCGCCGCCGTGGTACACCACCCGGCCCACGCCCGCGACAGGCACCGTGTCCGGTTCCGCCGTGCCGGCGTCCGGTTCCCCCGAGGGGGCATCCGTGCCGGTGGCGGTCACCATGAGCACCGAACCCGGTTCGCGTCCGGGGCCACCGGGATCGTCCGTCCCCACCGTGGCCGCGGCCGTCCACAGCGTGAGCGTCTCGCCGCCTCCGGTTCCCGCCACGCCGGGGGGCACTCCTCCGGAGAACCCGGCGGGCCCGCGTGTCCAGGGGCACGCGCAGCCGCGGCAGGTCTCCCCGGAGGCGTCCGTGCCGTCAATGCCGTTCACGCCGTCCATGCCGCCGGTGCCCCCCGTGCCCGGCGCGCACGCGCCGGGGCGGTATCCCCCGCCGCCCGCCTACGTGCCGCCGCCGCTGTTCCCGAGGCCGGACCTGCCGGAGGCCCCCCGCTGGCTGCTACCGGCCGCCGCCGCGGCGGGCCTGGTCGCCGCCGTGACCCTGCCCTACACGTCGGCGGGGCTGGGCCTCGTACTGACGGCGGTCGCGTTGGGGGCGGCGGCGTTCCCCGCGGTGCTGCCGCTCCGCCGCGGCCGGGTCACCCCGTGGACCCTGGCCTTCGGCCTCCTGGCGTACGCGCTGGTCTCCGTGGCGCTCTTCCGCGACGCCGAGTGGCTGGTCGGGCCGGTGCTGCTGGCCGCGTTCGGAGTGGGATCCCTCGCGCTGTCGGGCGGTGGCCGGGGCTGGCTCGCCGTGATCAGGGGAGGGATCTCGGTGGCGCTCGCGGCGCTGCCGACGCCGTGGTTCCTGGCCGGGCCGATCCGTACCCTGGCGCGGCGGCGGCGGATGCTGCCCACGCTGGTCAGCGCCGCCGTGACCGTCGTGCTGCTGGCCGTCTTCGGCCTGCTGTTCTCCTCCGCCGACGCCGTCTTCTCGGCCTTCCTCAGCGACCTGCTGCGGACGCCGGAATGGGCGCAGAGCCTGCCGTACCGGGTCTTCGTGTTCTGCGTGTTCGCGGTGCTGGCCGCGGCGGCGGTGCTGGTGGGCCTGCGCCCGGTGGCCGAGCCCGCCGCGCCCGACCTGCGGATGTCCCTCGGGCGCCAGGTGTGGGTGATCCCGCTGGCCGGGCTGAACCTGCTGTTCGCGGCGTTCGTGACCGTGCAGATCACGGTGCTGTTCGGCGGAAGCCGCAGGGTGCTGTCGACGGCGGGGCTCACCTACGCGGAGTACGCGAGGTCGGGCTTCTTCGAACTCGTCACGGTCAGTCTCTTCGTGCTCGGCGTCGTGGCCGCCGCGGTCGCCCTGCTGCGCCTGCGCGGCCGGGCCGACCGCTGGGTGCTCGCCGTGCTGCTCGGCCTGCTGTGCGCGTTCACGCTGGTCATCCTCGCCTCGGCGCTGCATCGCATCGGCCTCTACACCGACGCGTACGGCCTGTCGCGGCTGCGGGCCTCGGTGGTGGCGACGATCTGGTGGCTCGGCGCGGTGTTCGTGCTGGTGCTCGCGGCCGGGGCGGTGCGGCTGTTCGGCGGCGGCACGTCCTGGTTCTTCCGGGGGCTCGTGCTGCTCACCGGGGTGTCGCTGCTGGCGTTCGCGGTCTGGGACCCCGACGCGCGGGTGGCCGAGACCCAGCTCACGATCCGGGGCGTCGAGCGGCTCGACCACGGCTACCTGGGCGATCTCGGGGCGGAGGCCGTGCCGATCCTGGACCGCCTGCCCGAACCGGACCGCAGCTGCGTGCTGAGCGACGTGGTCGCGGTCAACGGCCTCCGCGAGCCGGACCCCTGGAACGGCTGGAACCTCGCCCGCGCCCGCGCCCGTGAGGTGCTGGAGCGCAGGCCCGTCGTGCGGCCCGACGACTGCCCCGCTTCGTCGCGTGTGCCCGGACCGTACGACTGATCTAATCGGGAACGTGACCTTCGATGTGCTGATCAGCGGCGGCCGTGTCGTGGACGGGACCGGAGCCCCCGCGTTCCGCGCCGACGTCGGCGTGCGCGGGGGCCGGGTCGAGGCGGTGGGCCGCCTCGACCCGGCCGAGGCCCGTGTCCGGATCGACGCGGCGGGCAGGCACGTGCTGCCGGGGCTCGTCGACTGCCACGCGCACGGCGACGCCGTCGTGTTCGACCCTCTCGTGCAGCACGCCGCGCTGCGGCAGGGGGTCACGACCTTCGTGCTCGGGCAGGACGGCCTGTCGTTCGCACCGGCCACCACCCCGGCCGCCTTCGCGTACGCGAGCCGCTACTTCGCGGCGGTCAACGGCGCGCACCCGCACGTGGACGGGCCGGTGAGCGTCGCCGACCTGCTCGCCGGATACGACGGCAGGACCGCGCTCAACACCGTCTACCTGCTCCCGCACGCGACGATCCGGTTCGACGTGATGGGTCCCGCGGAGCGGGCCGCGGACGAGGATGAGACGCGGTCCATGCTCCGCAGGGTCGAGACCGGCCTGTCCGAAGGGGCGGCCGGCCTGTCGTCGGGCCTGGAGTACGCCCCCGGCCGGTACGCCGACGCCGCCGAGCTGGCCGCCTTGTGCGCGCCGCTGGGCGGCCTGCCGTACGTGACCCACATGCGCGCCTACGGGGCGTCGGCTCCGGTGGGGGTGGCGGAGGTCGTGGAGATCGCCCGGCGGTCCGGGGCGGCCGTGCACGTCTCGCATCTCCACGGCCCGGCGTCCACCCTGCTGCCGCTGGTCGAGGACGCCCGGCGGCAGGACGTCGACCTGACCTTCGACACCTATCCCTACCTGCGCGCCAGCACGATCCTGGCGATGGTGACGCTGCCGCCGTGGGTGCCCGCCGCCGATCCCGGCCGGGCCGTGGCGATGCTGTCCTCGGAACGCGAACGTCTCGCCGCGGAGTGGGCGGATCGCGACGACCTGTGGCCGCGTATCACGCTCTCGCACGCCCCCGGCTTCGAGTGGGCCGAGGGGATGACCCTGCCCGCCGCCGCGGCGGAGTACGGCGCGACGGCGGCGGAGTTCTGCCGGGTGCTGCTGGCCGAGACCCGGCTCGAGGCGGGCTGCGTGCGGGCGCGCCCCGACGAGGGACCGGCGGGGGAGGAGTCGGTGCGGGCGGTCATGCGCCACCCCGCCCACACCGGCGGCTCCGACGGCATCTACGTGGGCGGCCATCCGCACCCGCGCGGCTTCGGCGCGTTCGCCCGCTACCTCGGCCGGCACGTGCGCGAGCTCGGCGACCTCACCTGGGAACAGGCCGCCGTGCACCTGGCCTCCCACCCGGCGCGCCGCTTCCGGCTGCCCGACCGCGGCCTCGTACGTGCCGGCCAGGTCGCGGACCTGATCGTCGTCGACCCGGCCACGGTGGCGGACACGGCGACCTACGACGAGCCCCGGTCGCTCGCCGTGGGCGTGGACGACGTGCTCGTCGGCGGCGTGCCGGTGCTGCGCGGCGGCGCACTCACCGGGGCCACCCCCGGCCGCGCCCTGCGCCCCTGAGCCGTCTACGCCTGCTCGACGAGAACCCGGCGCAGCGTGGCCGCCTGCGCTCCTGGGTCGCCTGCGCCTGCTCGGTGAGGACCTGGCGCAGCGTGGCCGCCTACGCCTGCTCGGTCAGGACCTGGCGCAGCGTGACGGCGAAGTTGTCCGGGTCGCCCGGCACGCCGTACGTGTCGTCGAGGAACCCGCCGTGGTTGCTCGGGAAGGTCACGGGCTTGCCGCCGAGCCGCTCGGCGATCGCCGTGCCCGCGCGGCTGGCCAGCTGTCCCTCCGACTCGATGCCCACGCCGAGGACGACGCGGGTCGGGGCCGCGCGCAGCGCCTCGAAGTCGGGCTCGTAGTGCGTGCAGGTGATCAGGTTCTGCGCGAACATCACGTCGTCCCGCGAACCGTCGTCCTCCGCCGGCAGCCCGAACTCGGCCGGGTTCGGCCGGGGCTGGTCGGCGAAGTCCGCCGGGATCTCGCCCTGGTGACCCACGATCGCGAAGAACTTCACCATCGCCGGGCCGAAACCCTCCCGGTCGTACGTCCGGCGGATGTCGGCCACGGCGGCCAGCGCCTGCTCCCGGTCCGGCAGCACCTGGGCGGTCGGGGGCTCGTGCGCCACGAGCGTGCGCACCTGCTCCGGATGCCGGGTCACCAGCGCGAGGCTGTTGACCGCGCCTCCGCTGCTGGCGAAGATGTCCACCGGTCCGCCTCCGACCGCGTCGATCAGCCGGTGCAGGTCGTCGGCGTGCAGTTCGGGCGTCGACTCCCCGGCGTCGCCGGTCCGCGTGCTCCGCCCGCTCCCGCGCGGGTCGTAGGTCACCACCGTACGGTCCGGGAAGTGCCGCGCCAGGGCGGCGAATCCGGCGGCGTCCATCGGTGATCCGATCAGCAGCAGAGCCGGCTCCGTCGTTTCCTCGGCCTCGCGCACGTCGTAGTGCAGAACGCAGCCGGGCACCTCGAGGGTGTAGGTCTTGGGCTCGGTCATGGGTGGTTCCTCCTCGACACGGGTGATCTGTCTGCTCGATCCGCCTGCGGAACGTGAAGCCCGCCGGCGCTGGGGATGGGCCCGGTCGGACTCCCCTGTGACGGCCATCACACCTTATCTCGAACATGTCATCGAACGATGGTCATTCGGCGGGACCGCCCGGCGTGCGGCGCGACCCACCGGCCGCCGGGCCGTCCGGCCGGCCCGTGGTCACAGGTCCGTGGTCACAGGTCCGTGGTCACAGGTCCGTGGTCACAGGTCCGTGCTCACAGGGCGGTGCGCGCCTGTTCCACGTGCCGGGCGATGCCCCGGGCCCCGCTCGCCTCCGCGAGGTCGGCCGCCTCGTCGAGCAGCCGCATGGCGTGGTCCCGGCGGTTCTCCGCGGCGGCGATGTGGGCCAGCCCGACCAGGTTGGCGGCGACACCCGGCAGGAAACCGATCTCCCGGCGCAGCCGCACCGACTCCTCCAGCCGTTCCCGCGCCGCCTCCAGCCGCCCGGCCACGTGCTCGGCGATGCCCAGATGCCTGAGCGCGTAGGACATCGTCAGCGTGTCGCCGGCCGCCGCCGCGAGCTCGTGCGACCGCCGCAACGGAGCCCCGGCCGCCTCGTCGTCACGCCGCACGACCTGGTGGAAACAGCCGACCCAGAAGAGCGCCTCGCCCTCGCCGCGTACGTCGCCGAGCCGCCGGTAGAGATCGGCGGCCCGCTCGAACAGCTCGAGCTCGCGGGGGTCCTCCTCGCGGTCCTCCAGGAACCGCGCATGGGCGACCCGGCCGCGGGCCAGGGCGAGGTCGGCCTCCACTGCGTCCAACCCCCGTTCGGCCTCGGGAAGACCCGAGGCGTCGCCGCCGAAGACCGCCTGCTCATAGAGAGCGCCGGCCCGTGCGAGTCGTGGATCCTCGCTCATTTCGGTCCCATCCGTGATCGTCGCGGAACTCGTGCGCACTGCCGGACGGCACTGTAGCGATCCCCTACGACGATTCGGCGCGTTCCAGTTCGTGCGCCGCTGCTCCGGACGGCCCGGTGACGGCCCGGTGACGGCGCGGAGACGGCGCGGTGACGGCGCGGAGACGGCGCGGAGTCCGCCACCGCAGGCGTGGTCCAGTACGATCCACGAGGTGGTCTGAACCGGGACAGCGAGGGGGCGGCGTGGGTTTCGCGGACGGCCCCCCGGAGCGCGCCCCGCAGCACTCCTCGGAGCACCCCGAGCGCTCCAAGCACTCCGAGCAGTCCGAGCAGTCCGAGCAGTCCGAGCAGTCCGAGCAGGACACGGCGCGGCCGCGGGAGCTCCCGGAGATCGTCGTCGACGCGCGTACGCGTGGTTTCCTGTGGCCGGGCGAGCCGGGCAGCGGACGGGAGTTCGCCGCGGCGGGGCACTCCCTGTTCGACGGCTCGTTCACCTGGCCGGTCATGGTGGCGAGGCGCTCGGCCCTCGACCACAACATCGCGACGCTCGCCGACTTCGCCGGCCGGCACGGGCTCGCCCTCGCGCCACACGCCAAGACCACGATGTCGCCCCAGCTCGTCCGGGCCCAGCTCGACGCCGGAGCCTGGGGGGTCACCGCCGCCACGGCGAGCCAGGTGCTCGTCCACCGCTCCTTCGGCGTCCCCCGTGTGCTGCTGGCCAACGAGATCCTCGACCGGGGCGCCCTGCGCCTGCTGGCCGGCGAGATCGGCCGCTTCGAGTTCCTCTGCTACGCCGACTCGATCGAGGGCGTGCGCGTGCTCGACGAGACGGCCGGCGAGCTGCCGTTCCGGGTGCTGGTCGAGCTGGGCCACCCGGGCGGCAGGACCGGCTGCCGCGGTCAGGACGAGCTGCTCGAGGTGGCCGGGGCGTTGCGCGAGGCGCCGGGGACCGAACTGGCCGGGGTCGCCGGATACGAGGGCACCCTGCGGACGGCCGACGAGGTCCGCGCGTACCTGCGCGACCTGGCGCGCGCGGCGCGGGCACTGGCGCCGCGGGTGGCCGGTCCCCTGGTGGTCTCCGCCGGGGGAAGCTCGTGGTTCGACCTGGTGGCCGAGGAGCTCGCGCCGCTGACCGCGGAGCTCGGCGCGACCGTGGTGCTGCGCAGCGGCGCCTACATCGCCCACGACGACGGCTTCTACCGCGAGACCACGCCGTACAACCGGCTGACGGGCGAACTGCGGCCGGCGCTGGAGGTCTGGGCCCAGGTCCTGTCCGTGCCGGAGCCCGGCCTCGTGCTGGTCGGCATGGGCAAGCGGGACGTGCCGTACGACCTGCACCTGCCTTCGCCGAAGGCCGTGCGGCGCGGTGGGGGCGAGGAACCGGCCGAGCCGCTGGCCGGGGTGACGGTCGTCAAGCTGTGGGACCAGCACGCCTATCTCAGCGGCGAAGCCGGACTGCGCCCGGGAGACCTGGTGTCGTTCGGGCTCTCCCATCCGTGCACGGCTTTCGACAAGTGGCGCGTCATCCCCGTGGTGGACGACGACGACGTCGTGATTGATTTGATCAATACGTATTTCTGATCTTCCGGAGCGGTGACTATGGCTGGCAAGCAGGAGATCCGTACGGCCGAGGGCGCCCCGCCGGTCGGGCCGTACTCGCAGGGCGTGGTGGTGGGCGACTTCCTCTACACCTCCGGGATGGGCCCGCTGGACCCGCGGACCGGCGAGGTCGTGGGCGACGACGTGGCGGCCCAGACACACCGGACCATGCGCAACCTGGGGGCCGTGCTTGAGGCTCACGGCCTGACGTTCGACGACGTGGTGAAGGCGACGGTCCACCTGCAGCATGTGAAGGAGGACTTCGCCGCGTTCAACGAGGCCTACCAGACCTACTTCACCCGGCCCTACCCGGTGCGCACCACCGTGGGCTCCGATCTCCTGGACATCCTCGTCGAGATCGACTTCGTGGCGTACACGGGCCGTTGACGATGGACAGCGCCCTGTACGTCTTCGTCGAGGACCTGCGCGCGGAGGGCGTGCGCGGGCTGCTCGACCGGGCCTCGGCGTACGGCGTGCGAGGCGTCGCGGTGGCCGCGGCCTACCACCAGGCCAGGGATGTGACCCCGCACGGCGCCTCGCGGCTGACGCTGCGCCGCGACGGCGTCCACTTCCCCCCGCCGGACGACCTGTTCGGCGGGCTGCGCCTGACCCCGCCCGTGCAACCGGGAGCGGAGGACCGGCCCCTCGACGAGCTGCGCCGGGCCTGCGCGGACCGGGGGATGCGGCTGCACGGCTGGACGGTGTTCCTGCGCAACGCCACGCTCGGCCTGGCCTGCCCGGACGTGACCGTGGAGAACTGCTTCGGCGACCACGGCTCCCCGGCCGACCTGTGCCCCTCGCACCCCGACGTGCGGGCGTACGCGGTGGCGCTGGCGCGGGCCGTCGCGCGGCAGGGGGTGGACACGGTCGTCGCGGAGTCGCTGCACTTCGGGCCCTTCTCAAGCGATCGGTGCTTCGTGGCGCTAGGCCCGATGGACGCCTTCCTGTTCGGCCTGTGCTTCTGCGCCCACTGCATGCGCCGGGCCGCCGACCTCGGGGTGAACGCCGAGGTGGCCAGGCAGGAGTGCGCCAGGATCGTCGCAGGCGTGCTCGACGGCGATCCTCCCGCGGAGGGCGAGGTCACGCGGGCGGCGCTGACGGCCTACGCGGGCCCGGAGGCGGTGGCGTACGCGCGGGCCCGCTCCGAGAGCGTCACGTCGCTGGTCGGCGAGGTGGCGGCGGCCGTGAGGGCCGAAGGCGCACGGCTGACGTTCACGGACGCGACGGGCGCGGTCAAGGGCCAGGCCCACGGACTGCCCTCGGCCGGTCTGGCCGCGCACGACTCCTGGCAGCTCGGGATCGACCTGGTGGCGCTCGGCGACCTGGTCCCGTCGTTCGCGGTCCTCGGGTACGCCAGGGACTCCGCCCGGGTGGCCGACGACGTCGCGGCCTACCGCCGGTCGGTGGGCAAGAACCCCGAGCTGAGGGTCGTGCTGCGCCCCGGCGCCCCGGACACCGACTCCGCCGACCGGCTGGCCGCCAAGGTCCGCGCCGCCCGTACGGCGGGGGCCGGGGCCGTCGACTTCTCCGCGTACGGCCTGGCGCCCTTCGACGCGCTCGGCCGCATCACCGAGGCGCTCGCCTGACACCGGAGCCGGAGCGCTCGACGCGCCGGTCACCCGCCCGCCACACCTGACCGCGCTGCCGGTGGCCGTCGGCGCGGTCAGGTGTGGCGGGTGGCAAACTGGTTACCCCGGCGATGCCGTCTACATGGGCGTACTCGTTAGCGATGGTGTGTCAGTTCGGGAGAGGCGACCATGCTGTGCAGTTGGTCAGGTCGCCTGTGGCAGGAAACGACACCGGCACTCCCGCTCCGGTCTCCACCTGGCACACCGTCTCATGGATGCCTGCGCTCGTCCGCGCCTTGATCCTCATCTGGCTGACAGCCGCCGTGGTGACCTCGCCGCTCGCGGTGATGCTCAGCACGCGACCGTTGAGACCTCCGGGTACCCTTCTCAGGCTTTGCCACCTCCGTCCAGCGGCAGCCCGAGGGTCGTAGACCGACGGGACACCGTCATTCACGGCGACGGCGAAGGTTCGCCCGGGAAAGTCCGCAGAGGCGGCCAGCGGCACGTAGGTCGAATCGAGCGATGACGCCTGGCTCTCCGGGCCTGCGGGACCTTGTGGTCCGCGAGGGCCTGCCGGACCCTGCGGCCCGGCGGGTCCCTGTGATCCGCGTGCGCCGGGCGGCCCGGCAGGCCCTGGCGTACCCTGCGACTCCTTGTCCTTTTCGGAGCCTGAAGGGCGCATCGGAGAATGCGACTCCTGTCCGTTCGCGACCTGTGGCCCGACTCCGTTCTTCGAGCCCTGCTGCCCCAATGCCTGACTGTTCGCCGTACCGCGCTGGTCGGTCCAACTGAGTGTCTTCCCGTCTGCGGCCTGCCAGTTGTAGGGCAGCGCCCTTGAGTCCGTCGAGGCCTGCTGGACCGGTGTCAATACGTGGGTGAGATCCCGCAGCAGGTGCTGATGCTGGTCCTGATGTCCACGCTGATGCTGCTTTTGCTTGATCTTGTTCTTGTTACCCGCTTTGTTCCGCCCATGATTGTTCTTGCTTCCGGAGGGATTCGGTGTGGGAGAGGTCGCGTGGTCCATGTGGCTCAAGCGGCTGGATGTGGACAACCCATCCGCGGCCGCATCGGCAGGCACGGCCGAGACCACGCCGGTCAAGACGGCACTCATGGTGAACGCGCCAATTGTGCAGAGTTGCAGCGCACTGGGCGAGTCGGACAAGTCGCCACCCTTTGTTTTTTCGCTTTTGCAGTTCGATTGAAGCTGGATCATGTCTACCGCTGTTCGTCAAATGTGGAAACGCACGCCCGGTGAGCGCAACTGAAGCAATGCCGTTTCGCTCGCCCCTCCCAGCCCTTGCCACTCCGCCGGATACTTGCCGAGCCAGTAACGGTCCGCCTGAACCAGCCCGTAGCGGTACAGGACGCCGACGCCTGGGATGTTCTTGGAGTCCTGTCCGATCCTGGGCAGGACCTGGCTCGGGTCCTTGCAGACGTGAGAGGTAAGGCATAGTGCAACCGTGCCGGCCACAAATGGCGCGGCCATACTTGTGCCAAAATTTTCGGCGTAGCCGTTTTCTACCCAAGTGGACAGAATGGGCAGTCCGGGGGCGGCGATATCAACCCAATCGGCGCCGTAATTCGAGAAAAATGCCCTTTGGTCACTCTCGTCCGTCGCAGCGACAGAGATGACATCCGGGTAGGCGGCAGGGTACCACGGCGTTGCTTCCCCGGAGTTCATGGCGGCCGCTACAGGGATAACCCCCGCGGCGATGAGAAGGCGGATGGCGTCTCGCTCTGCAGGGTAATCAACGTTGCGAATGCCAAAACTCATGTTGGCAACCTTTATCCCTTTCGCCCTTGCGTTCTCCGCCACCCACTCAAGTCCAGCGATGAGCTGAGACAACCATGAGACTCCATAGTCATCGAATACCTTGACGGACCACAGGGGCGTGCCGGGGGCAACCCCGACAACGCCGACCCCGTTGTTCGCCGCGCCAATGATTCCGGCCACGTGGGTGCCGTGGCCGCTGCGATCATCGGCAGTCGGACTTGAAGAGAAGTTCACCCAGCCTTTCACGTTCGGCAGATCCGGATGGCCCATCTGTATGCCACCGTCGACAACTGCCACACCTACTGTCGCTGGAGCGGGCACCAACGTTCTCGTGCTCGCATGAACCCTGAAAACACCCCATTGTTCCGCACGCAGCGGGTCCCCTCGGAACAGCGATGGTTTTGTCGACCAATCGCCTCGTCGAGAAGGAGCTTCGATGGATCCTTGTTGGACGATAGCGTCAGGTTCGACGGACTTGACCCTCGCATCTGTGCGGATGCCCGCCACCTGTGCCTCGTCGGCGTCCGCCGCGTACCCCTTCAAGGCTGCGCTGCCAACGGCGGCGTCATACACCCGGGTCACCTTGATGCCGTAGAGCCGAGCATGTTCTTGCGCGACCGCTGTTGCGCTGACGACAGAACTCTTCAGTGTCACGACCCATTTCGAGGGCGCCCTGCCTGATCGCGCTGCTGCTGTCCAAGCCGGTGTCAGCACCCATAGAAGAGTGACCAGCGCAATGGCGAATACCGTCCTCGTTCGCCACAATGGAATGTTGGACTCCACGCGCCCTCCTACGCCGTAACGTGATATCCAGCGCGTTCATGATGCGTCGGCGCAGGCGGGGTTCTCGGCGAGTGACACGTAATACTTCGGCCCGTTTGATTCATAGTGGTAGGAGGAGCCGAAAGGGCCAAAGAGGCTGTATGCCGCGATTTGCGAGCAATCCCGACGGTGTGGATTTTCCGCTCGAAGGTCACGGGCGGCCGGGAAGGACGGCGGGGACCCTGATGTACCGGTCGATCCGGCTGGCGAGCCCGGCGTCGATGTAGCCGAGGCGCTGCAGGGCCGAGGCGCTGCAGTATGGTGTGGCGATCGGCCCGCAGATGGCGGTGGTAGATCGGGCGGTGGTGAGCGATCTTGTTGCGCGGCATCCTGCGCAGTTGATCGCGCACCTCACCGATCTTGTGCTGAGCCACCGAAGTGCAGGTCGGCATCCTCCCACCGGCCGGCCCGCTGGAACAGCCTCACCAACTCGCGGCTGAGGACGCTGCGTAGCGCGACCTCCAGGTACTGCAGTGGGCCGTAGAAGGCCGCGCAGATCTCCGTGTTCCAGCAGTGCAGGCGCAGCGCGGCCATGGTCTGTCCGTCGCATCGTGCCTCGTACTCGGCGATACGAGCGATCGACAGCACCTCCCGCAGCTGTATGGCCTCGGCCTCTTCCATTTCGCGCTCGTGCCCCCTGTGCTACTGTGAGTGACATAAGCCCCGGTGTTGCCTCTGCTACGGTACGCAGCCGGGGCACAGCTTTGTGTGAGCAAGGGTGCCACAGGCGCCTTGTCGCAGGGGTCATCTCCGAGCAGGCCGCCGCGATCACACGCTTGCTCTGCCGGCACCATGGATCGCTCGGGTCTGGCCCGGTCCGGCTCCCGGCGAGGACCGGGCCGGCCGGCGGCCGGTGCCCCGGGTGTTACGGCCGGTCGGCGACCAGGGCGTCCGCGAGGACGGCGAGGCCGGCCGCGACCCGCGCGGCGTCGCACTCCCGCAGCACGGCGGTGACGTGCTCGGCCGCGAGCGGGGCGAGCAGCGCGTGGGCGAGGTAGTCGGCGTCCGCGTCCGGTCGCGCCTCGGCCAGCAGGATCGCCAGGTGGCGGTGCCAGAAACGGTAGGCGCCGATCCGATAGCGGGCGCCCGGGCTCGCGGTCTCCGACACGCGCAGCAGGTCGAGGTGCCCGAAGAGATAGCCGGCGTAGGCCGCCACGAACGCGCGCACCCGGTCGGCGGGTGAGGCGCCGGGCCCCAGCGGCGGCGGCCCGGACAGGATGCGCTCCTGCAGTTCCCGTTCCTTGTCGTCGAGCAGGGCCGCCGCGAGTCCCGACTTGTCCCCGAACCGACGGAACAGCGTGCCCTTGCCCACCCCGGCCTCCGCCGCCACCGCGTCCATCGAGACCGCTTCGACTCCGTGCTCGCGGAACAGCCTCGCCGCCGCCTCCAGCACCCGTCGCCGGTTGCGGGCCGCGTCCGCGCGCTCGCGGGGCGGGTCCGCCATCAGGGAGGTGAGGTCTCTTGACGAACCGGACTGCGGTCCGGTAATTTCCGGAGTGTTCACGCAAACGGACTGTAGTCCAGTTAATTGGAGGACGCAATGACCGCTCTCATCGGCAGGGACGAGCTCAAGGCCGCCATCGACGCGGGCGCCGTCACCGTCGTCGACGCGCTCGGCGGCGACTACTACGCCCGGCAGCACCTTCCGGGCGCGATCCCGCTGACGGAGTCCGAGGTCGCCGAGCGGGCCGCGGAACTGCTGCCGGACAAGAACGCGCCGATCGTCACCTACTGCTCGAACCCGTCCTGCGCCAACAGTCAGGCCGTGGCCAACCGGCTGACCGCGCTCGGGTACACCGACGTGCGCAAGTACCGGGAGGGCATCCAGGACTGGGTCGAGGCCGGTCTGCCGGTCGAGTCGCTGACCACGGCGTCCTGACCACGGCGTCCTGACCACCGGGATCGCTCAGGCGGAGCCCCGGACGACGAGTTCGGTCGGGAGGATCACGGGGTCCGCCGGGCCGCCCTGGAACAGCCCCAGCAGCAGCCGGACCATCGCGGCGGCCTGCTCGATGATCGGGTGCCTGATCGTGGTCAGCGGGGGCTCGGTGTAGCGGGCCGCCTCGATGTCGTCGAACCCGACGACCGCCACGTCGTCCGGCACCCGGCGGCCCGCCTGACGCAGGGTCTGCAGCGCCCCGATGGCCATGAGGTCGTTGGCGACGAAGACGGCGTCCAGGTTCGGGTCGTCCTGCAGCAGATGACGCATCGCGACGGCGCCGGACTCCCGGGTGAAGTCGCCGACGGCGACGATCGACCGCCGGTCGGACTCGCGCAGGGCGTCACGGTAGCCCGTGAGCCGGTCCTGGCCGCCGATCATGTCCTGCGGCCCGGCGATCGTGGCGATGCGCCGCCGTCCGCTGTCCAGCAGGTGGCGCACCGCCTTCACCGCGCCGCCCACGTTGTCGTTGTCCACGTACGGCAGGGGCACCGGCACCGCCGGCCTGCCGTACGAGACGGCGGGGACGCCCATCCGCGCGATGGCGGCGGGCAGCGGGTCGGCGCCGTGCATCGAGATCAGCATGACCCCGTCGACGTGGCCGCTGGCGATGTAGCGCTCGATCCTCGCGTGACTCTGGGCCGAGCCGCCGAGCATGAGCACGACCTGCCGGTCGGCGGCCTCGAGTTCCAGACTGGCCGAGCGGATGACGGTGGAGAACATCGGGTCCTCGGAGAAGACCCTGGTCGGCGGCTCCGACACGACCAGCGCGATCGAGTCGGTCCGCTGGGTGACGAGGCTGCGCGCCGCCGAGTTGGGCACGTATCCCAGCTCGTCCACGGCGCGCATCACGGCATCCCTGATCTGCGGCGTCACCGTCATCTGCCCGTTGACGACCCGGGAGACGGTGGCGCGGGAAACCCCTGCCCGCGCCGCCACCGCCTCCAGAGTGGGTCGTTTCATTCATTCCCCCTTTGCGGTGCCTGACAAATCAAGCGTCGTCAGGCACTCCCCAGCCCATTGCGTGCGATGACGTCTCGATACCACAGCGCGCTGTCCTTGGGAACGCGTCGCTGGGTCTCGAAGTCGATGTACACGATGCCGAACCTCTTGTGGTAGCCGTAGGCCCACTCGAAGTTGTCCAGGAGAGACCATACGAGATAACCCCTCAGGTCCGCTCCCGCGGCGATCGCGGCGTGCGCCGCCCGCAGGTGTCCGTCGAGGTAGCCGATCCGGTCGTCGTCGTGCACCCGATCGCCGTCGGGCCGGTCGTCGAAGGCCGCGCCGTTCTCCGTGACGAGCAGCCCGACCTCGGGGTAGTCGCGCGACAGCCGTACGAGCAGGGTCTCCAGGCCGGACGGCTCGATGGGCCAGTCCATCGCGGTCGTCGGGCCGGTCGGCGGCTCGAACCGGACGCCCTCGGTGCCGGGGAAGGCGGGGTTGGCCGGCTCGCCCGGCCGGGCCGACACGAAGGACGGGTTGTAGTAGTTGATGCCGAGCAGGTCGATCGGCTGGTGGATGACGGCCAGGTCGCCGTCGCCGATGTGGTCGAGGCCGCCGTGGCGCGCGGCGATCTCCAGCACCTCCTCCGGGTAGCGGCCCCGCAGCGCCGGGTCGAGGAACTGCCGGTTCATCAGCGCGTCCACCCGGGCGGCCTCCTCCTGGCCGTCGTCCGTCTGGATGATCGGCGCGAGGTTGAGGGTGAGCGCGATCTCGGCGGCCCCGGCCGCGCGCAGGGACTGCGCCGCCAGCCCGTGGCCGAGCAGCAGGTGGTGGGCCGCGCGGAACGCGGCCGCCGGGTCGCGCCTGCCCGGGGCGTGGACGCCGGAGCAGTAGCCGAGGAAGGCGGCCACCCACGGCTCGTTCAGCGTGGTCCACGTGCGGACGCGGTCGCCGAGCCGCTCGTGCACGACGGCGGCGTAGTCGGCGAAGCGCTGAGCCGTGTCCCGTACGGCCCAGCCGCCGGCGTCCTCCAGCGCCTGCGGCAGGTCCCAGTGGTACAGCGTCGGGTAGGGCGTGATGCCGTGGGCGAGCAGCTCGTCCACCAGGCGGTCGTAGAAGCCGAGGCCGGCGGCGTTGACCCGCCCCGCCCCGGTGGGCAGGATCCGCGGCCAGGCCACCGAGAACCGGTACGCCGCCAGGCCCAGACCGGCCATGAGCCGGACGTCGTCGGCGTACCGGTGGTAGTGGTCGCAGGCGACATCGCCGGTGTGGCCGTCGGCCACGTTGCCCGGGACCTTCGAGAACGTGTCCCAGATCGAGGGGCCCCTGCCGTCCTCGGCGGCGGCGCCCTCGATCTGGTAGGCCGCCGTGGCGGCGCCCCAGACGAAGCCGTCAGGGAAAACCAACTTGGACGATCCGGTCCCCCGAGCAGCCATGGTCGTCGCGGTCATCACTAACCTCCGAGGAAACCCCGCCTTCAGGCGGGGGAGGAATCGGAGCCCTGCGGAGCAGGGCAGGGGTAGGCGTTTCGCCGCCAGGCGAATCGCCATACGAACAAACATGCGATCCGCAACCTGGTCGAGTGGCATGATGTGCGGCATGGCGCGGATCGTGAAGCGGGCCTACAAGTACCGCTTCTACCCGACCCCGGAGCAGGCCGGCGAGCTTGCCCGGACCTTCGGGTGTGTGCGCCTGGTGTACAACAAGGCCCTGGAGGAACGGACCCGCGCCTACACGCTGCAGGGCCGCCGCGTGTCCTACGCGGAGTCCTCGGCCGCGCTCACCCTGTGGAAGAAGACACCCGAGTTGGCGTTCCTGGGCGAGGTGTCCTGCGTGCCGTTGCAGCAAGCCCTGCGGCACCTGCACGCGGGGTCCGCGAACTTCTTCGCGCGCCGGGCCAGGTACCCCACGTTCAAGTCGCGCAAGAAGTCGCGGGCCTCGGCGGAGTACACCCGCAGCGCGTTCCGCTGGCGGAACGGCCGGCTGTGGCTGGCGAAGATGGACGACCCGCTGGACATCGTGTGGTCGCGTCCGCTGCCGGAAGGCGCGGACCCGTCCACGGTGACCGTCTCCCGGGATGCGGCCGGGCGGTGGTTCGTGTCCATCCTTGTGGAGGAGAAGATCCCGCCTCTGGCCACCACCGAGCACGTGGTCGGGGTGGACGCGGGGATCAGCGCGCTGGTCACCCTGTCCCGGCCGATCGACGGCCTGACCGACGAGGACGGCAAGGTCGCCAACCCTCGGCATGAGTGGGCCGACCGCAAGCGCCTGGCCAAGGCGCAGCGGTCGCTGGCCCGCAAAGCCAAGGGCAGCGCGAACCGGGCCAAGGCCCGGCTCAGGGTCGCCCGCGTGTACGCGCGGATCAGTGCCCGCCGCCGGGATTTCCTGCACAAGCTTTCGACTCGACTCGTCCGCGAGAACCAAGCGGTCGTGATCGAGGACCTGACCGTCCGCACCATGGTCCGCAACCACTGCCTCGCCCGCGCCATCTCCGACGCGTCCTGGCGGGAACTGCGGTCGATGCTGGCGTACAAAGCCGAGTGGTATGGGCGGGAGTTGCTGGTCGTGGACCGGTGGTTCCCCTCCTCCAAGCTGTGTTCCGCCTGCGGGGTGCTGGCCGGGTCGATGCCGCTGCACGTCCGGACCTGGCAATGCGCCTGCGGCGCAACCCATGACCGGGACGTCAACGCCGCCACGAACATCCTCGCCGCCGGGCTGGCGGAGAGGTAAAACGCCTGTGGAGCTGGTGTAAGACCTCAACGAGAGCCCTCTCGGACGGGGCAACCGGCAGCGAAGCAGGAAGTCTGACCGGCAACGGTTGGAATCCGGGCCCTGCAGGGCCGGGAGGATGTCAACCCTTCACAGCTCCCTGCATGATTCCTCCGATGATCTGTTTGCCGAGCAGGACGAAGATGAGCACCAGCGGCAGGGTCGCCACCGCCGTGCCCGTGAGGCCGAGCGTGAAGTCCCGCACGTAGCCGCTGGCGAGCTGCGACAGCGCGACCTGCACGGTTGGATTGTCGGGGGTGAGGACGACCAATGGCCAGAAGTAATCATTCCAAGCCGTCATGAACGTGAGCATTCCGAGCACCGCCGCCGCCGGCCGGGCGGCCGGGAGCACGACGTGCCAGAACAGCCGGGCCGTGCTGCACCCGTCGATCCGGCCGGCCTCCAGCAGCTCGGTGGGCAGCGCGCGGCTCAGGTACTGCGTCATGAAGAACACGCCGAACGCGTTGACCAGCGCCGGGACGATCACGGCGTACATCGTGCCGGTCCACTCCAGCTTGATCATCAGCATGTAGAGCGGGATGATGCCGAGCTGCGTGGGGACCATCATCGTCACGACGGTCATCAGCAGGAGCGCGTTGCGCCCGCGGAAACGCAGCTTGGCGAACGCGAAGCCGGCCAGCGTGGAGAAGAACATCACCGACACGGTGATCGTCCCCGCGACCACGAACGAGTTGAGCAGCGCCAGCGCGAACGGCGCGGTGTCGAAGACCCGCTGCACGTTGGCGAAGAAGTTGCCGCCGGGCAGCAGTGGCGGCGGCACCTCGGCCAGCGCCGCGTTGTCGTGCGAGGCGACGATCACACTCCAGTAGACCGGGAACGCCGAGAAGAACGCCACCGCCACGAGGGTGAGATAGGTGAGCGGATGCCCGCGTAGCGCCTTAAACATCCAGACCTCCACGCATGCGCCGGACGACGAGGTAGTTGAAGCCCACGACCACCACCACGAGGAGGAACATCATCCACGCCGCCGCCGAGGCGTAGCCGAACTCGAAGCTGCGGAAACCCTTCTCGTACAGGTAGAGGGCGAGGGTCTGGAACTGGCGGTCGGTGCCGCCGGTGGCCGCCGCGCCGTTGCTGACCTGCGCGCCGAACAGCAGCGGCTCGGCGATGATCTGCATCGACCCGATCGTGGTGACGATGACCGTGAAGATGACGGTCGGCCGGATCATCGGGAGCGTGATGCCCCACAGCTGCCTGAGGCTGGACGCGCCGTCGAGGGTCGCCGCCTCGTAGATCTCCTTGGGCACGGCCTGCATGGCGGCGAGGTAGATGAGCGCGTTGTAGCCGGCCCACCGCCACATGATCATGACCGCGATGGCGACGTGCGAGCTGGCCACGCCCGCCTGCCAGTTGATCCGGCCGAACCCGAGCCAGTCGAGCACCATGTTGATCAGGCCGAAATCGCGCCCGAAGAGCTGGCTGAAGATGACCACCACGGCCACCACGCTGGTCACGTTGGGCAGCAGGAGCGTGATGCGGAACAGCGTCTGCGCCCGCAGCGGCCGGTTCAGCAGGTGCGCGAGCACGAGCGCGAGCAGCAGCTGCGGCACCGCCGACAGGACGCCGATCGACAGCGTGTTGAACGCCGCGTTCCAGAAGTAGCCGTCGGCGAACAGCGCGGTGTAGTTGTCCAGGCCGATGAACGGGTTGTCGCTGCTCAGCAGGTTCCAGTCGTGCAGCGACACCCAGGCCGTGTAGATGAGCGGGAAGATGCCGAAGGCCGCGAAGAGCAGGAAGAACGGCGCGACGTACGCGTACGGCGAGGCCTGCCGGTCCAGCCGGTGCAGGCGGGAGCGCCAGCCCGACGCCGTCGTCGCCGGGGCGGGACCACCCGTGCCCGAAGGGCCGCTGGGGGACGATTGTGCGGCCGGAGGGCCGCCGGGGGAGGGCGCCACGGTCCGCACGGACCCGCCCGGGGGTGTTGCCATGGGAGATCCTCCTTCGGGAGAGCCCCCGAGCGTGGTCGCCCGGGGGCCCTGCCGGCGACGGGCTACTTGATCGCTTCCAGGTCCTTGAGGACCTGGGCCCACGCCTCGTCGGGCGACTGCTTGCCCTGCTCGACCCGGCCGATGCCGTTGCCGATGGCCGTACGCACGTCGCCCTCGCGGGGGCCGAGGTGCTGCGGCTTGAGGTTCTTCGCGGCGTCGGAGTAGATCTTGCCGACGGGGGCGTCGTTGAAGAAGTCCTTCGTGAAGTTCTGGATGTCGGGCTGGTCGTACAGCGAGGGGATCGACGGGAAGTTGCCGATCGCCTTGAACACCGCGGCCTGGTTCTGCGCCGAGGTCAGGAACTCGATCAGCTCGGCGGCCTCCTTGGGGTGCTTGCTCTGCTTGGGCACCGTGAGGTGGGAGCCGCCGGAGTTGCCCGCGCCGCCGGGGACGGTGGCGATGTCCCACTTGCCTGCCGAGTCCTTGGCCTGGTCCTGGATGTAGGCGGTCATCCACGCGGGGCAGATCACGGTCGCGAACGAGCCCTTGGCGAAGCCGGTGTTCCACTCGGGCGTGAAGGCCCCGATCTTGGCGGACAGGTCGGCGTCGATCATCTGGATCGACAGGTCCCATGCCTTCTTCACGTCGGGGTTGGTGGCGACGACGATGTTGTCCTGCGCGTCGTACACGCCGACCGGGGCCTGGGCGATGATGGCGCGGAAGATCTCGCCGGGGCTGTCGAAGAACTTGGCGTCCTTGGGCGCCTTGGCGGCGAACTTCCTGCCGGTCTCGATGTACTGCTCCCAGGTGGGCCACAGGGCCGACACCTCGTCGCGCTTGCTCGGCAGGCCGGCCTGCTCGAACAGGTCGGTCCGGTAGCACATGGCCAGGCCGCCGACGTCGGTGCCGAGGCCGAGGAGAGCGCCACTGGGGGCCAGGCCCTGCTGCCACTTCCAGTCGAGGTACTCGCCCTGGCGCTTGTCGAGGCCGTACTGCTTGAGGTCGGTGAACTTGTCGGGCTGCGAGGTGAACTGGCTGATGTAGCCCACCTCGATCGCCTCGACGTCCGCGGCGCCCGCCCCGGTGGCCAGGTGCGCGGCGAGGTTCGTGTGGTGGTCGGCGAACGCCGCCTGGCGCTCCTCGATCTCGACGTTCGGGTGCGTCTTCTTGAACTCCTCGTACAGCGGCTTGAAGCCGAAGTCGCCGAAGAGGCCGACGCTGAGTTTGACCTTCTCGGTGGATTGGCCGCCGCCGGCCCCGGTGTCGGATCCGCCTCCGCCGCACGCCGTGAGCGTGAGCAGGGAGGCGGCGAGCATGGGGGCGACGAACCGGACGGCCCGGCGGCCCGGGTGGGGAGTGCCCATGAACCCTCCTTGGGTTCCGCATATGTAATCGATCTTGAAGAGAGCGCTCTCGCACAAGAGTGGGAGTCGGCCGTGAGGTCGTCAAGGGCTGGATCAGTAACGATTGCCGTTATCTCCAGACGGTGAAACCGCTGGTGAGAGCGCTCCCACGGCTATCGGCGCAGCGTGCGGGGGTCCCGTCACGGCCCGGCGGGAGGGGTCGCCGGAGTGTGGATCGGTCGCCGGGCCGCGGGCCGAACCCGAAGAGAGAGCGTTTTCTCGATCTTCATGAAACTTTCTCTCCCCGTTGACAAGGGGTTGCATCCCGCTTAACGTCAGCGGCGCTGAGAGCGCTTCCAGCGTTGCTGCCGGATTACGGGCCGGCAGGAGTTCCGCCTCCCGCAGTCGTTAACCCCCCAGCGGAGGTCGCACATGCCACTCCGTCCTGTCAGGACCCTCGGCCTCGCCGTCCTGACCGCCCTCACCCTGTCCCTGCCCGCCCTGCCCGCCGGCGCCGCCACGGTCCCGGTCGGCGCGGGCGGCTACACCACCGACCTGCCCGCCGGAGCAAGCGGTCCCGCCAACTCCGCCGGCGCTCCGGTCACGCCCAAGGTCACATCGAGCGTCACCCGCAAGGTGCCCACCAACGACTGGTGGTCGTCGCTCGCCTTCCAGCGGTACGCCGCGAACCCGTACTCGGAGAACATTTACGGCCACCCGCTGACCTTCCGTGCGGTGGCCGGCGGGCTCGAGGTCAGCTACCCCACCACGCCGTTGATCAGCTCCGACGGCCGGCAGTACGAGTTCCCGCACGCCCGCGACCTCACGCTGGGCGTGACCGGCCTGAACTCGCCCGACACCAAGGTGGACGACTGGTCCGACTGGACCGTCACGCCGTACTGGTCGGACGGCGCGCGCTCGCTGAAGGCGACGATCGGCCACGGCCTGCCGTACGTCTACGCGACGCCGAGCGGCGGCGACGCCCGGGTCGCGTTCGTGGCCACGCCCACGGTCTGGGCCGATCGGGGCAACGTCCTCGGCGTCACCGTCAACGGCCACCACTACGGGATCTTCGGGCCGTCCGGCACCGACTGGAGCCTCAGCGGCACCGTGGCGACCGACGCGCTCGGCGGGAAGAACTACTTCTCGGTCGCCGTGCTGCCCGACGCGTCCGCCTCGACGCTCGACCTGTTCGCGAAGTACGCCTTCAGCTTCGTCACCGGCACGAGGGTGACCTGGTCGTACGACGAGACGTCGGCGCGGCTCACCACAACCTACACGGCGACCACCTCGGCCAAGGAGGGCACGCAGACCGGCACGCTGCTGGCGCTCTACCGCCACCAGTGGCTGGCCACGAGCAGCCCGCTGACGTCGTACGCCTACGTCTCGCCACGCGGCACGATGAAGCTGCGCGAGGGCACGTCGTTCAGCACCGTCCAGACGTTCCACGGCGTGCTGCCGTCGCTGCCCGACCTCGGCGCGTACGACAGGACCAGGCTCGGGGGCTACGTCAGGCAGGAGGCGAACGCGACCGACCCGTGGAAGGGCGCGACCGACACCTACTGGACCGGCAAGGCCCTCGGCCGGCTGGCGCAGCTCGTGCCGATCGCCGACCAGCTCGGCGACACCGCCTCACGTGACAAGCTGCTCGGCCTGCTGAAGGGCGAGCTGGAGAGCTGGTTCACGACCGGGGGAGCCGAGCAGTTCCGCTACGACGCCACGTGGGGCGTGCTCACCGGCTACCCGGCCTCGTACGGCAGCGACACCGAGGTCAACGACCACCACTTCCACTACGGCTACTACCTGATGGCCGCCGCGACCGTGGCGAGGTACGACTCGTCCTGGGCGGCGAGCTGGGCGCCGATGGCCAAGCTCCTGGCCGCCGACGCCAACAACGGGGACAGGTCGGAGACCCGGTTCCCGTTCCTGCGCAACTTCGACCCGTACGCCGGCAACGGCTGGGCGTCGGGGCACCAGGGGTTCGCGGCGGGCAACAACGAGGAGTCGTCGTCGGAGGCGATGAACTTCGCGACCGGGGCGATACTCCTCGGCGCGGCGACGGGTGACACCGCCCTGCGTGACCTCGGCGTCTACCTCTACACGACCCAGTCGTCGGCCATCGCGCAGTACTGGTTCGACAAGGACGACGCGGTCTTCCCCGCCGGGTTCGGGCACGACACGGCCGGCATGATCTGGGGCTCCGGCGCGGCGTACTCGACCTGGTGGACGGCCAACCCCGAGGAGATCCACGGGATCAACATGCTGCCGGTCACCGGCGGGTCGCTTTACCACGGGCTCTACCAGGCCGACGTGAAGCAGAACCTGTCCGAGATGGAGGCGAACAACGGCGGCCCGGCCGTCGAGTGGAAGGACGTCGTCTGGCAGTTCCGGGCGCTCGCCGACCCGGCCGCGGCCAAGAGCGCGTGGGACGCCGGATACACGACGCTGGCGCCCGAGTCGGGCGAGTCGCTCGCGCACACCTACCACTGGATCTACAACCTGGCCAGGATGGGCACGGTCGACCCCGGCGTGACCGCCGACAGCACCACCGCCGCCGTCTTCGCGGGCGGCTCCACCCGGACGTACGTCGCGCACAACTTCGGCACGTCGGCCAGGGTGGTGAGGTTCTCGGACGGCAGGACCCTGACCGTGCCGGCCCGGTCCACCGCGACCAGCGCGGGCGGGTCCACCTCGCCGTCCCCGTCGCCCTCGCCGTCTCCGTCACCCTCCCCGTCACCCTCGCCGTCCCCGTCTCCTTCCCCTTCGGGATCCCCGTCGCCCGCTCCGGGCGGGGTGGACGCCCGCTCGACCATCCAGGCCGAGGCGTACCAGGCGCAGAGCGGCACGCAGACGGAGACGACCCAGGACGCCGGCGGCGGCCAGAACGTCGCCTACATCGGCAACGGCGACTGGCTGCGCTACGACAACGTCGACTTCGGGTCGACCGCGGCACGGCAGTTCAAGGCCAGGGTCGCCTCCGGCGCGGCGGGCGGCGTGAGCGGCCTCGTACAGGTGCGGCTCGACAGCCCGACGGCGGCCCCGATCGGCGACTTCGCCCTCGGCAACACCGGCGGCTGGCAGAGCTGGACGACGATCCCCGCGAACATCACGGGCGTCACCGGCAGGCACACCGTCTACATCACCTTCAGCAGCGGCCAGCCGGCCGACTTCGTCAACCTCAACTGGTTCACGTTCGCCACATCCTGATGAACGGGCCTGACGAACGGCCCTGACGAACGGCCCGCGGTGGGCGGCACGCCGGGAACGGCGTGCCGCCTCAGCGGCGGTTTTCAGCCGGTCGCGCGTCTCAGGCTCTCGCGGTACCGCTGAGGGCTCACGCCGTGTTCCCGCTTGAAGGCCGAGCTCAGTGCGAAGGCGGTGCCGTACCCCACCCGGCGGGCCACCGCCTCCAGCGTCGCGTCCGTCTCACGCAGCAGGTCGGCCGCCTGCGCCAGCCGCAGCCCGGTCAGGTAGGCCATCGGCGGCTCGCCGACGAGCCGCCCGAACCGCTGCGCCAGCGCGGCGCGGGAGACCCCTGCCCGGCCGGCCAGATCGGCGACCGTCCAGGGGTGCGCCGGGTCGGCGTGCAACATCCGCAGCGCCGGCCCCACCACCGGGTCGCCGTGCGCCCGGTACCAGCCCGGGGCCCGCGCGCCGGGGCGGGAGAACCAGGTCCGAAGCACGGCGATCAGCAGCAGGTCGAGCAGGCGGTCGAGCACCACCTCCTGACCCGGCTCGTCCTTGACGATCTCGCGGCCGAGCAGCGTGACCAGGGAGCCGTCCCAGGAGTCACCGCTCAGCACCAGCAGCGTCGGCAGCGCCGCCAGCAGCCGATGGGTGACCGCGCCGCGCATCTGGTAGGTGCCGATGAGCATCACGGCGGAGCCGTCGGGGTCGTTGCCCCAGTTGCGCGTGCCGAGGTCCATCTCCGCCGACATGCCGTGGCCGTCCGGCGTGGTGCAGACCTGCCCGGGGTGGATCACGACCTGCGGCGCGGTCGCGGGATCGTCGGCGACCGTGTAGTGGCCGGGCCCGCGCACGACGGCCACGTCGCCGGGCCCCACCCGTACGGCCCGCTCCCCGTCCGGGGTGATCCACGCCTGGTCGCGCACCATCGCGACCAGGCACAGCGGCGCCTCGTCCTGGATGCGCACCGACCAGGGCGGGCTCAGCGTCGCCCGCAGCAGGAACGCCCCGCGCGCCCGGGGCCCGTCCAGGAGATCGGCCAGCGCGTCCATGCCGGGAATCGTAGACGCCCGGATATGCGGCCGAGATCCTCGACGATGTCGCCCGTAGCGGTACGCCGGTTGGCTGATCACCATGATGTACCTCCTCGCCGCCGCCTCCGCCGCCCTGTCCCTGCTCATGACCGCCGGGATGGCGGGCACGTTCTTCGGGTTCTCGGTGGGCGTCATGCCGGGACTGAACGCGGTGCCGGCCTCCTCGGCGATCGACGCGATGAACGCGATCAACGTCAAGATCCAGAACCCGGTGTTCCTGGCGGCGTTCGTCCTCGCCCCGGTCGCCGCCGCCGGGGCGGGCGCCTTCCTGCTGGCCACCCCGCACTCCGGCGCGGCCTGGCCGTTCTTCGCCGCGGCCGCGGTCTACGCCGTCGGCGTGGTCCTGACGACGGCCGCGGTGAACGTGCCGATGAACGACGCCCTGGCCGCCGCGGCTGCCCACGGCGACCTGACCGAGACCGCCGCCCGGCTCTGGTCGGACTACTCGTCCCGGTGGACCACGTGGAACACCTGGCGGGCCATGGCCGGCGGGGTGAGCCTGCTGCTGATGGGTTACGGCGCCTACCTCTGGGGCCGGGGCTCCTGACCTGGCCGCCGCTGTGGGCGCGATGCCCGCGGTTTGCACGCACCTGGACCGAAAGTCCCACGATCACGGGACTTCGGGATGACCGTGGCGTGCCGTACGGCTCCTGCGGCAGGGCCGGTGATCGCGGTTTGCTTGAGATGTCAAAGAGAGAGCAAAGACGCGAAACGTTGAAAGGGGCCGGTCATGGCCACCATCGAGAGGCGTAACCAGAGGACTCACCTCGACGCCGCCACCACCGCGCCCCAGACGACCCCCGCCACTGCGCCCCGGACGACCGCCGGCCCCGCCCGGTACGCCTGGGCCGCCGCCCGCGTCGCCATCGGCTGGGTGTTCCTGTGGGCCTTCCTGGACAAGATGTTCGGCTTCGGCTTCGCCACTCCCGCCGCCAAGGCCTGGATCAACGGTGGCAGCCCCACCACCGGCTTCCTCAAGGGCACCGCCGACAACACCTTCGGCGGCCTGTTCAACACCCTCGCCGGACAGCCCTGGGTCGACTGGCTGTTCATGACCGGCCTGGCCGGCATCGGCACCGCCCTCATCCTCGGCATCGGAATGCGCATCGCCGCCACCACCGGCACCCTGCTCCTGCTCCTGATGTGGGCCGCCGAACTCCCCCTGACCACCAACCCCTTCATGGACGAGCACATCGTCTACGCCATCGTCCTGATCGGCCTGACCCTGGCCGGCGCCGGCACCACCCTCGGGCTCGGCAGGGTCTGGGCCGCCACCCCGCTGGTCCGCCGCCTCCCGATCCTCAAGTAACCCCCGACAAGCTCCGGCGCCCACCCCCAGCCCCCTGGGGGTGGGCACCGGCATGTCCGCTGTCCGCGACGGGAAACGGTGATCGGTCTCCGTAGGGGAGAGCGCTCTCGCTTGAAGTGGCTCACAAGTGATTTGGTCGAGAGAACGCTCTCTTGAATTTCACAGACCCTCTTGACGTCAGTGAGATTCAGAGGGGACAGTGGCGCTCAAGTGGTCCGCGGTCGCGGTGCGCGGGCTCTCACGACCCTCTCCGGACGCCGCCGTCCGGCCTTCCGGCAGACCTCTGCCGTCTCCGCTCCGTGAGGCCGCCCGCACCCCCCATCCCCCGCCGCGACGACCGGACCGAGGAGAGAGGTACTCATGCGTGTGCTCCACTCCCCATGGCGGCGCTCGATGCTGGCGTTGCTCGCCGCGGCCGCCGCGGTCATGGCCCTCGCCGTACGGCCCGCCGACGCGTCCGTCCCGGGGACGCCGTCCGGCTGGTCGCTCGTCTGGTCGGACGACTTCACCGGCGCGGCCGGATCGCTCCCGTCGTCCACCAACTGGATCATCGACACCGGCCACTCGTACCCCGGAGGTCCCTCGAACTGGGGCACCGGCGAGATCCAGAACTACACGGCCAACCCGGCCAACGTCAGCCTGGACGGCTCCGGCAACCTGCGCATCACCCCGATCGGCAGCGGTCAGAACTGGACATCGGCCCGCATCGAGACCCGTCGTACGGACTTCAAGCCCGAGGCCGGGCGGATCCTGCGCATCGAGGGGCGCATCCAGATGCCGAACGTCACCGGCGACGCCGCCCTCGGCTACTGGCCTGCCTTCTGGGCGCTGGGCTCGCCGTACCGCGGCAACTACCAGAACTGGCCCGCCATCGGCGAGTTCGACATCATGGAGAACGTCAACGGCATCAACTCGGTCTGGGGCGTGCTGCACTGCGGCGTGAACCCCGGCGGGGCGTGCGGCGAGACCAACGGCATCGGCGCCAGCCGGGCCTGCCCGGGCTCGACCTGCCAGTCGGCCTTCCACACCTACCGGTTCGAGTGGGACCGCAGCGTCACCCCCAACCAGCTCCGCTGGTACGTGGACGGTCAGCAGTTCCACAGCATCAGCCAGAGCCAGCTCGACGCCACGACCTGGTCGAACATGACCTCCCACGCCGGATACTTCATCCTGCTCAACGTCGCCATGGGCGGCGGCTTCCCCAACGGCGTCGCCGGATTCTCCACGCCGACCTCCGCCACCGTGTCCGGCCGGCCGATGGTGGTCGACTACGTGGCCGTGTGGCAGAGCGGCGCCACCAGCAGCCCCTCGCCGAGCTCGCCCCCGCCGGGTGGCGTGGACGCCCGCTCGACCATCCAGGCGGAGGCGTACCAGGCGCAGAGCGGCACGCAGACGGAGACGACCCAGGACGCCGGCGGCGGCCAGAACGTCGGCTACATCTCCAACGGCGACTGGCTGCGCTATGACGGCGTCAACTTCGGCTCGACGGCGGCGCGGCAGTTCAAGGCCAGGGTCGCCTCCGGCGCGGCGGCCGGCGTGAGCGGCCTCGTACAGGTGCGGCTCGACAGCCCGACGGCCACTCCCATCGGCGACTTCGCCGTCGGCAACACCGGTGGCTGGCAGACCTGGACGACCATCCCGGCCAACATCGCGCCGACCACCGGCACCCACACCGTCTACCTCACCTTCAGCAGCGGCCAGCCGGCCGACTTCGTCAACCTCAACTGGTTCACCTTCGCCACATCGTGAGACCACGCGGGCGGGGGCCGCGGTGGTCCCCGCCCGTGGGCCACGAGCGACGTCATTCGGTGGGCGTAACGGTCTCCGGTGACGCCGTCTCGCTGGGTGTCGCGGGCGCGGTCGGGGTCTGCGGGGCCCCTGACGGGGATGCCCCGCCTCCGCCGTGACCCGGCAGCGCCGGCCGGCTCGCGTCCGCGACGATGATCGCCCTCGGGTTGTTCCCCGTCGTGCCCACGACCCAGACCTGGTCGCCCTGCCGGATCCCCTGCAGGCCCTTGTAGTCGGCGACGATCCTGGTCGACTCGTCGACCGTGTAGGTGCGGCCGTTCACCGTGAGGCTGCTGCCCTGCAGCGAGTCCACCGCGCCCGTCTGGCTCGTGAAGGTCTGGTATTCGCCGGACGGGCTGGGCTGCGCCTGGGCCCCGGCCGGTCCGAGCTGGAGCAGGGCGAGCTCGGTCATGCCGAACTGCTCCGGACCCGGCCGCATCTGGCCCGCCTGGGCGTACCGCGGCTGGTCCTGACCGGGAGCGCCGGCCGCGGCGAGGCCGGCGCCGGTGGCGAGGGTGAGCGCCGCGGCGACTCCGAGGAGGAGCCGGGGCCGCTTGCCGTGAGGTTTCGGCGGCTTGCTGGAAGTGGTCATCGGTGTGCTCCCTCCACTCCCGCGCTGGGGCACGGCATGACGCGGTGCGGCCTGACGTGGCCGGCGCGGCTGGGATGTGCGCGAACGACGTGAGCGGACGTGACCGCGGCGGGTCATGGAACGTCCGCGGCAAAGGATGGGCCGGGCGTACGCGGCCGCGCGTGGAGCGCGCGGCGCCGGCGAACCCGTCGTGGGCCGTCACGGGCGCTCCCGCCCGGGCCGCCCGATCGATTCGCCCGATCCGCCGGTCAGCCGCCGGTCCGCGCCGGTCGGCCTGCCTTCGGATCCCCTGGCCGCCCTACCCCATCGAGTACGGCGCTCACCGCCCGCGCGGTAAAGCCATCGTCCAGAGGCAGTTGCCGGAATACCACCCGCAGCCAGACCGCGCCGGCGAGCAAATCCATGATCGTCATCGGGTCGGCGTCGTCGTCGATCTCGCCGCGTTCCCGGGCCCGTTCGAAGATCGGGCGCTCCCGGGCGAATCGGTCGGCGAAGAAGCCCTTGGCCGCCGCAGCCAGTTCGGGGTTGTTGGCGGCGGCCCCGAGCGCCGCGACGGCGACGTCCGCCGCGGGGGGAGTGGTGACCATCCGCGCAAGGTCGTCCAGTAGCGCGTGGAGGTCGCCACGGAGGCTGCCGGTGTCGGGCACGTGGAAGTCGAGCGCCCGCGCCTCCACCAGCGCCGTGCCGAGCAGGGCGGCCTTGGACGGCCACCACCGGTAGATCGTCGTCTTGTTGACCCCCGACCGTTCGGCCACGCCCTCGATGGTCAGCCCTTCGTACCCCTTCTCCGCCAGCAGCAGCAGCGTGGCGTTCAGGATGTCGTCCTTCTTGCGCGGGGCCATGCCGGGAGCCTACTGCAACGGGCCGTTGTGTTTTAATGGCCAAGTGCAACGCAACGGTGCGTTGTTTTAGGGAGGTGTGTGTCATGAGCCTGCCGGTGGTCTTCGTCCACGGCACCCGCTTGAGCGGCACGATGTGGACCCCGGTCCGGGCGCTGCTGCGGGCCCCGTCCGCGGCGCCCGACCTGCCCGGCCACGGCCGCCGGCGCGGCCGGCCGTACGACACGGAGGCGGCCTGCGACGTCGTGGCGGAGGCGATCGCCGACCTGGGCGGCCGGGCGCTCGTCGTGGGGCTGTCCCTCGGCGGCTACGTGGGCATCGCCGCCGCCGCACGGCATCCCGGCCTCGTCGCGGGCCTGGTGGCGATGGGGTGCACGGTGCGTCCTGACCGGCCCATCGCACGCGCTTACCGGTTCGTGGGGCGCCTGGCCTCCCGCAACCCGGAGCGGGCCGACCGGGTGAGCCGGGTCGCGCTGCGCCGGATGTTGCCGGGCGCCGTCGGCGAGGCCATGATCGAGGGCGGACTGAGCAGTGAGGTCGTGGCGCCCGTCCTCGCGGCGGTCACGGCGGGGGACCCCCTCGCCTCCCTGGCGGCCTACACGGGGCGGGTCTGGCTGGTGAACGGCGCCCGCGACCCGTTCCGGGCCGACGAGCAGGCGTTCCTGCGGGCCTGCGCCCACGGCAGTCTCACGCACGTGCCGGGCCGGGGTCATCTGACCGTGCTCGCCGATCCCGCCTGGCTCGCCCGCTTCGTCGACGCCGCCGCCGAGGCGGTCTCCGGCCGCCCGGCCTGATCACCCCCGCGCCGTACGCCCGGCTCCGCCGAGTGCGGCGACGAGGGCGAGCGCCAGGTAGACCAGCCCCGAGGCGTACCTGAGCGTGCTCGCGCGCAGCCGCCTGCCGAGTGACCCGGCGGTGAGCGCGTACGCGAGGTCGGAGGCCAGCCCGATGACGGCGATCACCAGTCCGAGGAGGAGGACCTGCCCCGGCACGTCGCCCGAGGGATCCACGAACTGGGGCAGGAACGCCAGGAAGAACAGCACGGTCTTGGGATTCAGCACGTTGACCATGACGCCTTCGAGGAAGACCCGGCGCAGCGGCTGCGGGCTCGGCTCGTCGCCGTCCGAGCCCCGGCGGGTCAGGGCGCGGACGCCGAGATAGACCAGATAGGCGACGCCGGCCCACTTCACCGCGGTGAACAGCGCCGCGGAGCGCGCGAGCAGATAGGACAGCCCGGCCGCCGCGGCGGCGATGTGGACCAGCGTGCCCGTCTCCACACCCAGGGCCGAGGCGACCCCGGCGCGGCGGCCCTGGGTGACACCCCGGGCGGCGATGTAGAGATGGTTGGGCCCCGGCACGGCCACCAGAGCCGCCGAGGTCGCCGCGAAAACCAGGAACGTCGAGGTATCGATCACGCTTGCCGAGGCTAGAAGCGTTCCGTCCCGCGTTCCCGGGCCAATCGGCTGCCGTGTGCGTGGACCAATCCGCTCAGAGCGAGCCGGGTCCCTTGGCGAGGTCCCGTACGATCTGGATCAGCTCGGCCGGGTCGAACGGCTTGGTGAGGTAGGCGTCGACACCGATGTCGTATCCCCGCCTGCGGTCGTCCTCCTGGGCCCGGGCCGTGATGAGCATGACCTTGATGTGCCGGGTGCTCGGGTCCTCCCGCAACCGCCTGGCCGTCTCCCAGCCGTCCAGACGCGGCATCATCACGTCGAGCGTGATCACATCGGGATCCACGTCGTGGACGCGGTCCAAGCAGTCCTGACCGTCGTAGGCGGTCTCGACCTCGAACCCCTCCAGGGTCAGGTTGACCGCTATGAGCTGCCGGATGACCTCGTCGTCATCCACGACCAGCACGCGTCCCAGAAGCTCGCTCACGGCGGCAAAGCTAGCAATGAGACGGGGTGGGCGCGCGGTTTTCGCTGATCTACGGGCGCACACTCCCGGGCGGCCGTATTGATGTGACGAACGGCCTTCAAGTGCTGGTAGCCTTATCAGCGGTTGAGCCCCCTTAGCTCAGGGGATAGAGCACCGGCCTCCGGAGCCGGGTGCGCAGGTTCGAATCCTGCAGGGGGCACATATAGTGTCTTAAAGCGGGACAAGCCATGCTTGTCCCGCTTTAACTGTTTTGGCCTCGATCGGGTTGTGCGGCCTGAAGGTGCGTGCACGTGATCACCATGCTGCCGCCGGAGGTTCGCTTGGCGCTGTGCCGGAGTTGAGTGCGGCGCAGTTGGACGCGCTGGTCGAGCAGGCCACCGTGGACGCCTTCGACTACGACGTCGAGGACGAGCCGGAACCGCCGGTGCCGGCCGGGCTGGCGACACTGAGCGCGCCGCAGCGGGCGCTGGCCAGAACGGCGCGCGGAGCGTGGGCGGCGGGCCGCGGCCTCGCGGGTCGAGGAGGAGGCCCGCCGGGAGCGGGAGCGGGCCGCGGCCCGCGAGGAGGCGGCTGGCGGCGTTGGCCCGTGGCGAGGACGCGGCCTGGGAACGCGTCGACGTGATGATCGGCACCCGGAAGCCGGGCGAATACGACGCGGCCGTCGAGCTTCTGGTGGATCTGCGGACTGTGGCCAAGCGTGTCGCTCGCCTGGAGGAGTTCACGCGGCGGCTCATGTCGCTGCGCCGGGAACACTCGCGTAAGCCCAGGCTTATGGAGCATCTCGATCGAGCGGGGCTCGTCGACCGGGTCGGGTCCTGAGGGGTTCAGCCCGTATCGGAGCCGGAGAGCAGTTCCCGCTCCCAGTCGGCGAAACGTTCACGCATCGCGGAGACACTGGAGGAGTTGGCGCCGTATGGCCTGCCTGCCACCGCCGCCGCGCTGATGTTCTTCGCCCTGTCCGACCTGGCGCGGCTCGCGGGGGTTCGTCCGCCTGGCACGCTTTACCAAGCTGTGCATCGCGTGTGAATCCCGCTCGTGGTGCTGGTCGCCTGCACTTTCGGGCCGATCGTGTGGCCGCCGCTGTTCACCACCGGCCTTGGCTGGTTCACCCGCATCGCCTTTGAACGAATGTTCGGTCGCGGAATTCCGTCCACTGGTCGCTCTTGACGCAGCGGCGGTGACGGCCTTGCTCGTCCTGACCCAGGTCTGCGCGAGATCCGCGAGCGGCGTGACGGCCTTGATCGGTGAGCGCGGGGAAGCCGGGTCGGCGGACGCGGCCCGGTCCTCGTGGCCGGCCCCGGCGGCGTTGAGGGGTGACACGGGGCCCGTACGGAGAGGTCCAAGGTCCCTGTCCGGTTGATCAAGCAGCCGGGGACGCTGTGTGAGCGCGGAGGTGACATCTCCGGTCACCGCGCCTGGCGCGACACACAGTGGAGGCAACCATGAATGCGGGGGACGCGCCTGCCCGGCATCCGGACGCCCGACCGGCCGCCGGCCGTCCGGCGTTGATGTTGATCCTGGCCACCGTCGGTTTCGCGATCAACTTCTGGGCCTGGGCGCTGCTCAGCCCGCTGGCGCCGAAGTTCAAGGAGGCCCTGCACCTGAGCCCCTTCCAGCAGGCGCTGGTGGTGGCGGTGCCGGTGGTGGTCGGGTCGCTGGGCCGCATCCCGGTCGGTGCGCTGACGGACCGGTACGGCGGCCGGGTTATGTTCCCGCTGGTGTCGCTGGCCACCGTCGTGCCGGTGCTCTATCTGGGGCTGGCCGGGCAGACATCGCTGGCCGGGCTGCTGGCCGGCGGCTTCTTCCTCGGCGTAGGCGGCACGGCCTTCGCGATCGGCGTGCCGTTCGTCAACGCCTGGTTCCCGCCCACGCGGCGCGGCCTCGCCGTCGGCTTGTTCGGTGCGGGCATGGGCGGCACCGCCATCAGCGCGTTGACAACGGTCAGGCTGACCGACGCGGGCGGCACCGCGACCCCGTTCGCGGTCACCGCGGCCGTGCTCGCCGCGTACGCGGTGGTGGCGGCCCTGCTGCTGCGGGACGCGCCTGGCCGGACGGTGCCGGCCGAGTCGCTGGCCCATCGGCTGGCGGCCACGCTGCGGCTGCGGATGACGTGGCAGGCCTCGGCGCTGTACGCGGTGGCGTTCGGCGGATATGTGGCGTTCTCGGTCTACCTGCCCGCCTACCTCAAGACCGCGTACGGACTGGCGCAGGCCGATGCCGCCAACCGGATGGCCGGATTCGTGCTGCTGGCGGTGCTGATGCGCCCGGTGGGCGGGTGGCTGTCCGACCGGTTCCCGCCGACCGGGGTGCTCGCCGGGACGCTGCTCGTCGTCGTGGCCGGCGCCGCCGTCCAGGCGTTCACGCCCGCGCTGGCACCTGTCGGTACGGTCGCGTTCCTGTCCATGGCCGCCGCGCTCGGCGCCGGCAGCGGCGCGACGTTCGCCCTGGTGGCGCTGCTCGCCCCGGCGAACAAGGTCGGCTCGGTCACCGGGATCGTGGGCGCCGCGGGCGGCCTGGGCGGCTTCGTACCGCCACTGCTCATGGGCTTCGTCTACGGCCGGTACGGCACCTACGCCCTGGGGCTGGCGCTGCTGGCCCTGGTCGCGCTGGCCGCCCTGCTGCTGGACACCACCGCCGTCATCCGGACGGCTCGCCGCGCGCTCGGACCGGGTCTGGCCGAAGGATCGAAGGCACATGTGTGAGTACTGCGGCTGCCAGGCCGTGACCACGATCGGTGAACTGACCCGTGAGCACGACCTGGTGGTCGACCTGATCGGGGACGCGCGCACGGCGCACACCGCGGGCGACGTGGACACGATGGTCGCGGTCGCCGGACGGATCGCCGCGGTGCTCGGCCCGCACACTGAGGTCGAGGAGTACGGCCTGTTCCCCGCACTGGCCGGGGACTTCCCCGATCAGGTCGCCGGGCTGGAAGCCGAGCACCGGCGCATCGAGGCGGTCCTGCGCGAGGCAGCCGACGGCACGCCCGCCGACCCCGGCTGGCCCCTCAGGCTCCTGGACATACTGAACCTCCTGCGCACCCACATCCTCAAGGAGCAGGACGGGGTGTTCCCGGCGGCGCTGGCCGGCCTGAGCACGGATGAGTGGGAGGCCGTCGAGAAGGTCCGGGCCCGGGTCGGCACCCTGTTGCCGCCTTTGGGCGACTGAACCGGCAGCCGAGCCCTGCCGATCATCGCGGGGTGTTCGATCATCACAGGACCAAGGTCCCGGCCGGCAGGGACGGCCGGCACCTGCCGGGTGACCCGGCGTCGGAGGAGCCTGGGATGTGCGACGCGCTGTGCGCCGCATCCCCGTGTTCCCGTCGAAGGAGTGCACCGCCGTGTCATCACGCCCGCCCCAGGACGCCACCGGTACTCCCGCTACGGACTCGGTGCCCGGTGCTGCTCCGCTGCTGGCTGCACGTCGTTTCCTGACGAAGGAGACGGTCGGCGACGGCGGGCGGACCCTGCACCAGATCGACCGGAGCGCCTGGGAGACGTTCTACCGGGACCGATGGCGCTACGACCGGGTGGTCCGGTCGACGCACGGCGTGAACTGCACCGGCTCGTGCTCGTGGAACGTGTTCGTCAAGGACGACCTCATCACCTGGGAGCACCAGGCCACGGACTATCCGACGACGGGCGCGGACGCGCCGGACTACGAGCCGCGCGGCTGTCCGCGCGGGGCGTCGTTCTCCTGGTACGAGTACTCGCCGTCGCGGGTGCGGCACCCGTACGTGCGCGGGGAACTGGCCGAGATGTTCCGGGAGTCGCTGAGGCGCCTCGGTGACCCGGTGCTCGCCTGGGCCGACATCGTCGAGAACCCGACGAAGGCACGCGTGTACAAGACCCGGCGGGGCCGCGGCGGCTTCGTGCGAGCCTCGTGGGACGAGGCGATCACGATGATGGCCGCCGCCCACGTCTACACGACGAAGACGTACGGCCCGGACCGCGTCGTGGGGTTCTCGCCGATCCCGGCGATGTCGATGGCGTCGTTCGCCGCCGGTACCCGCTACCACGCGCTGCTGGGCGGCACCCTGCTGAGCTTCTACGACTGGTACGCGGACCTGCCGGTGGCGTCCCCGCAGATCTGGGGCGACCAGACAGACGTGCCCGAGGCGGGCGACTGGTGGAACTCCACCTACCTGATGATGTGGGGCTCCAACATTCCGGTGACCCGGACGCCGGACGCGCACTTCCTCGCGGAGGCCCGTTACCGGGGCACCAAGGTCGTCGCGGTGAGCCCCGACTACGCCGACAACGTCAAGTTCGCCGACGACTGGCTCGCGCCGCACCCCGGCACCGACGGTGCCCTGGCGATGGCCATGGGCCACGTGATCCTCACCGAGTTCTTCCGCGACCGCGAGGTGCCCTACTTCGCCGACTATGTCCGCCGTTATACCGACCTGCCGTTCCTCGTCACGCTGCGGCGGCGTGACAACGGCATCTGGACCCCCGACCGCTTCCTCACCGCGCAGGACCTCGGCGAGCCCGGCGACCGGAACGACGACCCGGACCGGACCGCGGCGCACAAGACGGTGCTCGTCGACGAGCGTACGGGCGAGCCGGTCGTGCCGAACGGCTCGCTCGGGTTCCGCTACGGCGAGCGGGACGCCGGCCGGTGGAACCTCGACCTCGGCGAGGTGGTGCCTGCGCTCGGCCTGCTCGGACTCACCGGCGACGCCGTCGAGGTCGAGCTGGCCCGGTTCGACGTCGGGGACACCGAAGGCGGCGCCACGATGCGCCGGGGTGTACCGGTCACGCGGATGGGCGGGCACCTCGTCACGACCGTGTTCGACCTGCTGATGGCGCAGTACGGCGTGCGCCGCGGCGACCTGCCGGGCAGCTGGCCGGCCGGGTACGACGACGCCGGCGAGCCCAACACCCCCGCCTGGCAGGAGAACATCACCGGGGTTCCCGCCGCGCTCGCCGCCCGGATCGCCCGCGAGTTCGCGCGTAACGCCGAACGCAGCCGGGGCCGCTCCCTGATCGTCCTCGGCGCCGGGGCCAACCAGTGGTTCCACTCCGACATGACGTACCGGGCCTTCATCTCGCTCGTCACCCTGACCGGCTGCCAGGGCGTCAACGGCGGCGGCTGGGCCCACTACGTCGGTCAGGAGAAGGCCAGACCGCTGACCGGCCAGCAGCACATGTCGTTCGCCTTCGACTGGCAGCGCCCGATGCGCCACCAGGCCGCCACGCCGTACTGGTACCTGCACACGGACCAGTGGCGCTACGAGCGAGTGCCCGCCGACGAGCTGTCCTCGCCGCTGGGCACCGGCCGGTTCAGCGGCATGACGTTCGCGGACACGATCGCCGCCGCCCAGCGGATGGGCTGGAGCCCCGGCCACCCGGCGTTCAACCGCAACCCCCTCGACCTCACCGACGAGGCGGCCGAGAAGGGCCACAGCGTCCAGCAGCACATCGTGGACGAACTGACAGCCGGACGGCTCAAGGCGGTGGCCGATGACCCCGATGACCCCGCGAACTTCCCCCGCTGCCTCACGCTGTGGCGGGCCAACCTGCTGGGCTCCTCCGGCAAGGGCAACGAGTACTTCATGCGGCACCTGCTCGGTGTGGACTCCCTCGCCGCCGCGCAGGAGTGCGACCCCGGCCGGCGGCCCCGCGACGTGGTCTGGCGCGACGAGGCGCCGACCGGGAAGCTGGACCTGCTCACCGCGATCGATTTCCGGATGACCAACACCGGGCTGCACGCGGACGTGGTCCTGCCGGCCGCCACCTGGTATGAGAAGCACGACATCTCGACCACGGACATGCACCCGTTCGTGCACGCGTTCAGCCCGGCCGTCGAGCCGCCGGCGGACGCGCACACCGACTACGACACCTTCCTCGCCCTCGCCGACCGGTTCAGCGAGCTCGCGGCCACCCACCTCGGCGTACGCCGCGACGTCCTCGCGGTTCCGCTGCAGCACGACACGCCCGACGAGCTCGCGACGCCCGGCGGCCGGGTGCGGGACTGGAAAGCGGGGGAGTGCCCGCCCGTGCCCGGCGTGACGATGCCGAAGCTCGTCGAGATCGAACGCGACTACACGCTGATCGGCGCCAAGATGCGCGCGGTCGGCCCGCTGCTCGACACCCTCGGCACCACCACCAAGGCGATCACCGTCGACGTCGCCCCGGAGATCGAGTACCTCGCCCACCAGAACGGCGTCGTCGCCGGCGGCCCGTTCGCTGGACGTCCCTCGCTCGCGACCGCGGACCGGATGTGCGAGGCGATCCTGGCGCTGTCCGGCACCACCAACGGGCGGGTGGCCGCCGCCGGCTTCGCCGCCCTGGAAGCGCGCACCGGTCAGCGGTTCGCCGACCTGATCGAGGGCCACGAGACCGACCACATCTCCTACCCGGACACCCAGGCCGCACCGCAGCCGGTGTTCACCAGCCCCGAGTGGTCCGGATCGGAGAAGGGCGGCCGCCGCTACTCGCCGTTCACCCTCAACGTCGAACGGTCGAAGCCCTGGCACACCCTCACCGGGCGGCAGCACTTCTTCGTCGAGCACGACTGGGTCGCCGAGCTCGGCGAGCAACTTCCCGCCTTCCGCCCGCCGCTGAATATGGCGCGCCACTTCGGCAAGCCCGGCGAGCTCGTCGACGGCGGCGTGACGGTTCGGTTCCTGACCCCGCACGCCAAGTGGTCCATCCACTCGATGTACCACGACAACGAACTGATGCTCGCGCTGTCCCGGGGCGGGCCGGTGATCTGGATGAGCGTGGAGGACGCCGCGAAGATCGGTGTCAGGGACAACGAGTGGATCGAGGCGCACAACCGCAACGGCGTCGTCGTCGCCCGTGCCGTCGTCAGCCACCGGATGCCCGAGGGCACGGTGTTCCAGTACCACTCGCCGGAGCGGACGGTGAACGTGCCCAAGGCCGAGAAGAACGGCCGCCGCGGCGGTTACCACAACTCGATGACCCGGCTGCTGGTCAAGCCCACCCACCTCGCGGGCGGGCACGCGCAGCTCACCTACGCCTTCAACTACTACGGCCCGATCGGCAGCCAGCGCGACGAGATCACGGTGATCCGCCGCCGTTCCCAGGAAGTGGAGTACTGATGAGGATCCGAGCGCAGGTCGCGATGGTGATGAACCTCGACAAGTGCATCGGTTGTCACACCTGCTCCGTTACCTGCAAGCAGACCTGGACCAACCGTGAGGGCACCGAGTACGTGTGGTTCAACAACGTCGAGACCAAACCCGGCATCGGCTACCCCAAGCACTACGAGGACCAGGATCGCTGGCACGGCGGGTGGCAGCTCGACGGCAAGGGCCGGCTGACCCTCCGCTCCGGAGGCCGGGTGAAGCGGCTGGCGCGCATCTTCGCCAACCCGGACCTGCCGTCGATCGACGACTACTACGAGCCGGTCACGTTCGACAAGGACATCCTGGTGAGCGCGCCCGGCGGCCTCACCGACACGCCGGTCAAGCGGCCGTACTCCGCGCTGACCGGCGAGCCGGCCGCCGTGGAGTGGGGAGCGAACTGGGAGGACGGCCTCGGCGGCGCGCACGAGCGGGCCGGCCGCGACCCCAACATCGCCCGGATGCCCGCCGAGGCCGCGGCGAAGGTCAGGTTCGAGTTCGAGAAGACCTTCATGTTCCACCTTCCGCGCATCTGCGAGCACTGCCTCAACCCGGCCTGTGTGTCGGCGTGCCCCTCCGGCGCCATGTACAAGCGGGAGGAGGACGGCATCGTCCTGGTCGACCAGAACAAATGCCGGGGCTGGCGGATGTGCGTGTCGGCGTGCCCGTACAAGAAGGTGTACGTCAACCACGCCACCGGCAAGGCCGAGAAATGCACCCTGTGCTTCCCGCGTATCGAGGCCGGCCAGCCCACCATCTGCTCCGAGACGTGCGTGGGGCGGTTGCGCTACCTCGGCATCGTCTTCTACGACGAGGACGCCGTCCTCGCCGCCGCGTCGGTGAAGGAGGAGCGCGACCTGCTCGACGCCCAGCGTGACGTCTTCCTCGACCCGCACGACCCTGCCGTGCAACAGGCCGCCCGCGACGCCGGCATGCCGGAGGAGTGGGTCGAGGCCGCGCGGCTGTCCCCGGTGTGGCGGCTGATCGGCGAGTATCGGATCGCGCTGCCGCTGCACCCGGAGTATCGGACGCTGCCGATGGTCTGGTACGTCCCGCCGCTGTCGCCGGTGCTCGACGCGGCCGGCGCCGCGGGCCGCGACGACACCGACGCCGACGACGTCTTCCACACCATCCGCGACCTGCGCATCCCGGTGGAGTACCTCGCAGAACTGTTCACCGCCGGTGACGCCGACGCCGCCGCCGGGGTCCTGATGAAACTGGCCGCGATGCGGTCGTACATGCGGGCCCGCACCCTGGACGGCACGGTCGCCCAGGGCCTGCTGGACGGCATGGGGATGACCGCCGAGCAGGTCGAGTCGATGTACCGGTTGCTCGCGATCGCCAAGTACGACGAGCGGTATGTCATCCCGGCCGCGTACGGCAAGGACGCCGCCGCCCTCGAGGCGCAGGCGGCCTCTGCGGGCGGCTGCTCGCTCGACTGCGAGGGCGGCCCGGGCATGGGCGGGTCCGAGCCGGCCGCCGTGGAGCGCTTCCACCTCGTCAGCGGCGGCGACGACGTGCACGCCGGCCGGCGGGGGCTCACGTCGCGGCGGCCCGACGGGCGGACGGGCCTGTCCGTCGACCCGGTGCGGCGGGGGCGGTCATGACCATGCCGACGACCACGTCGATGAGCACGCCCATGACCGCTCCTGTTACCGCGACTGTTATCGTGCCGCCGACCGACGCCGCCCCGGTGACGGCGGCCGACCGGACCCGGCTGTTCCGGCTCGCGTCGGTGCTGCTCACCTACCCGGACGCCGACCTGCTAGGCGCCCACGACGAGCTGCGCGGCGCCGCCGCCCTGATCGAGCACCCGTGGCTGCGCGGGCAGGTCGAGGAGTTCCTCGCCTGGCTGACCGGCACCGCGCCCATCCACGTGCAGCGGCACTACGTGCAGACCTTCGACCTGCGCCGCCGATCCGGCCTGTACCTGACGTACTACCTGCACGGCGACACCCGCAAGCGGGGGATGGCGCTGCTCATCCTCAAGCGGCGCTACCGCGCCCACGGCCTGCGGCTGGCCGCCGGTGAACTGCCCGACCTGCTGCCGGTCGTGCTCGAGTTCGCCGCCACGGTCGGCCCCGGCGAGGGGGAGGCGCCGCTGCGCCAGCACCGGCGGGGCATCGAACTGCTGCGCGCCGCTCTTGCCGACCTCGGCACGCCGTACCGCCTGCTCCTCGACGCCGTCACCGCGGTCCTGCCCGAGCTGACCGACGCCGACCGGAAGGCCGTCGCGGAACTGGCCCTCGACGGCCCGCCCGTCGAGTCCGTCGGCCTGGACTTTCCGGGTGGCGTCGGTCTCGCTCCCTACCCCACCTGCTCCTCGTCGGAGGCCCGATGAAAACCGTCGTCTGGATCGTCCTGCCGTATCTGTGCCTGGCGGTGTTCGTCGGCGGCCACGTCTGGCGGTGGCGCCACGACCAGTTCGGCTGGACCACGCACACCAGCCAGCTGCTGGAGAGCCGGATCCTCCGCCTCGGGTCGCCGCTGTTCCACCTCGGCGCGTTCGGGGTCGTCGGCGGGCACGCCATGGGGCTGCTGGTGCCGGCCTCGGTGACCGCGGCGCTGGGGATCCCCGAGCACCTCTACCACCTGACCGCGGTCTGGGGCGGCACGCTGACCGGGGCCATGCTCGTCGCGGGGCTGGTGCTGCTCATCGCCCGCCGCTTCATCGACGGGCGGGTGCGGCGCAGGACCACCCCGATGGACAGGGTGCTCTACCTCGCGCTGACGGCCATGATCGCGTTCGGGATGACCGCCACGGTCGCCGTCAACCTGCTCGGTGACGGGTACGACTACCGGGAGACGATCGCGGTCTGGTTCCGTAGTGTGTTCTGGTTCTCCCCGCGCAGCGACCTGATGATCGGCGCGCCGTTGGTCTACCAGGTGCACGCCATCGGCGGCTTCCTGTTCCTGGCGTTGTGGCCCTTTACGCGGCTCGTGCACGTCTGGTCGGCGCCGCTGGCCTATCTGTGGCGCCCGTACGTCGTCTACCGTGCGCGCCGAGGGCCGCTCCCGGCGGTTCCGCCCACGCCGGTCGCCGTGCGCGAGGCGACCGCACGCCTCGGCCGCTGACGCCCCCACGCGGCGGGGCAGGAGGGGACCGGCGGCCCGCCTGCCGTGGGACCTTCGTCACTACAGCCTCCCTCTCGGGCCGTGGTGGACTCCTGATCGGCCCCGCCGCCGGCGGGCCATAGGCGAGAACCTGGGACTTTGGGGGGATGCGGGTTGTCCGACGCCGATGGTGGTACGAAAGGATTCCCGACAGCGCGGACCGGGCCCGCGGGCGCGGCGCCACCCGTGTTGATACAGGGCGGGATGGGCGTGGGGGTGTCCGGGTGGAGGCTGGCCCGTGCGGTGGCGGGCACCGGTCAGCTCGGCGTGGTGTCGGGCACGGCGCTCGACGTCACGCTGGCCCGCCGGCTGCAGCAGGGGGATCCCGGAGGGCATCTGCGCCGTGCGCTGGCCCGTTTTCCGGTCCCCGAGATCGCCGAGCGGGTCCTGGCCCGCTACTTCGTCGCCGGCGGGGCCGTCGACGACAGGCCGTACCGGCCGGTGCCGCGTCTGGGGCTGCGGCGCGGCCAGGCCGCGGACGAGCTGGCCGTGGTCGCCAACTTCGCCGAGGTCCTGCTCGCCAAGGAGGGGCACGACGGTCTGATCGGGGTCAACTATCTGGAGAAGATTCAGATGGCCACGCCGGCCGCGGTCTATGGGGCCATGCTCGCCGGAGTCGACTACGTGCTGATGGGCGCCGGCATCCCGGCGGAGATCCCGCGGCTGCTCGACGATCTCGCGGCGCAACGGGATGCGGAGATCTCGGTGACCGTGGCGGGGGGCGAGACGCCGCACACGGTCGGCCTCGACCCGATGGCACTGCTCGGCCGGTCGTTCGCGCCTCTGGCACGGCCCCGGCTGCTGGCGATCGTCTCCTCGCACGTCCTGGCCGCCTACCTCGCGCGCTCGGCCGTGACCAGGCCGTACGGGTTCGTGATCGAGTCTCCGGCGGCGGGTGGTCACAGCGCGCCGCCGCGCGGCCGGGTGCGGCTGGACGAGGCGGGCGAACCCGTGTACGGCCCGCGTGACGAGGTGGACCTCGGCAAGGTCGCGGCGCTCGGCCTGCCGTTCTGGCTCGCCGGTGGGTACGGCACGCCCGACGGGCTCGTCAGAGCGCTGGAGACGGGAGCCGCCGGGATCCAGGTGGGGTCGGCGTTCGCGCTGTGCCGGGAGTCGGGCCTGGACGACGAGCTGAGGCGGCGACTGCTGCGCGACGCCGCCGACGGCGCCCTGGAGGTCCGCAACGACCCGCAGGCATCCCCTGCCGGTTTTCCCTTCAAGGTCGCCCAGGTGCCCGGCACGCTGTCCGATGCCGGCGTCTACGCGGAGCGGCCCCGGCTGTGTGACCTGGGCCACCTGCGCACGCCCTATCAGAAGCCGGACGGCGGAGTCGGCTACCGCTGCCCGGCGGAACCAGTTGAGACCTACGTCCGCAAGGGCGGTCGCGTGGAGGAGACCGCCGGGCGCCGGTGCCTGTGCAACGGGCTGCTCGCCGCGATCGGTCTCGGACAGCGCCGTCCGGACGGTTATCTCGAGCCCCCGCTGCTCACTCTCGGCCAGGACACCGGCTTCCTCAGCGCTCTGCCGGACGACTACTCGGCCGCCGACGTGGTCGACCGCATCCTGCAGGGGACCGGCGCACGCTGATCCAGAGCCGGGGCAGGCGGCGCCGCCTCGCGTTCACGGACGCCGATCGCCACGAGCGGCCGGCGTCCCGGCGCGGCCGCTCGTGGCCCCTCGTGGCCGCGCCGGGATGCCGGCGCGGCCACCGCCGCGCTCGACCTGGCACAGGAAACGGCGGCAGGGTGGGCCGCGGGCGGTGCGTATGACCGTCCGCGGCCCGGTAGGAGCTCACATCAGCTGCACAGGCTCCACTGCTGGTTCGTGCCGCCGTTGCACGACCACAGAATGAGCTTCGTGCCGTTGGTGGTGCCGGCGCCGTTGGCGTCCAGGCACAACCCGGACTGCACGCCGGTGATGGTGCCGTTGGAGTTGAGGTTCCACTGCTGGTTGGTTTGTCCGTTGCAGTCCCACAGCTGACGGGAAGCTAGCCGGGTAGTGCGACGGAACGCGGCCGGGTCCCGGTGTCACATGGCGGTGATCTGCCATTCCTGGTTGGCACCGCTGTTGCCGGCCCATTGGATGACTCGGGCGCCGTCGGCCGTGGAGCCGGCTTCGACGTCCGCACATAATCCATCGCCCACGTTGACGAGCCGGTAGTAGCCGCTCGTGGCAGCGGGGACGAGTTTCCACCGCTGGTTCGTGCCGTTGGCGTCGGTCATCTGGACGAGGGCGGTGCCCTGATTGGCGTTCGGGCTGCTGAGGACCTTGCCGCTGCCGACACTGGTCAGCCGGAACGAGCCGTCGGAGTTCTGCGACATCCGCCACTGCTGGTTGGTCCCGCCGTTCCAGGGCCACTGGACGACAGCGGCACCGTCGGCGGTGGAGCCTCCGTAGACGTCCAGCACCTTGCCGCTGTTGCGGTTGACCAGGCGGACGACGCCGGTGGACAGGCCGCCGGTGCCCAGCTCGACGGTGATCTGGGTCGTCGTACCTGCGGTCAGTGACACCTGCCGGGCATGGCTGCCCAACGGAGAGGCGGCGACGCCTGCGCTGGTGGTAACGGAGGCGATCCCGCGCCGGCTGATGAGCGTCACGGTTTGAGTTACTTCGGAGATGACGGTGGCGGTGACGGTCCGGGCGCTGATGTCCCAGGTGAGCGATTCGATCCGGATGCGGTTGCGGCCGCGCACGCCGGTGATCGTGCCCTTGGCGAACTGATCGGGCAGCGCGGGCAGCAACTCCAGGATGCCGGGCCTGGTGTAGATCAATGCCTCGGCGACAATCGCGGGCAGCGAGTTGGCGGCGTCGGCGTTGTAGATCGACAGGTTCGGGTTGTGCGAGGTCATCATCGATCGGAAGATCATGTTGTTGCCCAGGATCTTCCGCAGGTTGCCGTACACGCCCGCGCCGTCCTTGAGCCGGGCTCGGGCGAGGCTGCGGTGGATGGCGCCGTGGGCCTCCCCTCCCTCGTCCCCTCGCAGATCCAGGGCGCGGCTCGCGTAGCGAATCAGGTCGGGCTTGTCCTCAGGGTTGATCTCGTGCAGCGGCCAGACCGGGTACATGTGCTGTACGTGACGGTGGTTGTACCGGTCGGTCAGGCTGGGCCACGACCATTCCGCGAGCGCCCCGTCGCCGTTGATCCGATAATCGGGCATCTTGGCCAGCAAGGCGGTCCAGCGTTGCACGCCTTGGCCTGGGCCCTGCTCGGTGCCGAGGAAGTCGGCGGCGTCGATGGCGGCCTGCAGCGCGTGCTTGCCCGCGGCGATCTCGCCGGTCGCATTGATCGACAGTTGCCTGCCCGTGTTGCCGGGGCTGTTCTCCATGGAGAAGCACGGCACGAAGATGACCTTGCCGTTGGCGTCGGTGCGAGTGAGGAAGTCCTCGTAGAACAACGCGAGCTCGATCAGGACCGGAGCGAGCTTGGTGCGGTAGAAGGTGGCGTCACCGGTGACCTGGTAGTACTCGAGCAGCGGATAGAGCAGCCAGTCGGCGCCGCCGATCCAGGTGTGGCCGGGGAACCCGCTGTCGAAGTGCAGCATCTTGCCGTACTCGCCGTCGGTGCGGGAGGGGGCGAGCAGTCCGCGAGTGCCGTAAAGATTTCTGGCGTTGGTGCGCCAATCGTTGATCTGGCCGAGGATCAGGTTGAAGTAGCCGTCCATGGCTTCGGTGAGAGACAGGATGTTGCCGCCGGCGACCTGGAAGTTGACGTTGGCGTCGGTGGTGAAGTCGCCGGCCCACGCCGCGTCCCAGGCGCCCGTCCACAGGCCGGTCAGCCGCGGTGGCAGGACGCCGCTGGAACTGAGGAATAGGTAACGGCCGGAGTCGTACATCCGCTCCAGCAACGCGAGGTCGATGACATTGCGGTTGGAATTCTGCCGCGCGATCAGCTCACTGGTCGACAGTTGCCGATCGGCGGCGCTGACGTTCAGGTCGAGGCGTGACCGGTCGTACAGCGGGGTGTGCAGGGCGGTGTGCCGCGTGAGCAGCGTCGCGTAGTCGGCGCTCAGCGCGGCCAGCGCCATGTGCAGCGGTTTCGCGTCCCACGCGGTGGACGACTCGTAGCGGTCGAGTTTGGTCAGCAGCACGAGTTTGGTCGCCGCGGCCACGACGATGGCCGACCCGCTCACCCGTACTGAACCGCCGGTCGCGACCACCCGGGTGACGCCCTCATAGCCGAACGCCCCCTGCCCGGCGGGGTATGTGCCCCGCAGGTTCAGGTAGCCGTCACCATTGCCGACCGTGGCCAGGGTGGCGAAGCCGACGGAGCCCGGCACGCCGCTCAGGGCCGTCGTAACGCTCAGCGTGGTGTCGATCGTCCGCCCCGGCGCGGGAGTGAGCTCGTGGACGATGACCCGGTCGGCTCGGGAGGCGAAAGCCCTGCGCGTCCACGTACCATAACTGTCGGTCCACGTTGAGGTGACCTCCCCGGTCCTGAAATCGGTGATCCGGGCGTAGTTGTTGACGGTCGTCATTCCCGGGGTGCTGATCCGCAGCTCATAGCCCGGATGGAAGGTCTGGGTCCAGCGCAGGGACCAGCCGGAGGTGAAGTCGCCGGTGGCACCGTTGAAGTCACCGGCAAGCGCCTTGTCCCTGACGCCCGGCAACCGGCCAGATAGCACCGGCGGAGTCAGGTTACGGGTGCCGTTGGGCATCACGAAGCGATGATGCGTGAAGACAACCTTCTCCAGGGTGGGCGCGCCGTAGAGCATGGCCCCGTACTCGCCGTTGCCGGTCAGGAAGGCATCGGTCCAACTCACTGCGGAGGCCGTGTCGTAGATGCCGCGTTGCGGCAGTTGCGGCGGCACGGCGGCAGCCGCTCGGTCAGCGAAGATCGCCGAAGGAAGCGCGGCAGCGCCGACGGTCGCCGCCGTGGTGGCGATGAAGCGTCGACGGTTCAGCGGCATGTTCATTGAAGCTCCTGGTGGCGAGTTGGGCGTGGTGCCTGCGGCCGAGTGCCGGCTGTGCCGCCACGACTGGTCCACCTCCGCGGTACGGCCGCTATTCGACGGGACACCCTGGTGCAGCGCATGCGGTCAAAGGGGTGCCTCCGAGGGCAAGAACACAACTAAGTTTGTCGGGAGGACATCCCATGAATAGGCGCGCTTTCGCGCAACGTATGACGTCTGATGTATTGGGTCAAGAACAATCTCGAGCGCCGCGTAACCTGGTCCCGGTTTCCAGGACGGCCGACGACTCTTTCGGGAGCTTGGTGAAACTTTCATCGACGGGAAGGTTGGGCGCCAGAACGGCGACCGCGAGGTGTGCGCCTACCGTCGGTTACTTCCTTCATTCATCCGTGGGCGCGACGTGCCCGCAGAGAGTCATCCCACCTTTGGTAGACGTGCGGCGAAGAATTCATGCACGATTGTTGGAATCTTGCTGATCGTCGGCGGAGGTGCGCCCGAGCCATGCCACCGCCAGCGGAATCCCGCCGGCTTCGATGGCGGGATCGGCATCGGGCTCGACCGTCCCCGCGCGGCAACATCTCCGCAGCATCGCCGCGCACTCCGCACAGTCCGATGCGGCATGCCCCGTTCACTCCGGGCGTGCCCGGCGGTCCCGCCCCTCCACCACCGCCCGCCCGAGCAGCTTGTCGATGCTGCGGCGCTCGCGTTTGGTGGGACGTCCCGCGCCACGAGCCCGAACGGCCACCGTCACGGCTTCCTCGCGCGGAGGAGGGGGAGGGCTCTTGTCGACGTAGCACTCGGCGGCCACGGTGGCGCCGACCCGCTTGGTGATGACGCGGGAGACGACAACAATGCGTTCGCGCCCCTCGTGCCGCAGACGGACCTCGTCACCGACCCGGACGACGTGCGCGGGCTTGACCCGCACCCCGTTGACCCGGACATGACCGCCCCGGCAGGCGTCGGACGCGATCGAACGAGTCCTGGTCAGCCGTACTGACCAGATCCAGACGTCCACCCGCGCACTCACCTGCTCACCCGACCCTCCGCCACTGTGCTGAGAGCGGCGCCCTGCCAGCAGGCAAGCCCGCCTGGCCAAGGGCTGCAGGGACTTGACTGCAGCATCGTCCCGTATCGGCCGGCGGTGAGGATGCCTTCGAGCAGGACGTGATACCCGTGGTCGAGGGAGTACCGGACGATCGCGTCGATGAGGCCGATGTTCACACACCTTCTACGTCCCGCTCCCGCAGCAGCTCGGACGGCGACGAGTGCGACGTCACCTTCCAGGGCCTCCTGATCAAGGGCTGACCCTCCGGTTGATCTGCTGAACATAGGGTGGACGGCATGGCGCTGCGACTTGGTCTGCTGAATATCAAGGGGCGGGATAGCTCAGCGCTCGGCCGGTTCTGGGCGGAGGCGCTCGGTTGGGGTGTTTTCAGCGAGGGACCCGATGTGACAGGCGTTGGGCCCGTGGGGTTCGTCTGGCCCGACCCCGTCGCCGTCTGCGTCTGTCTGGTCACCGTTCCGGACCCCGAAACGGTGAGGTATCGCGTGCACCTCGATCTCGCCACCACCTCTGTGGCCCATCAGGCGGAGTTGGTCGCGCGTCTGAAGGAGCTCGGTGCGACGCCGGCCGATGTGGGCCAGGGCGACGTCCCGTGGACGGTTCTGGCCGACCCGGAGGGCAACGTGTTCTGCGTGCTGGAGCCTCGGGAGATCTACCGGGACACCGGGCCGATCGCCGCGGTGGTGATCGACTGCGCGGACCCGCGGGCCATGGCCCGGTTCTGGGGCGAGGCGATGGACTGGACCGTGCACGAGGTGACCGACGACCATGCGCGGCTGCGCTCCGTCAAGGGAGCCGGGCCCTATCTCGAGTTCCTCCGCACAACGCCCGGCGTGAAGACCGTGTGGAACCGCGTCCATCTCGACGTGCTGCCGTACCGCGGTGACGATCAAGCGGCGGAGGTGGCCCGGCTGCAGGCCCTCGGCGCGACGCTCGCCGACGTCGGCCAGGGCGATGCGTCGTGGATCGTCCTCGCCGACCCGGAGGGCAACGAGTTCTGCGTACTCGCTCCAGCTTGACGCGGAGTCTAGGGTCGCCTCCTTACCGCGCCTTCGCGCTGTGAGACCAGGCCGCGGCCGGAGCGGGAACGCCTGGGGGACCGCGGTCGTCGCCGCGTGTCGCACACGGCGGGTGATGGATGCGGTCAGCCTCGGAAACTGACGCGGGCTTCGACGGTCAGCCTTCGTCCGGATACAACGGCTGGTGGAGCTAGCGCAGATCTGGCTGGTGCCACGCAGGGGGCACCAGACCTTGACCAGCGGATCAAGCCGCTGACCAGGGCGAACAGCACAGAAGCGGGCGGGTCTCCAGTTTCACGGAGTCCCGCCCGTTCTCGTTGGCGCTCGCTGGTTGTGGACCAGTCGTGGACCGGCCCTCACGGGGTCAACGCGGCCTCGATGCGGAGGTTGTTCTGCTCCTGGCGGCCGTCGAGGCACTTGGCGTAGCGCTTCAGGAGCATGCGACAGCCGTTCTCGATCTCGGCTTCGTCCGCGCATGACTACCCGCACGGACGGGGAGCAAGGCTTCCGCAGCCGGCGCCTCATCGTTGGCCTGTGATTCGGCAGGGGCGCAGCTCGGCGAGACGTTGTCCGGGAGGTAGAGAGCTACGGTGTCCTGTGCGTACGGTTGGCGCATGTTTGAGCTACGGCCGGCTGTACGGCGCTGGATGGCCGACGCTGCCGTGGCGGTCGTGGTGCTGGCAGCGGCGGAGATCGCCATCGCTACCGGTAGAGAGGCGCACTCCGTTTCCCGTGACTGGTTGGCGTACGTGCTCGGGGTCGTGATGGCCGCGCCGTTGCTGCTGCGGCGGCGGAGTCCCGCGGCCGCGCTGTACATCGTCTCGGCGGTGCTGTTGCTGTTCTACGCGCTGGGTTATCCGGGCTTCCCACCATCAGTGGTGCTGGCTGTGCCGCTGTACGACGCGGTGCTGGCGGGTTACCTGTGGCGGGCGCTGCCGGTGCCGGTCGTGTTTCTGTCCATGGGCTACGTTGTGGCGATGCGGGACGGCATGCCGCCGCTCGACGCGGTCGCGGTGTTCCTGCCATCGATGGCCTTGGTCGTGGTCGCGATGCTGCTGGGCGCGCTCGTGCGCAGCCGGCGTGCGTACGCCGGGGAGGTGCGCCAACGGCTTCGTCTGGCCGAGGAGCAGCGCCGGCGCGAGGCCGAGCGCCAGGTGGCAGAGGAGCGGCTGCGCATCGCCAGGGAGTTGCACGACACGGTGGCGCATGCGATAGCCACCATCACAGTGCAGTCCGGCGCCGCGCTGCACCTGATCGACCAGGATCCGGCGCGGGCGCGGGATGCGCTCAAGGCCATCCGGCAGACCGGCAAGGCGGCGCTGGGCGAGATGCGCACGACGCTGGGCGTGTTGCGGGCCGACGGCGAGTCCGTCCTGGTGACCGATCGCGACATCGGCCTCGACCGGTTGCCGGATCTTCTGGCCGCAGTGCGGGCGGCGGGTCTGGAAGTGGGGTTCGACGGCGACATGTCCAGCCGGCGGTTGCCCGAACCGGTCGATCGCGCGGCGTACCGGATCTTGCAGGAGTCGCTGACCAACGTGCTGCGCCACGCCGGGTCAGCGGCGCGTGCGCAGGTCCGTCTGGCTTGGGAGCCGGAGTGGATCGCGATCGAGGTGACCGACGACGGTGTGAGCGCCGAAGCGGAAGCGTCGGGGGGCGGGCATGGTCTGGCGGGGATGCGAGAGCGAGCTGAAGGGCTGGGCGGGTGGTTCGAGGCGGGGCCGCTGCGCGGGCGCGGTTTCCGGGTGCGGGTACGGCTACCGCTGGAGGCGGCGTGATCCGGGTGCTGCTGGCCGACGACCAGGCCCTGGTACGGGCCGGCTTTCGATCGTTGCTCGACAGTGCGGCCGATATCGAGGTGGTGGGCGAGGCCGCCAACGGTGGGCAGGCGATCGCCTTGGTACGCGAACTGCGGCCTGACGTCGTGCTGATGGACATCCAGATGCCGGAAGTGGACGGGGTGACGGCGACCCGGAGGATCACCGATGACCCCGGGCTCTGTGGGGTACGCGTGGTCGTGCTCACTACGTTCGCGGAGGAGGCGAATGTCTTCGCCGCGCTACGTTCCGGCGCGAGCGGATTCCTGGTGAAGGACATCGAGCCTGATGAACTGCTGCATGCGGTGCGGATCGTGGCGCGCGGCGACGCGCTGTTGTCGCCCAGTGTCACGCGGACGGTGATCGCCCGGTCCCTCGGCGTCGCCCCGGAGGCCAGGCCACGGCTGGAGCCACCGGAACTGGTCCTGCTGACCGGCCGGGAGCGCGAGGTGGTAAGGCTGGTGGCGGCCGGGCTGTCCAACGATGAGATTGCGGCGCAGTTGGTGGTCAGCCCGTTGACCGCGAAGACGCATGTGTCACGAGCCATGATCAAGGTGGGCGCGAGGGACCGGGCCCAGCTCGTGGTGTTCGCTTACCAGACGGGGCTGGTCACGCCCGGTTGATACTCCCGCTGGAGTACGCCGACGCAGTACCCGGGGCTGGAAGGTGTCTGCCTACGGCGGACGCGCCACCCCCTCGCGGTGGCGATCATTGCGGGCATGTCTGATGCCGCACTGGGCACCGGGGCGTTCTCCGGCCCGATAGGGAACGCGGAACCCGCCACGGCGAAGAGAGGGCCGCTGCTGATCACCGCCTTGTTGGCGGCGTCGGGTGGCACCGCGATCTATCTGGCTCCGCTCGCCGCGGTGTGGCGTATGTCCTGGCCGTACGGGCTGCTGTTCCTCGCCCTCGGAGCGGCGCAACTGGGCACCGGTGCCGGTGTGCTGGCGCGGCCGGTGCCGCGGCGGTTGCTGTTCGCCGCTACGGCCGCGCTGGTCGTGGTCACCTTGTGGGCGCTGACCCGGCTTGCCGGGATCCTTCCCGGACCGGATCCGTGGATGCCGGGGAACTCCGTGATCGGGTTCACCGACTACGTCTGCGCCGCGCTGGAGGGCATCGCGGTGGCCGGTCTGGCCGGGGCGGTGGTGCTCGGGCTGCGCCCGCAGCGGCGTCTGCGGAGGGCGACGGCCACGGCGGCGGTCGCGCCACTGACGCTGGTCGTGCTGCTGGGCAGCTTCGTGGGAGTCGCCGCGGCCAGCGACGGACTGGCCGGCGCCGGGTTTCCCGCCGACGCGGTGGAGCCATCGAACCTGCCCGCCGGACAGCGCAGCACAGTGGAGTACTGCCGCCCTGACGGCATGCCCCTGGCCATGGATCTCTACATGCCCTCCACCGCCGCGCGGACCGGTGGGCCGATGCCTGTGGCGGTGTACATCCACGGCGGCGGCACCATCCTCGGTGACCGCAAGACGACCGGCCTCGGCGCGACACTGGCCAACCATGAGGGCGCTTTGTTCACCCCGTTGCGACGCCAACTGAACGCCCGCGGATTCGTGGTGGCCTCGATCGACTATCGAATGCCCCCGGGCGCGCCCTGGCCGGCGTCGATTCAGGACGCCAAATGTGCCGTGCGTTTCCTGCGCGCCCATACCGCCGCCCTGGGCATCGACGCCGACCGGATCGGAGCCTGGGGCGGTAGCGGGGGAGGACAACTCGCGTCGCTGCTCGGCCTCGCGGGGCCGGGAGCAGGATTCGACGACGGTCAGTACCTCGACCAGTCCAGCACCGTCCAGGCCGTGGTGGACATGTTCGGCCCCGCCGACCTCAACGACTTCGACGACGCCCCGCCGTTCATCCGCTTGTGCCTGGCGATCGGCGTCGGGGACTCTGCCGAGACCCGCCGCGCCATGAGCCCCAACACCTACGTCACCGCCAACGCCCCGCCGTTCCTTGTGCTCCACGGCGACCGCGACGAGGACGTCTTTCCCCGCCACTCCTTCGGCTTCGCCAAGCGCCTGCGCGCCGCCGGCGTGCCCACCACCCTGATCGAGGTCCACGGCACCGGGCACACCCTGGACACCCCCGGCCAACGACCGTCCCCTCAGCAACTCACCGACACGGTGACCGCCTTCTTGGTCAACACCCTGGGCTGAGCGGCCCGATTTCACCTACATCGACCACGCACATTCACACGGGAGACCTATCATGACGCTGCCCAACGTGACCGGCTTCGCAGCCGGTCAGCGGGCTACCGCCCATAACCTGAAGATCGGCGGTCTATGCACCGTCCTCGGCGCCGTCGTCTTCGCCACGGCCCGCCTCTTGCACGGCGACACTCCCGCGGCCGACGCCGAAGCCGCACTGGATTTCGTCGCGTCACGACCGACCTACGCCGCAGTGCACCTGGTCGCCGTCTTCGCCTCGATGATCGCGATGGCGGGACTGATCTCGCTGATCAAGTCGCTCACCCACCCTACGGCCCGGATGCTGGGCCGAGTGGGGCTGGCGAGTTCCGCCGTCGGACTCGCGGTGTTCAGCGTCGAAAGCACCAGCGAGGGCCTGGCCCTACCCGAGCTGGCCGAGGCGGCCGCGAAGGCCACTCCCGGCGGGCGGGCCGAACTGGTGCGTGCCGCGCACGCGGTGGCGATGACGACCCACGGTCCCTCCCTGGTCGCGATGGCGCTACTGTACGGCGTGCCACTGATGCTGTTCGGAGTCGCGATGACTCTGGACAACTACCCTTCCTGGCTCGGCTGGGCCGGGACAGTCGTCGGCACCGTGACACTGCTCGCCGCGACGGGCCTGTTCCTGTCGCCTCCCCTGTTCCCCGGCGCGTTGTTGTACGGCGTCCTCGGCTCCATGATCGTGCAGCTGTGGTTGCTTGCTGTGGGCGTGACAATGCTGCGCCGTGCGGCGGCCTATGCCCGCCTCGGCGAAGAGCCCTCCGCCCGCATCACCGCCGAATCCGACCCCATCCAGCGCGGCCGTTCCCGCTGACCTCAACACGGCGATTGGTCGCTCAGTCCGCCTCAGGTTCATCCCAGAACGGCGGTTGCGCCGTCGCGACATGCCACACAACTTTCCCGTCGTGGACTGAGCAGCTCCGGCTCATCAGCCTCATACCAGCGCTGGTAACCGAAGAAGGGGCCGTTCTTGTGGCGCCGGGCGGCCAACCAGGCGATCAGCCCGGCCACCTCAGGATGCCCGTCGGGGTGGATCTCCCAGCGGCAGGTCAGCGCCCAGTGTCCGTCGCCGTGGTCATCCGCGCACATCCTGACCAGGACCTCGTGGGCGTCGTATCGATAGCGAAGCTCCACGTGGAATGCGTCGAAGAGCTGGCGTTGCAGATCTTCGGCCACCATGGCCGGGCTGGTGGCCGACCGTGGGAGTTCATCGAGGAGGCCGAGACCTTCCGTGGGCTGTGGCTTGTCGGCCAGGGCGTTCAGCTCTTCTGGCTTCGCCTTGCCTGCCGCGGGCTCTCGTACGATCAGGAGCACCCGGCGGCGCAGCAGGTCGTGCCGTCGGCGATGCCGGCGAGGAAGCCGGCGTGCTGGAGCGCGGCAGCCGACACCGCCGGGTGCAGCGCTTTCGCGCCTCGACGGGAGCTGAACAGATCGATGTCCTCCGAGGGACGGGCCCCATCCCGTGGAGCTGCACGGCATGTCCGCCGCCCAGGACGAAGCCGTAGACGGAGGCGATCTTGAGTCCGACGCGGGCCAGCCGGCGGAGGTCGGGCCAGTGCCGCCGTAGCAGCTCTTTGTTGAGGAAGCGACGGAGATCCTGCCGCCTGCCCTCCTCAAGAGCAATTTTGTAAAGGGCGGTGCGGTCGTAGGCGTCATCGAGGTCGAACTTCCGGCGACCGCTCCACGCCAGCTCGTGGGGCAAGACGATCACACCGTGGACAGGCCCCTGAAGCTCATCGAGGTCATCAGGGACCGCTGGCCCCGGCCACACAGAGGGACAGGACGAAGGTCGAGCCGTGCGGGACTATCCTCCGCTCGGACTCTGATCGCGGATGTGAGGGTCAGTCCGGTCAGCGCGGTTTCGCGCCTGCTGCGCTGGCTGCGGGGCCGAATATATGTACCCTTCCGGCGCGTCGCGGTGCAGAACCGTGCCGTAGGACGTGCGGGGTTCGCCGGCTGTGTGAGATATCCCTCTCCCCGTCGTCGTGGCGCTGGTGGTCCGGGAAGGTGACCATGTAGTGATGACCTCCTCGCCCCGCCCGCCGCACGTCGGTGGCCGACCGGATCGGATAGGCGGGACTACCCCGCTCGGCGGAGAGCCCGCCCGTGGGTACCTGCTGGACAACGCGCGCGCCGAGGCGGGCGAGCGATTCGTGTGGCTGGCCGAGCTGTTCGACGGTGTGACGCGGGGGCACTTCGATCGGCTGGGGGTCAGGGCCGGCTCGCGCTGCTGGGAGGTGGGGGCCGGTGGCCGCAGTATCCCGGAGGCGCTCGCGGCGGCCGTCGGTCCGACCGGGTATGTGCTGGCCACGGACATCGACCCGTCGTGGCTGGAGGCAGGCGGCGGGTACGAGGTGCGCCGGCACGACGTCGCCGCTGATCCGCCCCCGGAGCCGGGGACGTTCGATCTGGTGCACGCCCGGCTCGTGCTGGTCCATGTACCCGACCGGGCTCGGGCGTTGGCCACGATGGCGGCGGCGCTGCGGCCCGGCGGCTGGCTGCTGGTCGAGGACGCCGATACCGCTCTGCAGCCACTGGCATGCCTGGACGACAGCGGCCCGGCGCAGCGGCGGGCCAACCGGCTGCGCGACGCGGTCCGGGAGCTGCTGACGCGCCGTGGCGCGGACCTGCGCTACGGCCGGACACTGCCGCGGGCATTGCGTGGGGCCGGCTTGGTAGATGTCGCCGCGGCGGGCTCTTTCCCGGTCGGCGGGCCGGCCTGCGACCGGCTGGAGGCGGCGACCATCCGGCACGTGCGCGGCGAGCTGCTCGCGGCCGGCCTGGCCGACGACGCCGAGGTCGACGCGCACTTGGCCGCCATCCACGCGGGCGAACTCGACCTGACACTCGCGCCGCTGATCTCGGCCTGGGGACGCCGTCCAGCCGAGCACCCGCCGGCACTCGGTCAACAGACGCACACCGCATAAGCACACCACATAAGGCAGGTGCCAGGCGGCCCTTCGCCCGCGCGGCCCGGCTGGCCGTCTTCGCCTGGATCTCCCGCTACAACACCCGAAGGAGGCACTCGAGTCCGGGCTACCCCAGCCTCATCGACTACGGGCAGCAGCCCGATAAGGTGCTTATCGCCGCATAACAGCCGGTGTCGGCACATCGGGGGAAACTCCCGTCGGCACGCCGCTCGCCCTTGGCCAGGCGGGCTTGCATTCCGGCAGCGCGCCGCTCTCAGCACAGTGTCGGAGGGTCGGGTGAGCAGGTGAGTGCACGGGTGGACGTCTGGATCTGGTCAGTACGGCTGACCAGGACTCGTTCGATCGCGTCCGACGCCTGCCGGGGCGGTCACGTCCGGGTCAACGGGGTGCGGGTCAAGCCCGCGCACGTCGTCCGGGTCGGTGACGAGGTCCGTCTGCGGCACGAGGGGCGCGAACGCATTGTGGTCGTCTCCCGCGTCATCACCAAGCGGGTCGGTGCCCCCGTGGCCGCCGAGTGCTACGTCGACAAGAGCCCTCCCCCTCCTCCGCGCGAGGAAGCCGTGACGGTGGCCGTTCGGGCTCGTGGCGCGGGACGTCCCACCAAACGCGAGCGCCGCAGCATCGACAAGCTGCTCGGGCGGGCGGCGGTGGAGGGGCGGGACCGCCGGGCACGCCCGGAGTGAATCGGCATGCCGCATTGAACCGGATGCGGGATTCTTGCGTGATCGGCGACAACTTCACCGCCGACACAGGCGGTGGACGGCGCCCCGCGCCTCCGTCTGATCTGGATCGACCGAGGTGCGAGGTGCCCAGCAAGAAGGCATGCCGGGGCTGGCCGATCGGTCGCGGCGGCCCTGTACCAGCCCGACCCGCCTGCCAGCTGAGATCTCACCGGCATCGACGACCACTCCCGGTTCGTGGTGATCGCCGCTGTGGTGGCCGTCCCCTCCGGCCGGGCGGTCTGCACAGCGTTCACCGCAGCGTGTGGGTGTCGCCGTCGCGGTTGCCGGTCGGTTGGGCCATTTCTTCATCGTCTGCTGGAACAGACACTCACCTCCAGCTCTTCGGCGAGCCGGCGGGCCGTCAGGCGCCCCTGCGACTGGAACAGCAGAAGGATGGACAGCAGCCGGGACGCGCGCACTCCACTGACGATAGGTGTCAGTGGATGGGCCGTACTGTCCCGGGCATGGCGTTCATCCAGAAGATCACGCAGCCGTTCGCCCCGATCGCGGTCGACGACTGGTATCACGACGACCCGCCCGGGCGGGTAGTCGAGCCGAGGGGCGAATCCCCGGACCGCGGCGACCACCTGGCCGGCATCCGGTCGGAAGGGGCGGGTCTGTGAACGACTTCGACTTCCTCGTCGGCAGGTGGGACGTGGCCAACCGGAGGCTGTTGAAGCGGGGCGCCGGCAGCGACGAGTGGGAGGAGTTCCCCGGCCGCTGCGTCGCGTACGGCTTCTTCGACGGCGCGGGCAGCTTCGACACGCTCACGCTGCCCACGAAGGACTTCGACGGCGCGACGGTCCGGACGTACGACGCCGAGCGGGACGAGTGGTCCATCTACTGGGTCAACAGCAGGCGCGGCCTGGATCCGGTCCCGGTCGTCGGCCGCTTCGTCGACGGGGTCGGCACCTTCTATGCCGACGACACCGACGACGGCCGCCCGATTCGCGTCCGGTTCATCTGGTCGGGGATCACGCCCGACTCGTGCCACTGGGAGCAGGCATTCTCCTACGACGGCGGTCAGACCTGGGAGACCAACTGGACCATGGACTCCACCCGGGTCGGGTGATGCCGTAAGGAATCTTGGGCCCGGACCGGCGCGACCAGGCCCGGGGTTTCCGCCGTGGGCGGCCTGACACCCGGACGATAAGGAGACCGCGGGCGCAAGGGATAAGGCATGCACCAGGTACGGCTGTCGAAGTACATGATCCTCTAGCTACAGCCACGCCGGTCGGCTGTCAGCACGACAGATATCGGGGGCACCAGATCAAGACCAGCTCATACGTCGTGTGAGCTGGTCTTTTTCATGTCGTACGAGTGTCGTGATCTTGCCGTTTTGCGACGGTGTTCGACGTGCGGCGACGAGGGCTGCGGGCAGCACGCGGGGCAGAGATCGCGCCATAGAGAGCGCAAGGCCCGCGTTGAGGAAACAGGTGGGGTGGGCCGCGGGCGGTGCGCGTATGACCGTCCGCGGCCCGGTAAGACCCTCACATCAGCTGCGCAGGCTCCACTGCTGGTTCGCGCCGCCGTTGCACGACCACAGAATGAGCTTCGTACCGTTGGCGGTGCCGGCCGCGTTGGCGTCCAGGCACAACCCGGACTGCACACCGGTGATGGTGCCGTTGGAGTTCAGGTTCCATTGCTGGTTGTTCTGTCCGTTGCAGTCCCAGATGATCACCTGGGTGCCGTTCGAGGTGCCCTGGCCGTAGGCGTCCAGGCACTTGTTGCCGAACACCTGCAGCTGCTTGCCCGACGTGTACGTCCACCGCTGGTTGGTCTGTCCGTTGCAGTCCCACAGCTGCGCCTGAGCGCCGTTGGTCGCCGTGCCGCCGCTGACGTCCACACACCGGCCCGACTGGGCGCCCACGATCGTGCCGCTCTGCTGGCCGTTTCCGCCGCCGTTTCCTTGCCTGACGAGCGATTTCGACTCAGCCGATCGATTCCCCTGGGCGTCCACGACGTAGAGCCGATAGTCACCGTTCGACGTCGGAACGGCGATGGAGGTCGCGGTTCCGCTTGCCCGAGTCATCGTGTTGCCGGCGGCGAAGGAGGTCGTACCCGAGGGAGCCAGCCAGACGGTCTTGCTCGAATCGCCGGCGCTCCGGATGGGAATCGATGTCACCCCGGCGGCGACGAACGTGCTGGCGGGCAGGACGTAGTCCGGCAGAGAAAGATTGCTCTGCGGGACGATGTTCCTGTACGCGTCCTCGAGTCCGGAGTTCACGGCGATGCCGTAGGCCTGTGACGGCCAGACATAGTCGGAATACACGAGGATGTCTTGGATCGTGCTGTTCGGCAGGTTCTTGTTGGAGACCTTGTTGATGGGGCCGTATGTCTGCGTGATGCTCAGGTCGTGCTTACGCCCGAAGTCGTCGGAGTTGATGAGCCACGTGACGTTCTTGTCCACGCTCAGGACGTTGTCGCGGAAAGTCATGTTCCCCGAGCCCTCGTCCGGGTGGAGTCCGTACTTGTGACCGGACGGGACGCCCTGCAGATAGTTGTTGGTGATCGTGGTTCCCGGCTGGTTGCCCAGCGTGTAGATGGGAGCCGTGTCGCTCAGCCGCTGCACCGTGTCGATGATGTGGTTGTAGCTGATGGTGTTGTTCTTCGCCGTGGTGGTCGGCCGGTTGGGCGCGATCGAGCCTGACGATCCGTCGAAGTTCCACCACCCCCAGCCGAGCGTTATACCGGACCACGGGGTCTTCTCGATGCGATTGTGCTGGATGGACAGGCCGTCGGCGAAGTACGCCGAGATGGGGCTGTGCCCGTTGAACAACACGGCACTGTCGTAGATGTAGTTGTTCTTTATCTCGATGTTCTTGGGCGCGCCTTCGACCTGAGCGGGATACTTCTCGCGATTCGACGAGGTGTAGTCCCCGATGTAGACATGCTGGGGATGACCCACGGAGATGGCGGATCCGGCGATGTCGTTGGTGTAGTTCCCGATCAACTGCGTGTTCACCACGTCGTTGGCCATGGTGATTCCGTCGACGCCGGTGTGCTGTATCCGGTTGTTCTGCAGGACGAGCCCGTCGGCGTTCTCGATCTGGATCATGCCGGGTGCCAGGTCGACATTGCGGTAGTAGTAGGCGTGGAAGTTCTGCTTGGCGTAGGCGAGCGCGCCGAGATTGCCCTGCTGGGCCTGCTTGAGCACCGAGCCCGCCACGTTGAACAGGTTCCAGTCGGAGTGCTGGACCGTGAGGCCGGAGAACGTGATGTTCCGGGCGCGGCTGCTCGTGGAGGTGCCGGCGACCCTGATAAGGCTGGACACATTGTTCGGTGCCCAGACCGCCGCGGTCGTCATGTCTTCCGAGTTCGCCTTGTAGTAGTACAACGTCCGGCTCGTCTTGTCGAAGAAGAACTCGCCCGGCGTGTCCAGGAACTCGTAGGCGTTCATGACCTTGTGGGTGCCGCCGATCTGGGCGTTCCCGTTGAAGGCGCCTTGGGCGATGGCGGCTCCCGGCTGCTGGAACAGAGCTATGCGGTTCGAGCCCTCAGTGGTGACCTGCCGGACTCCCACGATGGCCGTGGTCCAGGTCGTCGACGTCTCTATTTCGATGTCGTCCTGATTGGCGGCGATGGCGGGAAAATCGCTCAGGCCGTACTTCGCGCCCGCGCACTGAGAACCCGATTCCCACGCCCAGGACGCCTGTCCTGCCGTGATGGTGTAGGTGCCGTAGCACCCCTGCGAGCCTATTGTTTTCGAAGCCATGTACGCTCGCTTGTCGTTGACATAGAGCGCACGGAGCTTGTTGCCGCGATTCAGCGGGGCTTTCCAGATGTTACCGCTGTGCTGCGTCCATCCGGTCACCTGGACGCCTCCAGTGAGGACCGGCGTCTCGTTCTGGTACGCCGCGTATATGACCCGGAATCCATTCGTGCCGGAGTCGGCCGGCGTGAAGTCGATCGTGCTGCCGACCGGATAGTTGCCCCCGCGGAGGTACACGTAGATGTCGCCTGTCATGGCGGCGTTCACCGTGCGAACGACGTCCCTCGCGCGCTGCAGGGTTCTGAACGGTGACGTGATCGTTCCAGGGTTGGCGTCGTTGCCGTCGGGGGCGACGTAGTAGGTTGCCTGGGTCGCCGCAGAGGCCGGGGTACTACCTGTGAAGGTCGGCAGCAACACAGCGGCAACGAACACCGCAAGCGCTGCTAACGCCTTTCCAGTGGTGGACAGGGCTGACTTCACGCTCTGTTCCTTTCGCTGGTTCCGAGCAGATTCTCGCCGCGAAATCACCCCGCCTCAGCAGAACTCATCGGGGTGTGCCATTGCGCGGGCGTGGCGCCTTGTCTTGCATTTGCCGACATCGATCGGAGGGTCGTGCACCTTTGCGGGCCGGGGGGTCGGCCGCCCTCACGCCATGTACGGCAATCGCCGTAGAGCGTGGGCCTCGGCAGGCTCGTCGTCGGGAAGGCCGAATGTCCTTATCGCGGGAGGAGCGGTGCCGGCCCGATTTTTCGCGGACCGAGCATCCGTCATAAGCGGCTCACGGGCCCTCCAGTACGCGAAGGACGAGCCTGCCGGTGCTGTAGGAGTCCTGGCCGTCCACCCCGGCCCCGCGCTGACGAGGGTCACGCCGCCGGGGCGCGAGGTCGCCTCATATCACGCCCTAAGAATGTGTGGCAGAGGTGGCGCTACCATTTCGAGGGGAAACGTATGACGTATGCCGACTGATGTCTAGCGGTAAGGTCGCATCGACAGGGGTGCCTCGCGACAGTCGACGGAGCGCGGGAAGGCGCGCCTTCGTCCACCCCCAAGCGCCGCGACGCCGGGTGATCTTCCGCGACATGGTGGACCTCCCGCGGGCCGCGGTGGGACGCCGCCGGTCATGCGTCCGATCTGCCAGGTCAGGAGCCGGTGTCGCCGTCTCCGCGCCGGTTGCCGGCGGCCCGGCGCAATCCTTCGTGCGGTGCCCGCGGCGCACCGGATCCCTGCTGGATCAGTTGTATTCCGGGCAGGTTCAGGGAGGAAAACCGCTTCAACTCAGCAGGGGTGAATCCATTTGCTGGTGAAACTTTCATCCGACCGCCTCCACCCGGCCTGAGGAGCGCCAGGAACCGAGCTGGTCGGCTCGCTGGAGGTCAGGTCGCGGGTACGGCGGCGTAGGCCGGAATCGTGCCGAGGAAGGATCCGTCGGCGACCGGTAGGCCATACCAGAGGTAGTACGGCGGCAACTCGCGCACCGTGAATCGCTGTGGGCAGCCGTCGGGGTTGGTGCACCGCAACATGGTTCGGCCCGACGCGCAGGTGGCGAGCACGTCGGGATCGACCGGGTACAGGCGTGGATTCGCGTTCGTCAGGAAACCGGACACGTCGATGGCCGCCGGGCGTGGCTGCGGTGTGCTGCAGTGCGGGCACTGCAGCAGCGGTACGGTCCAGAATTCGTCCGCGAACACTTCGTCACGCGCCAGGGCCAGCCGGGTCGGGCGCAATGCGCGCAGGACCGTCGTGCTCTCCGGTGCCATGAGGTTGGGGTGACTGTTGGTGAAGTATCTGGCCAGGCGCCGTTCCGCGGCATCGTCGAGTTCGGCCACGTACTTCTCGGGCCCGGGTGTGACGCGCCCGGTAGACGGATCGAACGCCACCAGCCTGTCCGACTTGCCGAAGTAGGGTAAGCAGATCAGTTCCCCCTGGGTGAACCACGATCCGAGGTACCGCGGAGTGTCGACGATCCACGTCTCGCGTGCGGCGGCGACCACATCGCTGATGATCGCGAGGACGTTCCACCGGATCAGCGCGGGCAGCACCGCGTCCGGATGCGCCAACTGCCCGGCATCGAACATCCGCACGACCTGGCGGCGGCCGTCGTGGTGCTCGCCGTTCTCCAGCGCGGTTCGTAGCGCCTGCGCGGCGCGGACATCCGTGCCGCGGTAGCTGATGAAGATGTCCGGCCGTTGCGAACTCCCGCCCTTCGGCATGCCGACGGCACCCCGGGCCCGCTGGAGGAGCGAGGGCTTCCCCTGTGCGGCCAACTCTCGCACCTGGGTCGCCACCCAGGCGGCGATGTCGTCGGCGCCGAGGCGGTCCGGGTACAGCGCGCCACCGCCGGTGCGTGCCGGCGAGACATTGAGCGGAAAGTACGACCGGGACACGGCAAGGACACGGTCATGCCGCCACGGATACGCCATCGCGGTGTACCGATGCGCCGGCGAATGTGGAGTGAGGTCAAGCACCACGGCATCTGCCGTGAGCACAGACTTGGCCAGCGCGAACGGTTGCGTACTCGGGACGACCCGCACCGTGAGGTCGAACGGAAGCGACTGAAGGCTCTGCCGGATCAGCTCGGCCATGGCGGCCCCCTCGTCGTCGAGGGTGGGGAACAAGTCGACCTTCATCGCATCCGAGCCTTCCACTCCGGACAGCCGTCGGCGCAGTTCCCCGTGGCATGCGACCGCGGTTGACGCTACCCCCGGCAAGGCCCGCGGCCAAGTGTCACGGTCGGCACGCATGGATCTGCTCGGCGGCTTCGATCAGAGCCGTCTGATGCTCGTGGGTGACCGTCAGGAGGCGCCGGCCGGACCCGCGGTCGTACTGTTGGACCCGTTGACGAGGAGGGCTTGCGATGCGCAGCGTGACCTATTCGATGGGCGTCTCACTTGACGGCTACATCGTCGGGCCGGACGGCGACTTCGACTGGTCGGCGCCCGACGCGGAGGTCTTCCGATTCGTCACGGACGAGATACGGAAGGTCGGCGTCCATCTGATGGGGCGGCGGCTGTACGAGACGATGCTGTACTGGGAGACCGCCGACCAGGATCCATCGCTCGACGACTCGATGCTCGAGTGGACCGCGCTCTGGAAGCCGCTGCCAAAGGTGGTGTTCTCCACCACGCTGGCGGAGGTGCAGGGCAATGCCCGACTGGCCTCCGGCGGGCCGGCGGAGGAGATCGAGCGGCTGCGAGCCGAGCCGGGGGAGGGTGAGATCGCGATCGGCGGCGCGACTCTCGCCGCAGAGGCGGCCGCGTTGGGTCTGATCGACGAGTACCGGGCCCGGGTCTACCCGGTGCTGGTCGGCGGCGGCATCCCGTTCTTCCCCCAGCGCGAGCGCCAGGTGGATCTCGAACTCGTCGAGGCCCGCACCTTCAGCTCGAGAGTCGTCTACCTCCGCTACCGCGTGGCGCGCTGACCCTGTCGCCGTCCCTGCGCGTGCGCCCGTGCCCAGCATGATCAGGATTCCGCAGGCGCCCCGGCGTAACCGCGTGCCTTGACAGGCAACCATTTGGCTGCCTAAGTTAAAGGCAACCGAATGGCTGCATATCGCAAGTGGCAACCCGGATACGAGGGCGGGCATGGACGAGGTGTTCAAGGCGCTGGCCGATCCGAGCCGGCGCGCGCTGCTCGACTCGCTCAACGCCCGCAACGGGCAGACGCTGCGCGAGCTGTGCGCCGGCCTCGACATGACCAGGCAGTCCGTCAGCAAGCACCTCGCGGTGCTGGAGGAGGCCGGGCTCGTCGCCACCGTACGGCGGGGCCGGGAGAAGCTGCACTATCTCAACGCCGCGCCCGTGCACGAGATCGCCCATCGGTGGATCAGCCGCTACGACCGGGCCAGGGTCCAAGCCCTGGCGGACCTGAAACTCGCCCTGGAGGAGAACCCGATGGACGCGCCGACCTTCGTCTACACCACCTACATCCGCACCACTCCGCAGAAGCTCTGGCAGGCGCTGACCGAGCCCGCCTTCACCCGCCGCTACTGGGCCACGGAGTTCACCACGGACTGGTCCGTCGGCTCACCGATGACCTGGGACAACCACGGCGTGCTGATCAGTGACCCGGAGCAGGTCGTGCTGGAGGCCGAACCCTACAGTCGGCTCTCCTACACCTGGCATGCCATCACCCCGGAGCTCGCCAAGCGCTTCGACTGGGACGAGGAGTTGCTCGCCCGGCTGTCCGGCGAGGCCCGCTCGAAGGTCACCTTCACGCTTGAGGAGACCGGGCAGGTCGTGAAGCTCACCGTCGTGCACGACGGCTTCGAGCCCGGATCGAGCATGGCCGAGATGGTCAGCCACGGCTGGCCGAACGTGGTGGCGAGCCTGAAGTCGCTGCTGGAGACCGGCGAACCGCTGCCGGACGACGCGTGACCTCCCCGTCAGGGCTCGACGACGTCGCGAGGTGCCGCGCGGTGGTGGTCGCAGGCGTCGATGAAGCGACTCGATGAGGGCCTGTCCGAGCGACATGGAGCGGCGTGGGCTCGCCTCCGTCGTCGGTGTCCGGCTGTTGTGAGGCATACCGCACCGCGGCCCCGCGTCGCTAGGGTTCGGTGCCATGGTCACTCCTCTGGAGCCCGACGACCCGCGCGTCCTGGGTGAGTTCACGCTGATGGGACGGCTCGGCGAGGGCGGGCAGGGGGTGGTGTTCCTCGGCCGGTCGCCCCGCGGGGAACCGGTCGCGGTGAAGGTGCTCAAGTCGGGGCTCGACTCGTCGGTGAAGGAGCGGCTGGTCCGCGAGCTCGACGCGATGCGGGGAGTCGCGCCCTTCTGCACCGCCCGGGTGCTGACCGCGGTGGTCGACGGACGGATGCCGTACGTGGTGAGCGAGTTCATCGACGGGCCGTCTCTGCAACAGCGGGTCGATTCCGGCGGGCCGCTGGGGGGCGGCGAATTGGAGCGCCTCGCGGTCGGTACGGCCACGGCGCTGGCGGCCATTCACGCGGCCGGGATCGTGCACCGGGACTTCAAGCCCGCCAACGTGCTGCTGGGGCCGGACGGCCCCCGGGTGGTGGACTTCGGCATCGCCCGGCAGGGCGCGAGTGACACGATCACGGCGGGCCCGGTCGGCACCCCGGCCTACCTGGCTCCCGAGCAGATCGCCGGAGACCCGGCCACGCCCGCCTGCGACGTGTTCGCCTGGGGAGCCACGATCGTCTTCGCCGCCACGGGCCGAGCGGCCTTCGGCGCCGCCAGCGTCCCGGCCGTCATGCACCGGATCCTGACCGCCGAGCCCGACGCCTCGGCACTGCCCGGGTCGCTGCGCGGGGTGGTCGAACGATGCCTCGCCAAGGATCCCGCGCGCCGGCCGGCCTCCCGTGACCTGCTGCTGGAACTCGTCGGGTCCGCCCCCGACCCGCTTCGGGCGGGCGCGGCCGCGGCGACCACCAGGCCGGAAGACGTACGGCAGGGCGGGACGACCGCGATCCTCCCGGCCTTCCCGGGCGCCGGCCCGGCCGGGACATCTCCGTCGGGTTCGGAGACCACCGGGGCGGGCGGCCGCCGGCAGGCTTCCCGTGCCGGGATCGTCGCCGGGGCGGTGGCCGCCGTGGCCGCGGTGTCGGTCACCGCCGCTCTGCTGGGGCCGCGCCTGCTGTCCAGCGGCACGGCCGCCACCTCGTCGCACACCGCCACGACGACCGTCTCGCACACCGCCGGATCACCGGCACCGCCCGCCGACGCCACGCCGGGGGAAACCGTCACAGACTACGACGGCGCACCCCAGGACGACGTCGGCGCGGGGCAGGACGACACCGCGACGACGGACGAGACCGCGACGACGGACGAGACCGCGACGACGGACGACACCGCGGGAGACGCCACAGCGACTCCGAAGACCGCTCCCGTGCCGTCGACCACGCCGGGCGGGACCGTTCCGGCCGCGTTCGCCGGCACCTGGGGAGGTCATCTCGAGCCCGACCAACTCGTGGGAACCAGCGAGACCGACGTCCAGATCGTGCTGGAGCCGGGCAGGCGCACCGGAAGCTGGAAGGACACCAACAGCTCATGCCGGGGAAGTCTGACGCTGACGCGCAGCTCCGGCACGGCACTCGTCTTCCGGCTGGGCACGTGCGCCGTGGGCAGGGTCACCCTGATCCAGACCAGCGAAGGGCTCGCCTACCGATGGAACGGCGACGAAGGCGACGTCACCTTCCAGGGCCTCCTGGTCAGGGACTGACCAGTCCGCACGGAGACCTCGGGGTCAAGGACCCGCGGTGCCGGCCGGACCTTCCTGCCCGTCACCACCAGTCGAGCCGGAGGTGCGCGGACACGCTCGGGTCATGCATGTGATTCATGGCAGCTCATGTAGAACATGTGTTTGCGTGATGTGGTGTGCGGTCATTTCACTGGGTTCACCGATTACCGACCCGAGGTGTGAACCCGATGACCGACTCAGCCCCTCCCGTCTCCGAGCTCGACCTGTTCGACGACGAGGTGCTCGTCGATCCCTATCCGTCCTACGCGGCGCTGCGCGCTCTCGGAAGTGTCGTCCGTCTGCCGGCGAACGACGTCTACGCGCTCACGAGGTACGACGTGATCCGCGACGCCCTGGGGGACTGGGAGACCTTCTCCTCGGCCGGGGCCATCGGCTTCAACCCGGCGGTCAACGAGGCGCTGAGCGGCACGTCCCTCGCCTCGGACCCGCCGGTGCACACCCGGCTGCGGGCGACCCTGACCGCGAACCTGTCGCCGCGGGCGCTCCGCGGACTCAAGAAGAGCATCGACGCCAAGGCCGACGCGCTCGTCGGGGAACTGGTCGCCAAGGGTTCCTTCGATGCCATCGACGCGCTGGCCCGCGCCTTCCCGCTCGAGGTCGTCGCGGATCTCATCGGGTTCACCGGCCACGTCCGCGCCAACATGCTGCGCTGGGGCCAGGCGGCGATGCAGGTCATCGGCCCGATGAACCAGCGCACGGCGGAGTGCTTCCCGATCGCGGGCGAGCTGTACGACTGGTGCTCCAACGTCACCGCCGACGACCTGGCGCCCGGCTCGGTCGGACGCGGCATCTTCGAGGCCGAGGCGCGCGGCGACATCCCGCCCGGCACGGCCGGCCACATCATCCACCAGTACCTCGGCGCCGGTGTCGACACCACGATCGCCTCCATCGGGAACATCGTCGCCCTTTTCGCGGCGCACCCCGATCAGCTCGCGCTGGTGCGGGAGAACCCGTCGCTGGTGCCGGCCGCGTTCAATGAGGTGCTCCGCTACTGGGCCCCGGTCCATGCCTGGGGGCGTCGTACGACCCGGAATGTGGAGATCGACGGTGTCCTGGTCCCGGAGGGGGCGAAGGTCGCGATCCTCTTCGGCGCCGGCAACCGGGACCCGCGCCACTACGAGAACCCCGACGAGTTCCTGGTCGAGCGCAACCCGATCGACCACCTGTCGTTCGGTTACGGCCCGCACGGCTGCGCCGGTCAGGGCCTGGCCCGCCTGGAGGCGCACGCGGTCGTCGAAGCCTTGTCGCGCCGCGTCGCGCGGCTCGTCGTCGGCACCGAGGTGCGGGTGCCGAGCAACATCACCCGGAGCATCGAAGAGCTCCCCGTCCTGGAGGTGGTCCCCGCATGAAGATCGTCGTCAACCGTCCCCGCTGTGAAGGGCACGGCCTGTGTGAGGAGGCCGCGCCGCAGCTGATGCACCTGGACGACGACGGCGAGCTCGTCCTCGACCGCGAGGAGATCGGCGAGGCCGATGTCCCACTGGCCAACGCCGCCGTCCGGGTCTGCCCGGTCGCGGCGCTGCGCGTCGAATGAGTACGCCGATCAAGCGGGTCGTCGTCGTCGGCAACGGCATCGCCGGCCTCACCGCGGCGGACTCGCTGCGGGAAAGCGGGTTCGACGGTGAGCTGACCATCGTCGGCGACGAGCCGCACGCGGCGTACAGCCGTCCGGCACTGTCGAAGGCGCTCCTGCTCGACGGCGACGACGTGTCGTCCCACGAGCTGCCGCCGGCCACGCACGGGGCGGACGAGATCCTCGGCGTCCGGGTTTCCGGACTCGACGTGGAGCGCCGGCTCGTCACGCTCGACGACGGCGCCGCGCTGCCGTACGACCGGCTCGTGATCGCCTCCGGCTCCCGCGCACGGCGGCTGTCCGACCTGCCCGAAGAGCTCACCTTGCGGGGACTCGACGACGCCATGTCCTTGCGTGGCCGGCTCGCCGCGCGTCCGTCGGTCGTCGTGGTCGGCGGTGGACCGCTCGGCATGGAGATCGCCTCGGGATGCCTGGCGGCGGGCTGCGAGGTCACGCTCGTCTCCGAGGGACTCCCGATGATCGCGCGGCTGGGGGCCTATCTGGCCGGCGTCTTCGTCAGGGCCGCGCTGGACCGGGGACTCACCATCGCCGAGTCCGGCGCCGCACGACTCGAGCGGCACGGGGGAGGCGCCCGGGTCGTCCTGAACGACGGCGCCGTTGTCGAGGCCGATCTCCTGGTGTCCGCGGCCGGCGACGTGCCCAACACGGAGTGGCTCGCGGACACGGGCCTGGCGACGGAGGGCGGCCTGCGGGTCGACGCGCGCGGACTCGTGCGTCCCGAAATCGCGGCGGCCGGCGATGTGGCGGCGTTCCCCTCGCCTGGCGGCGCGCGACGCGTGCCGCTCTGGAGCAGTGCGATCGAGCAGGCGAAGGTGGCCGCGGCCGCCCTCGTACGAGGGGACGAGACACCGCCGCTCCGGTTCCAGCCGTACTTCTGGACCGAGCAGTTCGGGCTCAACCTCAAGGCCGTGGGCGATCTTCCGGTCCACGGAGCGCCGGCGTACGTCGAGGGAGGGCCCGGCGGACCGGCCCTGATGCGCTGGTCGCACGCCGACGGCTCCGGCGTGGCCGTGGCACTGGACTATCGGATCCCGATACCCCGGCTGCGCCGCCTGAGCAGGGCCGGCGCGTAGAGTTCCTCGCGATGAACGGCGAGGGTGCGGGCACCACAGGATCCGGGTTGGATCGGCTGACGACGGTCAACCTCAACCTGCTGGTGCCCCTCCTCGCGATGCTGGAGGAGCGCTCGGTCACCAGGGCCGCCGAGCGCGTCGGTATCTCCCAGTCGGCGATGAGCCACGCCCTGGCGCGCATGCGACGCCTCTTCGGCGACGACCTCCTCGTCCGGCAGGGGAACAACGTCGCGCTGACCCCGCGTGCGATGGAGCTGATCGCGCCGTTGCGGGCGACGCTCCAACAGGCCGCGGATGTGGTCAACTTCCCCGGCTTCGATCCGGCGACGGATCGCCGTGTCATCACCGTCGCGATGACGACCAGCACGGCCTTCGTCCTCGGGGCGCGGCTGGGGCGGCTCGTGGCCGAGCGGGCGCCGAACGCGACGCTCCGCCTGCGCACGTTCACCGTGCCGACCGAGTCCACCTTCACGGAGCGGGGTGTCGACGTCGTCCTGATCTCCGAGGCGATCGCGGCGCCGTACCCGCGCGAGCGCCTGTACGACGACCGCTGCGTGGTGGTGGCCTCGCCGGACACGCCACCGGAGGCGAGCGCGCTCGACCTGCTGACCACGCAGCCGCACATCGTCGTGGACACCGAGCGGAGGGTCTTCCCGTATCCGGTGCTCCATGAGAAGGGCGTCACCTACCGCGTCGGCCAGTTGATCTCCGACTTCCTGCTCGTCCCGTACCTGGTCGGACGCGCCGGCGGGGTTGCCCTCCTGCGCTACCGGGTCGCCTCCGAGATGCGGACGCTCGTCGAGCTGCGGATCGAGGAGTTCCCCTTCCCCCTCCCCGGGCTGGGCATCGACATGGTCTGGAACCCGCATCTGAGCGACCACTACTTCATCGCCTGGCTGCGCCAGCTCCTGTTCGACGCGGCGAGGGCGTGACGGGCACGAACCGGCCGCTGATCCCGGACCCGACCGGGCCGGTCACTCACCATGCGCTTGACGCGCGGCCTGCGCGGTGACGCGTTCGATGGCCTTGACGGCGACATCGGGCTGGTCGAGGTAGATGTAGTGGCCGCTGTTCGTGGCCGTGGTCAGTTCGCCGCCGCTGGACAACGCGAGCCACTTGCGCTGGCCCGCGGCCCACGCCTGCTCCAGACGCGGCCCGTACTTGGGGACGGCCGCGAGGTACCGTGTCCCGTGCTGGATCACCTCGACCGGGATGCTCCCGGCGGAACGGACCTTGCCGTCGGGGACGACGAGCTTCTCCGGGTTCTCGCCCTGGAATACCGCGAGGTTCTGTGCGCGCAACTCGGCCGCCGGGCCCGTGGCGGACTCGGGGATCGCCTTCGCGATGTCGTTCGCCATGGTGGGTGGGGTGGCGTCCATCAGGACCAGCCCCTTGACCCTGTCCTGGTGGTCGGGGGCGTACCTGGCGGCGATCAGCCCGCCCAGCGAGTGTCCGGCCAGGACGACCGGGCCGTCACCGGCGACGCGGTCGAGCACCCCGGTCAGGATCTTGCCCGTGCTGGAGAAGCTCTGAGTGCCGTCCGGCTGGTCGCTCGCGCCCGCGCCGAGCCGGTCGTAGGAACAGACCCGGTTCTGTTTGCTCAGCGTCTTCTGGATGTCAGCCAGTTTGTCCAGCCCATCGCCTGCCCCGTGCATCAGGATGATGACCGGCCTGCCCTTCTCCGGGTCGCCGGAACAGGACACGTTCACCGACCGGCCCGCGACATCGATCTTCTCGGTCCCGGAGATCGGGGTGGCATCGGGTGTCCGCGTGGCCGAGGCGAGGGGGTCCCAGTTCTCCAACGCGTCGCCGTCGCAGCCGGCGACCCCTACACCGAGCACGGTGCAGCACAGCGCCGCCACAACGGATGTCCTGATTCTGCGGAGCATGAGGTCCTCCAGTGAGGGAGTCGACGACGAAGTGATGCGCACGGCGGTGCAGTGGGAAAGCGACGGAGCGCCGTGGCCGCGTCGTAACGCTACGGATCGGACGGTCCGGGATCGTCACCGCAGAGTGGACATTCGCCGGTAGCTCGTACGGGGGACACGCGCCGTCTGCCGAAGCACTCGCTGGAACAGGTCTCCGCGGGATGTTCGCTATGAGCGGGTCGAGACGAGGTTGAGCAGCCTGACGAGCTGATCGAGCTGTTCCGGGTCGAGACGGCCGGTCATGGGTGCCAGGGCGCGCCGGATGTCGTCCTCCACCCGCTTGGCCAGTTCGAGCCCGGCCGGGGTTATGCACACATCGACGACCCGGCCGTCATCGGGGTTCTTGCCGCGAGTCAGGAGCCCCCGCACTCAGCGCATCGCCGACGGGATCCGCCTGATGGGGGTGAGGGACGCGGTCTCAGCCCGCAATGAGCTTCTTCAGCAGGTCGTAGGCTGTATTGACTGCCACTCCCTCCAGGAGTTTCGATCCGGCTGCGAGCAGATACGGTGTCAGAGACAGCGTCGGCTCGGCGGAGGCATACACCTCTCCCGGGGCCAGGGCGCGTAATGCGGCCGGGTCCGTATCGTCCCGCCAATCGCTCAGCGTCTCGACTACTTCGCCCAGGCTGTGACTGATATACCGGCTGTTGGAATCCAGCAGTCGAACGCCCTTGAGGGAGAGCCAGTCGTACTTAGTCCTGGTGCCGCCGGAATACGCCATCACGCTTACCAGGTCGGCGGTGCCCGAGAAATGCCAGGGTGGTCGCTTCACGGGTGCGTGCGGCGATATCAGAGCCGCCTTGTGCTCGCTTTCCACATGCTCGCGTAGTTCATTGAAGCCCCGGGCGTCGAACCTCCACCTGTTCAGGATCGGCACTGCTTCGTATCCTGCGATGTACAGATCCCAGCGCAATCCGGAACGGATGTCGATATATGCGTGGTTGCGTCGGAGGTCTTTGTAGACGATGGATCTGGGCTGTGTGAACAGGATGCTGACGAGGGCGGAGTCCGCTGCTGATTTTCTGAAGCGCGCTGTCACGAGCTCGTCGAGTTCGGCCCATCCGTCCACCTCGAACGGGCTGTACATGACAGGTTCGTAGGAAGCCAGGATCCGCCGGTTCAAGTCGATCAATGCGGTGGCTGTCGCCGGGTCGACTTTGGACCAGTTTTTCCGCACGAGCTGCGCGAACGATTCGTCCTGCAAGGCCTGTCCGAGCGCTTTTCGGTAGTCGGGCTCGCGAAGCGGCGGGACGGGTAGTAGTTCGCCCTCGTCGAACTGCCGTTGCAGATGCTCTTCCACTAACCGTCGACCCTCGGGAGAGGCAACGAACTCCTCGAATGCGGCGACGTGATCCGGATAGTTCTCGGGGCTGTACGGTCGAGTGAACATGCTCATAGATTAAAAGGTTCACCGGGTGTGGCGAGCGGGATGCCGTGTACGTATGACTGGTGTGCGGTGCGCGTGAGTGTTACGACCCGAACGGTGCGCCTGGGATGGTCCCTACTCCGCGCAGGTCGGACTTCTACCGCATGAGGTGCCCGGCGCACACCTTCCAGGCTCCGGCGCGCTCGCCCTCCTCGCCGCGCTCACCTGGTCGCTGCCGGGTGATGCGCCGCGTCGCTTCATTCCGTCGTTGAGGTGCCCAGGGATGACCGGTAAATGGATCGTTCCATATATCGCCAGATGCGGACGCGCCGATTGGCGCGAATGGCAGTGGGCTCCTGCGGATCGTCTGCGAGGGCACGGCATGTTCGGCTGATGGGTTAGAAATCCCCTGGTCAGACGCCATGTCGAAAGCATACGTGGCGCGTTGGGGAAGCGCCCGTGAGCGCTTCTTGACCGCTGATACGATTTACGCCTTTCGGTAACTCTGATCATTACGGGGCAGAAGTGACGACGGGGCCCGGTTATCAGCAGCAGTATCCGCATCAGCCGCCGCAGTGGCAGTCTCCACATTCCCCTCAGCCGCAATGGGGGTACGGTCCTCCGCCGCAGCAGTGGCACTCACCTCCTCCACCCCCTCCCCCTGGCCGTAAGACCGGGCTGTGGCTGACGCTCGGCGTCGTGTCTCTCGTTCTCGTCGTCGCGGTGGGTGCGGGGGTGGGCCTGGTCCTGAGGGGCGGACGCTCCGGTGGCGACGCCACGGGTGACGGCGTCACCGACCCGAACACGGTCGTCGTGAAGGACGAGGAGATCACCAAGCTGGTCGAGGGGCACAGCAGGGCGCTGGCCTCGGGTGACGCGAAGGCCTTCACTTCGATCTTCGACCAGGAGAACGCCGCTCTGGTCCGCGGTCAGGCGAGGGTCTTCGCCAACCTGCGCAAGATGCCGTTGGCGGAGAAGTCCTACCAGGTGTTGCGCCGCCAGGGCCGGGCTGAGGACAGTTTCGGGCGGGGCGTGAAGTTCACGCAGGACGTCGCGTTCGTCCACCGATTCACCGGCATCGACCTGCGTCCGGTCGCCGAGTGGTACCGCTGGACCATCGAGAAGGCGTCGCCGGACGCGCCTCTCGTCGTGACGAAGGTGACAGGCGCGCCGCCGACGATCAGCGGCGAGGCGTCGAAGACGATGTACTACCCCGGGCCGTGGGACATCTGGCCGGACATCGCGGTGGTCAAGGCGGGGAGCAACCTGGTCCTCGCCAGGCCGGAGGACGCCGCCCTCGCCCGGCGCGTCGCGCCGGCGGTCTCCGCCGCCGCGGCGGGCGACCTCGCCTTCTGGCGGAAGAACGGCGATCCGAACGCCGCCGTGCCGACCGGATTCGTGGTGGCGCTGGTCGAGGGACAGGCCCAGCTCGGCAGGCTGTTCCGTACGGCCAAGGCGGAGGAGGCGGGCATCTCGATCGGGATGCCGAGCTGGGGGGTCGGAGACGACACGGTGAGGGTCGGCGGCACCCGCGTCGTGATGGACACGACCACCGCGTTCTTCAAGGACGAACAGGGAATCAGGGAGATCTCCGAGCACGAGCTGGCGCACTCGCTGATCGCCGGACTCGACAGTGCGGAGTTCAGCTTCCTCGGCAGGTCGAAGTGGATCGTCGAGGGCTTCGCCGAGTACGTGGCCGGCCGCGGCCGGCCGATCACGGAGAACCGGCGATTCCCGGAGGGCCGCGCGTACCTGGAGGGACGGCTCGCCATGCCCTTCGAGGGCACGCTGCCGACCAACGCTGTCTGGGACTTCAAGGGGATGACGAACACCAACTACTTCATGGGGCATCTGGCCATGCGGTTCATCGCCGAGAAGTACGGCGAGCGGAAGCTGGTCGAGGGCGTGGTCGCGGCCTACCGGGCGCCGGGCGATGACAGCGAGGCCGCCATGTTCCAGGCGCTCGGGGTGGCGAAGACGGGCTTCGAGCGGCAGTGGGCGGGCTACGTCCGCGCCCAGCTCGCGTGATCGGGGGAGAGGCATGACGGATCGGCACACCGGGGACCCGCACATCGGTTCCAACGCGCCCTCGCCGTACCCCAACGGACAGGAGCAGCCGCACCCGGGCCAGGGACAGCCGGGTGACGCAGGGGGATGGGGCCAGCAGGCATACGGTCAGCCCGCGCCCGGCCAGTCGGCCTACGGCCAGCAGGCGTACGGGCAGCCCGAGTATGGGCAGCCTGCGCCAGGCCAAGCAGGGTATGGGCAGCAGGCGTACGGGCAGCCGGGTCAGGGCCAGCCGGGTCAGGGGCAGTGGGGAGCGCCCGCGTCACCGGGGCAGGCAGGGCCGGGCCCGCAGACCCCTCCTGCGTATGGCCCGCCCGGCCAGGCCACGACCTGGGGCCCGGGCACCCCCGGCGCCTCGGCACCCTACGGGCAACCGGGTCAGGGCCAGCCGGGCCAGGCATATCCGGGGCCGGGATATCCGGGGCCGGGCCAGTCAGTTCAAGGCCGGCCGGGCCAGGGGTATCCCGGCTCGCCGTACCCGCAGCCCTGGGAACAGCAGCAGCCGGGTCAGGCCGCTCCGGCCCCCGCTCCGCCCGGGCAGGGGCAGGCGCCCTGGTACCCGGATCAGCAGGGTTACGCCGGTCAGCAGGGGGGCTACCCAGGCCAGGGCTACCCTGGCCAGCAGGGCTACGCCGCTCCGGGACATCCCGCCCAGGGGCTCCCGCCACAGCAGCGGCCGCAGGCGCCCGGAGGCAGGGGCAGAACGCTGCTGTTCGTCGCGCTCGGGCTGGTGGTGCTGCTCGCGGTGGGCGCGGGAACCGCCTGGTTCGTCGCGGGCGGAGGTTCCGGCATCGGATCCGGCGGCGGTGGGAAGGAGTGGTCCGTCCCCCTCGCGAACGCCGACAGCATGGACTTCTCCCAGGGGCTCGCGTTCGCGAGCTGGCTCAGCGACACGACGGTGATGAGGGTGCAGCGGGACGGGGTGCTCGCCTACGAGCTGGCCTCGGGCAAGCGCGCCTGGGGCACGCCCTCGCCCGGTGACCAGCTCTGCGGCGCCACTCCCGACCCGACCAACGGCAAGGGCGCGGTGGCGTACGGAAGCGACCAGCTGTGCGACCACCTGGCCGGGATAGACACCACGACAGGGAAGATCATCTGGAAGGTCAAGATCCCGGCGGAGAAGTCCCGGCTGGCCAATCTGCTCGTCGTGCCTCAGATCATGAGTGCGGGCGACGTCGCCGTGGTGTACGCCAACCGCGTCCTGTCCGGCTACCGACTGTCGGACGGCGGCAAGCAGTGGACCTACCAGTTGCCCGACGGCTGCCACATCAAGGACGTGAACGCGGCGGCGACCCGGGTGGCCCTGCTCCTCGACTGCGCCTTCCAGGGCTCGGGCGGCGTCGTGCAGGCGCTCGACCCGAAGACCGGCAAGGCCGGGTGGCAGTACAAGATGGGCGAGCTGCGCCTGATGAGCACGATGCTGTCGGCCGATCCGCCGATCGTCAGTCAGGAGGACGGTGACAAGAACACCTTCACCGTCCTCGACGGCCGGGGCGGCAAGGCGAGCGAGTTCACGACCGGCAAGGTGGACATGCTCGCGATGAACACGGTGGCGTTCGTGAACGGGATGTTCGAGCAGCGCCGCTATGCCGTGCACGGCGACCGTCTCTACCTCATGACCTTCCCGCAGAACGTGAAGGGCGCGGCGCGATCGAGCGACAAGGCGCTCGCCTTCGACCTCAAGACCGGCAGGCAGGTGTGGCAGTCGTCCGGCACCAAGCCCACGATGCTGACTCTCGTCCGCGCCGACGAGCACGGCCTGCTCGCCCTGGAAGTCGGGGACCGGCGCGATCTGCCTCCCCGGCTCGTGCGCCTGGACGCGGCCACCGGCAAGGCGGCGGAGGTGGCGGAGTTGCCGCAGAAGTACGGCACCGACGGGGAGGACGCACGGGTCTTCGAACGGAACGGCGCCGTCGTCATCGTGCCGTGGACCCCCGTCGCCGTGAAGCACGCCGTGATCTACGTCGGCACCGGGGAGAGCTGAACGCGCGACGTCCGAAGCGGCTGACGTGTCCCACGGGTGTGCCGAGGTCCCGTCCGGGCCGATGGCCGGACGGGACCTCGGAGTCCTCCCGTCAGGGGCTGGTGCAGGTGGCCGCCGGGGTGGCCGACGAACCGTTGCCGATGAAGCCGAAGGTCGTGCTCCCGTTGGCCGCGACCGAGCCGTTCCACGTCTCGTTGCGCACCGTCACGGCCGAGCCGGAGCCGGAGTTCAGGCCTCCCCAAAGCTGGGTGATGGTCTGCCCACCGGGCCAGGTCCACTTCACGGTCCAGCCGTTGATCGCCGCGTTGCCCGCGCGCACCGTGACCTCACCCTGGAACCCGCCGGCCCAGGAGTTCACCACCCGCATCGTCGCCGAGCACGCGCCGGTCGTCCCACCGGACGGCGACGGGCTGGGCGACGGGCTCGGCGACACGCTGGGCGACGGGCTCGGCGAGGGGCTCGGCGACACGCTGGGGGAGGGGCTCGGTGAGGGACTCGGGCTGGGCGAGGTGACCGGGCCGCCCCATCCGGCCGTCGAGTCCAGCCACGCCGCGCGGCGCAGCGTCCAGTCGCGCAGGTACTGCACCTGCCCCTGCCAGGTGGACGCGGTCGGCGTGTTGAAGAAGCCGATGGTCCGCGTCGTGAGGTTCGGCCAGCGCTGGAAGTTGCGCTGCGCGGCGTTCGCCAGCGGCCCGGAGAGGGCATCGATCCTGCTCTGCAGAGCCGAGTCGGACAGCAGGCCGCGGCGCAGCGTCTGCCAGCGCGACTTGACCTGGTCGACGAAGGCGGGATCCCGCATGAGCTGGCTGAACCAGTCGTTGGCGACCGGCTGCCGGGTCTGCTGATACTGCCAGCCCGCGGCCTGGTCGTTCTGGAAGAACCCGCCCACGCCGAAGGTGAGGTCGTAGTCCCACAGCGGGCCCGCGAAGATCTTGGTGTCCCGGTCCTTGTAGAAGTACGCGCTGCGATAGTTGGCGTCCATGTTCCGGCTCAGCTCGTAGACGATGAGCTGGTCGACGAAGGAGTTCACGTCGATGTACGCCCGGTAGCCGGTGTTCGGGTCGGTGAAGTTCTGCGAGTGCAGCACGTTGTGGAATTCCTGGATGTGGCCCCGCAGCCATTCCTTCTGCTGCGGCTGCAGCGGCGAGGGGTCGGCCACCTCGAGGTAGGTCCAGCAGGTGGCCGCCGTCCCGGTGCACGGCAGCGTCGGCTCCTCCGCGGCCATCCATTCGAACTTCCAGATGTACCCGCCCGTGATCTTCGGCAGGCTCGTGTCGTCCTCGTCCAGCTTCTTCAGGTCGAGACGGTTCTTGCTGTTCTTGATCGTCTCGGTGAGCAGGTAGACGCCCATGTAGTCGTCGGCGCCCACCGGACCGGAGTCGCCGTTCACGTAGAGCTCCACGAACCGATACCGGGGAACCTTCAGCCCCATCTCCTTGCCGAGGTCGTAGACCAGGGCTTCACGGATCAGCGACTTGTCGGGGAACGGCCCGCGCAGCACCCAGTCGGAGTCGGCGGGCATCCCCAGCACCGGGTAGTCGGCGTCGTCGTTGTCGTTGTCCCAGAACTCGAGGCGGTACGGCGCCTTCTCGAAGCTGGCCGACGACTGTCCCCGCAGGTGGAAGCCGGCGCGGGTGGCGACCGCCGGAGCCGCGGCCAGCGACGTCGTCGCTCCGCCGCCCGGCTCGAAGATCATGGTGGTGGCGTCGAGGTACTCCCGGCCGGGCTTGCCCTTGCCGTACGAGTCGATCAGGACCACCGGCAGGTCGTGGGCCGTGGTGGTGTTGTGGGCGACGTACATGGCCGTGCCGGGTTTCCCGGACGCCGTGCCGCCGGCGAAGGCCTGTGCCCGCAATTGCGTGGTGCGGGTGAACTGCAGCGGTGCGCCCTGATAGAGCGCCGACTGCGCGGTGGGCGGCGTTCCGTCTGTGGTGTAGCGGATCTGCGCGCCGCTGTCCGCGGTGCTCAGCGACACCGACACCTGGCTCTGGAAGGTGCCGCTCGGCACGGAGAAGACGATGTCGCCGGTCAGGTCGTCCGCCGCGGTGGACACGGTGGTGGACACGGTGGTGGACGCGGCGGTGGACATGGCGGCGACGCTCGCGACGCGTCCGGCCGGCCGGGCACCGGACGCCGTTTCGGCGCCGGCCGGCGCCGAGTACGCGTTGAGCAGTCCCGCGAGGACCACGGCGGCGACCGCGGCCCTCGTGACGCGGCGGGCGGCGGCCGCGCCGGTGCTGCGGAGGGTCAGACGCACGATGCCTCCTGTTCGGGGAGGGGGGAGAGTGTGGGGCCGGCCGGCGACGCCGCGCCGTGGAAATGGCGGCGCAGCGTCCGCCGCCACGGCCCGTCGGGCAGGTCGGGGCGGAGAGCGGCCAGGCCGGTGGCGTACTTGGAGATGCGGGCGGGCCGCATGCCCGCACGCCACAGCATGCGGTCGACCAGCGTGGCGGCCGAGGCGGTCTTGGTCTCGACCACGGCCATGCCGGGCAGCAACAGCGTGGCGTCGCCGTGCCGCCAGGCCAGTGCGGTGTCGACGGTGACCCGGCTCGCGGTGTCCGGCAGCAGCAGGGTGGCGCGCCGGTACTCGGTCACCAGGATCGGGTCGAGGCGGCTTCCGGCGGCGGGACCGATCGACTCGCGGGCGAGCGCCTCGTCGACGAAGTCGCGCCCCGGGTCCACGGTGCCGCAGTCACCGGGGTGATAGGGCAGCCGGTGCTTGGTGATGCTTCCCCGCGCGCCGTTGATCTTGACCTCCAGCCAGCACTGGGCGGAGTCGAGATAGGTGCGGGTGCGCACCTTGAAACGCCGCCGCCTGCGCCGGGCCGCGCGGTGGTAGCTGACCAGCTGCGGGGTGTCGAAATACACCGACCGGTAGCGGAAGCTGCGTTCGCCGTCGATGTCCAGCACCTGGGCGTACGGCATGAGCCGTTCCAGCAGAAGGGGCAGGGACTCCGCCGGAACCAGATACTTGCGGTCCACCCGGGTCTGCAGCGCGGCCCGGTCGACGAGCTCGGCGAGCCCGACCGGGGCCAGCCGTGCCAGGGCCGGCCCGACGGGCGTCGGGGTCATCGACGTGCTCCGGCGTGTGCGGGTGCGCCGGATTCGGTGATCAGCGCGCGGTCGGTCCGTGCGTAGCGGACGTCGACCACGGTGGTCTCGTTGACCAGGTCGAGCCGCTGGACGGTGACGGCGTGCACCCGGGCGTCGAGCAGTTGTTCCAGGTGCGCGACGAGCGCGACGTGGTCGGTGAAGGCCGAATCGAGTACCAGGATCTGGTGCCGGTAGTGCCGGAACAGCCGCCGGTGGTCGCCGAGGAACATCACCACGAGGATGAGCGCCATCAGGCCGCCGCTGAGCCACACCGAGGTGGTGCTCAGGGCGCCGAGGATCCCCAGGGCGAGGGCGGAGAAGTAGTACGCGACCTCGTGCTGGTCGAGCTCGGTCGAGCGCAGGCGGATGATGGACAGCACGCCGAACAACGCCATCCCCAGCCCGAGCCCGGCACCCGTGTCGGTGGCGTTCAGTGCGCTCGCCACAGCGAGGACGCCGATGTTGACCCCGAGGAAGGACACGACCAGGTCGCGTCGGCGGTGCCGGGGGAAATAGAGCCCGAATACGAGCAACACCACTGCGCAGATGTCGATCGCGAACAGAACGAGCTGGGACAGCACGGTCGTTCCTCCTGATTCGCCGCCGGGACGGGCAGGGCACCACCCGCTTCCTCGCAGGGGTCCGCGGAAGAGTTTCGCGAAAGTTTCGTAAAAAGAAAGAAACTTTCGGGAACCCGTGCGGAACGATAGGTGAATCACGAGTGTCGCGTCAATGAACGTCTGGTACGCCGTCCTGCCAAAAACGGAACAACCTGCCTGGTCACCCTTGACAATAGGCATGTACGCCGTTGTTCACCCGGAGTGAAGGGTGATCCGGATCGGGGCGTATCCGGGTGAAACTTTCACTACGCCCGGGCCGGTCCGCATGGCGAATCGTGTGGCGACGGCCGGCCCCCGCGCGCCGGCCCGAGCCGCGGACGACGGCGTGCCCGAATCGCAAGCAGGGGTGGGTGCGGAGAGGCGGGGGCATCGGCGTGCTCTTCCCGCACCTCCGGCTTTCGTCCATGTGCGAGAAATCACTCGCGCTTTTTCGGTTGTGTGCGGAGAAGGCCGCCGATCAGTGGTTGACAGGTGAACATTCAAGCCGCAGACTTACTGAAAATTTGCAGTCAGCGGCTGTTCGGGGGGTGTCGCGTACTGCCGAAAGACGGCTCGGAGAAAAGGACGCTTTCGCGTTTCCCGCTCTTCCGCGGCTGAGAAAGGTTTCAGCATGTCTTCAGGAGGCACGTTCCCCTCCACTGCCTCTGCCGCCGGGAAACGCGTTCTCGCGCTGGCGTTGGGCGTCGGTTTTCTGGCAGGTCTCGCCGGTCCGGCCGCCGGCGCCAGTGCCGCCACCACGGCGGACTCCCAGGCGGTCGTCCAGCAGCAGGCGCCGAGCCTGCCCAGCGGGCGGACCACCTACCGGACCATCACCGACTACAACGACGAGATGCTCGCGCTCAGCGCCCGGCACCCCGGCCTCGTCAAGCACATCACGCTGCCGCACAAGACCCGGCAGGGCCGGGAGGTGTACGGCATCGAGGTCAGCCATGACGTCGACGCCGCCGACGGCAAGCCGGTCCTGTTCATGATGGGCGTCCACCACGGCAACGAGTGGCCCTCCGGGGAGCACACGCTGGAGTTCGCCTACGACCTGATCGGCAACGACGGCGAGGACCCCCGGGTCACCAATCTGCTCGACAAGGCGCGGGTCATCTTCGTCCCGGTCGTCAACGTCGACGGGTTCGTCATCAACCGGCGTACGAGCTGCGGCGTGTCCCCGACGTGCGCGAGCAGCGCCGGCGTCGACATCAACCGCAACTACCCCTTCGGCTGGGGCAGCAACGCCGGTTCCAACGCCACGACCCGTGGCCCGGGGCCCGGCTCCGAGCCCGAAGTGCAGAACGTCATGGACCTGACCAAGAACAACCAGGTCACGGTCCTGATCACGAACCACACCTCCGGCCACACGGTCCTTCGCCCGCCGCTGGAGAAGCGCGCGGGCGACACCCCGGACGAGGCCGTCTACGCCGCCCTCACCGACGCGATCACGGCCGAGAACGGCTACACCGGCATGAAGTCGGGCTTCGACTACGAGACGACCGGCGAGACCCCGGACTGGTCGTACTACGCGACCCGCGGCCTCGGGTTCACCTACGAGATCATGAAGACCCAGTCGACCAACAACACCTATCCCGAGGTGGTCGAGGACTACACGGGCACCGGCCGCTACGAGGGCAAGTCGAACCGCGAGGCGTTCATGGTGGCCCTGGAGTACGCGGCCGATCCGGCCGGGCACTCCGTCATCACCGGCAAGGCGCCGAAGGGCGCGGTCCTGAAGGTCTCCAAGGACTTCGACCTGTGGACCGCGCCGATCAGGCAGGCGAACAACGTCGTCGACCCGCCCCAGAGGGTCCCCACCCACCTGGAGTCGACGCTGGTCGCCCCCACCAACGGCAAGTTCGCCTGGCACGTCAACCCGTCCGTACGGCCGGCCCCGGCCTACACCGAGACCGGCGTCGTCGCCACCGGGCCGGGCAACTTCATCAAGGAGAGCTGGACGCTGACCTGCGCCCGTCCGACGGGTGAGGTTCTCGAGACGGTGCACGTGACCGTCGACCGGGGCGAGCAGGTCGACGTGCGGCTGCAGGAGTGCAAGACGCGGTTCAACGGCAACGGCCCGAAGAGCTGACCGACACCACACAGCAGCAGCGAAGCCGGGCGGTCCCCACGGGGGCCGCCCGGTGGTGTTGCACCCGGCGGGCGCTTCGCGATTCATGAGTAGGCGGCCGGCCGGGGGGCGGGCCGTCACCCCACGAGGAAGGGAAGTGTTCCACGATGAGGCACGTCCCGGAGACCGGCCGGTCCCTCGCCGTGCTGGACGCCACCCGGATCGCCGCGAACCTGCGGGCGCTCTTCGACGGCCACCGGCTCTCGCCGTCGCAGCGCCGGATCGCGCGCTATCTACTGGACAACGCGCAGGAGGCCGTCTTCTTCACCAGCGCGGACCTCGCCGAGCGCGCCGGGGTCAGCCAGCCGTCGGTCACCCGCTTCGCCGCCGCGCTCGGATTCCGCGGGTTCCCCGAGTTCCGGGAGGCGCTGCGCCTGTCCGTGTTCGGCGATCGGCCGCCGGACACGACGGGCGACCGCTTCAACGAGATCCAGGAGCTGGTCGACTCCGAGATCCGCGACCTGGAGCGGCTGCGTGACGGCCTGGCCGATGCCGGCCAGCTCCGGCGGGTGGCCGGACGGCTGGCCAGGTCGAGCCCCCTCCTGGTCATGGGCATGCGGATCTCCGCGCCGCTGGCGCATCTGTTCGGCTACCTCGCCGAGAAGGTGCTCCCGGACGTACGCGTGCTGGACGTGCCGGGCTCGGTCCTGGAGGACCGGCTGAGCAGGGCGGCCGAATCGGGTGCCGAGTGGGTGCTCGCCATCGGGCTGCCGCGCTATCCGCGTGAGCTGGCGCAGGGGCTCGTCTGGGCGCGGCGCGCCGGGCTGAAGGTCGCCCTCGTCACCGATCAGCCGGTGGGTCGCCTCGCCGAACTCGCGGACGAGGTCCTGCCGGCCCCGGTGAGCTCGGAATTCGCGTTCGACTCCCACGCCGGCCCGACGGTCCTGTGCACCGCGCTGCTGCACTGCATGCTGGACGTCCTCGCCGCCGAGGGGCAGACCCGGCTGGAGGCGTTCGACGACAGGGCCGCGGAGCGTCAGGTCTTCCTCACCGGCTGACCGTTGATCGCGTCGAGCAGACCGGGGAACGCCTCGTCCATGTCGGCGCGGCGCAGCGAGTTCATCCGTGAGGTTCCCACGTAGTACTGCCGGATCAGGCCGGCCTCGCGCAGCACGGTGAAGTGGTGCGTGGCGGTGGACTTGCTGACCGGGATGTCGAATCCCCCGCAGGGGATGTCCGTGCCGGAGGCGTCGAGCTGCGCGACGATGCTCCGGCGTACCGGGTCGACGAGGGCCTCCAGCACCTGCTGGAGGCCGAACTCCGACACCTCTGGGTGTGGGGGCGTACGTGCCATGGCGCCCATAGTACGACACCTGTCGAAGTTTGACAGTGATCGTACCTTTGCCGCACAGTGAACCGCGACCACCACGAGCGGAGGGCGACATGGCGAGGACTGTGCGGTTCCACGAGATCGGCGGGCCCGAGGTGCTGCGGCTGGACGACCTGGAGCCGGGCGAGCCTGGACCGGGCGAGGTGCGGATCCGGGTCGACGCGATCGGCGTCAACAGGGCCGAGATCCTGTTCCGGCGCGACCGGTACATCGAGCCGGTCACGCATCTGCCCGCGAGGCTCGGCACCGAGGCCGCCGGTGTCGTGGAGGCGGCCGGCCCGGATGTGGCCGGGTTCGCGGAGGGCCGGACGGTCAGCGTCCTGCCGGGCTTCTTCTCGCAGAACGACTACGGCGTGTACGCCGAGCGGGCGATCGTGCCGGCGTCCGCGCTGCTGCCGCGCCCCGACGGGGTGGACGCGGTGTCCGGCGCGGCGGTGTGGATGCCCTACCTCACGGCTTACGGCGCGATGGTGGAGGTGGCCGGGATTCGAGCGGGCGACGTGGTGGTGATCACCGCGGCGTCCAGCAGCGTCGGCCTGGCCGCGATCCACACGGCCGTCCGCGTCGGCGCCACGCCGATCGCCGTCACCCGCACCCGCGCCAAGAGACGTCGGCTGATCGAAGAGGGCGCCGCCGAGGTCGTCGTCTCCGACGAGGAGGACGTCGCGGGACGCGTGCTGGAGCTGACCGGGGGCAGGGGCGCCGGCCACGTCTTCGACGCCGTCGCCGGACCTGGAGTGACGGAGCTCGCCCGGGCCGTCGCCCCCGGCGGGACGTTGCTCCTGTGGGGTGCGCAGAGCGGGCAGCCGACGCCCTACCCGGGATTCGACCTGGGCATGCCCGCGCTGAACATGCGCACGTACACGATCCTGGAGATCACCAAGGACCCCGAGCGACTGCGCCGCGCCGTCGCCTTCGTGGCCTCGGGCCTGCGTACGGGTGCCTTCCGCCCGGTGGTGGATCGCCTGTTCTCGCTGGAGGAGGTCGTACGGGCTCACCGCCACATGGAGTCCGGCACCCAGATCGGCAAGATCGTCCTCACCGTGGACCACTGAGCCCTGATTCCGTGGCACAACCGTGCACACGTGGGCGAGCTGCCATGCGTGGGTCACGGTGTCGTCCACGACCCCAAGGCGAGAATCGGGCACGAGGTGGACGTGGCCGTCATCGGCGTCGCTGACGGCGGCAAACCGCCGCTACTGGCCATCGGCGAAGCCAAATGGAATGACACGATGGGGATCGCCCATATCGAACGTCTCCGGCACATCCGCGACGTGATCGCAGCGTCCGGCCGTTACGACACCACCCGCACGCGTCTCGTCTGCTTCAGCGGGACCGGATTCAACGGAAAAGCACTGACCGCCTCATCCGATGTGCATCTGATCGACCTCCCGGCGTTGTACGGCAGGGCCTGACGCGGCCGGCTCACGGTGGCAGGGAGGCCGTCGGTAGGGTCCCCTGGACGGGATCCGACGAGGGGAATGCGTGAGCGTGGTGGAGCGGACCGGCGAAGCGAGGTTGCACGAGGTGGAGCGGGGGATCTTCGCGTGGGTGCAGCCGGACGGCACCTGGTGGCTGAACAACGCCGGAGCCGTGGCAGACGACGGCGGCGTCCTGATCGTCGACACCTGTGCTACCGAGGCACGCACCCGGCGGTTCCTCGGCGCGGTCGCCGCGGCGACCGGCGACGCCCCGGTCCGGATGGCGGTGAACACCCACCAGCACGGGGACCACTGCTACGGAAACAGTCTGCTTCCGGATGACACGGTCGTCTTCGGGCACACGGCGATGAGAGAGGCGTTGCTGGCCGATCCGCTCATCGACGGATGTCCGCCGATCTGGACGCCGGTGCCCGACTGGGGACACGTGACGCGCCGCCCGCCGTCGGTGGTGTTCACGTCCGGGCTGACCGTCCATCTGGGGACGCGCCGCGTCGAGTTGCGGCATCCCGGCCACACCGCCCACACCCCCGGGGACGTGGTGGCGTGGCTTCCCGGCGAACGGGTGCTGTTCGCGGGGGACCTGCTGTTCAACGGGCTCACCCCGCTGGTGCTGATGGGGTCGGTCGAGGGGGCGTTGCGGTCGCTGGACTGGCTGGCCGCCTTCGAACCCGCACACGTCGTGCCGGGACACGGGCCGCTCGCCACCGCCTCGGAGTTGCCGGAGGTGCTGGCGGCGCACGAGCGGTACTACCGCTTCGTCCTCGGCGTCGCCCGGACGGGACGGGAGAACGGGCTCACCCCGCTGGCCGCCGCGCGGGCGGCCGACCTGGGCGAGTTCGCCGGATGGGCGGACGCCGAGCGCCTGGTGCTCAACCTGCACCGCGCCTACGCCGAGGCGGAAGGCGGCGAGGTGGATCTCCTCGCCGCCTTCGGCGACGCGATGGCCTGGCACGGTGGGCCGCTGCCGACCTCAGTGTGAGGCCGGCGTCACGACCAGCCCTGCAAACCGGCTCCGTACGGATAGAGGGGGTTGCCGTAGGTGGTGGGGACGGTCTGGCCCGCGTCGATGCGGGCCCGGATCTCCGACCGCTGGGCGGCGGTGGCACCCAGGTCGTAGGGGAGGTTCCAGTCCTCGACGGCGTCGGCGAGCACGTCGCCGCCGCCCGGTTTGAGGATCTGGTCGAGGCTGCGCGGCAACTGCCACGGCAGGCGCCCGCGCGGCGTGTAGTCGCCGAACAGGAGGCTCGCCGTGGCCGGGCCGACCTCCTCGCCGCCCCGGTACGTCACCACGATGGCGTCGGCCAGGCCGTTCCACTCGCTGATCACGATGGGCCGGGGGAGGGTGAGCACGACGACCACCGGAACGCCCTGGTTCTTGAAGTCCTGGATGACGGCCAGCTGGTCGGCGGGCAGCTGCGGTTGCTCCTTCACCCAGGCGGTGGCGTGGGTGTAGGTCGGCTCGCCGACGGCCACGATCGCGAGCTTGGGTGAGGGACCGGTGTCCTGGTGGACGTTGACGCCCGCCGTGGCCGCCCGCGCCTTCACCGCGTCCAGCAGGGTCTGCGAGCCGTACTCCTGGTGGAAGAAGCTCGTCCAGATGCAGCAGGCCGATCCGTCGGTGGCCCGTGGACCGGCGACCACGACGTTGTCGCCCGCCTTGAGCTTCAGCGGGAGCACGCCGTTGTTCTTGAGCAGCGTGACGGACTGCCGGGCGGCCTGGTTGGCGAGCGCGACGTACGACGGCTGGTGGAACCGGTAGGGCCCGTTCACCGGGTCGCCGTACGGGCGCTCGAACACGCCGAGCGTGAACTTCAGACGCAAGATCCGGGTCACGGCGTCGTTGATCCGCGCCATCGGCACATTGGCGAGGAACGTCGCCATCGTGAACCCGGTGGCTCCGGGGTCGGCCCCGCCCATCACGTCCGAGCCGGCGTTCGCGGCCTTGACCCAGACCGAGGACGGCAGCCAGTCGGTGGTGATGAGACCGGTGTAGCCGAGGTTGTTCCGCAGGTAGTCGAGGATCGGCTTGCTGTCGCCCGCGCCCGACCCGCCCGGGTCGAGGTAGGAGCTCCCGGCGTAGCCCGGCATGATGTTGACGGCGCCGGCCTCCATCGCGGCCCTGAACGGGATCATATGGTACTTGATCGTCACCGCGTCGTAGGTGATCCCCGCCTCGCCGCCCGCGCCCTCGCCCGGCCAGTGCTTGACGGTCGCCAGCACCGAGGCGGGGTTGAGCTCGGGGCCGCCCTGCAGCCCGGCCACCAGCGCGCGGACCTGGGCGGCGGCGACGTCGGCGTTCTCGCCGTTGCCCTCCTGGATGCGGGGATAGAGGACCTTGGTGCCGACCTCGGCGAGCGGGCCGAGCACGCCGCGCGCCCCGACCTCCAGCTCCTCGCGGCGCTGCATGTCGCCGAGCCTGTAGTCGAGCGCGTAGTCCTTGCCCGCCGCGAGCGCGCTCTGCAGCGGATAGGTGGTCTGGTATCCGGCGATGGTGTCGCCCGCCGAGACCGGCGGGATGCCGAGCCGGGTCCCGGACGCGTTCAGCAGCACGGCGTGCAGGTCGTTCGGCAACGCGGGGCCGAAGTGCCAGCCCGAGAGCGGGTAGCTCTGGGCGTTGTAGAACATCTGGTACGCCTTCTCTTCCGGCGTCATCCTGCCGAGCAGATCGTTGACCCGGGTCTCGACGGGCAGCCGCCAGTTCTCGTACGGCTCGATCGTCCCGTTCTTGTTGAGGTCGCGGGCGCCGTTGACGACCGCCACGCCGTCAGTGACCTGCTCGACGTCGGGTAGATAGAGGCTGAAGGTGCGGATGTTCGACGTCGTCCTGGCGCCCGACCCGCTCACCGCGACGATGAACCACTTGTACGTCCACCGGTCGGGGATGTCCCAGGAAGGCGTGTAGCTCGTGCCGGTCGGCTCGGCGACCTTGGTGTAGAGGTCGATCAGGTTGCCGGAGGCGGTGAAGTCGTAGTCGGTGCGGCTGACGTTCAGCCAGACCTCGTAGCGCACCGCGCCGGAGACGGCCGCCCAGGAGAACGCGGGCCGCCGGGTGTCGGTGATCATGGCCTTGTCGGCGGGGGCGGACAGTGCGAACTGACCGGTGGTCGCCGGGGCCCTGGTCGGCGGGGACAGCAGGGGCGCGGTCGTGGCCGCCGTATCCACCGTGCCGAAGACCTGGAACTCCCACAGCGAGTAGCCGTAGCCGGTGGCCCTGGCCGTGCCGACGAAGCGGACATAGCGGCCGTCGCCGGTGACGTTCAGGTTCTCGACCCCGCCCTTGCCGCTGGTCGTGGTGTGGATCGGCGTCCATGACGTGCCGTTGGCGGACACCTCGATCCGGTAGCCGGTGGCGTACGCCGACTCCCAGTTGAGCGTGACGCCGGTGATGTGCCCGGCCCCGCCGAGGTCCACCCGCAGCCACTGGTCGTCGGAGTACTGGCTCGACCAGCGGGTCGTCGTGCGCCCGTCGAGCGCCGCCGCCGGAGCGTTGCCGCCCTCCCAGGACGAGGCCGTCACCTGCTTGTACGCCGAGATCGGCGTGCCGCTCGGCGGCGGGTCGGTGGTGCCGCCGCCACTCGTGTGGACGGCGAACTCCCACAGCGAGTAACCCCAGTCGGTGGCGCGGGCGGTGCCGTACACGCGGACGTAGCGGCCCGAGCCGGTGACGTCGAGGGTCTGCGTGCCGCCGGTGCCGGTGGTGGTGGAGTAGACGTCGGTCCAGGTGGAGGCGTTGTCGGAGACCTGGATTTTGAATGCGGTGGCGTAGGCCGCCTCCCAGGTCAGGACGACCTTGCAGATCGTTCTGGCCGAGCCGAGGTCGACCTGGAGCCACTGCGGGTCGGCGGCGGCGCTGGACCAGCGGGTGCCGGGGTCGCCGTCCACGGCGGCCGATGCGGGGGTGCCGGCGTTCTCGGTGGACGAGGCCGTGGCGGGCCGGTTCAGCGCCGCGTCGGCGCCGCCGCAGGTGCCGCTCGACGTGGTGCCGTAGACCTGGAACTCCCATAGGGAGTAGCCGTAGCCGGTGGCGCGGGCGGTGCCGTACAGGCGGACGTAGCGGCCCGAGCCGGTGACGTCGAGGGTCTGCGTGCCGCCGGTGCCGGTGGTGGTGGAGTAGACGTCGGTCCAGGTGGAGGCGTTGTCGGAGACCTGGATCTTGAATGCGGTGGCGTAGGCGGCCTCCCAGTTGAGGGCGACCTGGCTCAGCGTCGCGGTGGACCCGAGGTCCACCTGGAGCCACTGCGGGTCGCCGAACGCGCTGGACCAGCGGGTGCCGGTGTTCCCGTCGACGGCGGCCGACGCCGGTGTGCCGGCGTTCTCGGTGGACGAGGCCGTCGCGGTCCTGCCCTGCGACAGCAGGACGGGTGCGGCGTGCGCGGGCCCGGCGACGATGCTCGCGAGCAGCGCCAGCGCCACAGCCAGGACGAGAGCGAGCCCGCGCGGGAACGGAAGGGTGTGCTTCATGGCGTCTCCTGTCCGCGCTACCAGCCGACCGCGACCAGCAGCCACTGCGGGTCGCCGTGCGAGATGAACGACGAGTGACCGGCATAGTCGTCGTAGGGGAAGCCGTAGGCGAGCTTGCCGATGGCGTGGTCGTGCCAGAACTTCGCGTAGTAGTTCGCCGGGGCGGCCTTGTAATAGCCGGACGGGTCCGACTGCTGGGCGTCGGACAGCCCGGCGACGTGCCGGTTCAGCGCCGCGCACATCTTCGGCGCCTCGGCGAGCGGCCCGGCGCACCCGGTGACCTGCGAGGTCGTCGCCGTGACGCCCTGCTGGGCGGCGTAGCCGGTGAAGTAGTTCGCGTACGCCCCGCCGGGCTGGAAGATCGAGGCGCTGCCCGGCGCCGGAATGCGGTACGGCGCCTGCACCTGGGCCAGCGGCTTGAACTCGGCGGGCACCTCGTCGACGAACCGCTGGAACGTCGCCGCGCGGGACTCGGCGAAGGTGGCGTAGTCCTCGCCGACGGCCACGTCGTAGCCGTCGCGGGCGTGCAGGCGCATCGCGAGCTTCAGGCCGAACGCGTCCACCCGGGTCGTGTTGCCGTTGAACACCGAAGGCCCGACGGTGAACTCGATGAAGTCGTAGTACTGGCTGTTGGGGGAGCCGAGGGAGAAGTACATCCGGCCCGCCGTGTTGGCCGGCATGTCGAAGTAGGGCTGCTCGGCGATCGAGTGGACCTGGCCGTTGTAGCTCCAGTAGACCTGCGAGTCGGGATACTGGCCGTTGGTCCGGTTGAGGATCTTCACCATGACGACGTTCCTGGCCGCCGGGATGTTCGAGGTGTCGCCCCAGAAGGCGTCGGGCGGCGGAGTCGTCGGGTCCGTCGAGCCGCCCGTGGTGTTCACGGTGAAGCTCCACAGCGAGTAGCCGTACGCGGTGGCGCGGGCGGTGCCGTACAGGCGGACGTAGCGGCCCGAGCCGGTGACGTCGAGGGTCTGCGTACCGCCGGTGCCGGTGGTGGTGGAGTAGAGGTCGGTCCAGGTGGAGGCGTTGTCGGAGACCTGGATCTTGAATGCGGTGGCGTAGGCCGCCTCCCAGGTCAGGACGACCTTGCAGATCGTTCTGGCCGAGCCGAGGTCGACCTGGAGCCACTGCGGGTCGCCGAACGCGCTGGACCAGCGGGTGCCGGTGTTCCCGTCGACGGCGGCCGACGCCGGTGTGCCGGCGTTCTCGGTGGACGAGGCGGTCGCGGGCCTGCCCTGGGCGGCGTCGGCCGTGCCGCACGTGCCGCTCGACGTGGTGCCGTAGACCTGGAACTCCCATAGGGAGTAGCCGTACACGGTGGCGCGGGCGGTGCCGTACAGGCGGACGTAGCGGCCCGAGCCGGTCACGGTGAGGGTCTGCGTGCCGCCCGTTCCGCTCGTGGTGGAGTAGACGTCGGTCCAGGCCGAACCGTCGGCCGACACCTGGATCTTGAATGCGGTGGCGTAGGCGGCCTCCCAGTTCAGGGTGACCTGGCTCAGCGTCGCGGCGGACCCGAGGTCGACCTGGAGCCACTGCGGGTCGCCGAACGCGCTGGACCAGCGGGTGCCGGTGTTCCCGTCGACGGCGGCCGATGCGGGGGTGGACGCGTTCTCGGCGGACGAGGCCGTCGCGGTCCTGCCCTGCGACAGCAGGACCGGCGCTGCGTGCGCCGGCCCGGACACGGCGGCGCCGGCCACGACGCAGGCCGCGACCAGGGTCAGCCCGCTGAGCACGGCTGTCAGAGCACGGCGGGCGGAATGGAACGTTGGGCGTCTTCTCATGGTGGCGATTCCTCTTCGGGGGGTGAACAGGGCGAGCCCTGACCCAGACAATGATCGCCTTCGATACTTAGGTCAATACTTGAATTTAGTACGCAATGAATTGATCTTGACTGGTGTCGTCCGCAAGGTCGCCGGCCGGGAGTCGGCGTTCGCCTGCTTTCCTGCGGCGTCGACGGCTTCGCGTGCCGGTCCTACAGCCGGCTGAACACGGAGGCCAGCGTTTCGATCTCCTGTGCGGAGAGCTTGTCGATGAAGTGGCGGCGCACCGCGGCGTCCAGGCCGGGGTGCGCGGCGGCGATGGCGGCGCGGCCGGTGTCGGTGAGGGTGACGATGACGCCGCCGGTGCGCTCGCGGGTGAGGAGTCCGCGGGTGCTCATGCGGGTGAGCTGGTGGGAGAGGCGAGTGCGATCCCAGCCGAGTGACGCGGCGAGCTCGCTCTGGCGCAGGGCGCCGCCCGCCTTCTCGAGGCTGACGAGGATCGACAGGTCCGGCTCGGACAGGCCCGCCGCCTCGGCGGTGTCCGCGATCACGCGGGCCCGGAGGACCTCGTGGGCGCGCTTGAAGGCGACCCAGAAGTCGACGGGCTCCGGCGTGGCCCCGGTCGCGGCCTCGTCCGGCGCGGCGGTCTCTCCGTTGCGTGTTGACATATCAACATGCCTCTTCCTAGTGTTGAAATATCAACGCTAACAGACGGCTGTGCTCGCGGCAGCCCTGTCGGCGGCGTCCATGCTTTCCCACCCCGCAGGAGGCGCCATGCACACCCGACCTCTTGGAACCGGCGGTCCTCGGGTCGCCCCTCTCGCCCTGGGCTGCGCCGGCATGTCCGACCACACGGCCCCCGCCGACGAGGCCGACGCCATCGCCACGATCCGCACCGCCCTCGACGCCGGAGTCACCCTCCTCGACACCGCCGACTTCTACGGCATGGGCCACAACGAGGACCTCATCCGCCGCGCCCTCCGCGCCGGCGATCGCGACAAGGTGCTCCTCAGCGTCAAGTTCGGCGGTCTGCGCGGCCCCGACGGAGCCTTCGTCGGCATCGAGGGCCGGCCCGCCCACGTCAGGAACGCGCTCGCCTACTCCCTGCGCCGCCTCGGCGGCGACCACGTCGACATCTACCGCCCAGCGCGCCTCGACGCCGCCACTCCGATCGAGGACACGATCGGCGCGATCTCCGAGCTGGTCCAGGCCGGGTACGTGCGCCACATCGGGCTCTCCGAGGTGGGGCCGCAGACCATCCGCCGTGCCCACGCCGTGCACCCGATCTGCGATGTGCAGATCGAATACTCCCTGTTCAGCCGTGGCCCCGAGACCAACGGCATCCTGGACACCTGCGGCGAGCTGGGGATCGGCGTCACCGCCTACGGGGTCCTCGCGCACGGCCTGCTCACCGGCGCCTACCGGCAACCCGCCGGCGGCGACCCGCGCGCCGGCTGGCTGCCGCGCTTCCACCCCGGCAATCTCGCCACGAACCTCGCCCTCGTCGAGCGGCTGCGGCCGCTCGCCGACGCGCACGGCATCAGCGTCGCGCAACTCGCCACCGCCTGGGTCGTCGCGCGGAGCCGCGAGCGCGGCACCATCGTGGCCGTCCTCGGCACCCGCCGGCCGCACCGCGTCGAGGAGGCCCTGGCCGCGGCCGGCGTCGCCCTGACCGACACGGACCTGCGCGCGATCGACGAGGCCGTCCCGGCCGGCGCGGTGGCCGGCACCCGATACGCCGCACCCCTCATGGCCCTGCTGGACAGCGAGTCGCCATTCACCGAGAGAACAGGCCGCGAATCATGAACACAGCCATGTCACCGCTCGCCGAGCCGGCCCGGTCCGGGAAGCCGATCGGAGTAGGGATCATCGGGCTCGGGGCGGACGGAAGCTGGGCCGAGCGCTCTCACCTGCCGGCCCTGCGCGCCGTCCCGGGTTACGAGCTGAGGGCCCTGAGCACGAGTTCGAAACAGTCGGCGGAGCGCTCCGGACACAAGCACGGAGTGTCGCGCACCTTCGGGACGGCGGCCGAACTGGCCGCCTGCGACGAGGTGGACCTCGTGGTCGTGGCGGTGAAGGTGCCGCACCACCGGGAACTGGTGCGGACGGCGCTGAGCGCCGGCAAGAGCGTGCTGTGCGAGTGGCCGCTCGGCAACGGGCTCGCGGAGGCCGAGGACATGGCGCGGCAGGCGCGCGGCCGCGTGGTGCCGACCGTCGTCGGACTCCAGGCGCGGTCGCACCCGGCCCTCGCCTACGTGCGGGATCTCGTGGCCGACGGCTACGTGGGGGAGGTGCTGTCCACGACGGTCGTCGGCTCCGGCGGCGCCTGGGGCGCCATCGTCGGCCCCGGCGATCACCACGTGCTCGACGCCGCCAACGGCACGACACTGCTGACCGTTTCCTTCGCCCACACCCTCGACGGACTCGCGTCCGTCCTGGGCGAGCCCGAGGACCTGCGGATCCACCTTGCGTCGCGGCGTACGTCGGCCGTGGACACCGGGAGCGGGCGGCCCGTGCCCATGACCGCCGCCGACCAGGTGGTGGCCTGGGGACGGCTGCCGGGCGGCGTGGTGGCCACCTTCCACTACCGCGGCGGCATGTCCCGGGGCGTCAACTTCCGCTGGGAGATCAACGGCACCGAGGGCGACCTCGTCATCACCGCTCCGATCGGCCATCTCCAGCTCAGCCCGATCACCCTCGAAGGCGGCCGCGGGACAGCGGGACTCGCTCCCCTGACGGTGCCGGACTCATACGTTCGCGTCCCGCGGCTGGACCCCCACGCCGACGCGCCGGCGTACGCGGTCGCGCACGCCTACCAGCGGTTCCTGGACGACCTGCGGGAGGGCGGCACGCCGGGCGTGCCTGATTTCGCGCACGGCGCCGCCCGGCACCGCGGCATCGAATCCGCCATCACGACGGACTGACGGCGAAACCTCAGCCGCCGGGCGAACCGTTCGATGACGCGGCGGGTGACCCCGGGGGACAGGAGCGCGTCTCCGGCGGCCACGGCGGTCACCGCGCGGCGCAGCTCGGCCGGTTCGACGTCCTTGGTCAGGAAACCGCTGGCTCCGGCGCGCAGCGCGGCGAACACGTGCTCGTCGGTGTCGAAGGTGGTGAGGATGACGACCCGGCAGTCCTGGCCCGTGACGATGCTCCGGGTGGCCGTGATGCCGTCCGTCCCCGGCATGCGGATGTCCATGAGGACGAGGTCCGGGCGGATGCTCGCGGCCAGCCGTACGGCCTCGGCGCCATTGGCGGCCTCCCCGACGACGGCCACGTCCCGCGAGCGGGCCGGCAGGCTGCGGAAGCCGGCCCGTACGAGCGCCTGGTCGTCGGCGAGGAGCACTTTGATCGTCACTCCGCCGAGCCTGCCACAGGGATCTCGGCCCTCACGGCGAAGCCCCGGGGCGCCGGACCGGCGGTGAGCGTGCCGCCGAGGGCGCGCACCCGCTCGCGCATGCCGGTGAGGCCGTTCCCCTCGGTGACGCCGCCGCCGGAGGGGTCGCCCTTGCCGTTGTCGGCGATCTCGACCGTGATCGATCGCGGGTGGCGGCCGACCGTCACCTCGGCCATGGTCGCCCCCGAATGCCTGAGCGTGTTGGCAAGGGCCTCGGGGGCTCGGTGCCGGCGGGGCCCTCCCGCAGGTCGCGGTATTCGGCCTCGCGCAGCAGGTCGCGCCGGCGCAGCGACGTGGCGTAGGCGAGCCCCGCGGCGACGAGGGCCGCGAGCAGCAGCCCCTCGCCGAGGGTGTGCATGAGATACCGGACGAGGTTTCTGTCGATGATCAACCGGGCGTCGACGGCGGAGTAGACGAGCTGGGCGACGCCGACGGCGACCACCCAGCGCGGGCGGGAGGCGGTGGCCGCGGTGAAGTACGCGGCCGCCACCGGCCAGATCCACCCGGCGGGCGAGGGATGCCCCAGGTGGTAGGCGAAGACGGCGGCGACCGACAGCAGCAGCACGGGCATCGGCCACCGGCGCCGGACGAGCAGGAGCGCGCCGAGGAACAGCGCGACAGGGATGACGCCGTCCCACGGCGGTCGCACCCCGGTGGCGAGGGCGACGGCCACGAAGAGGACCACGGTGAGAGCGGCGAGCGCGACGTCGGCGATCCAGCCGGTCTGGCGAACCGGGGCGGCCGGGTGGGCGGAGGCGGGCACTGTGTGCGATGCGGCCTTGCGAGGCCTTTCCCGAGGGGACTGGTGACGCCGTAACGCTAGGCCGGGCCGCGTCCGCGCCGCGTCGTCCGGCCACAGGCACCTCGGGCCTTCTCCGTCCGGGGTACGGCTACTCCGCCGGGAGTATTCCGGCTTCGCGGAGACCTGACGCGGGCGAGCCTGTAAACGGAAGCGGGTGCCCCGCGACTCGCGTCACGGGGCACCCCGGGTGAATCAGATCGGTTCCTGCCGCCGGTTCAGGACTGGTTGAACAGCGAAAGGGTCAGGGTGGAGTGGTATTCGCCGGCGGCGACGTCGACGGAGGTGCGCAGGGCGAGGTCGGCGTTGACCTGCGAGGTGCCGATCTCGTCGGCGGAGTTGGCGGTCGAGACCAGCAGCTCCTGGCCCTCCAGACCCACGGCGGGGGCTCCGGTGCCGTCGGAGACGACACTGGAGACCGGCTCACCGGCTGAGACCGCGCCGGTGGAGGAGTCGCTCAGCAGACGCGGCTTCCAGCCCAGGTATTCGGGGCCGATGGTCTTGGCCGGGTCGTCGGAGGCGACGAACTGGCTCGCCTGGCCCACGACCGCCCAGTACTCGCCGGCGGGGATCTCCTCGGGGGTGCGGGTGTCGGTCACCGTGACCGTCGGCAGAGTGCCGGTGAACTGGCGGGCGGCGGCGTCGGAGCCGTTCTCCTGCAGGGACACCCCGTTGTTGTCGGCCACGGTCATCGACAGCTGGCCGGGGGTGGTCGTGGGCTCGATGTTCACCGACACGTCGATGCCGCTGCCGGGGTCGTCGGCCAGCGCGGGAGTGGCCACGCCGGCGAGGGTGAGGCCGAGCACCGACGCGGCGAGCACCTGCGTGGTCCTGTTGATTGTCATGTGGTCATTCGCTCCATCTATGAGGGGCGGGGCCGGCCGGCTGTTCGGCCGGCCGGCCCCGGTTGAGCTACGGCGGTGTCCTCGTCGTGGGGACCGTGGTCACCGCCGGTGCGGCCGGCGGCAGCCGGCCGCGGGGTGAGCGGCTCAGCGGCAGCCGGCCGCGGAGTAGGCCGCGTCGTAGGTCGAGGTGACCTGCTTGCCGCCGATCGTCGCGGTCCCCTTCACGGTCACCGTGCCCGCGTCGATCTGGGCGGTCCGGGTGTTGAAGGACTGGTAGGCCTGCTTGCCCGGGGCCACGTCGGCCACGGTCTTCTTGCCGAACGGGGTGTTCAGCTCGATCGTGGCCGGCGCGTCAGCGTTGTTGACGGCCGTGACCGCCAGGTACGCCGAGGTGCCGATGCAGCGGGACGTGGCGGTGACGGTCAGCTTGACCTCCGGCGAGTCCTTCGGGCCGCGGATGAGCGTGAAGTCGTCCACGTCGAAGTTCGCCCCGGTGAACACCAGGTAGAGCTTCACGCTCCCCGAGGGGACGTTCGTGAGCGGCGTCGAGACGTCCGCGTACGACTCCCACCCGCCGGTGTTCGGCACGGTGACGCTGCCGAGCACGGGGCCGGTCGGTGAACCGGTCCTGATCTCGAAGCCGCCGCTGGGGTCGGGGGAGGCCACCCGGGCCGTGAACCGGGTGACGCCGGTGAGGTCCACGCCGTCGTACGCCGCCCAGTCGCCGGGGTTGACGTAGCCGAGCACGGTGCCGCCGTGCGCGGGGGCGTGGGGGTAGGTGTCGACGCCGTTCGCCTCGGTCCAGCTCTCGGCCTGGACGGTGACGTCGCCCTCCGCCGGGCCGAGCTCCTTGATACGGATGTTCCGGAACGCCACCTCGTCGCCGTCGCCGTGGTTCTGGATGCCCACGTAGCCCTGCTGGAGGGACCGCTTCGGGTCGGTGTTGAGGAAGTCGTTGATCTTCACGCCGTTCAGGAAGATCTGCAGGCGCTCGCCCTCCACGCGGATCTCGTAGGTGTTCCACTGCCCCGGTGCGTTGAGCGCGGCGTCCCGGGCCTTGAGGTCCGCCGACTGGAAGCCGTAGACCGACCCGGTCGTCTTCTCCGGGGCGTCGGTGGCGTCGATCTGGATCTCGTAGCCGTTGTCGACCGCCGACCACGGGTCGTCCGAGGCGGGGAAGCCGACGAAGACGCCCGCGTTGTCGTCGCCGCGCATCTTCCAGTCGAGCTTGAGCGAGTAGGAGTGGAACTCCTTCGCCTTGTACCAGAACAGCCCCAGGCCGCCGTGGGAGGTCAGGGTGCCGTCGGCGTTGGTGAATCCGCCGGGCCCGGCCTGCTCCCAGCCGGTGGTGCTGCCGTTGTAGAGCGTCGTGTAGCCGGTCTCGGGACGGCAGTCGGCCTTGAGGTCGCCCATGGCGTACCTGATGCCGCCGAGCAGGTGCTGCCGGAACTCCGGCTCGGAGAACGAGGACGCCGTGTGCCCGCCGCCCGTGTAGAACGACCGGCCGCCCTGATACTCCTTGCACCAGGCGATCGGGTGGTCGTCGCCCATCTTCCCGCCCGAGTACGACTTCTCGTCGAGCGTGGCCAGCACGTGCGCGGTGCTGCGGGCGTTGGTCCGGTAGTCGTACCACTCGTCGGTGCGCGTCCACGTCGGCCCGAGGTGGGCGGTCGCCGGGTGCGCCCGGTCCTCCACCTTCACGGTCGCCTGCTGGACGGCGGGGTGGGAGGCGAACCACGCTCCGACCAGGCCGCCGTAGAACGGCCAGTCATACTCGGTGTCCGCCGCCGCGTGGATGCCGGCGTAGCCGCCGCCCGCCTTGACGTACGCCTCGAAGGCCGCCTGCTGGGCGTCGTTCAGCACGTCGCCCGTGGTGCTGAGGAACACCACGGCCTTGTACTTCGCCAGGTTCTCAGCGGTGAAGACGGCGGGGTCCTCGGTCGCGGTGACCTTGAAGCCCAGGTCCTTGATCGCCTGGACGCCCGCCGGGATCGAGTCGTGCCGGAAGCCGGCCGTACGGGAGAAGACCAGGACCTCGCCCTCGGCGCCGCCCGGGGCCGCCGTCGTCCACTTCTGCGCGGCGCGGCCGTCACACGTCCTGATGACGATCTGGGCGGGGTCGGTCGCGTCGAGGCACTTGCCCGACTGGGGGTTCTTGATGGTGCCGTCCGTGCCGACGGTCCACATCTGCGCGCCGACGCCGGAGACGCAGTCCCAGATCTGCACCCGCGTGCCGTCGGCGGTGCCGCCGTTGGACACGTCGAGGCACTTGCCGAGCGAGCGGAGGGTGTTGCCGCTGACGGTCCAGACCTGCGCCCCGGTCCCGTTGCACTCGTAGAGCTGCACCTTGGTGCCGTTGGCGGGGTCGGCGTTCGCGACGTCGAGGCACAGGCCGGCGGCGCCGACGATCGGTGCCGGGCTTGCGCCGGCCGGCGGCTCGGCCGTCAGCGTGAAGTCGTCCAGGTCGAACAGCGCGCCGTCGTGGCCCTGGAAGACCAGGAAGAGCTCGGTCGTCCCGGCCGGGGCGTTCGACAGCGGCGCGGACACGTCGGTGAACGTCTCCCAGCCGCCGGTGACGGGCACGCTCACCTTGCCCAGCAGGGTGCCGGTCCGCGACCCCGCGCGCACCTCGAGGGTGCCGCCCTTCCCGCCGGAGGAGACACGGGCGGTGATCCCCTTGGCCTTGCTCAGTTCGTAGGGCTTGAAGGAGATCCAGTCGCCCGCGTTGATGTCACCCACGGTCTTGCCGCCGTGCGCATTGCTCTTGCCGATCGGGTTGACGCCCTGGGAGGCGGTGTAGTGCTCGGCCTGGCGGTGCCGCGGCTGCAGGATGTGCTGGGTGTGGGTGGTCAGCCCGCCCTTGTCGGTGTATTCGGCGTCGAACACCGCGAAGATGTTCGCCGCGTCGTCGTGCTCGCCGTCGACCGGGATGGTCAGCTCGCCCGAGCAGCCGGTCTTCGAGGAGATCTGGTGGCCGTGGCTGTCGTGGCCGAGCACGTAGGTCATCTTGACCTTCGCGCAGTCGATCTCGCCGTCCTCCGGGTCGGTGACCTTGATCGAGAAGGGGACCGGATCGCCCCACTGGAACAGGCTGCCTGCCACGGGCGTCTCGATGGTCACGGTCGGCGCGGTGTTGCCCGCCGTGACGACCACGCTCGCGCTGCCACTGTTGCCCGCGGGGTCGCGCACGGTGAGCGTCGCGGTGTACGTGCCGTCCTTGTCGTACGTCTTGACCGGGTTCGCCTCGGTGGAGGTGGTGCCGTCGCCGAAGTCCCAGGCGTAGGTGAGCGTGGCGCCCTCGGGGTCGGCGGAGCCGGCCGAGGAGAACGTGACCGTGAGAGGCGTCTTGCCCGACGTCTTGTCGGCCTTGGCCACGGCGATCGGGGAACGGTCGCGGCCCTTGACGTACTCGAAGCGGTACAGCGCCGAGTTGGCGTCGCCGTTGAAGTAGCCGGTGCCGTAGTCGAGCACGTACAACGCGCCGTCCGGGCCGAACGCCAGGTCCATCACCTGGGTGCCGGTCCAGGGGAAGTCCGCGATGTCGCCGCGTGTGCCGTCGGCCTTCACGTCGATCGCCTTGATCCACCTGCGGCCGAGCTCACCGGCGAAGAAGTGGCCGTCCAGGTCCTGCGGGAACTTGACCGCGGACTTCAGGTCGGCGTCGTAGCGGTAGACCGGCCCGCCCATCGGCGACTCGGAGCCGCCGCCGAACTCGGGCGGAGAGCCGGCGTCGCCGCCGTACCTGATCCACGCGGGCTGCGCGGGCGGCAGCGTGCGCTGCCCGGTGTTGCGCGGGGAGGCGTTGACCGGCCCGCCGGCGCAGTCGTACTTCGCTCCGGAGGGACCGGAGGGGAAGGTGAACTTGTTGTAGGTCTCGACCGAGGTGTTGGTGCCCGTGCAGTACGGCCAGCCGTAGTTGCCGGGGCGGGTGACGCGGTTGAACTCGACCTGGCCGCTCGGCCCGCGGTTGGCGTCCGTGGTGCCCGCGTCGGGACCGTAGTCGCCCACGTAGACCACGCCGGTGGCCTTGTCGACGCTCAGCCGGAACGGGTTGCGGAAGCCCATGGCGTAGATCTCGGGCCGCGTGTCCGGGGTGCCCGGCGGGAACAGGTTGCCCTCGGGGATGTCGTAGGTGCCGTCCGGCTTGACCTTGATGCGCAGGATCTTGCCGCGCAGGTCGTTGGTGTTGCCGGAGCTGCGCTGGGCGTCGTACGCCGGGTTGCGGTCGGGCCGCTCGTCGATGGGGGAGTAGCCCGACGAGTCGAAGGGGTTGCTGTCGTCGCCGGTCGACAGGTAGAGGTTGCCGTCGGCGTCGAAGTCCATGTCGCCGCCCACGTGGCAGCAGATGCCGCGGTCGGCCGGCACGTCGAGGATCTTGACCTCGCTGGACTTGTCCAGCGTCCAGTCGGGCTTGATCGTGAACCTGGACAGCCGGTTCACGCCCTTCCAGGCCGAGAAGTCGGACGCGGTGGCCGGGGCGTCGCCGTCGGGCGTGTCGAGGCGGGGGGCGTAGTAGAGGTAGACGAACCGGTTGGTCGCGAAGCCCGGGTCGGCCGCGATCCCCTGGAGGCCCTCCTCGTCGTGGGTGTAAACGTTCAGCGTGCCGACCACGGTGGTGTCGCCGCGGGCGTCGGTGCGCCGCAGGACCCCGTCACGCGCGGTGTGCAGCACCGACAGGTCGGGCAGCACGCTCATCGTCATCGGCTCGCCCATCTCGGCGACGCCCTTGGCCATCTCCACGCGCTGGTAGTCGGCGGCGTCGACGGGCGCCGCGTGTGCCTGGGCCGGCGCGGCCGGGGTGAGCACGGTCAGGCCCGGGAAGGCCAGGAGTAAGGCGCAGGTCTGCGCGATCCGTCTTCTTACGCGATCGGTCGGCCGCCTGGGGGGCATGGGCGGAGGTTCCCTTCGTCGGTGCGGTACGCCCGGCACGATCCCGGGCGCGCGACCTCGCTTCACAGATCCACCTCGGAAGCGGTGATCGCACCGAACGTAAGCTCCTTTTGTCGACTTGTGAAGATAGTTCGGTCAAAACTGGATAACTTTCGCCGGGCAAAGCGAAAGTTCCTGTGCCGGCCGACGCCTGGCGCAGACCGTGTGCCGTGATGGGTCTCCTGGGTAGCAACCCGGGCATGGTCTCCCCAACGGCAGGACGGGTCGAGCGTCCGGTGATGTACCACCACTGGTCCGACATCACCTTCATCCACTGGAGATATCCGCCCGGCATCGTGCAGGCGTTCCTGCCGGACGGGCTCACCGTCGACACCTACGAGGGGGCCGCGTACGTCGGGCTCACGCCGTTCCTGATGCGCGGCGTGCGGGCGCCCGGGCTGCCGCCGCTGCTAGGGCTGTCGCGCTTTCCCGAGACCAACGTGCGCACCTACGCGCGGGACGCCCGGGGGCGGGGCGGCCTGTGGTTCCTGTCGCTGGACGCCGGGAACCTGCCCGCCGTGCTGGGCGCCCGGGCCGCGTACGGGCTGCCGTACTACTGGTCGGACATGTCCGTGACCGGCGCGGGGGAGCGGCGCCGCTACCGCTGCGGGCGCCGGTGGCCGGGCCCCTCCGGGGCGCGGTGCGACGTCGACGTCGACCTCGGGGCCGCGCTGGGCGAGGCCGAGCGGGACGGGCTCGCGGACTTCCTCGTGGAGCGCTACCGGCTCTTCACGGTCGTCGCGGGCCGTCTGGTGACGGCGGAGGTGGAACACCCGCGCTGGCCTCTGCACCGTGCCCATGTGTCCGGACTGGAGCAGGGGCTGCTCGAGGCGGCCGGCCTGCCCGCGCCCGATCACGATCCGCTCGTGCACGCGTCTCCCGGCGTGCCCGTAGGGGTCGGCATGTGGCGCCCGGCCGCCCGCCGCGCCGGCTGAGGTCCCTCCGCAGGGCGCGGGGTCAGGCGCCGGGCTCCTCGAAGCGGTCGAGGTAGGCGGCGTACCAGGCCCGCTCCTCCTCCACCAGCGCGTGCCTGTCGGCGTAGACGTGGTCGAACATGAGGTCCACCGGCGGGTCGGGCATGGCGATGACCCCGTCGCGCAGTTCGAGGGCGATGCGGTCGCCCTCCTCCTCGACCTCGGTGAAGAACGCGTCGTCGGCCATGCCCTCCCGCAGCAGGTACGCCCGCAGGCGCGCGATCGGGTCCTTCTTCCGCCACGCGTCCACCTCTTCGGCGGGCCGGTAGCGCCCCGGATCGTCGGAGGTGGTGTGCGGGCCCATCCGGTAGGTGTGCGCCTCGATGAGGAACGGCCCGCCCCCGGAGCGCACGTGCCGCAGCGCGGCCCTCGTCACGGCGAGGCAGGCCAGCACGTCGTTGCCGTCCACCCGTACGCCGGGGAAGCCGAAGCCCCGTGCCCGCTCGTAGATCGGCGCCCGGCTCTGCCGCCCGGCGGGGTGGGAGATGGCCCACTGGTTGTTCTGGCAGAAGAACACCACCGGCGCGTCGAACACGGCGGCGAAGTTGAACGCCTCGCTGACGTCCCCCTCGCTCGCCGCGCCGTCGCCGAAGTAGGCCACGACGGCCGAGTCGTCGCCGTCCCTGCGGACCCCCATGGCGTACCCCACGGCGTGCAGCGTCTGCGCGCCGAGGACGATCGTGTAGAGGTGGAAGCGCGTCTCCCGGGGGTCCCAGCCGCCGTTCGTCGTGCCGCGCAGCATGCCCATGAGCGTGAGGGGAGCGATGCCCCGGCACCAGGCGACGCCGTGCTCCCGGTAGGAGGGGAAGACGTGGTCGTCCGGCGCGAGCGCCCGGCCCGAACCGATCTGGGCCGCCTCCTGCCCCAGACAAGGGATCCACATCCCCAGTTCGCCGAGACGCTGGAGGGCGAAGGCCTCCCGGTCGATCCGGCGGACCAGCGCCATGTCGCGATACAGCCCCCGATACTGGCTCTTGGACAGATCCAGGTCGTACTCGGGGTGCGCGACACGCTCGCCTTCGGGCGTGAGCAGCTGGACCAGATCTTCGGCCTCGTCCTGGCGCCGCACGTCGTCTCCTCTCTGACAACGGTGACCGGTGCCGGCGCCTCCATCACCGCGAGGTCATCGGCGCCGTGCGAAGCCAATCATTCCGGCTGTACGGCCCGCGAGATCACACGGCGTGCCCGCCACGCCGATGAGCTGCGCTTTCTCGTTGAGAGCGGAAAGGCGAGGGTCAGCCGGTCGCGGTGGCGGGGCGCAGTCCCGCGAAGACGATCGCGAGCGTACGGGCCCGCAGATCCGGCTCCCACCGGGTGTGCAGGGACGCCTGGCACAGGCCTATCAGCAGGGCCATGACCTCCGGCGCCCGGACGTCGGGACGTACGGCCCCGGCCTGCTGGGCCCTGCCGACGAGCACCTCGACGGCCTCACGCAGGGCGAGGACCGGCTTGGCGACGGTCACCGGGATGCCCGCCTGCGCGAGCAGGTCGACGACGGTCTTCTGCTCCGCGGCCTGCTCGACCGTGCGGGTGAAGAAGGTGAAGAACGCGGTGGCGGGGTCGCCCTCCGCCGCGAGCGCGCGGGTCTCCTCGGTCAGCCTGACGGCGATCGCGTGCATGATCGCCTTCAGTAGGGACTCCTTGGTGGGGAAGTGCCGGAAGACGGTCCCGATCCCGACCCCGGCCTTCTGGGCGATCTCCTCGGTGGAGGCGGAGGGGCCCTTGGCCGCGAAGACGGCCTCGGCCGCCTCCAGGATGCGCGTCCGGTTACGTTGGGCGTCGGCGCGCAGCGCTCTCACCGGCCCGGCGGAGGCGTCCGGCTCGGGAACGCGCTGGTCGTTCGGCATCCCTCGGCTCTCCCACGCCTCGATTGACATCCGGATTCGCCGCTTCATAGCCTATAACCGAAGTGGAGACTCCGATTGTAGGTCACGCCGCAGCGAGGAGTGCAGATGTTCGAGAGGTTCACCGACCGTGCGCGGCGGGTTGTCGTCCTGGCTCAGGAAGAGGCCAGGATGCTCAACCACAACTACATCGGTACTGAGCACATTCTTCTTGGTCTGATCCATGAGGGTGAGGGTGTGGCGGCCAAGGCTCTGGAGAGTCTTGGGATCAGTCTCGAGGGGGTGCGCCAGCAGGTCGAGGAGATCATCGGCCAGGGGCAGTCGGCGCCGTCGGGACACATCCCCTTCACGCCGCGGGCCAAGAAGGTTCTTGAGCTGTCGCTGCGCGAGGCGTTGCAGCTCGGGCACAACTACATCGGCACCGAGCACATTCTTCTGGGGTTGATCCGGGAGGGTGAGGGTGTCGCGGCGCAGGTGCTGGTGAAGCTGGGCGCCGATCTGAACCGGGTGCGTCAGCAGGTCATCCAGTTGCTGCACGGGTATCAGGGCAAGGAGCCGGC
>NZ_JABBWU010000079.1:0-636 GCF_012999525.1 Microbispora sp. H10836
GGCGGTTCGTCGAACAGGGCAGGCTCGGGGAGATCCGGCACGTGCGGGCGCAGTACCTGCAGGACTGGATCGTCGACCCGGAGTTCCCCCTGGTCTGGCGTCTGCAGAAGGACAAGGCCGGGTCCGGCGCTCTCGGCGACATCGGCGCCCACATCATCGACACCGCCGAGTTCATCACCGGTGAGCGGCTCGTCGGGGTGTCGGCGCTGACCGAGACCTTCGTCAAGGAGCGTCCCCTGGCCGCCAGCTCGGCCGGGCTCTCGGCCGGTGGCGGCGCCGGAAGGGGGACCGTCACCGTCGACGACGCCGCGCTGTTCCTCGGCCGGCTCAGCGGCGGCGGCCTGGCGTCCTTCGAGGCCACCCGGTTCGCCACCGGGCACAAGAACGCGCTGCGGATCGAGGTCAACGGATCGCTGGGCAGCCTGTCCTTCGACTTCGAGTCGATGAACGAGCTGTGGTTCCACGACCACACCATCGGCAGTGCCGAGCACGGGTTCCGGCGGGTGCAGGTCACCGAGGCGGACCACCCGTACGCCGGGGCGTGGTGGCCGCCGGGTCACGGCCTCGGCTACGAGCACACCTTCACCCATGAGGTGAAGGACTTCATCGAGGCGGTGGCCGCCGGCACCGACCCCG
>NZ_JABBWU010000080.1:0-630 GCF_012999525.1 Microbispora sp. H10836
ACACCGCCCGCGCCGCGGCCAAACTCGGCGTCAAGACCGTCGTCGGCTTCACCGGCTCCTCCATCTGGCACACCCTGGCCATGTTCCCGCCGGTCCCGCCGTCGATGATCGAAGCCGGCTACGCCGACTTCGCCGACCGCTTCAACCCCATCCTCGACGTCTTCGACGAAGTCGGCGTCCGCTTCGCCCACGAGGTGCACCCCAGCGAGATCGCCTACGACTACCACACCACCGTGCGGACCCTGGAGGCCATCGGCCACCGCCCGGCCTTCGGCCTCAACTGGGACCCCTCCCACATGGTGTGGCAGGGCCTGGACCCCGCCAACTTCATCCTCGACTTCGCCGACAAGATCTACCACGTCGACTGCAAGGACGCCCGGGTCGCCACCCGCGACGGCCGCCGCGGCCGCCTGGCCTCCCACCTCGCCTGGGCCGACCCCCGCCGCGGCTGGGACTTCGTGTCCACCGGCCGGGGCGACGTGCCCTGGGAGGAGTGCTTCCGCGCACTCAACCACATCGGCTACGACGGCCCCATCTCCATCGAGTGGGAGGACGCGGGCATGGACCGGCTGCACGGCGCACCCGAATCCCTCGCCTACATCCGCTCCCTCAACGCCATCACCCCACCCG
>NZ_JABBWU010000081.1:0-623 GCF_012999525.1 Microbispora sp. H10836
CGTCCTTCATCGGCTCCTGATGCCAAGGCATCCACCGTGTGCCCTAAACAACTTGGCCACAAAGATGCTCGCGTCCACTATGCAATTCACAAACAACAACCAGACAACCAGCCCACCCCACCACCAAGACACCCGAGCACAACACTCGAACCGGTATGGCAGGAGACCAGCCCTGGAGAAAACAAACCCACCCCGCACCGAAGCGGCCCACCCCCACACGGAGGAGACCGCTAACAGCCCGGAGAGAAACGGTCCGTTCCCTCAGGACCCAACAGTGTGCCCAGCCGACCCCAGCCCCCAGAACCCGCATTCCCACTCCGCGATCCCACCCCGAAAGAGGCACGACCACGGCGGTACTAGCAGACCCGGCAACCACGACCGGCTGAATAACCAGTGCTCCACTAATGAGCGCACCAGGCAGGGAACGTTCGCCCCTGAACCCGGCATGGACCAGACCCGAGGCCACCACACGGACAACCGTGCGGCAGCACCAACCAGGCCGGCCGAGTGCTCCTTAGAAAGGAGGTGATCCAGCCGCACCTTCCGGTACGGCTACCTTGTTACGACTTCGTCCCAATCGCCAGCCCCACCTTCGACCGCTCCCCCCACAAGTGGTTGGGCCA
>NZ_JABBWU010000082.1:0-598 GCF_012999525.1 Microbispora sp. H10836
TAGGCGCCGCCTCGCTTGTACATCCGCGAGCCTTCCAGGGTGCCGACGCTGGAGGGGGTGGAGAACACCTGCTGGCTGCGGACCTCGGTTTTGCCGTCGGCCGACAGCTGGGCGACGCTGATCTGGGTGTTGCCGTAGGCGACGTACATGGTGTCGTTGTCGTCGACGAGCAGGCCGGCGTCGTAGTAGCACTTGTTGATCGTGGTGTGCCGGTTCCAGGGGCCTTCGGCGGAGGTGGCGGTGTAGATGTAGGTCTTGCTGAAGTCGATGCAGCCGCCCCAGTAGAAGGTCTTGTTGCTCTTGCGGTAGTTCAGGAACGACGCCCAGATGCCGTTGACGTAGGCGCGGCCGCCGTTGAGGTCGTATTTGGAGCCGAAGTCCAGCTTGGGCACCGAGTGCCCGGCGTACTCCCAGTTGACCAGGTCATAGGAGCGCAGGATCGGCGCGCCGGGTGAGTAGTGCATCGTGGAGGCCGAGTAGTAGTAGGTGTCGTCGACCCGGAAGATGTCGATGTCGGCCAGGTCCTGCCACAACACCGGGTTGGAGTACGTCGACGACGGCGGCCACGGCCCACCCGACGGACTCACCGACGGCGAAG
>NZ_JABBWU010000083.1:0-584 GCF_012999525.1 Microbispora sp. H10836
CCGCCGTCCAGCCGCACCCCGGGCCCCGACGGGACCCGCATCGAGGTGATCGTCCCCGGCGCGGGCAGGAAGCCCCGGCCCGCGTCCTCGGCGTTGATCCGGAACTCGATGGAGTGGCCGCGCAACACCGGGTCGTCGTAGCCCAGCATCTGGCCGTCGGCGATGCGGAACATCTCGCGGACCAGGTCGATGCCGGCGACCTCCTCGCTGACCGGGTGCTCGACCTGCAGCCGGGTGTTGACCTCCAGGAAGGAGATCGTGCCGTCCTGGCCGACGAGGAACTCACACGTGCCGGCCCCGACGTAGCCCGCCTCGCGCAGGATCGCCTTGGAGGAGGAGTACAGCAGCTGCAGTTGCTCGTCGGTCAGGAACGGTGCGGGGGCCTCCTCGACGAGTTTTTGGTGGCGGCGCTGCAGTGAGCAGTCGCGGGTGGAGACGACCACGACGTTGCCGTGGGTGTCGGCCAGGCACTGGGTTTCCACGTGCCGGGGCCGGTCCAGGTAGCGCTCGACGAAGCATTCGCCGCGGCCGAAGGCGGTGACGGCCTCGCGGACGGCCGATTCGTACAGGTCGGGGATCTCTTC
>NZ_JABBWU010000084.1:0-581 GCF_012999525.1 Microbispora sp. H10836
AGCGCTGGCCGCCGAACTGCGCCTTACCACCCAGCGGCTGCTGGGTGATCATCGAGTACGGACCGGTCGAACGAGCGTGGATCTTGTCGTCGACCAGGTGCAGCAGCTTCAGGATGTAGATGTAGCCCACCGCGATCGGGTGCGGGAACGGCTCACCGGAACGGCCGTCGAACAGCCGCGCCTTGCCACTGGGCATCACCATCCGATCGCCGTCGCGGTCGACGAGAGTGCTGCCCAGAAGACCGATGATCTCCTGTTCCCCGGCACCGTCGAAGACCGGGGTGGCGACGTTGGTCCAGGGCTCGACCCTGTCCAGGTCCTTCTCGCGCAGGCGCTCGGCCCACTCCTCCCGCACGTCGCTGATGTCCCAGCCCTGCGCCGCGATCCAGCCGAGGTGTGTCTCCAGGACCTGGCCGACGTTCATTCGCCCGGGGACGCCCAGCGGGTTGAGAATGATGTCGACCGGGGTGCCGTCCTCGAGGAACGGCATGTCCTCCACCGGGAGGATCTTGGAGATGACGCCCTTGTTGCCGTGACGGCCGGCGAGCTTGTCCCCATCGGTGATCTTGCGCTTCTGCGCC
>NZ_JABBWU010000085.1:0-576 GCF_012999525.1 Microbispora sp. H10836
CGGTCTGCTGATCTTCACTGTGATCACCAACCTGTTCATCCTCAACGGCCTGAACACCGCCGACCAGCTGGTCGCCAAGGGCCTGATCATCGTCGTCGCCGTGCTCCTGCAGCGGCGCAGCCTCAAATCACATACATAACACCCCGGCGCCGCCGGCACCCCCCATCCCCTGTCCCCTCCATCCAGGTCCGCCGCCGTACGGCTGCGGTCCCGGACTTGTACGCCCTTTTCCATCGCTTATCACCCCCACTGCAAGGGAGAACGACATGACGCAGAACCCCGGCCGCCGGGGCTTCCTCCTCGGCGGAGCCGTCCTCGGCGCAGGTGCCCTCATCACGGCCTGCACCAGCAACGAGCCGGCCGCGCAGGCGAGCGCGCCCGCCGCTGCTCCGGCGGCCGCGGCCACGGGCGGCAACGACGCCCCCGGCGACAAGGTCGTCATCGGCTTCTCGGCTCCGGCGGCCGACCACGGCTGGATCGCGGCGATCAGCAAGAACGCGGCGGACGCGGCCAAGCAGTTCTCCGATGTGGAGTTCAAGGCGGTCGAGCCGACCAACGACATCAACCAGCAGATCT
>NZ_JABBWU010000086.1:0-546 GCF_012999525.1 Microbispora sp. H10836
AACAAGGTAGCCGTACCGGAAGGTGCGGCTGGATCACCTCCTTTCTAAGGAGCACTCGGCCGGCCTTGATGTGCCCATCCCGTTTGGTGGTGGGTGCGAGGTTCGGTCCATGCCGGGTTCAGGGGCGCATGTTCCCTGTCTGGTGCGCTCATTAGTGGAGCACTGGTTATTCAGCCGGTCGTGGTTGCCGGGTCTGCTAGTACCGCCGTGGTTTCACGGGGTGGGAATGCGGGTTCTGGGGGCCGGGGCTGGCTGGGCACACTGTTGGGTCCTGAGGGAACGGACCGTTTCTCTCCGGGCCGTGAGCGGTCTCCTCCTTGTGGGGGTGGGCCGCTTCGGTGCGGGGTGGGTTTGTTTTCTCCAGGGCTGGTCTCCTGCCATACCGGCTTGGGCTTCTCCTCCTTTGTGGGGTGGGGTTTGGGTGTCTTGGTGGTGGGGTGGGCTGGTTGTCTGGTTGTTGTTTGTGAATTGCATAGTGGACGCGAGCATCTTTGTGGCCAAGTTGTTTAGGGCACACGGTGGATGCCTTGGCATCAGGAGCCGATG
>NZ_JABBWU010000087.1:0-535 GCF_012999525.1 Microbispora sp. H10836
CGGCCGCCGGATCCGCGGCGGGCGATCCGCACGTTGTCGGGTGGTAATCAGCAGAAGGCGGTGCTGGGGCGGTGGCTGGCCGAGGACCGCAAGTTGTTGCTGCTGGATGAGCCGACTCGTGGTGTGGATGTCGGGGCGCGGGCTGAGTTGTATGCGCTGGTGCGCAAGCTGGCCGATGACGGTATCGGGGTGCTGCTGGTGTCCAGTGAGGTGCCCGAGGTGCTGGGCCTGGCCGATCGTGTGCTGGTCGTTCGTGAGGGCCGGGTCGTCCATGAGGCGCCGGCCGAGGACCTGGACGAGCACCGGGTGCTCGATCTGGTGATGGTCTCGCAGGAGACCCCCGATTCCGATGCCGATTCCGGTTCCGGTTCCGGTTCTGGGTCTGGTGCCGGGTCCGGGTCTGGGTCCGGGTCTGATGAAGCAGAAACATCCTCTGAAGGAGCGTTGCATGACTGAGGTCGATCAGGCCGCGCCGGCCGGTCCGGGTGTGAAAGCGCCGGGTGCCGGTGGCCGCCTGGGGCGGCTGGGTGAGGTC
>NZ_JABBWU010000009.1:0-313858 GCF_012999525.1 Microbispora sp. H10836
TTCAAAGGAATCCGTCACCAACACCGAAGTGCTGTCATGACGGGGTCATGCATGATTTCATGCACTGGCTTTTAGCACACTGTTGAGTTCTCAAGAAACGGACGCGACCACCATCACCCAGAACCCGATCAACGGGTCCCGAGATCCAGGGCGATAACTTCCGTTCGGCCGACTCCGCGGCGATCGCCGTACCGCAGACCTGGAGGGCCATGCGATCCCAGCCGATGCTCTTGTTAGAGTGACCGCCCCTTTCGGGGCAACCACTCCATCTTAAACCCTCGCCCGCTTCGCGTCAAACCCTTCGGCTTGGCCGCGCCACGAACGACCCTGACCTGACGCGAGCGCCTCGTCTGGGTGGTTGTCAGAGTGGCTTGCCCGTCGGGGTCCGGCCGCCTGTCGGCGTCCCGCTCTCCCCGGGGGCGAAGAAAACATTAGGCAACCCGGGCCTGGCCGTCAAATCACGGCGAGATGGCCGAAACCCCAGGCCAGACGGGAACTTCCGACGCCGGCCGCCATGAACGCCACAGGATTGTTACCCTCGTCACAACAACACTTGACCAAGAAACAGCCGCCCTGGCCACAGGCCAGGGCGGCTGTTCGGTTCGGAGGGTCAGGCGATCTCGACGCCGCCGACCGTCTTCTTGCCTCTGCGCAGCACGAGGAACCGGCCGTGCAGCAGGTCGTCCGCCGAGGGCACGTACTCCTCGTCGGTGATCTTCGTGTTGTTCAGGTACGCGCCGCCTTCCTTGACGGCACGCCGCGCCGCGGACTTCGACTCCACCAGCCCGCTCTCCGCGAGCAGCTCGACGTACGGCGCACCCAGAGCCGGCACGACGGCCTTGGGCACCTCGGCGAGGGCGGACTCCAGCGTCCGGGCGTCGAGTTCGGCCAGGGAGCCCTGGCCGAACAGCGCACGCGAAGCGGCGATCACGCGGGCCAGCTCGTCGGAGCCGTGCACCAGAGTGGTCAGGTCCTCGGCCAGGGCCCGCTGCGCCTCGCGAGCCGCCGGTCGTTCGGCCACGGACTTCTCCAGCTCCTCGATCTCCTCCCGTGTGCGGAAGGTGAAGACCTTGAGGAAACGCACCACGTCGCGGTCGTCCGCGTTCAGCCAGAACTGGTAGAACGCGTACGGCGAGGTCAGTGCGGGATCGAGCCAGATCGCCCCGCCTGCCGTCTTGCCGAATTTCGTGCCGTCCGCCTTGGTGATCAGCTTGCCGGTGAGCGCGTGGACGTGCCCGCCCTCGACCCGCCGGATCAGGTCGACGCCGGCGGTGATGTTGCCCCACTGGTCACTGCCACCGAGCTGCAGGGTGCATCCACGCCGCCGGTACAGCTCCAGGTAGTCGTTGGCCTGCAGGATCTGGTAGCTGAACTCGGTGTAGCTCAGCCCCTCACCGGCCAGCCGGGCGGAGACCGACTCCCTGCCCAGCATGCGGTTGACGGGGAAGTGCTTGCCGACGTCCCGGAGGAAATCGATCGCCGACAGCTGCGCCGTCCAGTCGAGGTTGCTGACCAGCGTCGCCGCCGTCGGCCCCTCCTCGAACGACAGGAACTTCTCGACCTGCACGCGTATTCGAGCCACCCATTCCGCGACGATGTCGCTGGAGTTCAGCGCCCGCTCGGTGCTGCGCCCGCTCGGATCGCCGATCAGACCGGTGGCGCCTCCGACCAGGCCGATGGGCCGGTGGCCCGCTCGCTGGAAGCGGGTCAGGATCAGCAGCGTGGCCAGGTTGCCGACGTGCAATGAGGGTGCGGTCGGGTCGAAGCCCGCATACACGGTGATCGGACCGTCGGCGAGTGCCTTGCGCAGCGCGTCGATGTCGGTGGTCTGCGCGATCACGTCGCGCCACTCGAGCTCGTCGAGGATGTCAGCCATCTCCGACGTAGGCACGAGGTTGCCTGAAGTTGCGGTCACGGTCGTGGCTTTCGCTTATCGATGGTGGGTGTACGGGCTTCCGTACAAGCCTGCCTGATCACGAAACCTTATCGCCACTTCAACCCGGCGCGTCAGCTCGTGGTGCGGCCCCGGCGCCGGGGAACGTGGGCGCGGTACGGCGAGACGGTGAGGTCCCCGTCGATCCAGAACCGCCAGGGCGTGTCGGCGCCCGCGGACACCCCGGTGCGGGGGCCCGTCCTGACCTGCCCGGACGGCACGGGCCGGCCCTCGTGCACCCGAATCGGGCCGCCAGAGCAGCAGTCCGTCCCGTTGTGCTCCCGCACCAGGCCGAGCGCCACCGTGAGCCGGGCCGGCCCACGCGCGAGGTCACGGTCCGGGACCCGCCGCACCAGCCCTTCCAGGTCCGGGCCGGCGGCGTGCGGCATACGGCGGACGCGGGCGGTGTGCACACCCGCGATCACCTCGCCGGCGCGTAACAGGACGGCCGAGCCGGTGCCCGCGGGCATGCACACGAGGTTCGCACAGTAGTGCATGCCGTACGTGAAGTAGACGTAGACGTGCCCCGGCGGCCCGAACATGACCGAGTTGCGCGGCGTGCGCCCCCGGTAGGTGTGGGAGGCGGGGTCCTGCCCTGGCCCGCCGTACGCCTCGACCTCGCTCAGCCGCACCGCCACCGACCCGTGCACGACCACGCGGCCGAGCAGGTCGGGCGCGACCACGTCAGAAGGCCGGTCGAAGAAGTCGCGGCCGAGCGGCGCGCCCGCGACGCCCTCGATCAGTTCTCGTTCGCCCATGCCGCCTGACCGTCGACGACCTCCCGGAGGTTCGCGATCTGGTCGCGGACCCGGTCGGGCGCGGTGCCGCCGAAGGCGCTGCGGGCGGCCAGCGCGCCGTGCACGTTCAGCACGTCGCGCACGCTCGCACCCGTGGCGTCGACGGCGAAGTGCGGCGAGACCTTGGCCAGCTCGTCGTCGGTGAGCTCGCCGAGGTCCTTGTCGTTCACCTGGCACCACACGACGAGGTGGCCGACGGCCTCGTGCGCGTCACGGAACGGGACCCCGCGGCGGACCAGCAGTTCGGCGAGGTCGGTCGCCAGGGCGAAGCCATCGGGCGCGCTGGACTCCAGCTTGGCCTTGTTCACCCGCATCGTGGAGACCATGCCCGACACCGCCGGGAGCACCAGGAGCAGTGTGTCGACCGCGTCGAACACCGGCTCCTTGTCCTCCTGCAGGTCCCGGTTGTAGGTGAGCGGCAGGCCCTTGAGGGTCGTCAGCAGCGACATCAGCGAACCGATCAGCCTGCCGCTCTTGCCCCGGGCCAGCTCGGCGACGTCGGGGTTCTTCTTCTGCGGCATGATCGACGAGCCGGTGGAGTAGGCGTCGTCCACCTCGATCCACCGGAACTCCTGCGAGGCCCACAGCACGATCTCCTCGCCGAGCCTGGAGATGTGCACGCCGATCAGCGCGGCACAGAACAGGAACTCCGCCGCGAAGTCGCGGTCGGCGACCGCGTCCATCGAGTTCGGCGCGGGAGCGTCGAACCCGAGTTCGGCGGCGACGGCGGCGGGGTCGAGCGGCAGGGAGGAACCGGCCAGCGCGCCCGAGCCGAGCGGCGAGATCGCCGCGCGCCTGTCCCAGTCGCGAAGGCGGTCCACGTCCCTGGTGAGCGCGTGGACGTGGGCCAGAAGCTGGTGGCCGAACGACACCGGCTGGGCGTGCTGCAGATGGGTCATACCGGGGGCGGCGACGTCGGCGTTCTCCTCGGCCTGGCTGATCAGCGCCGTCTCCAGCTCGGCGAGCCGGGAGACGATCGTGCGGACGTGGTCACGCAGATAGAGGCGCAGGTCGGTGGCGATCTGGTCGTTGCGGCTGCGACCGGCACGGAGCTTGCCGCCCAGCGAGCCGAGCCGTTCGAGCAGGCCGCGCTCCAATGCCGTGTGCACGTCCTCGTCGGCCACGGTGGGGCGGAATTCTCCCGCGCGGCAGGCACGGTCGAGGTCGTCGAGCGCACCCAGCATGCGGTCGAGCTCCTCCTGCGTCAGCAGCCCGGCGCGGTGCAGCACCCGCGCGTGCGCGCGCGAGGCAAGCAGATCGTACGGCGCGAGCCGCCAGTCGAACTGCACGCTCACCGACAGGCGCGTGAGGGCGTCCGCGGGTCCCCCCTCGAACCTGCCACCCCAGAGCCTCATCGGCTTGTTGTCCGCCACCGTCTTCTCCCTCCGATATTCGAGTCCCTGCCGAAAAGATGACCGCGCGCCGTTCCCGCCCGGGCCGTCGTACGTAGATCATCGCGCCTGGTCCGGCTCCCTCAAATGAACCCTCGGCGCGTTTCTTCACGCGGATCCTTTGCGGGACTAATCCGCGACCTTAGCCGACGTACGCCCCGGTCCCTGCACCGGAACCGGGGCGTACACCGAGTCGATCAGGCCTGGCGGGCGTCCCGCGCGGCCGCGATTTCGTGCTCGTCGATCGAGTGCCTCGACCTCTCGACGACGTCCATCGGCAGGCCCTTCCCCTTGGCGACGGCGACTTCGCCGGAGGATGCGCGCGCTGCCCTGTCCGTCACTGTTCCCGCTCTTCGCTGTCGTGGGCGCGGACCTCTGCGGCGAGCTTGTGCCTGCTCACATCGGGCGTGCGGCGAGTGGCGAGGTTGAGCAGAGACTCCGCCAGCCCTTGCCCTCCGATGGGGTCACGGCTGATCACGAGGATCGTGTCGTCGCCGGCCACCGTGCCGAGGATGGATTCCCAGCCCGCGTGGTCGATGGCCGAGGCGAGGAACTGCGCCGCCCCCGGCGGCGTGCGCAGGATCACGAGGTTGGCCGACGCCTCGGCCGACACCAGAAGCTCCTCCGCGATCCTCCGCAGCCGCGCGTCGGGGTTCTCCGGCAGCCCGTTCGTGGCGCCGGTGCGGTAGAGGGGGATCCGTCCCCCGCCCTCGCCGGGCAGCGCGTAGACCAGCGTGCCGTCGTCGGCCCGCAGCTTCAGCGCGCCCAGCTCGTCGAGATCCCGGGAGAGCGTGGCCTGGGTGACCTCCACTCCCTGCTCCGCCAGGAGCTTGGCCAGCTCGGGCTGCGAGCGCACCTTGTGCCTGGTCAGCAGCTCCACTATGCGAGCGTGCCGAGCCGCCTTGGTGAGCGGGATGGTCACGACGCCTCCGCGCCCCGCGTCGCCAGCCAGTGCAGCAGCGCCTTCTGGGCATGCAGCCGGTTCTCCGCCTGATCCCACACAACGCTCTGCGGCCCGTCGATGACATCCGCGGCGATCTCCATCCCCCGGTAGGCCGGGAGACAGTGAAGGACGATCGCGTCCGGGGCCGCGAGGCCGAGCAGGGCGGTGGACACCTGGTAGGAGGCGAAGGCCGCGACCCGCTCGTCCTTGCCGTCCTGGCCCATGGACACCCAGGTATCGGTGGCGACGACATGCGCCCCGGCCACCGCGGCCTCCGGGTCGCTCACCGCTGTGACCGACCCGCCCGTCGCCGCCGCGATCTCGGCCGCCCGCTCCATGACCAGGGCGTCGGGGAGGTAGCCCACCGGCGCCCCGACCCGGACGTGCATGCCGGCCGTGGCCCCGCCCAGCAGGTAGGAGTGGGCCATGTTGTTGGCACCGTCGCCGAGGTAGGCGAGCGTGAGACCCCTCGGCGACCCCTTGTGCTCCCGGATCGTCTGCAGGTCGGCGAGGATCTGGCAGGGGTGGAACTCGTCGGTCAGCGCGTTCACCACCGGCACCGACGAATGAGCCGCCATCGCCTCGATGCGCTCCTGGCCCGCCGTCCGCCACACGATCGCCGCGACCTGCCGGGACAGCACCCGCGCGGTGTCCTCGACCGGCTCGCCCCGTCCCAGCTGCGACGTGCCGAGGTCCATGACCAGTGGCTGGCCGCCCAGCTCGGCGACGCCGACGGTGAAGGAGACCCGGGTGCGGGTGGAGGGCTTGTCGAACAGCACGGCGACCGTGCGGGGGCCCGCGAAGGGCCGGTAGCCGAACCTGTCCTTCTTCATCGCCTCGGCCAGGTCGAGCACCTGTGCCTGCTCCTCCGGCGACAGGTCGTCGTCCCGCAGGAAGTGCCTGACTCGCGCCGGGTAGCCGCCCTGGCTCGGGCCGTCGTCAGGGGTCAGGAGGTCGTCGTCAGGCATTTGCGGTCTCCAGGATGCCGGGCAGCGCGTCGAGGAAGGTCCGTACGTCGGACTCGGTGATCACAAGCGGCGGCGCGAGCCGTACCGCGTCGGGCTGAAGGGCGTTGACCAGGAAGCCGGCCTCCTGCGCCGCCGCCTGCACCTGCGCGGACTTCGGCGCGGTGAGCACGGCGGCCAGCCAGAGCCCTCGCCCCCTGACCCCCTTGAGCAGCGGGTGCCGCACAGCGGAGATGCCCTCGGACAGCAGCGCCCCCACCTTGACGACGTTGCCGAGCAGTCCGTCGCGCTCGATCGTGTCCAGCACGGCGAGCGCCGCCGCGGACGAGATCGGGTTGCCGCCGAAGGTCGAGCCGTGGTCGCCCTTGGCGAAGACCTCGCCGGCCTCGCCGAAGCCCACGCAGGCGCCGATCGGCAAGCCCCCGCCCAGGCCCTTGGCCAGCGTCAGCACGTCGGGGACGACCCCTTCCGCCTGGTGTGCGAACCAGTGCCCCGTGCGGCCGATGGCCGACTGGATCTCGTCGGCGACGAGCAGCGCCCCCGCCGAGGAGCAGATCTCCCTGGCGGCACGGAAGTAGCCCTCGGGCGGCGGGACGACCCCGGCCTCGCCCTGGGTGGGCTCAAGGAAGACCGCGGCGCAGTCCTCGGTCACCGCGTTCTTCAGCGCGTCCGCGTCCCCGTACGGGACGAACCGCACGTCGAGCGGGAACGGCCCGAACTGGTCGCGGATCGACGGCTTGCCGGTGAGCGACAGCGCGCCGAGCGTGCGACCGTGGAAGCCGTTCTCCGCCGCGACCATATAGGCGCGGCCGTGCGTCCTGCCGTACTTGATGGCGATCTTGACCGCCGCCTCGTTGGCCTCGGTGCCGGAGTTGGCGAGGAAGACCCGCGCCGGCTCTGCGAGCAGGGTGAGCAGCCTCTCGGCGAGCAGCACCTCGGGCTCGTGCAGGAACAGGTTCGAGGTGTGCGCGAGGGTGGCCACCTGCCGGGACACCGCCTCGACCAGGGCGGGGTGGTTGTGCCCGAGTGAGGTCACCGCGATGCCGCCGATGAGGTCGAGGTAGCGGCGTCCGTCCACGTCCCAGACGGCGCAGCCCTCACCGCGGGCGATGGCGACGGGCGGCACGCCGTAGTTGCGCATGAACGCCGCCTCGAAGCGTCCGCGCAGTTCGTCGTTGGTGGTCATCTGGCAACCTCCCCGTTGACGGCGCCGTCCGCCGTCGCCCCGATCCCGTCCGGCGCCGCCGGAACGGCGGCGTCGGGCTCGACCAGCGTTCCGATGCCCTCGTCGGTGAAGACCTCCAGCAGCAGCGCGTGCGGCACCCGTCCGTCGAGCACGTGGGCCTGCGGAACGCCGCCGCGCACGGCGGCCAGACATGCCTCCATCTTCGGCACCATGCCACTGGACAGCGAGGGCAGCAACGCGGCGAGTTCGGACGCCCCTATGCGGCTGACGACCTCCTCGCTGTTGGGCCAGTCGGCGTACAGCCCCTCGACATCGGTGAGGACGATGAGCTTCGACGCCTGGAGCGCCACGGCGAGGGCGGCGGCGGCGGTGTCGGCGTTGACGTTGTAGATCCCGCCGTCCTCTCCGCGGGCCACGGAGGACACCACCGGGATGCGGCCGTCGTCGAGCAGGGCCCGCACGGCTCCGGCCTCGACCCGGACGATCTCTCCGACCTGGCCGATGTCGACCTTGACGCCGTCCACGACGACGTGCTTGCGCTCGGCGGTGAACAGGTGGGCGTCCTCGCCGGACATACCGACCGCGAACGGGCCGTGCCCGTTGATCAGGCCGACCACGTCGCGGTTGACCTGGCCGACCAGGACCATCCGCACGACCTGCATCGCCTCGGGGGTGGTCACCCGCAACCCGGACACGAAGTGGCTGTCGATCCCGAGCAGGTCGAGGTGCGACTGGATCTGCGGCCCGCCGCCGTGCACGATCACCGGGCGCAGGCCGGCGTAACGCAGGAACACCACGTCGGCCGCGAACTTGGCCCGCAGGTGCTCCTCGGTCATCGCGTTCCCGCCGTACTTGATGACGACGGTCGCGCCGTGGAAGCGCGCCAGCCAGGGCAGCGCCTCGATCAGGGTGTGCGCCTTGTCCAGGGCGCCGTTCCGCCTGACGCTCATGACGAGTACGCCGAGTTCTCGTGCACGTACGCCGCCGTGAGGTCGGTGGTGTGCACGGTCGCGGTGTGCGGGCCCGCGGACAGGTCGACGGTGATGGTCACGTCGCGGGGCCGCAGGTCGACCTTGGCGCGGTCGTCCCCCGCCGCGCCGCCGCGGCAGATCCAGATGCCGTTGACCGCTACGTTGACCCGCTCTGCGTCGAACACGGCGTCGGTGGTGCCGACCGCGCTGACCACCCGGCCCCAGTTGGGGTCCTCACCGTGGATGGCGCACTTGAGCAGGTTGGAGCGGGCCACCGCGCGGCCCACGGCCACCGCGTCCTCCTCCGTCGCCGCGCCGACGACCTCGATGGCGATCGCCTTCGTGGCGCCCTCGGCGTCCACCAGAAGCTGCCGGGCCAGGTCCGCGCAGACGGCGGTGACGACCTTCTCGAACTCGGCGAGGTCGGGGCGCACGCCAGACGCGCCGCTCGCGAGCAGCAGCACCGTGTCGTTCGTCGACATGCATCCGTCGGTGTCGAGCCGGTCGAACGTCACGGAGGTGGCCCTGCGCAGCACCGTGTCGAGCTCCTCGGAGGTGAGGTCGGCGTCGGTGGTGAGCACGCACAGCATCGTGGCGAGTGCCGGCGCGAGCATCCCCGCGCCCTTGGCCATGCCGCCCACCATGTAGCCGTTCTCCCCACGGCGGAAGGAGATCTTGCTGACGGTGTCGGTGGTCCGGATCGCGTCGGCCGCCGCCAAGCCGCCGTCGCGGCTGAGCTGGGCGGCCGCGGTCCCCACCCCGCCGAGCAGCGCGTCGATCGGCAGCCGCTCGCCGATCAGGCCGGTGGAGCAGACCGCGACCTCGGCCGCGGAGTCGTCCAGGACCTCGGCGACCTTCTCGGCGGTGGCGTGGGTGTCCTGGAAACCCAGCGGACCGGTGCAGGCGTTGGCGCCGCCGGAGTTGAGGACGACGGCCCTGACCTGGCCTCCGCTGAGGACCTGGGCCGACCACAGGACCGGTGCGGCCTTGAAGCGGTTGCGGGTGAAGACGCCCGCGGCGGCGCGCGAGGGACCGTCGTTGACGACCAGGGCGAGGTCGCGGGCGCCGCCGCTCTTGATCCCGGCGGCGACTCCGGCGGCGCGGAAGCCCAGCGGTGCGGTGACGCTCATGCCGCCCCCCTGTCTGAAAGCTCGGAATCACGTCGTGCCGAAGGCACGCAGGTCAGTACCGCGCGAACCGCGCTCTGCCTATCGGTTCGCTCGCTCATGCGCGCCTCCATAGGGACGATCTTGCTCACGGGGCGACTCCATTGGTGGGAAGTCCGACTTCTTCCGGCAGGCCGAGAGCGAGGTTGGCGCTCTGGATCGCGCCGCCCGCGGTGCCCTTGGTGAGGTTGTCGATGGCGACGACGGCGACGATCCGCCCGGCCCGCTCGTCGAGGGTGACCTGCAGGACCGCCGTGTTGGCCCCCACCGTCATCGCGGTCGCCGGCCAGACCCCCTCGGGCAGCAGGTGGAGGAACGGCTCGTCCTTCACCGCCGTCTCGTACGCCTCGCGGAGCGTGGCCGCGGTGACACCGGAGGCGGCGGGAGCCGTGCAGGTGGCGAGGATGCCTCGGCTCATGGGTGCGAGGGTCGGCGTGAACGACACCCGGACCGGCCGTCCGGCGACCGCCGACAGGTTCTGCTCCATCTCCGGAGTGTGCCGGTGCACCCCGCCCACGCCGTACGCGCTGACCGAGCCCATGACCTCGCTGCCGAGCAGATGGGCCTTGGGCGCCCGGCCGGCCCCGGAGGTGCCGCTCGCGGCGACCACCACGACGTCGGGCTCGGCCAGCCCGGCCGCGAAGGCGGGGAACAACGCCAGCGTCGCGGCCGTCGGGTAGCAGCCCGGGACGGCGATGCGCCGGGCGCCGCGCAGGACCTCGCGCTGACCGGGCAGCTCGGGCAGGCCGTAGGGCCACGTGCCGGCGTGGGCACCGCCGTAGAATGCTGTCCACTCCTGCGCGCTGGTCAGCCGGAAGTCGGCGCCGCAGTCGACGACGAGCGTGCCGTCGCCGAGTTCGGCGGCGACCGAGGCCGACTGGCCGTGCGGGAGGGCGAGGAAGACGACGTCGTGACCGGCGAGCACGTCGGAGGTGGTCTGCTCGATCACCCGGTCGGCCAGCGACGGCAGGTGGGGTTGGTGGGCGCCGAGCCTCGTGCCCGCGCTGGACGCCGCGGTCAGCGCGCCGATCTCGACGTCGGGATGGCCGAGCAGCAGGCGGAGCAGCTCTCCTCCCGCATAGCCGCTGGCTCCGGCGATCGCCGCCCTCATCCGCGCCCCCGATTCTCCGCGATCACTGCATGGTCATGCAGCAGACCTCATGTTCTTGCTGGTGTAGAGAGTATGCAACGCAAAGCATGAGCATGCAAGCAGCGTTCCGAGGAATGGACATCTAGCCGCCGTACCTACCGGTCGGTATCGTGAAACCTCCGGTTGACGAACGAATCCGGGAGTGCGCCAGCATGACGATCACGAACGAACAGGTCCAGGCCCAGCTCACGGCGCCCGGGCAGCTCTTCGAGATGGACGAGGTCGAGGTCGGCGGTCACAAGATCCGGGCATGGAAGCATGCTCCGGCCACGTTCCGGGCCCTCCTGGAGATCACCCGGTTCCACGGGGACAAGGTGTTCGTGGTCTACGAGGACGAGCGCATCACCTACGAGGAGCACTTCCGGCTGGCCGCGACGCTCGCCAACCGTCTCGTGGACGACTTCGGCGTGCGCAAGGGCGACCGCGTCGCCGTCGCCATGCGCAACTACCCGGAATGGATCATCTCCTTTTCCGCCGTGCTCGCCGCCGGCGCGGTGGCCGTGCCGCTCAACGCCTGGTGGACCGAGCAGGAACTGGAGTACGGACTGGCCGACTCGGGCGCCAAGCTCGTGATCGCCGACGGCGAGCGCGCCGCCCGCATGGCCGGCAGCGGCCTGCCGGTGATCGTCACCCGCGGCGAGGGCGCCAACTGGGCGGAGGTCCTCGGCGAGGTCCGGGCCGACGTGACACTGCCGCAGGTCGAAATCGGCCCCGACGACCCCGCCACGATCTTCTACACGTCAGGCACCACCGGCAGGTCCAAGGGCGCCCTCGGCAGCCACCGCAACCTCGGCCAGGCGCCGATGACCGTCGCGTACGCGATGATGCGGACCGTGGCCATGGCCGGCAGGGACGTGGCCGCGGCGGCCGAGAAGCGCAGGATCACCCTGCTCACCGTGCCCCTCTTCCACGTCACCGGGTGCTTCGCCGTACTGATGACCACGATGTTCAGCGGCGGCGGGCTCGTGCTGATGTACAGGTGGGACCCCAAGCGGGCCCTGGAGCTCATCGAGCGTGAGCAGGTCACCGTGATGAGTGGCGTGCCGACCAACGCCTGGCAGCTGCTGTCCCACCCCGACCTGGACAAACACGACGTCTCCTCGCTTGGCTCCATCTCGTACGGCGGCGCCCCGGCCCCGCCGAAGCTGCTGGAGCGGCTCACCCGGACGCTCCCCAACCGCACGCCCGCCAACGGGTACGGCATGACCGAGACGACGGCGCTCGCGATCTACAACAGCGGCGCCGACTACCTGGCCAAGCCCGACAGCATCGGGCTGCCGCTCGCCGTCGTGGACGTCAAGGTCTGCGACCCGCTCGGCGCCGAACTGCCGCCCGGCGAGGTCGGCGAGCTGTGCATGCGCGGGCCGATCGTCATCATGGGCTACTGGAACCGCCCGGACGCCACGGCCGAGACGTTCGTGGACGGCTGGCTGCACACCGGGGACCTGGCCCGCATCGACGAGGACGGCTTCGTCTACATCGTCGACCGCGCCAAGGACATGGTCATCAGGGGTGGCGAGAACGTCTACTGCGCCGAGGTCGAGGCCGCCCTGTTCGAGCATGCCGCGGTGGACGACGCGGCGGTGATCGGCATCCCGGACGACGAGCTGGGCGAGCAGGTCGGCGCGGTCGTACGGCTCAAGCAGGGCGCCGGCGCCACCGGCGAGGAGCTCCAGGAGTTCCTGCGCGGCCGCATCGCGGCGTTCAAGGTGCCGGTGCGGTTCTGGTTCAGGGAGGCCGAACTCCCGCGCAACCCCGGCGGCAAGGTGCTCAAGACCCACCTGCGCAGGGAGACCCTGGGCCTCTAGAGTTACCTGCCACGTAATCGCCCCTCCTCGGGGGTCCGTGACACCGTTCACGTGTCGTCACGGAAGACATCCCCGAAGGAGTGGAAGATGACCGACTACACCGCCCTGGCCGAGCGTTATGTCGCCGCCTGGAACGAGCGCGACGCCGAGGCCAGGGCGAAGGCGGTGGCGGAGCTGTGGGCCGAGGACGGCGGCTACACCGACCCGCTGGCCGCCGTCACCGGACACGACGGTATCGCCGCGGTGATCGCCGGTGCGCAGGACATGTTCCCCGGGTTCGTGTTCACCCTCGGCGGGCCCGTGGACGGCCATCACGACATCGCGCGCTTCACCTGGCACCTCGGCCCGGAAAGCCCCGGCGGGGCGGCCGAGCCGGTCGTGATCGGCTTCGACGTCGTGACGCTCACCGAGGACGGCCGGATCAGGGACGTGTACGGCTTCCTCGACAAGGTCCCCGCCTGATCGGCCGCCCCGGATCGCGGTGCCTCTCGGAGCCCGGTCCCCCTCGGAGCCGACGGCTGCGAGGGGACCAGGGTCGCCGGGCAGAACTCCGCGACGTTCGCCGCGGTGGTGAGCTCCCCCTGGTTCACCTTGTCGCCGTTCAGGTCGAAGGACAGCGTGTGGCGGCCGTCACGGGTGCCGGCCATCCAGGTGAGCGAGCCGAAGATGGTGCCGCCGTGCCCGTACACGGTGACGCCGCAGGGCAGCGTGACCATCATGACGCCGAGCCCGTAGCGGTAGGGGCCCGGCCCGTGGAAGACGTCCGACTTCGGCGTCGGGGTGAGCATCTCCCGCAACAGGGGCGCAGGCAGCAGGCGCCCGGACAGCAACGCCGAGTCGAACCGGTTCAGGTCGCCGACCGTGGAGATCATCTCCCCCGCGGCTCCGGCCCAGGAGGGGTTGAAGCGCTCGATGCCGTCCTTGCTGTACGCGTGGATGAAGGGGGCGCGGACGTCCGGCGAGGTGCCGGGCAAGTAGGTCGCCCGCAGGCCCAGCGGACCCAGCACGCGCCTGGTGATCTCCTCGGCGTACGTGTGCCCGGTCACCCGCTGGATGATCATGCCGAGCAGCGCGTAGTTGGTGTTCGAGTACTCCCAGGACGTCCCGGGCGGGAACACCGGAGGGTGGCTGAGCGCGAACGCCACCAGCCGGCGTGACGTGAAGGTCGTGAGCGGATCGCGTTCGAGCCCCTCCGGCACACGGCCGTCCTTCGTGTAGTTGAACAGCCCGCTGGTGTGGTTGAGCAGCATCCGGACAGTGACGGCCCGTCCGTCGTTGCCGTTGCCGGCGACCAGCCCCGGCAGCCACCGTTCGACCGTGTCGTCCAGGCGGAGACGGCCCTCGGCGACCAGCTGCAGGACGACGGTGGCGACGAACGTCTTGGTCGTGCTGCCGATCCTGAACCGCATGTCCGCCCGGGGCCTGCGCCGGGTTCCGGTGTCCGCGAACCCGCGCGTGACCGTCGTCGTACGGCCGGCCCTGGACACCTGGGCCAGGGCGCCCGGAGATCCCTCGCTCACCGCCCTGTCGAGGACGGCGCCCAGCGCCGCCTCCGCGTCACGCGGCCGCCATCCGGGGCCGGCCGTTCCCGGCACGGGAGCGACGGGTGCAGCGCCCAGGACGAGAGCCGGCACGGTCAGGAAGCGAAGCATGATCGTCCTGCACCAGGTGACGCCCATGCCGACTCCCTCCGCCGGGGCCGGGCGTCCCTCCGGGGGCGCGCCGGCCGAGCCGCAGGACCAGCATTCCCGCCACGCCCGCACCCTCACACGGCGTGGAGGGCCGGAACGGACCGGCCGGGGGAGCCCGGAAAACGGGTTGCCTCTCCCGGCCCGAGCGGATGAGATGGCTCGTCGTACCGGACGCTCCCACCCGTTCCCTCGTGTCCCTCGCCCGCCGGTTGCGGCTGGATCTCAGCCCACTGCGCGAGTTGCGCGACTTCCGCCTGCTGCTCGGCTCCAAGCTGATCACAACGCTCGGCACGATCGTCACGACCGTGGCCGTGCCGTACCAGATGAAGCAGCTCACCGAGTCCTATGTCGCGGTGGGCCTGGTGGGCATGGCCGAGTTCGTACCGATGGTGGTCTGCGGCCTGTGGGGCGGCGCCATCGCCGACGCCCACGACCGGCGCTCGATAGTGATCCTGAGTGAGCTGGGGTTGTGCCTCTCCTCGGGACTCCTGCTCGTCAACGCGCTGCTGCCCCGGCCGCAGGTGTGGGGTGCTGTACGCCGCCGGGGCGCTGGCCGCCGGGCTCGGCAGCGTACGCGCGCCCAGCGAGCAGGCGATGATCAACCGTGTGCTGCCGTTGGACCGGATGCCCGCCGCGTTCGCCCTGCAGGGCCTGTTCCGCAACGCCGCCATGATCGTCGGACCGGCGGCGGGCGGTCTCGTCGTGGCCTCACTCGGCCCGGCCGCGTCCTACGGCGTCGACGTCGCCACATTCCTGCTGTCCCTCGCGCTGCTGGTCAGGGTCGGCGCCGTCGCCCGTGCCGATGAACCCACTCCCGCGTCGCTGCGCTCCCTGCTGGAAGGCGTGCGGTACGCGCTGCGGCGCCCCGACCTGATGGGCACCTATCTCGTGGACATCGCCGCGATGGCCTTCGCCAGCTCCACGGCGCTGTTCCCCTTCCTGGCCGAGGACCTCGGCGCGTCCAAGGCCGTCGGAGTGCTGTACGCGGCGGGCGGCGTGGGCGCGGTGATCGCCTCACTCACCTCGGGCTGGACGGCCCACGTCCATCGGCACGAGCTCGCCGTCATCGCCTCGGCCGCCCTGTGGGGCGTCGCCGTGGCGCTCGCGGCCCTGATGCCGGACGTCTGGCTGGTCTTCCTGTTCCTCGCCGTCGCCGGCGGCGCCGACATGGTGAGCGGCCTGTTCCGCGTCACCATCTGGACCCAGACGATTCCCGACTCCCATCGCGGACGGCTGGCGGGGATCGAACTGCTGTCGTACTCGACCGGGCCGATGCTGGGCGACGCACGGGCTGGGTTCATGGCCCGGCTGGGCGGCACCCGCTTCTCCCTGGGGGCGGGCGGACTGCTCTGCCTGGCCGCGGTCGGGCTGATGGCGGCCGCGCTGCCGAGGGTTCCGCCGGTATGACGCGAGGACCGACGAGCACGCGCTCGCCCTCCGGCAGCCGGATTCCGGGGCGGCATGAAAAGTTCATCCGAACTTTCAGCACTACAGGGCCTACTTTATCGGTTCACATACTGAAATGTTTCTATTGAACCTTTGACATGTTTCGGAGCCGTTTCCCACAATGATCCTCGGCGAACCCCGGGGGCCGGGCGGCACTCCCCAACCGGCGAACCGCGCCGTCCAGCCCTCACCCCCTACTGGAGGAGCACACATGGCCGACAGCGCCGCGCCCGTCACCCGACGAGCACGCTTACGCACAACCCTCGCCACCGCGCTCGCGGGCGTCCTGACCGCGGCGCTCGCGACCGTGACCCTGTCCGCCACGGCCGCCGAGGCGGCCGACTGCAGCGCCGGGTACGTGGGCCTCACATACGACGACGGGCCCAATCCGAGCAACACCACCAACCTGCTCAACACGCTGAAGGCCAACGGCCTGCGGGCCACGTTCTTCAACATCGGCCAGAATGCCCAGAACAACCAGTCCCTGGTCCGAGCGCAGGTGGACGCGGGCATGTGGGTCGGCAACCACAGCTACACCCACCCGCACCTCACCCAGCTGAGCAGCTCCCAGATCCAGTCCGAACTGCAGCGCACCCAGCAGGCCATCCAGCAGGCCACCGGCTCCGCGCCCAAGCTGTTCCGCCCGCCGTACGGCGAGACCAACTCCACGCTGAAGTCCGTCGAGCAGCAGCTCGGCCTCAGGGAGATCATCTGGGACGTCGACTCCCAGGACTGGAACGGCGCCAGCACCTCGGCCATCGTCCAAGCCGCCGGCCGCCTCCAGAACGGCCAGATCATCCTCATGCACGACCAGTACTCCACCACCGTGCAGGCCATCCCCCAGATCGCCGCCAACCTCCGCAGCCGCAACCTCTGCGCCGGCATGATCTCCCCCACGACCGGCCGCGCGGTCGCCCCCGACGGCGGCACCCCCGTCTCCCCGTCCCCGACGATCCCCCAGTCCCCCAGCGCGACTCCCACCTCCGGTGGCGGCAGCGGGGCGATCAGGGGGGTGGCCTCCGGCCGCTGCCTGGACGTGCCGAACGCGAGCACCTCGGACGGCACCCAGGTACAGCTGTGGGACTGCAACGGCCAGACCAACCAGATCTGGAGCTCCACCTCTACCGGTGAGATCCGGGTGTACGGCAACAAGTGCCTGGACGCGGCCGGCACCGGCAACGGCGCGAAGGTGCAGATCTACAGCTGCTGGGGCGGCGACAACCAGAAGTGGCGCGTCAACTCCGACGGCTCCATCCAGGGCGTCCAGTCCGGGCTGTGCCTCGACGCCGCCGGCGCCGGCACCGGCAACGGCACCCAGCTCCAGCTGTATTCCTGCCACGGCGGCAACAACCAGAAGTGGACCTGGAACAGGTAGCCCGCACCTGTGGCCCGCGGTGCGGAACACCCCGCGGGCCACGACCCGGCCGCCTCCTTGTCGTATGAACCTGGCCGTCGGTCTCCTGCCGCGTGGGCTGACCGCCAGGAACGGTGCGGCGCTCTCCGGGAGCGCCGCACCTTCCCGCTGTCCAGGTCTCCTCCATGGCCCCGGCACCGTCTCGGAACGGCCCGAGCCCGACGTGTGTGTCATTCAGGTGGAGGCGGATCACGGACCGGACCAGACGGCGTACGAGGCGGGCGACGTGCTTCTGGTCGTCGAGGTCGTCTCGCCGGACTCGGAGGAGCGGGACCGCAAGCGCAAACCGCAGCTCTACGCTGAGGCCGGTATCGCGCACTTCTGGCGTATCGAGAACCAGACCGGGCGGCCCACGGTCTACGTCTACGGGCTCGACCCGGCCACCACGTCGTACGCGCTGACCGGGATCTACCACGACCGGCTCAAGCTGTCGGTGCCGTTCGAGGTCGACATCGACCTCACGGAGGTCGACGCTCTCTGAGCAGGACCGGCCTGGCCCCCCGGCAGCCGAGTCGTCGTACGGCCGGAGGGTACAGGCTGCAGCGTCAGCCGCAGATGCTTCTCGCGTAATCCACGAACTGACTTTCCGTGAGAGTCTCCCCCGGATATCCGCCGGCGATCTGACCCGGCTTCAGCTCGTTCAATTTCTCCAATGTGAAGGACGACTGCCCGAAGTTAATTTCCTTACCCGAACCGGGCCAGGCCATGAGGCGGTAGGTGATGCCGGGCGTCAACCGGGGGTCGCCGGAGAGAAGGGTCCAGTCTGATCCCGGTGACTTCAGGTTCAGCGTCGCGAAGTGGTCGCCGCCTTTCGTGGTGGTGAACTTCGCCACCAGCTTCTCCGACTCCTTCTCCTCGATGAAAACCGTGATCTGCCGGGGCGGGGAGTCGTCGCACCAGGTGACGGCGACGGAGGGCGCGTCGTCCTGCGAGCGCATCACGCGGACCGCGCCTCCTTCACGCTGGGAGCAAGCGGTGAGCACGGCTACCAGCGTGCTGGCTGTCGCGACGACAAGCACGATCCTGGTCAGAGACATTGCGTGTAGTTCCCGTCCTTCCAGCCGGCTTGCTCCTCGAACGCGTTGCCGCAGGGATCTGCGCCCTCCAGAAAGTACAGGATAGCGAATGCGAACCAGATACCCGTCATGTCCGCATAGTGATACCACTGCTGAGCGTGACGATATTCATGGTGCAGCAGTGCGCGGTGATCACTGTCCAGAGCGACCTTCATTGGAAGCTTCGTCAGGAACACCCTGCCGATCGTGTAGCCGATACGGCCCTCCGGAAACAGGAAGTCGGGCAGGCCTCCGCAGACGAACAGGCCGGAAGCGGGTGCACAGGGACTCCCGAAGTACTTCGACGCCCAATCGATGAGTTTCGACTCGACGACCGCGAGCTGATATTCGGACCCGAAATTCAGCCCCGCGCCCGCCAGGGACACGAAGCCCCGCATGAGGATTTCCGCCGCCTTGCCGAGGCCGTATTTGTACTTCTGGAAAATCGCCTTTGACGCACTTTCGAGCATGCCGCAACTGCCCGCCCTGCCGGTGATGACCTTGCAGAACGCCTCCTTGACCTCGCTCCAGCCCTTCTTCGAGAAGGCCGCCTTGAGCTTGGCCATGAAGGCGTCGGCCTTACCCGAAGGCAGGATGGCCTCAGGGTCGATCGTGCCGTCCTTGGAGATCCTCACGTTTTTGACGATCTTCCACATGAGGTCGAGCTCGTCGTAGCTGAGCCTCGGGTCGTACGCCGCCATGTAGGCGTCTCGCCGTACCTTCGACGCGTCCCAATAGCCCTTGGGCGCCTCCCGGCCGTTGGGCATGACGCCGAGCTCCCTGGCCCGCTCGTCGGTGAACTTCGGCTGCCGGTCCTGGAATTCCGGGGAGTACATGTAGTTGATCCACCAGTTCCAGGCGGAGTCGGTCACGTGGCACGTGCCGTTGCTGCAGATTTCCCCGCCGCAGGCGTAGCCGGCGAGGCAGACCTCGACACCGTAGTGCCCAGTGGGGTCGACGCTGGTGAGAGGCGTGGCGTCGCCGTAGGTGTAGCGGTTGGCCCGGACGGAGGGGACCGGATCCAGGGTCATGGTGTCGCGGGAAGCGAAGGTGCCGCTGCCGGGCCGGTACCAGCGGGCCGCCATGTTCACCTTGCCGGTCGCCGGGTCGGTGTAGCCGCCCTGGTAGCCCAGGTCGCGGGTGGTTCCGGTCCGGGCGACGACCTGCCCGAAGGGGTCGTAGGCGGTGGAGTCCGCCAGGCTCGTCCCCTGGGCGGCGAAGGTGCCGACCAGGTCGCCGTGCAGATCGGTCAGGGCCATCTGGGGCCCGCCGGCACCGGAGACACCGAGCAGGTTGCCCAGGGCGTCGCGCCCGAACGCCTGCTTCGTGGCGCCGTCGGCGCCGGTGACGGTCAGCAGACTGTCGGTCAGCCCGTCGTAGGTGAACCGCTCGGTGTCCTGGCCCTTTGTGCGGGTGGTCATCCGGTCCAGCGCGTCGTAGCCGTATTGCACGTCCTCGTCCTGCACCAGCCGGTCGAAGGCGTCGAACTTGGTGATCGAGACGCGGCCGTCGGTGTTCTTCTCCGCGAGCGTGCCTCGTGCGGTGTAGGTGTAGGTGCTACCGCCCCCTGAGACGAGGCGGTTGCGCTCGTCGTAGGTGTAGGTCTCGTCACCGGCCCGGATCCGGTTGCCGGCCGCGTCCCAGCCGTACTCGGTGCTCTTTCCGTCCGGGGCGGTCCACGAGGTGAGCCGCCCGGCCCAGTCGTAGGTGTAGGTGTTGGCGCCCGCGCCGGCCGTGCCGCTGGTGGTCTTGGAGACCACGTTGTCGTCGCGGTCGTAGCCGTACTCGGTGGTCGCGATCTGACCCCCCGAGGGCGACTTCAGCTCGTCCTTCATGAGCCGGTTCAGGGGGTCGTAGGAGAAGGTGCGGCTCGCGCCGCCCTCGCCGTAGCCCAGGCTGGTCAGTCGTGAGGCGCGGTCGTACCCGTAGCTGACCGTCGTCCCGGTCACCGGGTCGGTGGCCTGGGTGAGCCGGTCGTCGCCGTCCCAGGAGAAGGACGCCGTACCGGCCGCCCCGAGGCGCTGAACCAGCCGGCCGTTCGCGTCGTAGCCGTAGGCGTTGAGGTCGCCGCCCGGGCCGGTCACCTTGAGCAGCAGACCCCGGTCGTTGTAGGCGAATGCGAGGTCGCCCGCGCTGGTGAGGTGGCCCGCGAGGTCGTACCCGAAGGTCTTGTCGGCGGTCGCCGCCTCGGCGCCGCCGCCGGTCTGCTTCGTGAGCCGGTTCAGCTCGTCGAAGGTGCGATTCACCCGGACTCCGCCGGGCTCGATCTCCACGACCGGGTTGCCGGCGCTGTCGTAGATCGTGGTCCAGGTGCGGTCCGCGGCGCCGGGGTGTGCCGCGGTCGAGGGCTCGACCACCGATTCCACCAGGTTGAGCGCGTTGTAGGTGAAGATCGTGGAGTTTCCGCGCCCGTCGGTGAGCCGGGTGCGCGATCCGATCGCGTCGTAACCGAAACGGGTGAGGATCGTCTCGTCGGCCGAGACCGGCTCATTGACCTCGATAAGGCGGTTGCCCGCGTCGTACGTCTGGCGCAGGGTGTGGCCTTCGGGGGTCGTCCGGCTGATCAGGTTGCCCGCGGCGTCATAGCCGAGCGCCTGGGTGCGGAGCAGGTCCCCGGAGGATGAGAACTCCTTGATCGCCACCTTGCGGCCCGCCCGGTCGTACTCGTTGACCGTGCTCGCCCCGGTAGGCGTCGTGGCCTTGGCCGGTCGCCCGGCGAAGTCGTAAGCGATGGTGCTCGTGTCGCCCATCGCGTCGGTCTCGGCCGTCACTGCGCCGGCCGCGTCGTAATCGCGCGTCAGGACGTCTCCCGCGGGCCGGGTCTGCTTGGTGACCCGGCCGGCGGCGTCGTACTCCAGCCGCGTGACGTAGACGGCCGGGCTCGGCCGCCGCTCGATGACCGTCTTGGTGATCTCGCGTCCCAGGTCGTCGTAGGTCGACTCGGTACGCGCACCCGTCGGGTCGGTCGTCGACAGCAACTCTCCCGCCAGGTCGTAGGTGTAGGTCCATTGACCGGCGGCCGCGGAACCGGCCTTCGGATCAGTGACCCGAACGCGGCGGCCGAGTCCGTCGAACACCGCCGTGGTGACCTGACCGCGTTCGTCGGTGGTGCTGACCTGCTGACCGGCCGCGTCGTAGCCGTACCTGACGATCGGAGTGATCGCCGCTCCTCCCGGCGGCGTGTAGGCGGGCTTTGACGCGGAGGTCAGCCGCCCCGCCCTGTCGTACGTCGCGAGCGAGGCGCGGCCCTCCGGGTCCACGACGTTCGTGAGCTCCCCGGCGGTGTCGTAGCCCATCGTGGCCGTGGGCCGGGTGCGGGCCGGCGCGCCACCGCCCCGTTCCACCATGACGGGCGGGTAGACGGCTTCCACCGCCCGCTCGGCAAGGTCGTAGCGAATGGTCGTGGTGTAGTCGTCCGCGTCCGTCCCGGGCCGGTTGCCGCGAGGATCGGTGATGCCCACGATCAGGCCGCGGTCGTCGACCGCGTAGGTGGTCACCAGGTCCTCGTCGTCGCCCCGGACCGTCTTGCGTACCGGCTTGTCGAGCTTGTTGTACTCGAACTCGGTGACCTCGGCACGGCCCGCTCCGGCCGCGGTCTGGGCGATCTCGGTGATGTTGTCGTTGGCGTCGTACTCGTAGGTGGTGGTCCGGGCCAGCTTCGCGGGGTCGAGGGTCTTGGCGACCAGCCGGCCGGCCGCGTCGTAGGTCGCGTCAACCCGGGTGAGGCCGCCGTCGGTGACCTGCCTGATCAGGTTGCCGACCGCGTCGTAGACGTCCTCTTCGAGCACCACGTCGGCACCGGTCGCGGCTCCGTTGAGCCGCGCACCCTTGGCGATCTTCTGGGCCTGGCTGTCGTCGGCGTAGTAGGTGAACACGGTGGTCCGTCCCATGGCGTCGGTCCTGCCCGCCAGCCTTCCCGCCGGGTCGTACGCGAGGGACTCGACGACGACGTCCTCGGCAGCGGCCGGATCGACCGGGCTGCCGGTCCAGCCGGCCAGGGTCGTGGTGGCGAGCTCGTCGCGGGCCGTGTAGGCGTAGTGATAGACGCTGCCACGTTCGTCGGTGAAGCTCGTCCTGCGGCCCTTGTGGTCGTAGGCGTACCGCTTGACACCGCCCTCGGGCCCGGTGACGGTTTCGACGCGCCCGTAGTCGTCGTAGGTATAGGTCGTCGTCCGGTCGGGGTCGCCGCCGGTGAGGTCGGCCGACACCTCGGTGAGTTTGTTCCCGTCGGCGTCGTAGGTCGTGCGCTGCTCGCTGGTGTGGGTCGTTCCGGTGACCTCGTTCCTGACACCGGCTCCGGTGGTGCGGACCAGCCGTCCGACGGGGTCGTAGCCGTACGAGGTGGTCGCCCCGCCGGGAACCGCCGACGAGACCTTCGTCGTGGCCGTCACCCTGCCGACGGAGTCATGGGCGAACTTCAGGACCAGCCCGGACGGCTGTGTCGTCGTCGCGAGGTCGCCGGCCGAGGTGTAGGCGAGAGTCGTCGTGTTGCCCTTGCGGTCGGTCTGCGTCTTGAGCAGCCCGGCCGGGGTTGTACCGCCGCCCACGGCCGCCTCGGTGCCGTCGGTGTACGTCCAGCTCGCCGACCGTCCCGAGGGGAATCCGGGGGTCGCCGGCCCGGTCAGCTTGATCCTTTCACCGTGCTCGTCGTACTCGATCCTCGTCAGGTAGGTGTCGTCGGCGGAGCCCGACGACCGGGCGTCGCGGATCTCGACCGGCTGGTCGTTGCGGGGATCGAACAGGTCGTCGCCGTCCACGTGGTACGTGCGGTACTCCGTGCCGCACGACCCTGCCGTCCTGCAGGCGGTCTTCGCCAGCACGTTTCCTCGTCCGTCGTTGACCGACTGCCGTACGTTGCCGTTGGGGTCGGTGACCTTGGCGACGAAACCACCGGTGTCGTAGTCGAAGCTCGTCTTCTTGCCGAGTTGGTCGGCGGAGGAGACGAGCCGGTCGTCGCGTGAGGCGTCGCTGACGTAGGTGAGCGCGCCGTTGTGCGGGTCGGTGACCGTGATGGTCGCGAGGGACGCGCCGGTGGCGTCCTTGGCGTATGCCGGGGTCGACAGTTTCCACAGGCCGCCGTTCGCGTCGGTGTGGGTCATCAGGCGGCCGCCGTCGGCGGCGTAGGTGTTCACCGCCGCGACCCGGCCCGACGCCTTGGTGATCTTCGTGAGCTGGTGGCGGACCTGCCGGGTGCGGTAGTGGGTGAGGATCTGCTCCAGACGCAGCGGCTTGTTGTAGACGGCGACCTCGTCGATGGAGCCGGCGAAGGGGAAGGGCCGGCTGGAGGTCACGGTGCCCGGCCAGCTGGAGGACGCGAAGCCGTACCCGATTCGGGCGTCCCACTGGCCCAGGTGCGTGATCTGCTGGGAGAGGCTGCCCACCTGCCCGCCGTCCAGGTAGAGGGTCTGGGTGGTCCCGGCTCCCGACAGCGCGACGTGGTGCCAGTTTCCGTCGTTGACGGCCGTGGCACTGGTGATCGGGGCGGCCGTTCCCGTCCAGAACTGGCCGCGCAGTCTGCCGTCGGTGCCAACGTAGATCGCCGGGGTGTACACGCTCGGCGCGTCGGTCGCGGAGTTCTGGTAGCCGAGGATGGTGCCGGAACCGGTGGTCTTGAACCACGCCTCGATCGTGGTGTCGCCGCCCAGTCCGTTGATCACACCTGCCGGCAGGGCGACGTACGCGGAGCCGGTCGCGCCCTTGAAGGTCATCGCGGTGTCGGACGAGCCGTCCAGCGGAGCCGGAGTGCCGCCGGTCGCGTCCGCGGTGCTCCCGGCGAGCCTCGCGTCGCCGATCCCGGAGATCGACTTCATGGCGTTGGTGATCACGCCACCGATCCCGGTGCCGGTCTCGTTCAGCCGCCAGTATCCGACGGGCCTGCCGTCGAGGACCGAGCTGCGGTACTGGGAGCGGTCGCCGTACTCGTAGCGGACGCAGGCGTTACCCGACGACGGCGGGCAGACCTTGACGAGGTGGTCGCCGTCGTAGGCGTAGGTCCAGGTGATCGGGGCGCCGTTCACCGCGTCCGAGGCGACGCCGGTTACGTGCCCGCCGCCCCAGGTGAAGCTGAGCGACCGGCCGCCGGTCGCGGTGACCGTGGCCAGCTTCCCGTTGCTCCCATACTGGAGGGTCTGCGTACGGCCCCGGCTGTCGGTGACCTTGACCAGCCGTCCCGCGGAGTCGAACCAGTAGGAGGTGGACTCCTTGTCCATCAGCCGCCAGCCGCCCCCGCTCTGCGTGGCCAATGTGGCGTATGTCCCGGCCGGGGACGCGTAGGTGCCGTCCCCCTTCTCGGCGAACCGCCACTGCCGCCCGTCGGGATAGGTGATCAGCACGGTGGACCTGAGCGGCTCGTTCTCCAGCCGGGTGTCCCAGCGCGTGGTCCAGCCCGCCCCGAACGCCCCGTCGGTGCGGGGATCGAGGCTGTTGTAGGTGCGCACCACCGACAGCGGCGGCCCCACCGCGGCGACCGCCAGATCGGTCTCGGTGTGGGTGTAGTTGCCGGTCACGTGGTTGAACTCACGGCCGTCCGTGCCCGCGGCGAGCAGAGCGTTGATCGAGTCCTGCTCCGGGACCGCGGTGAAGCTGCGCCAGGACGACGTCGCCGTCGCCGCACTGGTCGCCGCCTGCGCGTACCACCAGTAGGTCTTGCCCCACTGCAGCTTGCCGGCCGGGACCGTCCACGCGCCCTTCACCCATGTCGACGACTCACACCAGGTCCAGTCGTCCTTGGGGCCCGCGCAGACCTGGTACCAGTACGACGTCGCCGCCTCGCCGGGCGCCTGCGCGTACGCGGACAGGGCCGGCGTGAGCGATCCGACCTGGGTGTTGTCGGCGGGGGTGAACTGCTGGAAGGTCACGGTGTCCAGCGGCATGGCGGTCACCCGCGCGGTCTGCCAGTCCGACCAGGCCGAGTAGGCCGAGCCGTCGTTGGCCCGGGCCCGGTACTGGATCGTCTGCCCGTCCGACAGTTTCCCGGCGGGGACCGCCACCGTCGCCTTGCCGCCGGCCGCGACCCCGGTGGCGGTGCCGCTCCACACCAGAGAGCTGCCCACCTGCACCTGGAACTCCCCGCTGAGGCTGTCGCCGTTCACGTCCGACAGCACGGCCGACAGCACCGGTGTCAGCGAGGTGACCACTCCCCCGGTCTCCGCCGCCACGGTGGGGGCAGCCGTCGGGGCCGCCACCGTCGGCGCGGTGTTCGGCGGGGTGTAGGTCAGGGTCAGGACGGGTTTGTCGGACGCCTCGGCGGACGCGAACTCCCGCACCGCGGTGCCGGTCCCCTCCGTGCCCATCAGCCGCACGCCGTAGTTGCCGGAGGAACCGGAGACCCATCCCTTCGCCATCGTGGTGACGTCCCATTTCATGCCCTTGGGACTGGAGCTGCCGCACGAGCCCGAGGACGGGGAGACGTTGGTCCCCGCGATCTGCGACCGGTCGGCCGGCGGCTGGTCGTACCAGGCGACGCTCGACGACCACGACGATGTGACCCGCGCGGCCGTCACCGCCATGGTGCTGCACGCGGTGTTCCTCGAATTCCACAGCTGCAGTTCCGCGCCGGTCACCGTGGCGCCCGCGGGGACGGCCGACAGGTTGAACCGCACGAACGCGCGGTCGCGCACATAGCTGGTGGGACTTTCGTAGTAGTTGGCGGACGTCCCCACCACGAGTGAGGAGGAGGAGGGGTGACCGGACCCGAGCTGGTAGGTGCCGTCCTGGTAGACCGTGGTCTCCACGTAGGTGTCCGCGCTGACGGGGGCGGCCACCTGGGTGGTGAGCGTCCCGTTGCTGTTGGCGTAGGTCCGGGAGGTCTCGGTGGTGGCGCTCTCGACCAGCACCTGAGACTTGGTGCGCCGCGCGGTCTCCAGCGCGGCGGCGACCTCCGCCTTCTCCCCCTCCGGCGCCGTCTTCTTCGCGGGCTTCCCGGCGTCCGGGGTAGGCGACGGATTCAGCTCCGTGGGTAACGGCGGAGGGGAGGCCAGCCCGCCCTTGGCCGGCTCATCGGACGTCGTGTGGCGCTCGTCGAGCGGCAGACCGCCCTTCGGGCGCTCCGCCTTCTCCTGCGACGGGGACACGCCCGACGCCCGGGTGGCGGCGGAGTCGACGAGGTGCGGCAACCCCGCGGCGGAACCGGGCAGCTGGACGGGCGGCTTCTCCACAGAGCCGGCCGGGGAAGCGGGCGCCTCGAGCGTCGTCCACAGTGCCTGCGCCGCGGCGGGAGAGGGCGTGAGCTGCACGATCCCCGGCAGGGCCACCGCCAGAGCCAGCATCCGGACCCGGGCGTACCACCGGCCGCGTCGAGATCCTGGCCGTGCCGGAGCCGGGCGCCCGGGTGACCCGCGCTCCGACGACACCGTCACCGACACGAAACGCGCACGGCGGAAAAGGCGCACTGGTCCCCCTGCGATACGGCCCGAAAAACGAGAAAGTCCAAACTCCCGTTCCAGCGCCCCGAGAATTCCGTCCGCCAGACCGGTGTGATTCACATAACCGACCGGAATATATCGGCGCAAAATAACCAGCGTCCACCCGGAAATGACGTGATCTGGGCCATATAGGAAATGCGCCTTTTCTCTAGACTTCGTCTAGAAGACACGGCCGAAATGGCACGCGGCACACGCGGGGAGCGGCCACCTTCCCCGGCCTCACGGCACCCGGCACACCGGCCGCGGATGAGGCGGGCGCACGATGACCACGAAGTGGGCATTGCCCGTCCGGTTACCCGCGCGTATCGTCCGGAGTTGAGCCTGGCTCACATTCACGCGCGTGAACAGCACCACCACGGTCCCTTCACCCCCCGACACCGCGAAGGGAAGATCCCCCATGCACGCGCGCCTTCGACGGGCGATCACCGCTGCCGCCGCGCTGGCCCTGGTCGCCGTCGGCCTGCCCGCGGCACCGGCCGCCGCCGCCCCCTACTACCCGCCCGACGACTACTGCCTGGGCCAGTGCGCGGACATCCTGCCGCCCGGCCAGAACGGCAACGCCACGCTCGTCGACATCCTGGGCAACCAGGCCCTCGGCACCTACCCCGCCCACAGCAAGGACCAGCTCGGCAGGTACGCCGACCTCGTCTCCGGCTACACCGGCCTCACCGACGAGCAGATCTCCGCGTTCTTCAACGACAGCGGCTTCGGCGTGCCGGCGAACCAGGTCGACAGCACCGTGCGCCCTCGTTCGGACGTCACCATCGTCCGCGACAAGTCGACCGGCGTCCCGCACATCACCGGCACCACCCGAGAGGGCACCATGTTCGGCGCCGGATACGCCGGCGCGCAGGACCGCCTGTGGCTGATGGACCTCATGCGCCACGTCGGCCGGGGCGAGCTGACGCCGTTCGCCGGCGGTGCGGCCGGCAACAGGGAGCTGGAGCAGAGCGTCTGGCGCAACTCCCCCTACACGGAGACCGATCTCCAGGCGCAGATCGACCGGTTGCGGACCGCCGGCCCCCGGGGGGCCCAGCTGTACGCGGACGTGCAGAACTACGTCGCCGGCATCAACGCGTACATCGACCGCTGCATGGCCGACCGCGACTGCCCGGGTGAGTACGTGCTGACCGGCCACCTCGACGCGATCACGAACAAGGGCGGCCCGGAGGACTTCCGGATGACCGACCTGATCGCGATCTCCGGCGTGATCGGCGGCCTGTTCGGCGGTGGCGGCGGCGCCGAGATGCAGTCCGCCCTCGTACGCGTGGCCGCGCGGGCGAAGTACGGGGCCGCCGAGGGGGACAGGGTCTGGACGGCCTTGCGCGCCCAGAACGACCCGGAGACCGTACTGACCCTGCACGACGGGCAGAGCTTCCCCTTCGGGGCGGCCCCGGCCGGCGCGACCGGAGTGGTGCTGCCCGACGCCGGCACGACCGCGCCGGTCGACATCACGGCCAACGAGACCGGCACCGCCACCTCCGCGACCACACAGGTCGAAAGCGCGCTGACCGGGCTCACGGTCGACAACTCCAAACCCGGCATGTCCAACGCCATCGTGGTCTCGGCCGCCAAGGCGACCGGCGGTCACCCGATCGCCGTGTTCGGCCCGCAGACCGGCTACTTCGCGCCGCAACTGCTCATGCTGGAGGAGCTGTCCGGCCCCGGCATCCGGGCACGCGGCGCGGCCTTCGCCGGGCTCAACCTCTACGTGCTGCTCGGACGCGGAACCGACTACGCCTGGAGCGCCACCTCCGCCGCCGAGGACATCACCGACACGTACGCGGTGACGTTGTGCGATCCGAACGGCGGCACGCCCACGGTCTCGTCGGACCACTACCTCTACCACGGCGCCTGCACCGCGATGGAGACGCTGAAGAAGACCAACTCCTGGAAGCCCAACACGGCCGACTCCACCGCCGCCGGGTCGTACGACCTGGTCGTCAAGCGCACCAAGTATGGCCTGGTGACCTGGCGGGGCACGGTCGGCGGCGTGCCGACGGCGTTCACCACGCTGCGCTCCACCTACCAGCACGAGGCGGACTCCGCGATCGGGTTCCAGATGTTCAACGACCCGGCCGAGATGGGGTCGGCGGCCGCGTTCCGCGACTCGGCCTCCACCATCGGCTTCGCGTTCAACTGGTTCTACGTGAACTCCGCCGACGCGGCGTACTTCATGTCCGGCAACGTCCCCGTACGGTCGGCGGTGTCCGACCCGAACCTGCCCATGGCGGGTGACGCCGCGCACGAGTGGAGCGGCTTCGACCCGGCGGCCAACACGGCGTCCTACGTCCCGCCCTCGGCGCATCCGCAGGCGGTCAACCAGGACTACTTCGTGAGCTGGAACAACAAGCAGGCCAAGGACTTCGGCGCGTCGGACGGCAACTTCAGCTTCGGCGCGGTCCACCGGGGCGACCTGCTCGACGCCCCGGTGAGAGCGGCCCTGTCCTCGGGCACCCTCGACCGCGCCGGCGTCGTGAAGATCATGGCGTCGGCCGCGACCACCGACCTGCGTGGGTGGAAGGTGCTGCCCAAGCTGCTGCGCGTCGTGAACAGCGCCTCCGTCTCCGATCCCGCTCTGGCCTCGGCCGTCGCCAAGCTGTCCGCCTGGGCCGCCGCGGGCGCCACGCGGCAGGAGACCTCGAAGGGCAGCAAGACGTACGCCCACGCCGACGCCATCCGGATCTTCGACGCGTGGTGGCCGAAGCTGGTCCGGGCACAGTTCCGGCCCGGACTGGGCGACGGGCTCTACCAGGCGCTTGTCAACGCGCTGCAGGTCAACGAGTCGCCCTCCGGGCACCAGCAGGGCGACGTCTCCTCGCTGCCCGGCTCGGCCAACGAGACGCAGCCCCACAAGGGCTCGTCGTTCCAGTACGGCTGGTGGGGCTACGTGGACAAGGACATCCGGGCCGTGCTGGGCGACCCGGTGGCCGCTCCGCTCCCGGCGAAGTACTGCGGGGCCACCGTGGCGGCCTGCCGTACGGTCCTGCTGGACAGCCTGGCGGCCGCGCTGGCGGAACCGGCGGCGACGACCTACCCGGGTGACGACTCCTGCTCCGCGGGCGACCAGTGGTGCGCCGACGCCGTCCGGCAGTCACCGCTCGGCGGCGTCAAACACTCGCTGATCTCGTGGCAGAACCGGCCGACCTACCAGCAGGTGGTCTCGTTCCCCGCGCACCGCGGCGACGACGTGACCGACCTCGCCCTGGGCCGTACGGCGAGCGCGTCGAGCACGCAGGGCTCCTACAGCCCCGCCAAGGCCGTCGACGGAGACCCCGCGAGCCGATGGGCCAGCGCGTGGAGCGACAACCAGTACATCCAGGTCGATCTCGGCTCGGCGAAGACCGTGAGCCGGGTGATCCTGCGCTGGGAGGCGGCGTACGCCTCGTCGTACCGGATCCAGACCTCGGCGGACGGCGCGACGTGGACCACCGTCGCGCAGACGACCTCGGGCGACGGCGGCGTGGACACCGTCACGTTCGCGCCGGGCAGCGCGCGCCACGTGCGGATGCAGGGGGTCAAGCGGGGCATCGGCTACGGCTACTCGCTGTACTCCTTCGAGGTGTACGGAAGATAGGACGGTCAGCCCGGCTCGCGCCAGCCCTCGCCCTCCTCGGCGAGGGCGTCGAGCCGGGCGAGGCCGGCCGGGCCGAGTGCGCCGTCCGGGTCGTCCACCACGACCACCCACTGGGCGTCCTCGGCGTCGTCCTCGCCGGCGAGCAGCTCACGGACGACGGTGGGAACGCCCAGTGCCGGGAACAGCTCGGCCACGGCCTCGGCGGACTCCTCCGCGCTGTCCCGCTCGGGGAACACCAGCAGGTGACGCACCGCTCCTCCGGAAATCGATCGCTCCCCCGGCGTCCGCGCCCGACTGCCCGGCGCCGCGTTCTCCCTGGCACCGCGTTCTCCCCGGCACCGAGGGCGACGTGGCGGCGGGTGCCGGCCCGGTGCTTGCGCACACCGGGCCGGCACCCGCCGATGATCGTGCTCAGGCGCCGCGGAGCTGGGCTCCGGTGTGCTGCGCCGCGACGGCGACGGCGGCGTCCCGCGCCGCCGTGGTCTCCTCGACCGTGAGCGTGCGGTCGGGGGCCCGGAACCGCAGCGTGTAGGCCAGGGACTTGTTCCCCTCGCCCACCTGCGGGCCCGTGTAGACGTCGAACAGCCTGATCGACTCGAGCAGCTCGCCCGCGCCCTCCCGGAGGGCGGCCTCGACCTCGGCGACCGGGACCGAGGCGGAGACGGTCAGGGCGACGTCCTGCGTCGCCACCGGATAGGCCGAGACCGCGGGCGTCTCCACCGGCCCTGCGGGGACCAGCAGCGACAGCTCCAGCTCCATCGCGCAGGTGCGCGGCGGCAGCCCGTAGGCCTCGACGACCCGGGGGTGCAGCTCGCCGGCGTGACCGGCCAGGACCTGCTCACCGGTCTCCACGTCGGTCACGGTCAGCGCGGCGCACCGCCCGGGGTGCCACGGCTCGTGCTGGTCGGCCCGGACGCCGAGCTCCACGCCCGCCGCACGTGCGACCGTGCGGGCCGCCTCGACGGCGTCCGCCCAGGACGCCTGCCGCCCCTGGCCCCACCAGCCGGAGCGCTCGAACTCTCCCGCGAGCACCACGGCCACCCTGAGCGGCTGCCTCGGCAGCGCCGTCTCGATCGCCGCGAGCTCCTCCTCCGCGGGCCTGCGGTCGACCGCGAGGACCGGAGCCGTGGCGGGGGCGTCCGGCTCGGGCCGGTAGACCAGGCCGGACTCGAACAGCGCCACGTCAGCGAAGCCGCGGCCAACGTTGCGCACCAGGGTCTTCAGCAGCCCGGGCAGCAGCGTGGTCCGCATGTACGGCTCGTCCTCGCTGAGCGGGTTGACCAGCCGGGTCGCCCGCCTGCGGGGGTCCTGCTCGGCCAGCAGCAGGTTGTCGAGGTCGCGCGGTCCCATGAACGGGTAGGCGAGCACCTCCACGTATCCCGCGTGGGCCAGGGCCCGGCCCACCCGGCGGCGCAGCCGCTGCTCCTCCGTCAGCCCGCCGCCGGCGGGAGCGGGCGGCAGGACCGACGGGATGCGGTCGTACCCCTCCAGCCGGATGACCTCCTCCGCGAGGTCGTTCGGGTCGGTCAGGTCGGGGCGCCACGTCGGCGGCGTGACGGTGATCAGGTCGTCGCCGTTGACGGCAAGCCGGCCGGCGAGGTCGCCGGAGGCGAGCACGCCGGTGGCCGCGACGCCGGTCCCGGCGGCGGCCGCGGGCGCGGCGCCCTCGGTCACCGTGCAGCCGATCTGCTCCAGCCTGCGGATCACGGTCTCCCGCTCGTACGTCACGCCCGCCACGCGGCTGGGGTGGTCGGCCGGGATGGTGATCCGCACCGGGGACACCTCCGCCTGGGCGTGGGTCACTCCCGGGTCGGCGACGGCCCCGCCCAGCTCGGCCAGGAGCTGGACGGCCCGCCACGACGCGGCCAGCGGCAGCTCCCGGTCGACGCCGCGCTCGAACCGCTTGGACGCCTCGCTGACCAGGTTGTGCCGCCGCGACTCGCGGGCGATGCCGGTGGCGGAGAAGTGCGCCGCCTCGATGACGATGTCGGTGGAGGTGCCGGAGATCTCCGTGTGCAGGCCGCCCATCGTGCCCGCCATCGAGATCGGGCCCGAGTCGTCGGTGATGAGGATGTCCTCCTCGTGGAGCGTGCGCACCACGTGGTCGAGCGTCTCGAGCTTCTCGCCCGGCCGGGCTCGCCGTACGACGATCGGGCCGGACAGGCGCGACCGGTCGAAGGCGTGCAGCGGCTGGCCGAGCTCCAGCATCACGTAGTTGGTGACGTCGACGGCCAGCGAGACCGAGCGCATGCCGGCGCGGGCCAGCCGCACCCGCATCCACAGCGGGGACTCGGCGGCCGGGTCGAACCCGGTGACCGAGCGCAGCACGAACCGGTCGCAGGCGGTCGGGTCGGCGATCGCCGCCGGCCAGGACTCGCCGCCGTCCGCCGGCGCCGGGACCGTGGCGGGGTCGCGGAACGGGACACCGAACGCGACGGCCGCCTCACGCGCGACGCCGCGGATCGACAGGGCGTATCCGCGGTCGGTGGCGACCTCGAGTTCGAGCACGTCGTCACGCAGGCCGAGCAGCTCGACCACGTCCGCGCCGATCGGGGTGTCCTGCGGCAGCAGCAGGATGCCCGGGGAGGACTCGGCGATGCCGAGCTCGGCCTCCGAGCAGATCATGCCGTCGGACAGACGCCCGTAGGTCTTGCGGGAGCCGATCTCGAAGCCGCCGGGGAGCACCGCGCCGGGCAGCGCGACCGGAACCACCGCGCCCTCGGAGAAGTTCGTCGCGCCGCACACGATCTCGCGCGGCGTCGCCTCCCCCACCTCGACCTTGCAGTGCCGGATCGGCTTCTTGAACCCGGTCAGCTCCTCGATCTCGAGGACCCGGCCGACCACGACGTTCTTGAGCTCGTGGCCGTGCGAGTGGATGGCCTCCAGCTTGAGGCCGGCGGCGGTGAGCCGGTCGGCCACCTCCTGGGCGGTGACCGCGGGGAGATCGACGTACTCCCGCAGCCATGAAAGCGGGACCTTCATCAGACCTCCATCCCGAACGGCAGGGTGAACCGGATGTCGCCCTCGACCATGTCACGCATGTCCTCGGCGTTGTGGCGGAACATCAGCGTCCGCTCCACGCCCATGCCGAAGGCGAATCCCGAGTAGACGGCGGGGTCGACGCCGCAGGCGATCAGCACGCGCGGGTTGACCATGCCGCAGCCGCCCCACTCGATCCAGCCCTCCGACTTGCAGGTGCGGCAGGGCGGGTTGCCGGGCACCGCCGAGGAGCCGCGGCAGACGAAGCAGCGCAGGTCGAGCTCGGCGGACGGCTCGGTGAAGGGGAAGTAGTGCGGCCGGAAGCGGGTGGTGATCCCGGCACCGAACATCACCTCGGCGAACCGGTCGAGCGTGCCCTTCAGGTGGGCCATCGTCAGCCCCTTGTCCACCGCCAGGCCCTCGACCTGGTGGAAGACCGGTGTGTGCGTGGCGTCGAGTTCGTCGGTGCGGAAGGTCTTGCCCGGCGACACGACGTACACGGGCAGCGGGCGCGACAGCAGGGCCCTGATCTGCACCGGCGACGTCTGGGTGCGCAGCACCTTCCCCGACTCGACGCTCTCCACGAAGAAGGTGTCGTGATCGGACCTGGCCGGGTGGTCGGTGGCGATGTTCAGCGCGTCGAAGTTGAACCACTCGCCTTCGAGCTCGGGCCCCTCGGCCACCTCGTAGCCCATCGCGACGAAGGCGTCGGCGATGCGCTCCTGAAGGGTGGTCAACGGGTGCCGGGCACCGCGCGGCGCGCGGTCCCAGGGCAGCGTGACGTCGACGGTCTCCTCGATGAGGACCCGCGCGTCCCGCTCGGCCTCCAGCTCGGCCTGGCGGGCGGCGAGCGCCTCGCCGACGGCCTTGCGCGCGGTGCCGATCCGCTTGCCCGCCTCGGCGCGCGCGGCGGGCGGCAGTGCGCCGATCTCACGGTTGGCCAGCGCGATCGGCGAGCGGTCGCCCGCGTGCGCGAGCCTGGCCTGCTTCAGATCGTCGAGGTCGCGCGCCGCGGCGATGGCGGCGAGAGCGTCGGCCTGCGCCCGCGCGACCTCGTCGGCGTGCAGCGGCGTCACCTCGACCGGGTCATAGGTGTTCGACAAGAGAGAGCTCCGTATCCAGGGGCCTGCGAGCGCCCTGCGCTCAGCGGCAACGAGTCTAGTCCGATCAGCCCACCGGGCCGTCCTCCGCGCGGGGAGCCTGTGGAAAAGGCTCAGGCGAAGTCAGGGGTGCCGGTGGGCAACGTAAATCGGAACTCCGCGCCGCCGCCGGGCGCGCGCTGCACGCTGATCGTGCCGCCGTGAGCCTCGATGAGGCCCTTGACGATGAACAGGCCGAGACCGGTCCCCCCGCGGCGACGGCCGTTGCCCCGCCAGAACTGGCGGAACACACGGCCGACCAGCTCGGGCGCCACGCCCTCACCCTGGTCCCGCACCGACACCGCCACTCCCCATTCGACCGGCTCCACCACTATGGTCACCGTACCGCGTCCGTGACGCACCGCGTTTTCCACCAGGTTCGCGAGAACCTGGTCAATCTTGTCCTGGTCGAGCCACATCTCGGGCAGCTCGCCGAGAACCTCCAGCCGGAAGCGGTCCTCCGGCTCCCCCGCCGCCACCCGGCCCGCGACGATCCTGCGGGCCCGGGCCGGCACGTCCACGATCTGGCGGTGGATCTCCACCCTGCCCGACTCGATGCGCGAGACGTCGAGCAGCTCGGTGATAAGCCGCGTCACCCGGTCGGCGTCCGCGTTGACGGTCTCCAGCATCACGCGCTTCTGAGCGTCGGTGAAGCGGTCCCACTTGGCGAGCAGCGTCGCGGTGAACCCCTTGACGCTGGTCAGCGGTGAGCGCAGCTCGTGGGCCACGGTCGAGACGAGATCGGCGCGGCTGCGCTCGATCCGGGCGCGCGCCGAGGCGTCGCGCAGCGTGATGACCACGCGTTCCACCCGCCCGCCGCGCCGCGGGGTGCGGACGAAGCGCGCGGCGACGAGCATCTCCTGGCGGCCGGGCAGGTGCAGCGGCCGTTCCGGCTGGCGGCTGCGCGTGGACAGCCCGCCCTGCGGGTCGAGCCACTTCCACCAGTCACGGCCGTCCTGGTCGCGCAGCGGCAGCACGTCGCCGATGAGCCTGCCCACGGCCGCCTCGCGGGTCACGCCGGTGAGCCACTCGGCGGCCCGGTTGACCACGAGGATGACGCCGTCGGCGTCGGTGGCGACGAGGCCGTCTGGAAGGTCGTCGGCGTCGATGTGCGCCCGCCCTCCGGGGTCCCCCTCAAGGGCGCCGCCGGGGGTGTCGTCACCTCGCACGAGACCGCCTCCTCGAGCTCCGGAACTGCGCGCGCCGCCGGGTTCTGCGCGACTCCTTCGCCGACAATAGCGGGTTTCCCGGACCCGGCAGCAGCCTCAGGGCGCGGGGGTAGTGGGATCTTCCACGGAATGTAAGGTCTGCCGCTGAACGCGTGCGGAGGCGTACAGGCAGACCGCCGCGGCGGTGGCGAGATTCAGGCTTTCCGCCCGTCCGTAGATCGGGACGCGGACGACCTCGTCGGCCAGCGCGAGGAGCTCGGGCGGCAGCCCCCACGCCTCGTTGCCGAACAGCCAGGCGGTGGGCGCGTCGAGGGCGACCTCGTCGAGCGTCCGGGTGCCCGCGCCGTCGGCCGCGAGCACGCGCAGCCCCGCCTCCCTGGCGTGCCGTACGGCGTCCGCGACGGGAGTGCCGGTCACGACCGGCAGGTGGAACAGGCTTCCCGCGCTGGCCCGCACGCACTTGCCGTTGTACGGATCCACCGACGCGTCGGTGAACACCACCGAGTCGGCGCCCGCGGCGTCGGCCGTGCGCAGGACCGTGCCGGCGTTGCCGGGATCGCGCACGTGGGCGAGGATCGCCACCAGCCGCGTCCCCCGCGGCACCGCCTCGGCCAGCGGGACGTGCACGAAGCGGCACACGGCCAGCAGGCCCTGCGGGGTGACGGTCTGGGTCAGCTCCGACATGACCTCGCCGCTCGCACGGTGGACGGGGACGCCCGCCGCCACGGCGTCGGCCACGATGTCGGCGTGCCGCGTCTCCGCCTCGACCGTCACGAACAGTTCGACCGTGACGTCCTTGATCGCGAGAGCCTCGCGGACGGCCTGCGGCCCCTCGGCGAGGAACGCCCGGTCACGATCCCGGAACGCGCGCTTGGTCAGCCTGCGGGCCGCCTTGACGCGCGGCGACTTGATGTTGGTGAGCTCCGCCATGCCCGCTCATTCCCCCCTCGACGTGGACGAGGGCCCGCCGCAGGCGGCGGGCCCTCGTCGAAGCAGGTGTCAGGCGACCGGCGCGTTCACGTCGGACGGGAGCGCCTTCTTGGCGGACTCGACCAGCGTGGCGAAGGTCTGGGCGTCGTTCACCGCGAGGTCCGCGAGGATCTTGCGGTCCACCTCGATGCCGGCCAGGCGCAGGCCCTGGATGAACCGGTTGTAGGTGATGCCGTTGGCCCGGGCCGCGGCGTTGATCCGCTGGATCCACAGCCGGCGGAACGTACCCTTCTTGTCCTTGCGGTCCCGGTACGCATAGGTCATCGAGTGGAGCATCTGCTCCTTGGCCTTGCGGTAGAGGCGCGACCGCTGCCCCCGGTAACCGCTCGCCCGCTCGAGGACGACCCGGCGCTTCTTCTTGGCGTTGAGCGCCCGCTTCACGCGTGCCATGTTGTTCTATCTCCCCGGGTCGTTACTTCGCGAGCAGCTTCTTGATCTTCTTGGTGTCGGCGTCGGACATGACGACGACTCCCTCGAGACGGCGCGTGCGAGTGGACGGCTTGTGCTCGAACAGGTGCTGCCGGTTGGCGCGGCGGCGGACAACCTTGCCGGATCCGGTGAGCCGGAACCGCTTCTTCGCACCGCTGTGCGTCTTCATCTTCGGCATGTCAGCCGTCTCTCCTCTTTCGTCCGTGCCGACGGCCCGGGCCGGTGACCCGGGCCGGCGGCCTGCCTTACTCCGCGAGACCGCCCCGGTCTCGGTTTCCGTGTACGTCTGCGGCGCCCCGCCTGGTGGTTCAGGCGGGTGTCACTGCGGCTGCGCGGCCTGCTCCTCGGCGGGCTCCGCCTCCGGCTGGCCGGTGCCGCGGGCCTTGGCGGCGGCCTTCTCGGCCTTCGCCTCGGCCTTCTTCTTGTGCGGCCCGATCACCATGATCATGTTGCGACCGTCCTGCTTCGGCTGCGACTCGACGAACCCCAGGTCGGTGACGTCCTCAGCGAGGCGTTGCAGGAGCCGGAAGCCCAGCTCTGGCCGGGACTGCTCGCGGCCCCGGAACATGATCGTGACCTTGACCTTGTCTCCCGCCTTCAGGAAGCGCACGACGTGACCCTTCTTGGTCTCGTAGTCGTGCGGGTCGATCTTCGGCCGGAGCTTGATCTCCTTGATGATCGTGTGCGCCTGGTTACGGCGGGCCTCACGCGCCTTCATGGCCGACTCGTACTTGAACTTGCCGTAGTCCATGAGCTTGCAGACGGGCGGGCGGGCCGTGGCCGCGACCTCCACCAGGTCGAGATCGCTCTCCTGGGCCAGCTTCAGCGCGTCGCCGATGGAGACGATGCCGACCTGTTCGCCGTTCGGGCCGACGAGGCGCACCTCGGGCACACGAATACGGTCGTTGATGCGGGGCTCGGTGCTGATGGGACCTCCAAAAGACTTCCGCTTGTCTCGACCGTGCGGGGCAAAACAAAAACCCCGCACGTCACGCATGCGGGGTCACTGAGCTCTCCTGCCGAAAACTCCGGTGTGATCCTGAACCCGTCCGCCTTTCGGCGGAGCAGGTGGGAGGTGGACCTCCGCTTGCGCGTCCAGCTCATGCCGGACCGATCGAGTTCCTACGCTACCACAAACCCGACAGCCTCTCGACGTATTCCTGCCCCGGCGCGACGCCGCTCAGGAGGCCGCCCGGCGTGCGATCTCGGCCTCGCCGGCGGCGCGCATCGCCTCCACCGGCACGTCCGCACGCCCGGTCATCAGCTCGACCTGCCGCACCGCCTGGTGCAGCAGCATCGGGAAGCCCCCGACCACGGCACATCCCCGCGCGCGTACGGCCGCGGCCAGCGCGGTCGGCCAGGGCGCGTAGACGACGTCGAACAGCGCCGCCTTCTCGGGCAGGCGGGCCGCGACCCGCTCGGCCAGCGCGTCGGCCGCGCCGGACGGCAGCGTGGAGACGACCAGATCGGCCGCGGGGTCGAAGTCGTCGAAGGAGCGCACGGTCACCCTCGTGCCGAGGCGCTCGGCGACCCGCAGGGTCTCCCCCGCGCGGGCCGGGTCGCGCACGACGAGCGTGACCTCCGCGAGCCCCGTCTCCCGCAGGGCGGCGACGGCCGAGGCCGCGGTGGCGCCGCCGCCGAGGACGACCGCGGAGGCAGGTGCGGGCACGCCCGCCTCCGCGAGCGCCCGCACGATGCCGTACACGTCGGTGTTCTCGCCGTGCCGCGCGCCGTCCTCACGGAAGACCACCGTGTTGGCGCCGCCGACAGCCAGCGCGAGGTCGGAGACGGTGTCCAGCAGGGGGAGCACGGCACGCTTGAGCGGCATCGTGAGCGACAGTCCCGCCCACTCCGGGCCGAGCCCGCCGATCAGGCCGGCCAGCCCGTCCTCGGCGCACTCGATCGCGTCGTAGCGCCAGTCGTCCAGGCCCATCTCCGCGTACGCCGCCCGGTGCAGGACCGGGGACAGCGAGTGGGCGATCGGGGACCCGAGGACGGCGGCCCGGCGGCCGGTCCCCTCGCCGGTCTCGGTCATTTGTTGTTCCGGTTGAACTCGTCGCGCAGCTTCCAGAACTCCGACTCCTTGTCGGTGAACTTGGTGATGCCCCGCTTGGGGTCGACCGTCACGAAGTACAGCCAGTTGCCGTCCGCCGGGTGCAGCGCGGCCTCGATCGCGTGGTCGCCGGGGTTGGCGATCGGGCCGGGCGGCAGGCCGAAGTACTTGTACGTGTTGTACCGCGAGGTGCTCTCCAGGTCGGCGTGCGAGGCCGCGATGCCGTACTTGTTGAGCCCGTACATGACCGTGCTGTCCATGCCCAGCTTCATCTGGGGGTTGGAGCCCAGCCGGTTGTAGATGACCCGGGCGACCTTCGGCATGTCCTCGGCGCTGCCGGACTCCGCCTGCACGATGCTGGCGATGATGATGATCTGCCTGGCGGTGAAGCCGAGCTGCTTCGCCTGGCCGTCCAGGTCGACCCGGTCCGCGGTCTGGTTGAACCGGTCGACCATCTTGGTGAGGATCTGCTCCGGGGTGAGCTTGCTGCTGATCTCGTACGTGGCCGGGAACGCGTAGCCCTCCAGGCGGCCCTTGGCGTACGCGGGGAGCCCGATGTCGGTGCGGGCGGCCTTCTTGAAGTCCTCGACCGGCTTGCCCGTGGCGGTGGACAGCTCCTCGTAGATCTTGCTCAGCCGCAGCCCCTCGCGGATGGTCAGCCGGTTGAGCATCCGGTTCTTGGGGTCGAGCAGGGCCAGGGCGGACTCGGCGGACATGCCCTTGCGCATCTCGTACTGGCCCGGCTGGAGCGAGGAGCTCTTCCCGGCGGCGCCGATGGCGTTGATGAACGCCCGCGCGCTGGCCACTACGCCCTCGTCCTCCAGCAACTGGGCGACGTCGGTGGCGCTCGCGCCCTCCTCGATCTCGACGACGACCTCCCCGCGCCCCTCCCCGGTGTAGTCCTTGGGGATCATCACGCTGCGCGCCCAGGTGAATCCGAAGTAGCCGAGGCCGCCGAGGACGCCGACGATGATCACAACGGCGAACAGCGTCGCGACCCTGCCCTTGCGCCGCTGTTTCTTGCGGCGTCTGCGGCTGCGCCGCTGCTGGGTGCGGCTGCCAGAGGGCCGGCGCCGGGGCGGACCGTCGTCGTCCTCGGCGCCGAGCAGGAAGTCCATGTCCAGATCATTCATAGTGCGCTGGCCAATCTCTCGGTACGAGAGGCCTCCCGTCAAGCGAGTGTGCCAAACCGAGGGGGTTCGGGACAGGGGGTTCCGCGGGGGGCGTTCCCGATATATGGAGCCCCGCCCGGAGGCGGCGGGGCCGTGCGGACGCACCGGGCGCGCTCCGGAACCCCGCGGGACGGCGCCGCGCGGATGCCCCGGGAGGCGATCAGTTCGTCCCGAGATACCTGTTCAGCTCCTCCCGATATTTCCTGAACTCAGCCTCTTTGTCAGTGAATTTGGTGATTTTACGACGAGGATCAGTGGTCACGAACCAGTACCACGTGCCTTCGGCAGGATGGAGGGCGGCGACGAGCGCGCTCTCTCCCGGGTTGCCGATGGGTCCCGGCGGCAGGCCCGTCCGCGCGTAGGTGTTGTACGGCGAGTCGACCCGCGTGTCCTCGTTGCTGACTTTGAGCGTGTGGCGGTCCAGCGCGTAGTTGACCGTGCTGTCCATCTCCAGCTTCGCTCCGCGCGCGAGACGGTTGTACACCACTCTGGCGATCTTGGGGTAGTCGGCGGGGACGCCGCCCTCGGCCTGGACGATGCTCGCCACCGTCACCGCCTGCTTGGGCGTGAGCCGCACGCGCGGCGCCAGCTCCTCCAGCCGCACCTTCCGCGCGGCGACGCGGAACCGGGCCACCATCTTCCCGAGCAGGTCGACGGCGGTCATCCCCGGCTCGATCTCGTACGTCGCGGGGAACAGGAACCCCTCGGCCGTCCCCTCGGCGTACGCGGGCAGGCGCAGCCGCCCGGGCTCGGCGACGGCCTCGGTGAAGTCCTTCAGCGGGATGCCGGTCCCGTCCGCGAGGGTGCGGAGCACCTCGCTCGTGCGCAGCCCCTCGGGCACGGTGACCTTGCGCACGACCTTGCTGGCGGGCGCGAGCAGCAGGTCGAGGGCATCGGCGGCGGCCATACGGCGCCGCAGGACGTAGCGGCCCGGGCGCAGGCTGCTCTCCTTGGAGCGCGTGATCACCTGCTCGATGAACGACTGGGCGCTGGCCACCACGCCGGCGCTCTCCAGCGTCTTGCCGATCTCTCCGGCGCTCGTGCCCGGCGTGATCTCGACCGTGACCGTCCCCGACCCGCCGCCGGAGTAGTCGGGGGCCTTGTCGGGCTGCCCGACGACCTCGTGCACGCCGTACGCCACCGCCGCCGCGACCAGGGCGAGCGCCCCGGCCACGACGGCCGCGGTCCGCCTCACCGTGCGGTCCCGCCGCTCGCTTCCTCACCGGGCCCGGTGCCGGGCCGCGGTGGTTCGAGAGGTCTGCCGGGGGGATTGCCGGTGGCCCGCTCACCGTCGAGCGCGGCCTGCAGCAGCACGACGGCCGCCGCCTGGTCGATCACGTCGCGCTGGTTGCGGGCCTTCACGCCGCTGGAACGCAGGCCCTGCTGGGCGCTGACCGTGGTGAGCCGTTCGTCCACCAGCCGGATCGGTACCGGAGCCATCCGGGCGGCCAACCGCGTGGCGAAGGCCCGTGCCGCCTCGGCGGCGTGGCTCTCCCTACCCGACAACGACGTGGGCAGGCCGACCACGATCTCGATCGCCTCGTGCTCGGCGGCGATCTCCGCGATCCTCGTCAGGTCGCCCCGGCCACGCCGTACGGTCTCCACCGGCGTGGCCAGCAGACCCGACGGGTCGCTGCGGGCCACGCCGATGCGGACGGAGCCGACGTCGACCCCGATCCTGACGCCGTGCCTCATCGGCCGCTCACGCCACCACGGAGGAGATGGCCTCCTCGACCGCGCGAAGCGCGTCGCCGATCGCCTCGGGCCGCGTGCCGCCGCCCTGGGCCACGTCGTCCTTGCCGCCACCGCCACCCCCGAGTGCCTTGGCGGCTACGCCGACGAGCCGGCCCGCCTTCAGGCCGCGCTCGCGTCCCGCCTCGTTGACCGCGGCGACGACGACCGGCCGGTCGGAGGGGACGCCCGAGACGACGACGACCGCGGCGCGGTCGCCAGGGAACCTGCCGCGCACATCGAGGGCGAGTTTACGCAGGTCGTCGGGGGTGGTGCCATCAGGCGCGCGGTGGGTCACCACGGAGACGCCCTGGACGTCGCGGGCCTGCGCGGCGAGCTCGCCGGCCACCGCGAGCACCTGGGCCGAGCGCAGCTTCTCCAGCTCCTTCTCCGCCGTCCGCAGCCGGGTGACGATGCCCTCGATGCGCTCGGGCAGCTCCTCGCGGCGGGTCTTCAGCTGCTCGCTGAGCTGGGCGACCAGCACGCTCTCGCGGGCCAGGAACCGGAACGCGTCGATGCCGACGAGCGCCTCCACGCGGCGCACGCCCGCGCCGATGGACGACTCGCCCAGCACCTTCACCAGGCCGAGCTGGCCGGAGCTGGCCACGTGCGTGCCGCCGCACAGCTCTCGGGAGTAGTCGCCGACCTCGACCACCCGCACCTCGTCGCCGTACTTCTCGCCGAACAGCGCGAGCGCGCCCATCGCGCGGGCCTGCGCCTGGCTGGTGTAGAAGGCGTTGACCTTGAGGTCGTTGATCAGGACGGCGTTCACCTCGTCCTCGACGTCGCGCAGCATCGACGGGGAGACGGCCCCGGCCGCGGTGAAGTCGAAGCGGAAGCGGCCCGGGGAGTTCTCCGAGCCCGCCTGGGCCGCCGACTCGCCGAGCGCGTTGCGGAACCCGCGGTGCACCAGGTGGGTCGCGGTGTGGCTGCGGGAGATCGCCCGGCGCCGCTCCAGGTCGATGTCGGCCTGCGCCTGGTCGCCGACGCGCACCTCGCCGACGCGCACCTTGCCGCGGTGCACGACCAGGCCGGCCACCGGCGACTGGACGTCCACGATGTCGATCTCCGCACCGCCGGTGCGGATCACGCCCTGGTCGGAGAGCTGGCCGCCGCCCTCGGCGTAGAACGGGGTGCGGTCGAGCACGACCTCCAGCGTGGTCCCCGCGCCGGCCGCCGGGACGGACGCGCCGTCGACGAGCAGGCCGATGACGGATCCCTCGGCGGTGGTGTGGTCGTAGCCGAGGAAGTCGACCTTCCCGGCCTTCTCCAGGATGCCGGTGAACACCGAGATGTCGGCGTTGCCGGTCTTCTTCGCCGCGGCGTCGGCCTTGGCGCGGTCCCGCTGCTCCTTCATGAGCCGGCGGAAGCCCTCCTCGTCCACCTGGAGGCCCTGCTCGGCCGCCATCTCCAGGGTGAGGTCGATCGGGAAGCCGTAGGTGTCGTGGAGCTGGAACGCCTGGTCGCCGCTGAGCGTCGAGGCGCCCTTGCGCTTGCTCTCCTCCACCGCGACGTCGAAGATCGCCGTTCCGGTGCGGAGCGTGCCGAGGAACGACGCCTCCTCGGCGTCGATGACCGTGTGGATGTTGGCGGCGTCGGCCCTGAGCTCGGGGTACTGCTGGCCCATCACGTCGATGGTCACGGCGGTGAGCGCGTGCATGTGCCGCTCCTCGCCCGCGCCGAGCAGGCGGAGGTTGCGGATCGCGCGGCGCAGCATGCGGCGCAGCACGTAACCGCGGCCCTCGTTGGACGGGAGCACGCCGTCGCCGACGAGCATGACGCCCGCCCGCATGTGGTCGGCGATCACCCGCAGCGACACGTCGGCGCGCTTGTCGCGCCCGTAGCGGGACCGGGTGAGGTCGGCCGCCGTGTCGAGGATCTTGTACGTCGTGTCGATCTCGTAGATGTTGTCGACGCCCTGGAGGATGGCCGCCATGCGCTCCAGGCCCATGCCGGTGTCGATGTTCTTGGCCGGCAGCTCGCCCGCCACGTCGAAGTCGATCTTGCTGCGGACCTTGCTGAGCTGGAACTGCATGAAGACGAGGTTCCACACCTCGAGGTAGCGGTTCTCGTCGGCGATCGGCCCGCCCTCGCGGCCGTACTCCGGGCCGCGGTCGTAGTAGATCTCCGAGCAGGGGCCACCCGGCCCGGGGACGCCCATGTGCCAGTAGTTGTCGGCCAGGTCACGGCGCTGGATGCGGTCGAGCGGCAGCCCCACCTTGCGGTGCCAGATGTCCTGGGCCTCGTCGTCGTCCAGGTAGACGGTCGCCCACAGGCGGTCCTCCGGGAAGCCGAAGCCGCCGTCGGACTCGGGCCGCGTCAGCAACTCCCAGGCGAACGGGATCGCCTGCTCCTTGAAGTAGTCGCCGAAGGAGAAGTTGCCGAGCATCTGGAAGAAGCTGGCGTGCCGGGTGGTCTTGCCGACCTCGTCGATGTCGAGGGTCCGCATGACCTTCTGCGCGCTGGTCGCCCGCCGGAACGGCGGCGTCTGCTGCGCCAGGAAGAAGGGCTTGAACGGGACCATCCCCGCGTTCACCAGAAGCAGTGTCGGGTCCTCGGCGACCAGGCTGGCCGAGGGCACGACTGTGTGCCCGCGCTCCTCGAAGAAGCGCAGGAAGCGGCGCGCGATCTCTGCCGACTCCATTTCAGCGGCCGTCCTTTACGTCGTAGATTCTGTTCTTGCCTGTGGTGGTTCCAGCAACCGTGCCGAGTCCGAACTCGGCGCGCAACTCGGTTTCCCTGCTCGCCGACAGGCGGCGCACCTCGCCGGCGAAGTCCCTGAGCTGGTCGGCGAGGGTCACCGCGCGATCGGCGGTGCGCCTGGCCACGTGGTCGGGCCGCAACGACTGAAGCTTACGCATCGTCCAGACCGTCACAAACGCGCCCAGGGACATGTAGAAGAGCCGCCGGATCATCCGCGTCCCCTTCCGATCGCCCGGCGCTCCGCGGCCCGCTCGGCCGCGTGCCGCTCGCTGATCCTGTCCCCGGTTCGAGGGCCGCCGCGGGCGACCCTGCGGGCCGGGACCCTGCGGGCGCCGCGCCGGGCCAGCGCCAGGCGGAAGCCGTCGCGGAAGGCGGAGATCTTGAGCACCGGACCGGCGAACAGCGTGGACGCCACCCCGGTGATCCTCACCATGTTGCCGCTGACGTCGCGCATGTTGTCCGTGATCTCCTCGGCCGCCACCAGCCGCCGGTTGGCCTCGGAGACGGTCTGGCTCATGTCGTCGAGGAGCGGGGCGATGCGGTCGCTCAGCTCGGCCACCGACTTGCGGGTCTCGGTCAGCAGTCTGGCCAGCCTGACCAGCACGACGACCATGAAGCAGACCAGGATCACCCAGAAAATGGCGACCACGAGGCCCGCCAGCTCTCCCGCGGTAAGCATGTGCCGATCTCCCTAGATCAACGGAGCTGGAATGGCAAGACCTTATCGCGAACGACCTGCCCGCCGTTCCGCACCACACACACGGGGGCGCTCCGCGCCACGCACACGGGGGCGCTCCGCGCCACACACCGGCCGCTCCGCATTCCACGCCCGCGGGGTCAGCCTCCGCGCAGGAAGCTCCGGATCTTCGCCCAGCGCTCGGCGAACCGCGCCTCCGCGCCGTGCGTGGTCGGCTCGTAGTAGCGGCGCTCCCGCAGCTCCTCCGGCGCGTAGTCCTGGCGGACGAGGCCGTGCTCGAAGTCGTGCGGGTACTGGTAGCCCCTGCCGTGGCCGAGCTTCTTCGCGCCCGGGTAGTGGGCGTCGCGCAGGTGGCCGGGGACGCGCCCCACCATGCCGCGCCGCACGTCGTCGGAGGCCGCGCCGATCGCCTTCACGACCGCGTTCGACTTGGGCGCGAGCGCGCAGTGGATGACGGCCTGGGCGAGGTTGATCCTGCCCTCGGGCAGGCCGATGAACTCCACGGCCTGCGCGGCGGCCACCGCGACCTGCAGGCACGTGGGGTCGGCCATGCCCACGTCCTCACTGGCGAAGATCACGATCCGGCGGGCGATGAACCGCGGGTCCTCCCCCGCCTCCACCATCCGGGCGAGGTAGTGCAGCGCCGCGTCGGCGTCCGAACCCCGCATGCTCTTGATGAACGCGCTGACGACGTCGTAGTGCTGGTCGCCCTGCCGGTCGTAGCGCACGGCCGCCTTGTCGACGGCCTTCTCCACGACCTCGATCGTGACCTCGGCCGCGGCCCCGTCGGTCAGCATCGCGGCCGCCTCCAGGTAGGTCAGCGAGCGCCGCGCGTCGCCGCCGGCCAGCCGTACGAGCTGGTCGAGGGCGTCGGGATGCAGCGTGACGCGCCCGCCGAGGCCGCGCGGGTCGGCGACCGCGCGCTCCAGGACGGCGCGGACGTCGTCTTCGGTCAGCGGCTCGAGCGTGAGCAGCAGCGAGCGGGACAGCAGCGGGGAGATGACCGAGAAGAACGGGTTCTCGGTGGTCGCGCCGATGAAGGTGACCCAGCGGTTCTCCACGGCGGGCAGCAGCGCGTCCTGCTGCGCCTTGTTGAACCGGTGGACCTCGTCCACGAAGAGCACGGTCTGCCTGCCGGACATGCCGAGCTCGCGGCGCGCCTGGTCGATGGCGGCGCGCACGTCCTTGACCCCGGCGGAGACGGCCGAGATCTCGACGAACCTCCGCTTGGTGGCGCCCGCCACGACGTACGCCAGCGTGGTCTTGCCGGTGCCCGGGGGCCCCCACAGGAACAGCGACATCGGGGCGTCGCTCTCCACCAGACGGCGCAGCGGCGTGCCGGGTCCCAGCAGGTGCCGCTGGCCGATCACCTCCTCCAGCGAGCGCGGCCGCATGCGCACGGCCAGCGGCTCCTGGCCCCGGTGCGCCTCCTCCGCGGCCGAATCGAACAGGCTCTCCACGTCGCCGACACTACCGTCAGCCGCCCCACACGGCCGTCGCGCCCGTGTGCCCGGTCCGTACGGCGTAGTAGCCGACGACCACGGCGAGGATCACGGCGGCGGCGGACACGACCAGGAGGCCCGCCCGCGATCCGGCGCCCTGCGGAGCGCGGCGGGCCCGGGTGAGCCACACCATCACCAGGGACGCGACGGTCAGGAGCGCGGTCACAGGAACGAGGACCTCGGCGAGCCCGGAGTGGACCTCGATCGCGTCGGAGGGCCGTCCCTGGAACATCCGGTGCTCCAGCGCCTCCCCGCTCTCCTCGGCCGCGAACACCGCGCCGAGCGCCACCACGGCGGTCGCCACCAGGGCCCAGTCGAGCTTGTGCCGCAGGCGGGGCAGCGCGGCGTACGCGATGGACAGCGCCGCGAGCAGCGGCGCGAAGATCACCGCCGCGTGGACGATCAGAGCATGGGCCGGGAGTCCGAAGACCTGGTCGAACATCGTGCATCGCTCCTGTCACGGCTACCGGGGGCGCGGATCGCGGGCCGCTCCCGGTATACGGATTCGATCGTCAGGAGGTTCCCAGGGAGATCTGAGAGCAAGATGAGCGCAGCCGGCGCAAACCATGGTGATACCCAAGGGACGCGTGCTTTACACGAAGCCGACGGGATCACGGATAGAGTGGCGCACCAGTCGTAATAAATGGGAAAAGGGAAGGCATAGCGGTGACCGACACTGATCGGCAGAAGCAACCGGCTTCGCGCGTGAGCACGGCCGGGCGCGCGACCACTGCACGTCGCCGCCTGGGGAGCACCCTCGGTGCCGGGCTCGGGCTCCTCGCGCTGGCGGGCGGCCTGGTGGCCTGCAGTGACGGCACGGCCAACGAGGCCAAGGCCACAGCCTCGGCCGGCTCTTCTGCGACCCCCTCGGACGGCCCCACCGTGACCGAGACCACGCTCGCGCCGGACGCGCCGACGGCCAGGCCCACCGACCTGCGTCAGATCTCCTGCACGTACCGTAAGGACGACTCGGGCAGCCCGACGAAGTCCGTGGGCACGCCGCCGGGCAAGCTGACCAGGAGGGTCATCCTGGCCAAGCAGATGATCATCACGACCAACCAGGGTGAGATCGTCATCGACCTGGCCACCAAGGACGTGCCGTGCGCGGTGAACTCGCTCGCGTTCCTGGCGAGTAAGAACTTCTACGACAACACCGTCTGTCACCGCCTCGCCACCGTGGAGACCGTCGGCCTGGGCATGCTGCAGTGCGGCGACCCCCTGGCCACGGGCGACGGCAAGCGCAAGGAGGACGGCTCGGGCGGCCCCGGCTACCTGTTCGACGACGAGAACCTCGGCGGCATGCCGCTCATCCGGGGCACCGTCGGACTGGCGCAGAACACGGAGGACGCCAACTCCAACGGCAGCCAGTTCTTCATCTCCTTCAGCGACGAGAACAGCCAGCTGACCGCCGCCGGCGGCGCGTTCACCATGATCGGTGTGGTGAGCAAGGGTATGAACGTGATCGACAAGATCGCCAGAGGCGGGATCATCCCGTTCAACGGCGACCCCACCGCCGACGTGCGGGGCGAGGGCTCCAACGCCCCCAAGAAGAAGGTCGTGATCAAGGACGTGGCCATCGTCTGAGCGGCCCCGGACGCACGACGGCCCCCGCGACCGGTGTCGCGGGGGCCGTCTCGCTTCTACTACTGCGCGGACTCGGGCTTGTCGGCCTTCGGCGTGGCGTCCACGCCGGCCTCCTTGCGCTGGTCCGGGCTGATCGGGGTGGGCGCCCCGCTCAGCGGGTCGAAGCCGGACGCCGTCTTCGGGAACGCGATCACGTCCCGGATCGACTCGCCGCCCGCCAGCAGCATGCAGACGCGGTCCCAGCCGTAGGCGATGCCGCCGTGCGGCGGCGGGCCGTACTTGAACGCCTCCAGCAGCCAGCCGAACTTGCTCTCGGCCTCCTCCTTGGAGATGCCGAGCACGTCGAACACGCGCTGCTGCATCTCCGCGCGGTGGATACGGATCGAGCCGCCGCCGATCTCCATGCCGTTGCAGACCATGTCGTACGCGTACGCCAGGGCCTCGCCGGGGTTGTCCTGGAAGTTGTCGGCCCACTCCGGCTTGGGAGAGGTGAACGGGTGGTGGACCGGGGTCCAGCCGCCCTCGCCGTCCTCCTCGAACATCGGGGCGTCGACGATCCACAGGAACGACCACTGCGACTCGTCGATCAGGTCGCAGCGGCGGCCGATCTCCAGGCGGGCCGCGCCGAGCAGGTCGCGGGAGGCAGCGCGCGCGCCGGCCGCGAAGAAGATCGCGTCGCCGGGCTTGGCGCCGGTCGCCCCGGCGAGGCCGCCCAGCTCGCTGTCCGACAGGTTCTTGGCCACCGGGCCGCCCAGCGTGCCGTCCTCCTGCACCAGCACGTACGCCAGGCCGCGCGCGCCGCGCGACTTGGCCCACTCCTGCCAGGCGTCGAGCTCCTTGCGGGTCTGCGAGGCGCCGCCCGGCATGACGACCGCGCCCACGTACGGCGCCTGGAAGACGCGGAACGAGGTGCCGGAGAAGTAGTCCGTGAGGTCGGTCAGCTCGACGCCGAAGCGCAGGTCCGGCTTGTCGGAGCCGTAGCGCGCCATCGCCTCGGCGTACGTCATCCGGGGCAGCGGCGCCGGCAGCTCGTAGCCGATCGTCTCCTTCCAGATCCGCCCGATGAGCGCCTCGCCCAGCTCGATGACGTCGTCCTGGTCCACGAACGACATCTCGATGTCGATCTGGGTGAACTCGGGCTGCCGGTCGGCCCGCAGGTCCTCGTCGCGGAAGCAACGGGCGAGCTGGTAGTAGCGCTCCAGGCCGGAGACCATGAGCAGCTGCTTGAACAGCTGCGGCGACTGCGGCAGCGCGTACCAGCTGCCCGGCTGGAGCCGTACGGGCACCAGGAAGTCGCGGGCGCCCTCGGGCGTCGAACGGGTCAGGTTCGGGGTCTCGACGTAGACGAACCCGCGCTCGCGCATGACCTCGTTGGCGAGGTAGGTCGCCTGCGAGCGGATACGCAGGGCCTCGGCGATCTTCTGGCGGCGGATGTCGAGGTAGCGGTACTTCAGCCGCGCCTCCTCCGACACGCCCGAGCTGCCCTCGATCGGGAACGGCAGCGGGGCCGACTCGCTCAGCACCTCCACCTCGGAGGCGACGACCTCGATCTCGCCCGTGGGCAGATCGGGGTTCTCGTTGCCGGCCGGGCGCTGGCGTACCTCGCCTGTGACCTTCACGCAGTATTCCGCGCGCAGGTCGTGGGCGTGGTCCTCCTCGCGGAAGACCACCTGGGCCGAGCCGGAGGCGTCGCGCAGGTCGATGAAGACCACGCCGCCGTGGTCGCGCCGGCGCGCCACCCATCCGGCGAGCGTCACCTTCTGGCCCGCGTGCTCCTTGCGGAGCGTGCCTGCCTCGTGGGTGCGGATCACGAGAGTTTCCCCTTCAAGAACTCGACGACCTCCGCGAGCGGAACCGCGGTCTGGTCGGCTGTGGTCAGGTCCTTCACTTGCACGGCTCCCGCCTCGATATCTCGGTCGCCGAGGATGAGCGCGTACCGCGCGCCGCTGCGGTCGGCGGCCTTCATCGCGCCCTTGACGCCACGGCCGCCGAATGCCATGTCGACGGCGAGGCCGGCCCGGCGCAGCTCGCTCACGAGCGGGAACACCCGCCGCCTGGCCTCCTCGCCGAGCGGTACGGCGAACACCTCGACGCCGCGGGGCCGCTCGGCGAGCAGGCCCTCGGCCTCCATCGCGAGCACCGTGCGGTCCACCCCGAGGGCCCAGCCCACGCTGGGCAGCGCCGGGCCGCCGATCTGCTCGCTCAGCCCGTCGTAACGCCCTCCCCCGCCGACCGCCGACTGGGCGCCCAGGCCGTCGTGCAGGAACTCGAAGGTCGTGCGCGTGTAGTAGTCGAGGCCGCGCACGAGCCGGGGGTCGTCCTCGTACGCCACGCCGGCGGCCGTCAGCAGGCCCCTGACCTCCTCGTGGTAGGCCTTGCAGGCCCCGCACAGGTGGTCGGTGACCAGCGGCGCGCCGTCCAGTTGTGCGCGCACCTCGGGGCGCTTGTCGTCGAGCACGCGCAGCGGGTTGATCTCGATCCGGGTGCGGGTGGCCTCGTCGAGGTCCAGGCCGCGCAGGAAGTCCTGGAGCGCGGCGCGGTAGGCCGGCCGGCATTCCTTGCAGCCGAGCGAGTTCAGCAGCAGCCGGACGCCGCGCAGGCCCAGCGAGGCGTAGCCGTCCATCGCGAGGACGATGAGCTCGGCGTCGAGCGCCGGGTCCTCGGCCCCCAGGGCCTCCGCTCCCACCTGGGAGAAGTGGCGATAGCGGCCCGCCTGGGCCCGCTCGTAGCGGAAGTAGCTGCCCGAGTACCAGAGCTTGATCGGCAGCGGCCCGCCGTACAGGCCGTGTTCGAGCACGGCCCGCATCACGCTCGCGGTGCCCTCGGGGCGCAGCGTCAGCGACTGCCCGCCCCGGCTGGTGAACGTGTACATCTCCTTGGTCACGATGTCGGTCGACTCGCCGACGCCGCGGGCGAACAGCGCCGTGTCCTCGAAGGCCGGCGTCTCGACGTAGCCGTAGCCGGCGCGGCGGGCCGGCGCGGCGAGGGCGTCCCGTACGGCGAGAGCCCACTCCGAACGCGGGGGCATCCAGTCGAAGGTGCCCTTGGGCGCCTGAAAGGTCATCACAATCCCCTGGTCGGGCCTGCGTGCGGCGCGACGTCCCTGAGGAAGGGGTTGGTCGCGCGCTCGCGGCCGATGGTCGTCTGAGGTCCGTGGCCGGGCAGGACGGTGGTCTCGTCCGGCAGCGTCAGCGTCTTGGCGAGGCTGCGCAGGATGGCGGCGTAGTCGCCGCCGGGCAGGTCGGTACGGCCGATGGAGCCGGCGAACAGCAGGTCGCCCGCGAACAGGACCTCGGAGTCCTCGAAGGGCGTCCGGAACGTCACCGACCCCCAGGTATGGCCCGGCCTGTGCTCGACCGTGAGCTCCAGCCCGGCCAGCGACAGCACGGCCCCGTCGGCCAGCTCCCGCACGTCGTCGGGCTCGGAAAGTTTCAGCCCGCCGAACACCTGGCCCGCCTGCGGCGGGAACCCCTTCGCCGGATCCGACAGCAGGTCGCGGTCCTCGGGATGGATCCACGCGGGCACGTCGCGGGCGCCGCACACCGGCGCCACCGACCACACGTGGTCGATGTGGCCGTGGGTGAGCAGCACCGCGACCGGCTTCAGCCGGTGCTCGCGCAGCAGCGCGTCGAGATCCTCCACGGCGTCCTGACCTGGGTCGATGACCACGCACTCCTCGCCTGCTGCGGGAGCGACGACATAACAGTTGGTCTGGAACGACCCTGCGGGGAACCCGGCGACGAGCACGGAAGCGGCCTCTGCGTCTCTACGGATCAATCAAGGATTGCGCGAGCGAATGTAACCGAAGGGTACCGGTGCGGGTCGGCAGGCTGCGAACCAATACCCGTCAGCCGATACGATTCGCCCACCTCAATAGTCATTCTTGGAGCAGTCGAGCCGGATGCTATAGAACGGGCCGCCATTCCCGGAGCACCTCCGGGCGTGGCGGGCACGCGCCGGCGAGATCGCGTCCGGGCGTACGACCATGGGAAACAGGACGAGTCGGGAGGTCGAAGTGGTCACCGGCAAGGACCGGCAGAAGCAGCTGGCCCGGGAGCACTACCAGCGGCAACTGCAGGCACGCGCGGAACACGAGCAGAAGGCGCGGCGCAACGCCATCATCGGCACCACCGCGGCCGTGGTGGTGGTGATCGGCGGCGTCGTGGCGGCCACGACTCTGCTCGGCCGCGGCGACGACGACGCCACGGCGTCGGCGAAGCCGTCGGCGAGCATCAAGCCCGCCGTGGCCGACCCCAAACCGTACGACCCGGCGAAGGGCACCTGCGGCTACGTGGCCGACGAGGGCAGCGGCCAGGTCAAGAACGTCGGCACGCCGCCGGAGAAGGTGAGCACCGCCCCGGCGACGATGACGATCAAGACCAACCTCGGCGACATCGTCGCGCGGCTGGACAGCGAGAAGGCGCCCTGCACGGTCAACTCGTTCAGGTTCCTGGCCTCCAAGGACTACTTCGACGACACGAAGTGCCACCGGATGGGCACGGACTTCCCGATCCTGCAGTGCGGCGACCCGCTGGCCAAGGCCGACGGCGAGAACCCGACCGACGGCCAGGGCGGGCCGGGCTACCGGTTCGTCAACGAGAACCTGGCGGGCGCGAAGTACACGCGCGGCGTGCTCGCGATGGCCAACAGCGGCCCGAACACGAACGGGAGCCAGTTCTTCATCGTGTTCGGGGACACCGGGCTGACGCCCGACTACACGCCTTTCGGTACGGTGACCAAAGGACTCGAAATCGTGGACAAGGTCGCCAAGAAGGGCGTCATCGCCAGTGCCGGCGGGGACGGCACCGGTGCCCCGAAGCAGCCTGTGGTCATCAAAGACGTGACAATCACCAGCAAGAGCTGACGTAATACAACCAAGGGCACATCGAGCCCTGGAGGCTGATTCAAGTGCGGGAGGACACGGTGAGCACCGACCCGTGGGGCCGGGTAGACGAGGACGGCACCGTCTACGTGCGTACGGCTGAGGGAGAACGGGCCGTCGGGTCCTGGCAGGCCGGCGAGCCGGAGGAGGCGCTGGCCTACTACCGCCGGAAGTTCGACGAGCTGGCGGGCCAGGTGCAGCTCCTGGAGCAGCGGGTGCGCGGCACCGACCTCGCGCCGGCCCAGGCCGAGGCGAGCATCGCCAAGCTGCGCGAGTCGGTGACCGATGCGCACGCGGTCGGCGACCTCGGCTCGCTGCAGGACCGGCTGACGGCGCTGAGCGAGCTGGTCGGCAAGCGGCGCGAGGAGCTGCGGGCGGCGCGCGACCAGGCCCGGGCGCACGCGCGCGAGGTGAAGGAGCGCATCGTCGCCGAGGCCGAGCGCATCGCCGAGGAGACGACGCACTGGAAGTCCGGCGGCGAGCGGCTGCGGCAGCTCGTCGAGGAGTGGAAGGCCGCCGAGCGGGTCGACCGGGCCACCGAGGCGACGCTGTGGAAGAGGCTGTCCACGGCGCGTACGGCCTTCGCCAAGCGGCGCAAGGCGTACTTCTCCTCGCTCGACCAGCAGCGCGACGCGGTGCGCGGCACCAAGGAGCGCATCGTGGGCGAGGCGGAGGCGCTGGCGGGCTCCACGGACTGGAACACCACCGCGGCGGCCTACCGGGAGCTGATGCGCGAGTGGAAGGCCGCGGGCCGCGCCTCCCGCGAGGTCGAGGACGAGCTGTGGGCGCGCTTCAAGGGCGCCCAGGACCAGTTCTTCCAGGCCCGCTCGGCGGTCTTCGCCGAGCGGGACGCCTCCTTCGCCGCCAACGCGGAGGTGAAGGAGGCCCTGCTGGCCGAGGCCGAGAAGCTGCTGCCGGTCACCGACGCCCGCTCCGCGCGTTCGACGCTGCGGGGCGTCCTGGAGCGCTGGGAGGCCGCCGGCCCGGTGCCGCGCGACCAGCGCGACCGCCTGGAGGGCGGGCTGCGCAAGGTCGACGACGCGGTCCGCAGGGCCGAGGAGGCCGAGTGGAAGCGCTCCAACCCCGAGGCCCGGGCCCGCGCCCAGGACACGGTCAACCAGCTCCTCAAGTCCATCGGCCAGCTGGAGACCCGGCTGGCCAAGGCCCAGGCGGCAGGACGGGACAAGGACGTCAAGGAGGCGGAGGAGGCCCTGTCCGCCCGCCGCTCCTGGCTCCAGGAGGCCGAGCGCACGCTCGCCGAGTTCTCCTGACCGCCTCCCTCCCGCTCCCCCCTCGGCGTGATCGTGCGGTTTGTCGCACGCCGAGGGGCCGAGCCGGGCGGACACGGCCCGTGATCGTGCAGGAATTCGGCCCTACCCCGCTCCGACCTGGGCGGACAGCCTTCGTGATCACGCGGTGAGGTCGAGGCGCCCGTTGATCGCATGATCACGCACGGTGTGTTCGCAGCTCGTTCATGCTGTGACCACGTCCAGTGCGAGATCACGGAGTGTGCGCGTCGCGCGCCGTGGCTGCGGCAAACCGCGCGATCACGCCCGTGGAGGGGTCAGCTGGTCACGCGGTAGACGTCGTAGACGCCCGCGACGTTGCGCACCGCCTTGAGCACGTGGCCGAGGTGCTTCGGGTCGCCCATCTCGAACGTGAACTTGCTGATGGCCACCCGGTCGCGGCTGGTCGTCACCGACGCCGACAGGATGTTCACGTGCTGGTCGGACAGGGTCCGCGTGACGTCCGACAGCAGCCGGGGCCGGTCGAGCGCCTCCACCTGGATGGCGACGAGGAAGACCGAGTCGTCCCCTGGCGACCAGGCGACCTCCACCAGCCGGTCGGCGTGGGCGCTGAGCTGCTCCACGTTGGGGCAGTTGGTGCGGTGCACCGAGACGCCGTGCCCCCGCGTGACGAACCCCACGATCTCGTCTCCCGGCACCGGAGTGCAGCAACGGGACAGCCGGACCCACACGTCCGGATCGCCCGCGACCATGACACCGGCGTTCGAGTTGGCCCTCAGACGGCCTTTCAGCCGCGTCGGGACCTGGGCCTCGGCGATGTCCTCCTCGGCCCCCTCGACGCCGCCCAGGGCCTGTACGAGCTTGTCCACCACCGCCTGGGCCGTGATGTGCCCCTCGCCGACGGCCGCGTACAGCGCGGACACGTCCGCGTAACGCAGGTCCCTGGCCAGGGCCAGCAGCGCCTCACCGGACATCAGCCGCTGCAGCGGCAGGCCCTGCTTGCGCATGGCCCGCCCGATCGCCTCCTTGCCCGCCTCGATGGCGGTCTCGCGGCGCTCCTTGGTGAACCACTGGCGGATCTTGTTGCGGGCCCGGCCGCTCTTCACGAACTTGAGCCAGTCCCTCGACGGGCCCGCGTCCGGGGACTTCGACGTGAAGATCTCGACGGTGTCGCCGTTGCCCAGGCGGGACTCCAGCGGCACCAGCCTGCCGTTCACCCGCGCGCCGATACATCGGTGACCGACCTCGGTGTGCACGGCGTACGCGAAGTCGACCGGAGTGGCGCCCTCGGGCAGGGCGATCACCTGGCCGCGCGGGGTGAAGACGAACACCTCCGACACCGACAGGTCGAAGCGCAGCGACTCCAGGAACTCCCCGGGGTCGGAGGTCTCCTTCTGCCAGTCCAGCAGCTGGCGGAGCCAGGCCATGTCGTTGACCTGCTTGACCTTGCCGGGCCCTGCCCCGGTCATCTCCTCTTTGTACTTCCAGTGGGCGGCCACGCCGTACTCGGCGCGGTTGTGCATGGCCCGCGTGCGGATCTGCAGCTCGATGGCCTTGCCCTCGGGTCCCATGACCGTCGTGTGGAGCGACTGGTACATGTTGAACTTGGGCATGGCGATGTAGTCCTTGAACCGCCCCGGCACCGGCTTCCACTGGGCGTGGATCGTTCCGAGCGCCGCGTAGCAGTCGCGGACCGTGTCGACCAGGACGCGGATGCCCACCAGGTCGTAGATGTCGTCGAAGGCCACGCCCTTGGCGATCATCTTCTGGTAGATCGAGTAGTAGTGCTTGGGCCGGCCGCGCACGGTCGCCTTGATCTTCGCCTCGCGCAGGTCGGCGGAGACCTTCTCGATGACCTCGTGCAGGAACAGGTCGCGGCGGGGCGCGCGCTCCGACACCATCCGGGCGATCTCGTCGTACCGCTTCGGGTAGAGCATGGCGAACGCGAGGTCCTCCAGCTCCCACTTGATGGTGTTCATGCCGAGCCGGTGGGCCAGCGGCGCGAAGATCTCCAGCGTCTCCCGGGACTTCTGCTGGCGCTTGTGCTCGGGCATGTAGCGCATGGTCCGCATGTTGTGCAGCCGGTCGGCCAGCTTGATCACCAGCACGCGGATGTCGCGCGACATCGCGACGACCATCTTGCGCACGGTCTCAGCCTGCGCCGCGTCGCCGAACTTCACCTTGTCGAGCTTGGTCACGCCGTCGACGAGCAACGCGATGTTGTCGCCGAAGTCGGCTCGTAACTCGTCGAGGCTGTAGGCGGTGTCCTCGACGGTGTCGTGCAGCAGGGCGGCGCACAGCGTCTCGTCGTCCGTGCCCAGCTCCGCCAGGATCGTCGCCACCGCGAGCGGGTGGGTGATGTAGGGGTCGCCGCTCTTGCGCTTCTGGTCGCGGTGATGGTAGGCCGCGACGTCGTACGCCCGCTCGATCAGCCGCAGGTCGGCCTTGGGATGGGTGGCACGGACCGTCTTGAAGAGCGGTTCCAACACCGGATTCATAGCACCCCACTGCCCCCCGAACCGGGCGAGCCTTCGTCGCGTGGCCGTAGCCGGCCTGTCCTCCGGGCTCTCCGCCGGGTCGCGCGCCGCGTCAGGGGGCACATCGGCGACGGGCTCGGGGGCGTCGCGGGAGATCACTCCGCGATCGACCCGCGCGCTGCCGGGCACGACCACATCACGGGGCACACAGACTCCTCACGTCGAGTCCAGATTCCACAGTGTATCCGTGCTGCCACAGCACTCTCGGCCACGTACCCCCCGGGCGGCGGCTCCGCTCAGACGGTGAGCAGGGTCCGGACGTCCAGGCCCGGCAGCCGGTCGCGGCCGGAGAGGAAGGACAGCTCCATCAGGAAGGAGACGGCCACGACCTCCGCGCCCGTCCTCCTGACCAGCTCCACGGCCGCCCGGGCCGTGCCGCCCGTGGCGAGGACGTCGTCCACGATCAGGACCCGGTCTCCGGGGTCGAACGCGTCGGCGTGTACCTCGATCGTCGCGGAGCCGTACTCGAGATCATAGGAGGCCTCGAACGTGTCGGCAGGCAATTTGCCCTTTTTGCGCACTGGTACGAACCCCGCGCCGCTGCGGTAGGCCACCGGCGCGGCCAGGATGAAGCCCCGGGCCTCGATGCCGACCACCTTGTCGAACTCCAGGCCGTCCCCGAGTTCGCCCACGACCCGGGTGAAGGCGCCGTGGTCCGCCAGAAGCGGCGTGATGTCCTTGAAGAGGATGCCCGGCTTGGGGTAGTCGGGAACATCCCTGATGAGAGCGGTCCAGTCAGTCACGACGCTCACCCTAGCGGGCCCCCGGCGGGCTCGGAGAACACGAAGACGCCCCCGGAACCTGACAGGTTCCGGGGGCGCCTGCGGCGAGCGCGATCAGCGCTTCTTGCGCTTGTCCGTCGCCTGAGCCGTGACGTTCTGCGAGCCGGCGGAGACGGGCTCCTTGGCCGTACGGGCGGCCTTGGCGGCGGCGGCCTCCTTGGCGTGCACCCGCTGGGCCAGCGCCTGCCACTTGGGCTCCCGCTCCTTGAGCGTGACCAGGATCGGCGTCGCCACGCACAGGGACGAGTAGGTGCCGACGACCATACCCACGAACAGAGCCAGCGACAGGTCCTTCAGCGTGCCCGCGCCGAGCAGCGTGGTGCCGATGAACAGGATCGCCGCCACCGGCAGGATCGCCACCAGCGAGGTGTTCAGCGACCGGATCAGCGTGTGGCTGAGCGCGTTGTTGGCGGCCTGCGTGTAGGTCATCCTCGCGCTCGTGCCGAGCTTGCCGGTGACCTCCTTGATCATGTCGAAGACCACGACCGCGTCGTACAGCGAGTAGCCGAGGATCGTGAGGAAGCCGAGCATGGTCGCCGGGGTGACCTCGAAGCCCGACCAGGCGTAGACGCCCGCGGTGATCACGAGGTCGTGGACGAGGGCGACGATCGCCGCGAGGGCCATCCGCCACTCGAAGGCCACCGACAGGTACAGCATGATCGCGATCATGAAGACCGCGAGGCCGATCCAGGCCTTCTGGGAGACCTCGCCACCCCAGGTCGCGCCGATGACCTGCGAGCTGACCTCGTCCTCCGTGATGCCGTACTTCTGGGCCACCGTCTGCTGGACCTTGGTCACCTCGTCGCCCTTGAGGCTCTCGGTGGTGACCCGCCAGTTGGGGCCGGCCTGCTGCACGATGACCTGGTGGACTCCGGTGTCCGCGACGGTCTCACGGACCTGCTCGATGCTGGAGCCGGGCGTGCGCGGGAAGTCGAAGACCGAGCCGCCGCGGAACTCCACGCCCAGGTTCAGCCCGTTCAGCGCCAGGCCCAGGATGGAGACCGCCAGCAGGAACACCGACAGGCCATACCAGACCTTGCGCTTGCCGACGAAGTCGATGTTGATGTCGCCGCGGTAGAGGCGGCTGATCATGCCCGGCATCACGCCTCCTGCAGGGTCTGCTCGGCGGGGCTGGTGCGGCCCATGCGCTCCGCGTCGAGTCCGGACAGCTTGTGGCCCTTCGAGAAGAACCGCAACCGCGCCACGAGGGACATCAGCGGCTTGGTGAACAGGAACACCACCACGATGTCGATGAGCGTCGTCAGGCCCATCGCGAACGCGAAGCCGGCCACGTCGCCGACCGCGAGGAAGTAGAGCACCACCGCGGCGATGAACATGACGGCGTCGGCGACCAGGATGGTGCGCCGGGCGCGCCGCCAGGCCACCTCCACCGCCGAGCGGAGCGTGCGGTGGCCCTCCTTGATCTCGTCACGGATGCGTTCGAAGTAGACGATGAACGAGTCCGCGGTGATGCCGATCGAGACCACCAGACCGATGATGTGCGGCAGCGAGAGGCGGAAGCCGGCGTTGTGGCTCAGCACGTCCACCGTCAGGTACGTGAACACGGTGGCCACGGCCAGGCTGGCCATGCCGATGAGCCCCAGGCCGCGGTAGTAGAGCAGCAGGTAGAACACGACGATGATCAGACCGAGCGCGCCGGCGATGAGGCCGCCCCTGAGCTGGTCCTGGCCGAGGGTCGAGGAGACCGAGACGACCGAGCTCTGCTGGAACTTCAGCGGCAGCGCGCCGTACTTGAGCTGGTCGGCCAGTTCGGTGGCGGTCGTCTGGGTGAAGCTGCCGGAGATGCGGGCGCTGCCGCCGGGGATGGCCTCCTCGATCGTCGGAGCGACGATGACGACGCCGTCCAGCACGTTGGCGAGCTGGTTGCGCGGGGCGGGCAGGCTGGTGATGCGCCGGGTGATGTCGGCGAACAGCGACGCGCCCTTCGACTTGAAGTCGACCTGGATGATCCACTCACCGGTGGTGGGGTCGGTGCCCGCCTGCGCGCCGCTGATCTCGGTGCCCTGCACCGCGGCCTTGTCCAGGATGTACCGGGCCGTGCCGTCGTCGCTGCAGGCGACGATCTGCTTGTTCGGGTCGTCGATGGCGCCCTGACCGCGGTTCTTCGCGGTGCAGTCGATCTTACGGAATTCGTCCAGCAGCGCCGGCTCGATGCCGCTGGTGTCCTGACCGGCCAGTGGGTCGCCGGCGTCCTCCGAAGCGGCCGGTGGCGATGGGCTCGGAGTGGCCGAGGGCGAGGCCTTGGCCCGGGCGGCCCCGGCGCCGGCCCTGCGGTGGGTCGTGGCCCTCGTCGAGGTGCTCGTCGGCTCCGGGGACGGCGCGGTCAGCGCCTTCGAGAGGACGCGGCCGGCCGGAGAGGCGTTCCCGCTGGGAGGCGCGCTCTCCCTGGCAGGGGTCGACTCACCCGCAGTGGCCGCGGGCGTCGCCGCCGCCGACGAGCTCGGCGTCGGGGCCGCCGTGGGCACCGCGGCCGGCTGGTTCGTGGCGGCGGCCACCGCGAGCACCTGCCGCATACGCAGTTCGGCGGTGGTCGACACCAGTCGCAGCGCCTCGTCCCGGCCCGCGCCCGGGATCTGGATCACGATGTTGTCGTTCGCCTTCGCGACCTGGGCGTCGGAGATGCCGGTGCCGTTGACACGCTGCCGGATGATCGTCACGGCTCGGTCGAGGCTCTCCTGCGACGGCGCCTTCCCGTTCGCCGTGACCGGCGAGAGCGTCACCGTGGTGCCGCCCGCGAGGTCGAGGCCGAATTTGGGGACGAACGCCTTCTGGAGGGCGACCGTCGCGCCCATGACGAGGATGAGCGCAAGGAGCAGCAGGAGTGTGCGTCCAGGCTTGCTCTGGCTACTTGTCGGTGGGGCCACTGGAGGTCAGTTCTTTCGTCGAAAAGTTGTGATCAGCCTACTCAGGACTGCTTGGTGCTCGTGTCGTCACCGTTCCCCGTGTCGGAACCTTCCGCCACGGTCCCCTCGGTCTCCCCGCTCGTCACCTCGTCAACAGGAGTGAGCACCCGGCCGATCGCCGCCTTGACCCAGCGGGTCTCGACGCCGGGGGCCAGCTCCAGCACGACGTCGTCGTCCTCGAGGGCGACGACCGTCGCGAACAGGCCTGTCGTGGTCATGACCCGGACGCCCGGGGTGAGGGAGTTCTGCATCCGGATCTGCTCCTGCTGCCGCTTGCGCTGCGGGCGGATCAGGAGGAAGTAGAAAACCACTACCAGCAAGATCAGTGGCAGGAACGTCCCAAGCGGGTTGTTACCCACGGGGGCCACCCTTCCGTAACGTGATGAACCGGCCTGGCGCCGGAGGTCTTGTGCGCTTCACACGCGGGCCACCGCGACGCTTCTCGTGTCGCAAGAACGGCCAGTCAAGCCACGCAGTGTATGCGAGCCCGCAGAAGCCCGGCAACGAACCCACGGCCTGGCGGGCAGGAAAGTTCCCGTTTCATGGGCTTCGCAATCGGTCTGTTACCTCTTTGCCCCGCTTTCCGCTTCCAGCCGCCGCGTCCGTGCCGGCGCCGACGGAGGGGCGCTCACTTGTCGTCGAAGAGCGTGGGCGCGGCGACCGCGCCCACGGCGTCGGGGGGCGGAGTCAGGCCGAGGTGCGCCCAGGCCGCGGCGGTGGCGACTCGGCCCCGCGGAGTGCGGGCCAGCAGCCCCTGACGCACCAGGAAGGGCTCGGCCACGACCTCGACGGTCTCCGGCTCCTCCCCCACGGCCACCGCGAGCGTCGACAGGCCCACCGGGCCGCCGCCGAACTTGCGCAGCAACGCGTCGAGCACGGCCCGGTCGAGCCGGTCCAGCCCCTCGGCGTCGACCTCGTACAGGTTGAGCGCCGCCGCCGCGACATCCATGGTGATCACGCCTTCGGCGCGTACCTCGGCGAAGTCGCGCACCCGCCGCAGCAGGCGGTTGGCGATCCGGGGCGTCCCCCGTGACCGGCGGGCGATCTCATGGGCGCCCTCGTCCGGCAGCTCCACCGACAGCAGCCGGGCGGAGCGCCGCAGCACCTGCTCGAGCTCGGCCACCTCGTAGAAGTCCATGTGCGCGGTGAAACCGAACCTGTCGCGCAGCGGCGCGGGCAGCAGCCCCGCCCGCGTGGTGGCCCCGACCAGCGTGAACGGGGCGATGTCGAGAGGGATCGAGGTGGCGCCGGGGCCCTTGCCGACCACGATGTCGACCCGGAAGTCCTCCATGGCCAGGTAGAGCATCTCCTCCGCCGGGCGGGCCATGCGGTGGATCTCGTCGATGAACAGGACCTCGCCCTCGGTCAGCGTGGACAGGATCGCGGCGAGGTCGCCCGCGCGCTCCAGCGCCGGACCTGAGGTCATCCGCAGCGGCGCGCCCAGCTCGGAAGCGATGATCATGGCCAGCGTCGTCTTGCCGAGCCCGGGACCCCCGCTCATCAGGACGTGGTCGGGCGGGCGGTTGCGGCGCAGGGCGCTCTCCAGCACCAGCGAGAGCTGCTCGCGCACCCGGCCCTGCCCGATGAACTCCTCCAGACGCCGGGGACGCAGCGCGGCCTCGATCGCCCGCTCGTCGCCCTCGGGTTCGGGCGACACGAGATCCCGCTCGAAGCTCACTCGACACCATCCGCTCGGCCTGCCGGGACCTGTCCGCTTCCCGGTGAAAATTTCATCGAACCATCAGCCCGTCACACGGTCACCGCACGCTCAGTGCGCGCAGGGCGGACTTCAGCAGCACGGCCACCTGCGGGGCGCGGCCGGCCGCGACCTCCGCCTCGGCCTCCGCGGTCACCGCCGCCACCGCCTCGTCGGCGTCGCGGGACGAGTAGCCCAGCCCCACCAGCCCGGAGTGGACCTGGTCGCGCCAGGCCGGCGCGGCGGCCGAGCCGTTCAGCGCGGCGTCGACGGCCCCGGCCGGAGTGCCGAGCTTGTCCTTGAGTTCGAGCACGATGCGCTGCGCGCCCTTCTGGCCGATGCCCGGCACCATCGTCAGGGCCTTGATGTCGGCGCTCGCCACCGCGACGCGCAGGGCGTTGGGCGCGTGGACCGCGAGCATGGCCAGGGCCAGGCGCGGCCCGACCCCGCTGGCCGTCTGGAGCAGTTCGAAGACCGTGCGCTCGTCGTCGGAGGCGAAGCCGTACAACGTGAGCGAGTCCTCGCGAACGACGAGCGAGGTGGACAACCGGGCGGGTTCGCCGACCCGCAGCCCCGCCAGGGTCCCCGGGGTGCAGTGGACGAGCATCCCGACGCCGCCCACCTCGACCACGGCGCTGTCGGCCCCGATCGCCGCCACCTGCCCCGCCACGGATGCGATCACCGCGTGCTCCCTCCCCGGTCCGTACGCCCGGCCGCGACTTCGCCGGGCGTCCCAGTCCTACCAGAGGCCCCAGAGCCCCCAGTGCCAGTGGCGCCCGCACCGCCGTGACGGGCCCTGGCCAGGGCGTCGGCCAGGCGGTGCTGCACGCCGCCGCGCCAGACGTGGCAGATGGCCAGGGCGAGCGCGTCGGCGGCGTCCGCGGGCTTGGGCATGGCGTCGAGCCGCAGCAGCCGGGTGACCATCGTGCCGACCTGCTTCTTGTCGGCGTTGCCGTTGCCCGTGATGGCGGCCTTGACCTCGCTCGGCGTGTGCAGCGCGACCGGCAGCCCCCGCCGGGCCGCGCAGACGATCGCGACGGCCGACGCCTGGGCCGTCCCCATGACCGTGCGGACGTTGTGCTGGGCGAAGACCCGCTCGACGGCGACCGCGTCCGGTCTGATCTCGTCGAGCCAGCGCTCGATCTCCGCCTCGATGACGACCAGCCGGGACCCGATGTCGTCGTCGGCCGGGGTGCGGACCACCCCCACCGACAGCAGACTCAGCGGCGCGCCGGGACGGCCCTCCACGGCGCCGAGACCGCACCGCGTCAGCCCCGGATCCACGCCCATCACCCGCATCTGGGGCAACCGCACCGGCACGCCTCCCTGATCCCGGCCGGCGCAGCCACCGCACCTCACCGCCACTGCGCCGAACACCTGTTCGGCCGGTCACTCTATCGCGATCAGCGGCGGCGCGGGCGTGTCAGAAGTAGTCGATCATGTACGCGGCGCAGCCGAAGGCCGCGTCCAGCGCGTCGTCGGCCTCGGGAGAGCCGCCGGTCAGCAGGCCGGCGCGGCGGAGCGTGGCCGTGGGCACACCGGCGAACAGCGCGGACATGCCGCCGATCGTGAGCCGGGTGCTCTCTCCGGGCGCGGTGTCCCGGCGCGTCGCGGAGCCCGAGCCCCCGTCCACCCGCAGCAGCCACGCGCCCGTGTTGCCGGCGCGCCGGGAGTCGGTCACCTCGACGGGGATCTCGACGGACAGCCCGGCGGGGAAGCCGCGCCCCCCGACCGCGCCGGGCAGGTCGATCAGCCGGAACATCCACCGGGTCTGGGTGACCTCGTCCTTCGACCGCTCCCGCAGCATCCAGAGCACCGGGTCGGCCGGGTCGACGCAGGCGGTCACCGACTTCGCGACGGACGAGGCGCTGCCGACCATCGACCACAGCGCCCGGGCCGTCGCCTCCGACTCCGCGAGCAGGTTGTCGACCTCGATGTCCCCGTCGTTCCACCGGTAGACGACGAACCCGTCCTCAGCCAGGTAGCAGAAGTCGTCGTCGTCCTCCAGCCACAGGCGCCAGGTCCGCTCGTCGAAGGTCAGCGGCCCGCTCGCGCGCGTGGCGGCGTGCACCCTGCCGATCAGGGCCACGAGCTCGGCCGCGTCGGACGGGCCCATCCGGCGCAGCTTGACCGCGCCGCCGGGGTCGCCCACCGTACGCAGCGCCTCGGCGGGCAGGGTGATCCGCTGGAGCACGCCGGCGTGCTCGTAGCCCGCGCTCCGGTACAGCGGCGTGGTGGCCGGGTACAGCGCGGAGACGGCGTGGCCGAGCTGCGCGCAGCGCTCGATCACCGCGTCCATGAGCGTCCGGCCCACTCCCCTGCCGCGGTCCTCCGGCGCCACCGTCACGCCCGCCACGCCGCCCATCGACTGCGGGCGGCCGTGCCACCACTGGACGTACGGGTTGATCCTGGCCGTGCCGACGAGGCGGGTGCCGTCGAAGGCGCCCAGGTAACGGCCCTCGGGCAGCATCGGGGTGACGAGCTTGCGCCACATCTGCGCGCCGTCGCCGGACAACGGGCCGAAGGCGCGCCTGCGGGAGTCGAGGACGGCGTCAAGGTCGTCGCTCGTGAGATGACGGATTTCCACAGCAGGCCAGGCTATGCGGGCGCCGTCGGCCGCTGCCACCGGTTTTCCGCCCCTCTGTCCGACTTCGGCGTCAGGCCTCGACCTTCTCCATGACCTCGTCGCTCACGTCGAAGTTCGCCCAGACGTTCTGCACGTCGTCGCTGTCCTCGAGCGCGTCGATGAGCTTGAAGACCTTGCGGGCGCCGTCCTCGTCGAGGGGGACGTTGAGCGTGGGGACGAAGCTGGCCTCGGCCGACTCGTAGTCGATCCCCGCGTCCTGCAGCGCCTTGCGCACCGGGATGAGGTCGGAGGCCTCGCAGACCACCTCGAAGTTGTCGCCGAGGTCGTTGACCTCCTCGGCCCCCGCGTCGAGGACGGCCATGAGCACGTCGTCCTCGGTCAGCGACCCCTTGGGGACGATCACGACGCCCTTGCGGTTGAACATGTACGACACCGAACCGGGGTCGGCGAGCGAGCCGCCGTTGCGGGTCAGCGCCACGCGCACCTCGGACGCCGCGCGGTTGCGGTTGTCGGTGAGGCACTCGATGAGGACCGCGACGCCGCCCGGGGCGTAGCCCTCGTACATGATCGTCTGCCAGTCGGCGCCGCCGGCCTCGAGGCCGCCGCCGCGCTTGCGGGCCCGCTCGATGTTGTCGATCGGGACCGAGTTCTTCCTGGCCTTGGTGATGGCGTCGAACAACGTGGGGTTGCCGTCCGGGTCGGGCCCGCCGGTCCTGGCCGCGACCTCGATGTTCTTGATGAGCTTGGCGAAAAGCTTGCCGCGCTTGGAGTCCAGCGCCGCCTTCTTGTGCTTCGTCGTCGCCCATTTGGAGTGGCCGGACATTCGCCTAGAGCTCCCTCACCATTTCGACAAAATACGAGTGCACCCGCGCGTCGCCGGTCAGCTCCGGATGGAAGGACGTCGCGAGCAACGGTCCCTGTCGGACCGCGACGATCCTATCCCCAGCTTCGGTGCGGCCCAGCACCTCCACGTCGGGCCCCACGGACTCGACCCAGGGCGCGCGGATGAAGACGGCCCTGATCGTCCCGCGCGCGGCGAAGTCGAGGTCGGCCTCGAACGAGTCGACCTGGCGGCCGAAGGCGTTGCGGCGGACCACCATGTCGATGCCGCCCAGCGTCTCCTGGCCCTCGATGCCGCCCCGGATGCGGTCGGCCAGCATGATCATGCCGGCGCACGAGCCGTAGGCGGGCATGCCCTCCTTGATCCGCAGCCGCAGCGGTTCGAGCAGCTCGAAGGCGGTGGCGAGCTTCCAGATCGTGGTCGACTCCCCGCCCGGGACGACCAGCGCGTCCACCGCGGCGAGCTCCTCCTGCCTGCGCACCGGCACCGCGGTCGCGCCCGAATCCTCCAGAGCGCGGATGTGCTCGCGCACGTCGCCCTGCAGGGCGAGCACGCCGATCTTGGGTGCGGACGTCACGGTTTCCCTTCCTGTGGTGACCCTGTTCAGGGTATGGCCGCGGTCTTGCGCGCCCAAAACGATAAATCAGACGCTCCAGGGAGTGTCAGACGCGGCCCAGCTTGGCCAGGGCGGGAAGGGCGCGGGCGATGGCGGAGCGCTCCTCGGGCGTCAGCGCGCCCAGCCGGCCGGACAGGTAGGCGACCCGCGCCCGCCGTACGGCCCGCAGGCGGTCGCGGCCCTCGCCGGTCAGCTCGACGGTGCGCACCCGCGCGTCGGAGGCGTCGGTGCCCCGCGCGACCAGGCCGGCCTCCTCCAGGCGGTTGACCTGCACGGTCATCGTCGGGAGCTGCACACCGTGCTCCTCGGCCAGCTCGGTCATCCGGCGCGCGCCGTCCTCCAGGGAGCCGAGCACGGAGTACTGCTGGCTGGTGACCGGCTGCCCCGCCGTCGTACGGCGCAGCAGCATCACGATGTGGCGCAGCTCGCGCGACAGGGCCTCGGCTAGCCGCCCGGTGTCGTCGGTCGTCATAGCAGGTCACGATAACGGTGGCCGGGCCGGAACAGACGAAGCGGGCGGCGCCCCCGAAGGGGACGCCGCCCGCCGGGGCACGTTTGTCAGGGGCGCTCGGTCTCCTGCCGCACGGTGTCCTCGACCGTGATCGCACGCCGCGCCGCGATCGAGGGGTCGAGCGGGCGCAGGTACGTCTGCTGCACGCCGGGCACCCTGTCCTCGATCACGAACGTCGCCCTGGTGCGCACCTCGGAGCCGGGGGCCGAGACCACGGGCACCACCCTGAAGTCGGCGGTCAGCGCGTCCCTGTCGATCTTCGTGAGGACGTAGCCGCGCTGGTTGTTGTAGAACTTCAGGTGCGGGTTGATCTTCAGGAAGGGGTGCGCCGCCGGGTCGGAGTCGGCCCCGTCGCCGGTGGTGCTGATGGAGGTCGTCACCAGCTCGGACCCGACCGTGGGGCCGGTCGGGTCGTCGTAGTCCAGCTTCAGGTCACTGGCCCAGTGCGCGTGCACGTCTCCCGTGAGAACGACGGGGTTGCGCACGCCGGCGTCGATCCAGCCCTGGGTGACACGCTGCCGCGAGGCGACGTAACCGTCCCAGGTGTCCTGGCTGGTGATCTTCGCCGGCCCGGCGTTGTTGTCGCGCTGGGCGAAGAAGACCTGCTGGCCGATGACGTCCCAGCGCGCCCGCGATCGACGGAAGCCGTCGAGCAGCCACGCCTCCTGCTCGAAGCCCATGATCGAGCGGGCCGGGTCGACCGCCTCCGGGCAGTCCTTGTAGCCGTCGCCGCAGCCCTGGTCGTCACGGAACTGCCGGGTGTCGAGCATGTGGAAGTTCGCCAGCGCTCCCCACCTGACACGCCGGTAGAGCTGCATGTCGATGCCGCGCGGTACGGAGGTGCGGCGCAGCGGCATGTTCTCGTAGTAGGCGCGGAAGGCGGCGGCCCGGCGCTCGAGGAAGGTGGGCTGCTCCTCCGTGCGCTCCGGCATCTCGTCGGCCCAGTTGTTGTCCACCTCGTGGTCGTCGAAGACGACCAGCCACGGGGCGCCGGCGTGCGCGGCCTGCAGGTCGGGGTCGGTCTTGTACTGCGCGTGCCGCTGGCAGTAGTTCGCCAGCGTCATCGTCTCCGGCCCTTCGTGGTCGCGCACGTTGCCGCCGGGGGCGACGTAGGTGTTCCTGGTGTACTCGTACTGGTAGTCGCCCAGGTGGAGGACCAGGTCCGGGTGGTCCTCGGCGAGGCGGCGGTAGGAGGTGAAGTAGCCGTGCTCGTACTGCGCGCAGGACACGAAGGCCACCGTCAGCGGGCCGCCGAACGACAGCGGGTCCGGCGCGGTCAGGGCCCGGCCGGCCGGTGAGACGTACGGCCCGACGCGGAAGCGGTACCAGTACTCCCTGCCGGGCTGCAGGTGGTCCACCTCGACGTGGACGCTGTGCCCCCATTCCGGGCTCGCCTCGGCCACGCCCGCCCGCACCACTCGGCGGCAGCTCTCGTCGGCGTAGACCTGCCACTGCACCGTGAACGCGCGCCGCGGCATGCCGCCGAGCCCGTCGCCCGCCGCCCCGGGCGTGGGCGTGGGGGCCGCCAGGGCGGCGCCGGGGACCGCGGCGACGGCCCCCGCGGCGAGTCCGGTGACGAGGAAGGAACGACGATCGAGGCCGGGCAATTGGGCTCCCTGTGACGATCAGAGGCGGGACGCCCGCAGCCTGATGATCGATCGTGACAGGAGAGTAAAGACCGGCGGAACGATATCGGTCACCCGAAAGGCGACATCACCAAGCGGTCATCCCGACCTCCGATGCACGAACAGCAAGAACGCCCGGCTGGGATGTCCCAGCCGAGCGTGTCTCCCCCGTGTGCCGAGCTCGCGGGGCCGTCTACCAGCCGCGCTCGGCGAGGCGGTGCGGCACGGGGATGTCGTCGACGTTGATGCCGACCATGGGCTCGCCCAGGCCGCGCGAGACCTTGGCGATCACGTCGGGGTCGTCGTAGAACGTGGTGGCCTTGACGATGGCGGCGGCGCGCTTGGCGGGGTCGCCGGACTTGAAGATGCCCGAGCCGACGAACACGCCCTCGGCGCCGAGCTGCATCATCATCGCGGCGTCGGCGGGAGTGGCGATGCCGCCCGCGGTGAACAGCACCACCGGCAGCTTGCCGGTCTTGGCGACCTCGGCCACCAGCTCGTACGGCGCCTGCAGCTCCTTCGCGGCGACGTACAGCTCGTCCTCGGGCAGCGAGGTGAGGCGCTTGATATCACCCCGGATCTTGCGCATGTGGGTGGTGGCGTTGGAGACGTCTCCGGTGCCGGCCTCACCCTTGGAGCGGATCATCGCGGCGCCCTCGGTGAGGCGGCGCAGCGCCTCGCCGAGGTTGGTGGCCCCGCACACGAAGGGAACGGTGAACTGCCACTTGTCGATGTGGTTGGCGTAGTCGGCCGGGGTCAGGACCTCGGACTCGTCGATGTAGTCGACGCCGAGCGCCTGGAGCACCTGGGCCTCGACGAAGTGGCCGATCCTGGCCTTGGCCATCACGGGGATGGACACGGCGCTGATGATGCCCTCGATCATGTCGGGGTCGCTCATCCGGGACACTCCGCCCTGGGCGCGGATGTCGGCGGGGACGCGCTCGAGCGCCATGACGGCGACGGCTCCGGCGTCCTCGGCGATCTTGGCCTGCTCCGGGGTGACGACGTCCATGATGACACCGCCCTTGAGCATCTCGGCCATGCCGCGCTTCACGCGGGCGGTGCCGACGGCGGTGGTCTCGTTGACTTCGGGCGTGCTGCTGGACACGGTGCTACCTCACGACGGCGGGCCTACGGATTCCTCTCCATGGTAGGTGCTGGCCGATCCCGCACCCGACGCTCCCACATGGCGGAGTCGATCATGTCTTTTGTCCATCACGGCGCGACGGGCTTGCGCGAGGCGAGCACCACCCAGACCTGGCCGCGGGCGAACGGCATGGGCGTGCCGTCGGCCATGGTGTAGGCGGTGCCCTCCTTCTCCGAGGCGCGCGACCACTTCACCCGGTAGGCCTGGCCGTCCCTGAGCACGACGCCGGTGCCCTTGCCCACCGTGTGCACGAGCGGGGTGTAGCTGCCGGTGAAGTCGTGGAACTCCGAGCGTTCGGTCTTCACCCACTGGATGACGATCGTGGGGGCGCCCTGCTGACCGCCCTCGGCGGCCATGTCCTTCTCGCCGTCCTGGGTGACCAGCCAGCGCTTCTGCGCCGCCGACCAGGTGAACGTGAAGCGCGCCGCCGGATAGCGCACGCTGACGCTCTTCTGCGGCGTGCCCCCGGCGGGCGACTCGTCGGAGAAGACGAATCCGATGTCCTTCGCCTTGCTCGCCTGCGGCGCCTTGGCGAGCAGCTGCCTGGGGCTGCCGACCAGGTTGTACGGCGCGACGCGGCCCTGGGCGCGGGTGTACGCGCCGGGGACGCGGCTGTCGGACACGTCGAACAGCGAGGCCTTCTGGACGAAGGGGATCATCTTCGTCTGCACCCCGGAGTAGGCCAGGGCGGGCTTGCCGAACATCGGGAGGATGTGCAGGTCGGAGATGCGGGCGCTGCGGACCGGTCCCACCTGCGCGGGCAGCTTCGAGGAGAAGATCGCCATGAGCCGGGTGAGCCCGCCCTCGACCTGCTCGACGTAGACGATGTCGGCGCTGCGCACGCCCATCTGCGGCTTGCCCGCGTGGGTGTTCTCGATCTTCACGGCGAGGACGGGCCTGCGGGAGGCGACCGGGCGGCCGGTGAACGGGTGCTCGGGAGGCGGCGTCGGCGACGGGGACGCCAGCGGGCTCGCTCCCTGGGACTGGGCGGCCGGCTTGTCGTCGCCGGAACACGCGGTTCCGGTCAGGATGACCGCCATGGCCAGCGTGAAGCCGATCCCTGCCCGCACCGTACCGCTCCTCCCGGTGGAAAGCCCCCGACACCAGGCACGACGGACCTGGCCCATGCGGACCCGTTGACCAGCATGGCTATGAAACGGCATGAGCTTACCGGGATCAGCCCGAAATACCCGACAAAAAGTGACTATCCAGTAGCGAGGGATTCGGGCGGTTCGTCGTCGATGTCGAAGAAGCGGGGCGGGTCGGTGTGCCCGGCCAGGCGCAGCGTGCGGGCCAGCCAGCGCCGTTGTGCCGTACGGGTGACGCCGGCGGCGTTGTTGTAGAACCGGCGCGAGTAGACGACCTTGGCGACCGCCGTGTCCAGCTCCTCCAGCAGCGCCGTCCCCGCGGGATGCTCGGCCAGCTTCTCCCTGAACCGTTCCTGGTCGACCACCGCCCGCAGCGTCCTCGACAGGTCGCTCTCGGCGTGCTCGCGCTCGTCCGGCCCCGCCGTACGGGCCTCGTGGGCGGCCGCGGCGAGCACCAGCGAGGTGGCGGGATCGAGGATGCGCGAGCCGGCGAGCTCCAGGCAGACCGCGGCGCGGCGCAGCAGCGCGGCGTCGAGCGCGGCCTGCGCGGTCTCCAGGCGGATGTGGAGGCGGTCGAGCCGCCCGGCCCGCCAGGAGACGTAGACGGCGAACAGCACGACGACCACGGCCGCCACGAGGATGACAGTGGTGGTCACGGCAGCGCGTCCTCCACGACTCCCGCGCTGGCGTGGGTGACGGTCTCGTAGACGCGCACGACCTCCCGCGCGACCGTCGACCAGTCGTACTTCCACACGGCCTGGCGGGCCTCGTCGGAGAGCTTGGCGCGGCGTCCGGGGTCGTCGAGCAGCCGGGCGGCCTCCCCGGCCAGGGCGGCGGGGTCCCCGGTCGTGAACAACGCCCCGGCCTGGCCGTCGCCCAGCACGCGCCGGAAGGCGGGGATGTCGCTGGCGAGGATCGGCGCCCCCGCCGACATGGCCTCGGTGAGCACGATGCCGAAGCTCTCGCCGCCCAGGTTGGGCGCGCAGAAGACGTCCACGGAGTGGTAGGCACGCACCTTGTCGGCCTCGCTGACCATGCCGAGCAGCCCGACCCTGTCCCGGTAGGGCTTGGGCACCCGGTCGAGCACGTCGTCGGGGTCGCCGGGACCGGCGATCAGCAGCCGCAGCCGCGGCCGTTCGGGCGCGAGCAGCGCGAACGCCTCCAGCAGCACGGCCAGCCCCTTGCGCGGCTCGTCCATCCGCCCGAGGAAGCCGATCACGCCGCCGTCCGGGCCCCAGCCCGGCAGCGGCTCGCCCTCGGCGTACCTGCGCACCGTGACGCCGTTCGGGATCAGCACCGCGTCGCCGCCGAGGTGCTCCACCAGCGTCTTACGGGCGGCGTCGGAGACCGCGATCCTGCCCGTGATCTTCTCCAGCGCGCTCTGCAGCATCGGCGCCGCCACGGACATCGCCCGCGACCTCTCGTAGGAGGCGTGGAACGTCGCCACGATCGGCCCGCGGGCGACCCAGCAGGCCAGCACGCCGAGGGAGGGCACCGCGGGCTCGTGCACGTGCAGCACGTCGAACCCGCCCTCCCTGATCCACTTGCGCACCCGGTTCGCCGACAGGAAGCCGAACGCCAGGCGGGCGACCGACCCGTTGTACGGCACGGGCACGGCGCGGCCCGCCGGGGTCACGTACGGCGGCAGCTCGGCGTCGTCGGCGGCGGGGGCGATGACCGACACCTTGTGCCCGTCGTCGATGAGCGCCTCGGCGAGGTCCCTGATGTGCGCCTGCACGCCCCCGGGAACCTCCCAGGTGTACGGGCAGACGATGCCGATGTTCACGACCCGGCCCCGGCCCGGGGCTCCAGGTCGTCGAGCCACAGGCGCTGGAGCATGTGCCAGTCCTCCGGGTGCTCGGCGATGCCCTTCTCGAACACCGCCGCCATGGCCTGGGTCATCACCCCGACCTTCTCCTGCCGCGTCCCCTCGGACGGCACGGGGATCTCCTCGTGGATCCGGATGCCCCAGCCGTCGTCCTCGAACCACAGCACGGCGGGCAGCAGCGCGGCGCCCGTCTGGACCGCCAGCAGCGCGGGCCCGGCGACCATGCGCGTCCTGGCGCCGAAGAAGTCGACCTCGACGCCGGAGGCGGTCAGGTCGCGCTCGGCGGGCAGGCACACCGGCCTGCCCTCGCGCAGCCGCTTGGCGAGCGTGCCGAACGCCATCGCGCTGCCGCCGCCCTTGGCCGTCAGCGGCAGCACCTCCATGCCGAGCCGCTCGCGGTAGGTCACGAAGCGCTCGAACAGCGACTCCGGCTTCAGCCGCTCGGCGACGGTGGTGAAGGGGTGGCCCGTGTGCACCAGCCAGGCCCCGGCGAGGTCGTAGTTGCCCATGTGGGGCAGCGCGACCACCACTCCCCTGCCCCTGGCGATGTTGTCGAAGATGTACTCGCCCCCGGTGACCCGGGTGCCGTCGAGGATGCGCTCGCGGGTGTAGGCGGTGAAGCGGAACGACTCCATCCAGTACCGGAAGTAGGAGCGCATGCCGGCCCGGCTCAGGTCGCGTACGGCGGGATCCGCGGGGTCGCCGCCGACGACGCGGGCCAGGTTGGCCTCCAGGCGGCGTACGGACCTGCCCCGCTTGCGCCACAGCCAGTCGGCCAGGACCTGGAAGAACCAGGCGGCCAGCCGTCCCGGCACGTGGCGGACCACGGCCCAGCCGACGGTGTACGCCGCCGCGACCAGCCGGTCGGCGAGCGGCGCCGCGCCGGGGCGCCCCGGCCGTGCGGGGGACGGGTCGTCCGGCGCCGCACCGGAGGGTGGGCCGGCCGTGCCCTTCATCTGACCACCGCCTGTCTGTACACGTGCACCATCCGCTGGACCACCGTGACGGCGCTGGCGGCGGCGAGCAGCCAGAGCCCGGCCGCCAGGACGTACGGCACGCCGAGGCCGGACAGTCCGGCCGCGACGAGCACGACCACGAGACGCTCCCCCCGTTCGGCGATGCCGACGTTCGCGGTCATGCCGAGGCCCTCGGCCCTGGCCTTGGCGTAGGAGACCAATGCTCCCGCGACGAGGCAGAAGAGCGCGACTGCCGCGAGGACGATCTCGGGCTCGTCCTTGAGGACGAAGTAGAGGATCAGCCCCGAGAAGATCGAGGCGTCGCCGAGACGGTCGAGCGTGGAGTCGAGGAAGGCGCCCCACGTGCTCCCCTTGCCCGTCATGCGGGCCAGCACGCCGTCCAGGAGGTCGGCGAGCACGAAGAACGTGATGACGAGCGTTCCCGCGAACAGATGCCCGGGCGGGTAGAAGGCGAGGGCCGAGGCCACCACTCCGAGCGTGCCGATCGTCGTGATCACATCGGGCGAGATCCCCCATCGGGCGAGGGCTCGCCCCAGGGGGGTCATGACTCGGGTGACGGCGGGGCGCAGGATGTTCAACATCGCCGTTCGATCGTAGGCCATCCAGGGCTGCCGCACCTCGCAAGCACATTGGCCGAAAAGTCTTGTGATATGCGCCACATGGGTAAAGGGTGAAGAGCACGCGCCCGCAGGGCCGCCCGGAGGTGTCTCGGAGATCTTCGTGCGGTCCCGGAGAAGGGCGGGCCCCCGGGCGCGGACAGCGACGGCACGAGCGGCCGGCGCGGGGTGCGTGCCACGCGCCCATCCCGACCGCTCCGAGATTCGGGAGGCGATGTGGCCGAAAGATCAACCGGCGCGACAACAGGGGCCGCGGGCAGGGCACCCGCGGCCGATCGGCCGGACATGGTGCGCAATGTCGTGCTGGTCGGCCATTCCGGGGCCGGGAAGACCACGCTGATCGAGGCGCTGCTCGGGGAGACGGGCACCATCCAGCGTCCCGGCCGGGTCGAGGACGGCACCACGGTCAGCGACTTCGACGAGGTGGAGGTGCGCCAGCAGCGCTCGGTGAACCTGTCGGTCGCCCCCGTCGTCTACAACGGCATCAAAATCAACTTCTTGGACACCCCCGGGTACGCAGACTTCGTCGGCGACCTGCGGGCCGGGCTGCGCGCGGCCGACGCGGCGCTGTTCGTCGTCTCGGCGGCCGACGGCGTGGACGGGCTCACCCGCATGCTCTGGGAGGAGTGCGCGCTCGTCGGGATGCCCCGCGCCGTGGTCATCACCAAGATCGACCATCAGCGCGCCAACTTCGACGAGGTCCTCGCCACCTGCCAGGACGCGTTCGGCGACGGCGTCGCGCCGCTCTATCTACCGGTGAACGGCACCGGGCTGCTCGGGCTGCTCTCACAGCGGCTGTTCGACTACGGCGGCGGCCGCCGGGCCGAGCGGGAGCCTGACGCCGACCAGCTCGCGGTCATCGAGCAGTACCGCGGCGACCTCATCGAGGGGATCATCCAGGAGAGCGAGGACGAGACCCTCATGGACCGCTACCTCTCCGGCGAGACGATCGACACCAAGGTGCTGATCGACGACCTGGAGAAGGCGGTCGCGCGGGCCGGCTTCTACCCGGTCCTCGCCACGGCTCCCGGCGTCGGCATGCTGGAGCTCCTGGAGATCGTCACCCAGGGCTTCCCGTCGCCCCTGGAGCACCCGCTGCCGAAGATCACCGGGATCGACGGCAAGCCGTGCAGGGAGATCACCGCCGACCCGGACGGCCCGCTCGTGGCCGAGGTCGTGAAGACCACGAGCGACCCGTACGTCGGGCGGATCAGCCTGGTCCGGGTCTTCTCCGGCACCCTGCGGCCGGACATGACGGTGCACGTCTCCGGCCACGGCCTGGCGGAACGGGGGCACGAGGACCACGACGTCGACGAGCGGGTGGGCACGCTGTCGTCGCCGCTGGGCAAGGTCCAGCGGACCGTGGGCAAGTGCGTCGCCGGGGACATCTGCGCGGTCGCCAAGCTGTCGCGGACCGAGACGGGCGACACGCTCTCCGACAAGGACGACCCGCTGCTGGTCGAGGCGTGGACCATGCCGGAACCGCTCCTGCCGGTGGCGATCAGTGCCAGGTCGAAAGCCGACGAGGACAAGCTCAGCCAGGCCCTGAGCCGTCTGGTCGCGGAGGACCCGACCCTGCGGCTGGAGAACAACGCCGAGACCCGTCAGCTCGTGCTGTGGTGCATGGGCGAGGCGCACGCCGACGTCCTGCTCGACCGCCTGGCCAAGCGGCACGGGGTCGAGGTCGAGAAGATCGACCTGCGGGTGCCGCTGCGGGAGACGTTCGCCGGCAAGGCGCAGGGCCTGGGGCGCAACGTCAAGCAGACCGGCGGCCACGGGCAGTACGCGATCTGCCACATCGAGGTCGAGCCGCTGCCGTCGGGCGGCGGGTTCGAGTTCGTCGACAAGATCGTGGGCGGGGTGGTCCCGAGGCAGTTCATCCCGTCCGTGGAGAAGGGCGTGCGGGCGCAGATGGAACGCGGGGTCGTCGCCGGCTATCCGATGGTCGACGTTCGCGTCACGCTCTACGACGGCAAGGCCCACTCGGTCGACTCGTCCGACATGGCCTTCCAGATCGCCGGTCAGCTCGCGCTCAAGGACGCCGCGTCCAAGGTGGCGACGCACCTGCTCGAACCGGTGGACGAGGTGTCGGTCCTCGTGGCGGACGACTACGTCGGGGCCGTGATGTCCGACCTGTCCTCCCGCCGGGGCAGGGTGCTCGGCACCGAACCGGTCGGCACCGGCCGCACGCTGGTGCGCGCCGAGGTGCCACAGTTGGAGATCACACGGTACGCGATCGACCTGCGCTCGCTGTCCCACGGGGCGGGCACGTTCACCCGTTCCTTCCTGCGGTACGAGCCCCTGCCCGCGCACCTGGCCGGCAAGGTGGCCGCGGCGGGCGAGTAGCAGCCCCACCGGGGACCCCGGCGGCCCGCCTCCCGCCGCCGGGGCCCCGCCATGTCCGCGCAGCTCACCCGGCCCTTTTCCGGGGGCCGGGTTTCGTATTCGCGCCGTACGGGGAGTCCCGATAGGTGCCTGGCGTCACATGCGCATCACAAGTTCATTTCGTTTTTCTGGCTAAACCATTCTTTTGCCGGTGTAAGACTTATGGCCGGACTTACTGGCAAATCGGAGGGGTAGCCACGTGACCGAGCGGGGACAGGTCATCCGTCCGTTGATCGCGACCACCGTCATCGCCGCGGTCGCGGTCGGAGCCGCCTACACGTTCGGCCCCGGCGCCCAGGCCGAGAAGGTCGGCGCCGAGAAGGCCGGCCGTACGGTGGCCCCGAAGGCGCAGCGGCAGCAGGTCAGGGCGGAGACGCTCACGGCGGCCGACACCTGCGCCGTCAATGAGAAATATCCCAAGCGCCAGCTACGCGGCGTCTGGGTCGCCACCGTGCACAATCTCGACTGGCCGTCGAAGCCGGGGCTGCCGCCCGAGCGGCAGAAGGCCGAATACGTGAAAATCCTCGACAACGCCGTGAAACGACGCCTGAACGCGGTGTTCTTCCAGGTCCGGCCCGCCTCGGACGCCATCTACCGCTCGTCGCTGGAGCCGTGGTCCCAGTGGCTCACCGGCACGGCGGGCCAGGACCCGGGCTGGGACCCGCTGCCGTTCCTGGTCGACGAGGCCCACAAGCGTGGCCTGCAGTTCCACGCGTGGTTCAACCCCTACCGGGCGGCCGACTCCGCCTCCTCGAGGCTGCCCGCCGGGCACCCGGCGCGGCTCCATCCCGACTGGACCGTCAAGCACGAGGGCAAGCTCTACTACAACCCCGGCCTGCCGCAGGTGCGCGGCTGGGTCACCAAGGTCGTGACCGACGTCGTGAAGCGCTACGACGTGGACGGCGTCCACTTCGACGACTACTTCTACCCCTACCCCGGGCAGGGCACGCGGTTCGCCGACCAGGCCGCGTACAAGAAGTACGGCAAGGGCCTGACGCTGGCCGACTGGCGGCGGCACAACGTGAACCAGCTGGTCGCCGAGGTCTCGCAGGCGGTCCACTCGGCGAAGCCGCACACCGTCTTCGGGATCAGCCCGTTCGGCATCTGGCGCAACAAGACCGAGGACCCGGCGGGCTCGGCCACCAAGGGCATGTCGGCCTACGACTCGATCTACGCGGACGCCAGGGCGTGGATCAAGGCGGGCTCGGTCGACTACGTGATGCCCCAGCTCTACTGGCCCCGCGGGTTCGCCGCGGCCGACTACTCCGTGCTCGCCAAGTGGTGGGCCGACGCGGTGAAGGGCACCGCCGTCGACCTCTACATCGGGCAGGCCCTCTACCGGGTGGGGGCCGCCGACACCCCCGCCTGGACCAAGGCGGGCGAGCTGCCCGCCCATCTCACGCTGAACCGCAAGCATCCCGAGATCTCGGGCGACGTCTACTTCAGCGCGGCGCAGCTGGTGAAGAACCCGCTCGGCGTGCTCGACCGGATCGTGAAGAGCCACTACGCCCGCCCGGCGCTGCCGCCGGTGCTCAGGGCGAGCGCCACGCCGCCCGTCGCCCCGCGCGTGGTGAAGGCCTCCGGCGGGACGCTGACCTGGCAGGCGCAGCCGGGCGCGCAGGCGTACGGGATCTACCGGGTGGCGGACAAGGACGCCTCCTGCGCGACGGCGGACGCGCGCAACCTGGTGGCGGTCGTGCCGGCCTCCGGCGCCCCGTCGTACGCCGCCGGCGCCTCCGGCACCTACTACGTCACCACCGTCGACCGCCTCGGCAACGAGAGCCCGGCGACCCGGGCGGGCTGACCCCGGCTGCTCCCCGCTCTTCGGTCCCAGATTCCGCATGTCCTCCAGCCTCATCCGTTGCTTGTGCGGGCTGCGGGGGCGCCGACGGGTCCGGTAGCGTGGTCGCGAGTTTTCCCAAGATCATGTGCGGGGCTGGGGGTCACCGGTGAGAGGCACGTGGGTGAAGCGCGCGCTCGTCGCCGTCGTGTTCGGCGTGTCGGTCGTGGCCCTCGCCCCGGCGGCGTCCGCGGGAGTCACGGCCGGGCCGGGCGCGAGCGGGACGGCGGCCGGGGAGCGGGTGGTGCTCGTCGGGATTCCCGGGCTGATGTGGAGCGACGTCACCCCGGACGACACGCCGAACCTCTGGCGGCTCGCCGGCGACTCGGCCCTCGGCTCGCTGTCCGTGCGGGCCGTGCGCAAGGACACCTGCCCGTACGACGCCTGGCTCACGGTCTCGGCCGGGGTGCGGTCGGCGGTGGGCGGCGGGTGCGGCATGGCGCCCACGCCCGAGGCGGACGGCGCGGGGGCGGCGATCCCCGAGTTCTCCTGGCTGTGGGAGGCGCGGGGGCAGCGCGACGCGGGCACGCTCGGGCAGGCCCTGCACGCGGCCGGGCGGACGACGATGGCCGTCGGCCCGGGAGCCGCGCTCGCGCTGGCCGACCGCGAGGGCCGGGTGGACGTCTACGCCTCCTCACCGGCCGAGGTCACCCAGTGGTCCGGTGGCGACGTGGTCGCCGTGGAGATCCCCGACCTCGTCGCGCCCTACATCTCCGGCGACCGGCTCACCGACGCGCCCGAACTCCTGGCCGCCGGCGCGCGGCGGGCCGCGGCGCGGGCGGCCGACACGAGGCTCGGGTCGTTCCTGCCGCGGCTCGGATCGGCGACGGTGCTGGTCGCCGGGCTCTCCGACCATGGTTCGGTCCCCCACCTCAGGGCCGCGATGCTCCATGGCGGTGGGATGGCGGGCACACTCGGCGCCCGCTCCACGCACCGGGACGACATGATCATCCTTCCTGATCTCACCGCCACGATCCTGGCGAGGGCCGGGGTGGCCGCTCCCGCGAACGTCGTCGGCGTGCCGGTCGAGACCCACGCGGCCGGCGGAACCCCGGACGAGCGTGTCGCGGCCCTGCGCACCGCCGACGTGGCCGGGCAGACGATCCGCGACATGACCGGCGTCTTCTTCACCACGCTCGCCGTGCTCCAGGTGCTCTTCTACGTCATCGCGTTCGTGCTGCTGCGCCGCCGCGACGGGCTGCCCGCCGTACGGGCCGCCGCCGTGGCGCTCGCCGCGATCCCCGTCTCGACCTACCTCGTCAACCTCACGCCGTGGGCCCGTGCGGCACAGCCCGCGCTGACGCTCTTCGCGTCCATCGCGGTGATCGCGGCGGCGCTCACCGTGGCGGCCCTCGCGGGCCCGTGGCGGCGCGGCGTGCTCGGACCGCTGACCGTGATCGCCGCGGTGACCTCGGCCGTGCTGCTCGGCGACCTGCTGACCGGCACCCCCCTGCAGCTCAACAGCCTGATGGGCTACACGGGCGTGGTCGGCGCCCGCTACTACGGCCTGGGGAACATCCCCTTCGCGTTGCTCGCCACGGCCGTGCTGCTCGTCGCCACGGCCGCCGCCGACCGGCTGGTCAGGGCGGGCCGCAAGGGCGTCGCGGTGGCCCTGGTCGCCGCGCTCGGGGCCTTCGCGATGCTGCTCGACGGCTGGCCGGGCGTGGGCAGCGACTTCGGCGGCGTCATCGCCTTCGTGCCGGGCATCGCGGTCACCGCGCTGATCGTGGCGGGCAGGCGGGTGTCGATCGTGAAGCTGGGCGCCTTCTGCGTCGCGGGCGGCGTGCTGGTGATGGCCATCGCCTACCTCGACTACCTGCGTCCCCCGGCCAGCCAGACCCACCTCGGCCGGTTCGTGGGGCAGGTGGCCGACGGCACGTTCCTGCCGGTGATCTCCCGCAAGCTCGGGGCGATGCTGTCCACGCTGCTCAGCCCCAACCTGATGCCCGTGGTGATCGCCGCCTTCGCGTTCCTGGTCTTCGCGCTGCTGCGGCCGGGAGCGGCGAGCGCCGGGGTCCTGCCGATCGCGTTCGAACGGGCGCCCATGCTCAGGGCGGGCCTGCTCGGCGCGCTCGTCAGCGGGCTGGTCGGCATGCTCGTCAACGACTCGGGAGCCGCGGTGCTGTCCATGGCCCTCGCCCTGGCCGTGCCGCTCGTCCTCAGCGCGGGCATCCGCGCCCTGCAGCACGGCGAGCCGGCCCCGGCGGCCTGACGGTCGCCGCCCCGGGTTCGCGCCGCCGCGGCGCCGGCCGGTCTTCGCGCGGCGTACGGCCGTCAGGAGGAGGCGCTCAGGAGGAGGCGGGCCAGGCGTCGGCGAGCAGGTCGCGCGTGTCGCGCAGCAGCTGCGGCAGCACCTTGGTGCGCCCGACCACCGGCATGAAGTTGGTGTCGCCGCCCCACCGGGGCACGACGTGCTGGTGGAGGTGGGCGGCGATGCCCGCGCCCGCCACGCCGCCCAGGTTCATGCCGACGTTGAAGCCCTGCGCCCCGCTCGCCTTGCGCAGCGCCTGCGTCGCGCGCTTGGTGAACTCGGCCAGCTCGGCCGTCTCCGGTCCGTCGAGGTCGGCGTAGTCCGACACGTGGCGGTAGGGGCAGACCATCAGGTGCCCGGAGTTGTACGGGTAGAGGTTGAGCACGGCGAACACGGCCGATCCCCGCGCCACGATCAGCCCGTCCTCGTCGGGCAGCTTGGGGATCTCGCAGAACGGGCAGCCGTCGTCCACCCCGGACCCGCTGGGCTTGTTCTCGCCCTTGATGTAGGCCATCCGGTGCGGGGTCCACAGGCGCTGGAAGCTGTCGGGAACCCCGGCGCCGGCCTGCTCGATCGGCTCTGAATCCACGGTCGCGCTTCCCTCCGGTTCGTCCCCTGTGCCAGGCCGCCGCCGCTTCCGCCCGCACGACGGCACAGCAACGGCACGGCAGCAGCATATGACCCCGGGGATCTCTCCCCGCCCGCCGGGTTGACCGGGAGCGGCGAGGATCTCGGGGCCTGCGGTCCGGTCGGTGTGCCGATATGCGCGGGCGGCGGACGGCCCGTCTGATCGTCGGGCAGAATGCACCTGCCGGACGCCCCCCACCCTATGGAGCCGTCACATGAGCGAGGCCGCCGCCGCCGAGGAGCGGATGGAAGAGCAGATCGACGCGTACGCCGAGGCAGGCCTCGGCGACCCGGCGACGGAGCCGGAACCGCTCGCGGTGACACCCCGGCCCGACGCCCCGACCGCGGACGTCCTCAAGGGCCGCATCAAGGTCGCCGACGAGGTGGTGGAGAAGGTCGCCGCCCTGGCCGCACTGGAGATCCCCGGCGTCGCCGACCTGGGCGGCGACCTCGAGCGCGCCTTCGAGAACGTACGCGACCTCATCGGCGTGGGGGCCAAGCGGGCGACGCAGGGCGTGCAGGCGAAGATCCAGGATGAGCAGGTCTCCGTCGACGTGACCATCGTCATCGTGTACGGCCATGTGGTCATGGACGTCGCCACCGAGGTCAAGGTCAACGTCGCCCGGTCGGTGGGCCGCATGCTCGGCATGCGCGTGGTCGAGGTCAACGTGACCGTCGACGACGTCCGCCTCCCCGGTCAGGGCTCCCCCGCCGAGGCGGCGCCGGCCTCCTGAGCCGGCCATTGGGCCGGTCATGCGAGATCGGGCGCCCCGGAGGGGACGCCCGATCCGCTGTCTTCCGCCCGTCAGACCTGGATGCGGCGGCGGACGGCGTCGACGATCTCGTCGATCGCCTGGTCGATCGGCACGCCGTTCTTCTGCTCGCCGTTGCGGTAGCGGAAGGACACCGCGCCGGCGGCGATGTCGTCGTCGCCCGCCAGCAGCATGTACGGCACCTTGGCCTTCTGGGCGTTGCGGATCTTCTTCTGCATGCGGTCGTCGCTCTCGTCGACCTCGATCCTGATGCCCTGCTCACGCAGCCGCTTGGCGACGTCCTGCAGGTAGGGCGCGTGGGCGTCGGCGATCGGGATGCCGACGACCTGCACCGGGGCGAGCCACGCGGGGAAGGCGCCCGCGTAGTGCTCGACCAGCACGCCGAAGAAGCGCTCGATCGATCCGAACAGCGCCCGGTGGATCATGACCGGCCGCTGCCGGGTGCCGTCGGCAGCCTGGTACTCCAGGCCGAAGCGCTCGGGCAGGTTGAAGTCGAGCTGGATGGTCGACATCTGCCAGGACCGGCCGATCGCGTCCCGGGCCTGCACCGAGATCTTGGGCCCGTAGAAGGCCGCGCCGCCCGGGTCGAGGACCAGCTCCAGCTTCTCCGACTCGGCCACCTCCCGCAGGGTCTGGGTGGCCTCCTCCCAGGTCTCGTCGCTGCCGACGAACTTCTCCGGGTCCTTGGTGGAAAGCTCCAGGTAGAAGTCCTCCAGGCCGTAGTCGCGCAGCAGGTCGAGCACGAACCGCAGCAGCGAGGTGAGCTCGTCGCGCATCTGCTCGCGGGTGCAGTAGATGTGCGCGTCGTCCTGGGTCAGGCCGCGTACGCGGGTCAGGCCGTGCACCACGCCCGACTTCTCGTAGCGGTAGACCGTGCCGAACTCGAACAGCCGCAGCGGCAGCTCACGGTAGGACCGCCCGCGCGCCCTGAAGATCAGGTTGTGCATCGGGCAGTTCATCGGCTTGAGGTAGTAGCGCGCACCCTCCAGCTCCATGGGAGGGAACATGCCGTCGGCGTACCAGTCGAGGTGGCCGGAGATCTTGTAGAGGTTGTCCTTCGTGATGTGCGGGGTGTTGACGAAGGAGTAGCCCGCCTCCTCGTGCCTGCGGCGGGAGTAGTCCTCCATCACCCGGCGGATCACGCCGCCCTTCGGGTGGAACACCGGCAGGCCGGAGCCCAGCTCGTCCGGGAAGGAGAACAGGTCGAGCTCGGCGCCGAGCTTGCGGTGGTCGCGCTTCTCGGCCTCCTCCAGGAACTTGAGGTACTCGTCCTGCTTCTCGCGGGACTCCCAGGCGGTGCCGTAGATGCGCTGCAGCTGCGGGTTCTTCTCGCTGCCCCGCCAGTAGGCGCCACCCGACCGCATGAGCTTGAAGGCCGGGATGACCCGGGTGGTCGGCAGGTGCGGCCCCCGGCACAGGTCCTTCCAGCACAGCTCGCCCGACTTGGGGTCGAGGTTGTCGTAGATGGTGAGCTGGCCGCCGCCGACCTCGACGTTCGCGCCGTCGGCCGCCTCGGCCGCGCCGCCCTTGAGCCCGATGAGCTCCAGCTTGTACGGCTCGGCCGCCAGCTCGGCCCGGGCCTCGTCGTCGCCGACCGGGCGGCGCCGGAAGCTCTGCCCCTGCTTGACGATCTCGCGCATGCGCTTCTCGATGCGCTTGAGGTCGTCGGGGGTGAACGGCTCGCGGACGTCGAAGTCGTAGTAGAAGCCGTTCTCGACCGGCGGGCCGATGCCGAGCTTCGCCTCGGGGAAGATCTCCTGGACGGCCTGGGCCATGACGTGCGCGGTGGAGTGGCGCAGGATCGCCCGGCCGTCGGGGCTGTCGATCTCGACCGGCTCGACCACGTCGCCCTCGGCGACCTCGGCGGCCAGGTCGCGCGGCTCCCCGTTGATCCGGGCGGCGATCACCGACCTGCCGTCGGCGCCGAGCGCCTCCCCGGCCGTCGTACCCGCCGCCACCACGCGCTCGGCTCCGGCGAGGGTGATGCGTATCTCAAGGGCGGCGGACACGGTGGCTCCTTAGGACAGGTTCGATGCGTGGATCTCGGTGGCCGCGCGCACGCGAGGCGGCGGCTCCGGTCGCCTCCGATGCTACCGGTGCCGCCGCCCCCGAATGGCGGAGATGCGCCGCGCCCGGGTCCCCGCCCCGGAGCGAGAGGGGCCGGGATTCACCGGGCCCGGGGACTCAGAAGGGCCACGTCCAGTCGCGGATCTCGGCGGGGTCCTCGCCGAACTCGCGGGTGTGGGCGCGGGCGCGCAGCCGGGCGTCGGCCATGCGCTGGCGCAGGTGGGCGGCGCGGCTGCCCAGGCCGGGCACCCGGTCGATCACGTCCATCACCAGGTGGAAGCGGTCGATGTCGTTGAGCATCGCCATGTCGAACGGCGTGGTCGTGGTGCCCTCCTCCTTGTAACCGCGCACGTGCAGGTTGTCGTGCCCCGTACGCCGGTAGGTGAGCCGGTGGATCAGCCACGGGTAGCCGTGGAAGTTGAAGATGATCGGCTTGTCCGTGGTGAACAGCGCGTCGAACTCGACGTCGGGCAGGCCGTGCGGGTGCTCGGAGGCCGGCTGCAGCCGCATGAGGTCGACCACGTTGATCACCCGGATCCGCAGCTCGGGCAGGTGCTCGCGGAGCAGCGCGGCGGCGGCCAGGGTCTCCAGCGTGGGCACGTCGCCGGCGCAGGCGAGCACGACGTCGGGGTCGGTGCCCTCGTCGGTGGAGGCCCAGTCGAGGATGCCCAGGCCGCGGGTGCAGTGGACGACCGCCTCGTCCATGCTCATCAGGTCGAGCACGGGCTGCTTGCCCGCCACGACGACGTTGACGTAGTCGCGCGAGCGCAGGCAGTGGTCGGCGACCGACAGCAGGGTGTTGGCGTCCGGCGGCAGGTAGACGCGCACGACCTCGGCCTTCTTGTTGACGACGACGTCGAGGAAGCCGGGGTCCTGGTGGCTGAAGCCGTTGTGGTCCTGGCGCCACACGTGGGACGACAGCAGGTAGTTCAGCGAGGCGACCGGCCGCCGCCAGGGAATCTTGCGGGAGGACTCCAGCCATTTGGCGTGCTGGTTGAACATCGCGTCGACGATGTGGATGAAGGCCTCGTAGCAGTTGAACAGCCCGTGGCGGCCGGTCAGCAGGTAGCCCTCCAGCCAGCCCTGGCACTGGTGCTCGCTGAGCACCTCCATGACCCTGCCCCCGGGGCCGAGGTTCTCGTCGGTCGGCAGCAGGGCGGCCTCCCACTCCTTTCCGGTCGCCTCGAAGACGGCCGACAGGCGGTTGGAGGCGGTCTCGTCCGGGCCGAGCAGCCGGAAGTTCGCAGGGTTGGCCGCGATGACGTCGCGCAGGAACGCCCCGAGGACGCGGGTCGGCTCACTGGAGGCCGTCGCCGGGGCCTTCACCTCGACCGCGTAGTCGCGGAAGTCGGGCAGCACGAGCGGGCGCAGCAGTTCCCCGCCGTTGGCGTGCGGGCTGGCGCTCATCCGCAGCGGCCCGTCAGGGACGGTCCCCGTGACCGTCTCGACCGGCCGCCCGTCGGCGTCGAACAGCTCCTCCGGGCGGTAGGAGCGCATCCACTCCTCCAGGTACTCCAGCCGGTCCGGCCGGTCCCGTACGTCGGTCAGCGGCACCTGGTGGGCGCGCCAGGTGCCCTCGACCGGGAGCCCGTCGACCTCGCGCGGCCCGGTCCAGCCCTTCGGCGTACGCAGGATGATCATCGGCAGCGGGCCTCCGTCGGCCATCTGGCCGAAGACCGTGTCGAGGGTGCCGGCCATCAGCTCGTGCATCTCGGCCGGTTCGTGGCCGGAGACGATGTGCGGGCGGTAGCCGTACCCCTCGAAGAGCTTGACCAGCTCCTCCTCGGGGATCCTGGCCAGCACGGTCGGGTTCGCGATCTTGTACCCGTTCAGGTGCAGGATCGGCAGGACCACCCCGTCGGTGTCCCGGTTGAGGAACTTGTTGGAGTGCCATGCGGTGGCGAGCGGGCCGGTCTCGGCCTCGCCGTCGCCGACGACGCAGGCCACGACCAGGCCGGGGTTGTCGAAGGCCGCGCCGTACGCGTGGGAGAGGGCGTAGCCGAGCTCGCCGCCCTCGTGGATGGAGCCCGGAGTCTCGGGGGCGACGTGGCTGGGGATGCCGCCCGGGAAGGAGAACTGCCGGAAGAGCCGGCGCATGCCCTCGGCGTCCCGTGTGATGTGGGGGTAGCGCTCGGTGTAGGTGCCTTCGAGCCACGCGTGGGCGACCGCCGCCGGGCCGCCGTGACCGGGGCCGGCGATGTAGATCATGTCCTGGCCCCGCTCCCGGATGATCCGGTTGAGGTGGGCGAAGCAGAAGTTGAGCCCGGGGGTGGTCCCCCAGTGGCCGAGCAGTCGCGGCTTGACGTGCTCGGGCCTGAGCGGCTCGGTCAGCAGCGGGTTGTCCATCAGGTAGATCTGCCCGACGGACAGATAGTTCGCGGCCCGCCAGTAGGCGTCGATGTTCCCGTATGCGTTCATGCCCATGACACTTTCCCAACGGCGGCGGCCGAACCAGGGTCTTTCGCCCCAAGATCAAGCTGCTCACGGCGGTAGTCTTGGCGCCATGCCCGGCACCCGATGGCTCGACGAGGAGGAGCAGCGCACCTGGCGCGCCTACCTGCGGACGAGCCAGCTCCTCCAGGAGGCTCTCGAACGGCAGTTGCAGCGCGACTCGAGCATGCCGCACGCCTACTACATGATCCTGGTGGTCCTCTCCGAGTCTCCCGGGCGGACCATGACGATGACGGAACTGTCCGCCATCCTCCAGTATTCGGTCAGCCGCCTGTCCCACGCCGTCTCCCGGCTGGAGGAGAAGGGCTGGGTGCGGCGGCTCAAGCGGCCGGAGGACCGGCGCACGACCGTCGCCGAGCTCACGGACGAGGGCTTCGCCGCGATCGTGAAGGCGGCGCCGGGCCACGTCGACGAGGTCCGGCGGGTGCTGTTCGACCCCCTCACCCCCGGTCAGGTTCGGCAGTTCCGCGAGATCCTCGCCACGATCCTCGCGGCCTTCGAACACCGGGCCGACGAGTCCGAGCTTCCGCGCGAACTCGACACCGCCGCCCAGTGAACGACCCCTGACGGGGGGTTCTCCAGAGCGTCACCCCGAGGTCCCCACCCGGCGTCGCTGCTCGCCCGGGCGTCGTGCCGCCGCCCGTCCGGCCCCGAAGGCGCCCGGAAAGCGCTTGCGCGATCACGCGATGAAGACCAAGATTTTTGGACATTGCGTGAAAGGGGCCCCTCAATGTCATGTACCCGCGTCTGCCTGGCCATCGCTGTCGCGGGAACCGCGGTTCTCGTCCCCACGGCGCAGGCGAGCGCGGGAACACCCGGCCCTGCGGCCGTCATGAGCAAGGCGCTGGTCCAGGGACGCGGAGTGGCGTTCACCGAGACCTCGAAATCCTGGATCGGCGACGACCGATCGGACGCGACGGTCTTCCGGAACAGCGGCGTTCTCGCTTTCGGCAGGGGAAGGCTCGCGGCCGCGTCCGTCAAGCGGGTGACCACGTCCGGGAAGACGTTCAGGTTCCTCGTCGTAGGCGGCAGAACCTACGCCCAGGGCGGGCTCTGGTCGGACAGCCTGCCCGCGGGCAAGAGCTGGGTACGCAGCCGGGACCTCCGTCTCGAGCCGTACCAAGCGTCCGGCCAGGCGATCGACGTCTTCGAACCCGCGACGCTGCGCGCGGTGTACGCCACCCGGAGCGGCGGGGCGGTGCACCAGAGCGTCAAGGGCGTCCCGGCCACGCGCTACAGCGGCACCGTCACCGCGAAGGCCCTGTGCACGGTGTCGGCGGCGTGCCGGGAGGCCTTCGGCAAGTCGAGCCCGGTGAAGATCGGCTGGAGCCTGTGGCTGGACGGCAAGGGCCGAGTGGTGCGGCTGACCACGCAGTGGTCGCGCAGGAGCGACAGCCGCAAGGGCGTGGCCGGCGGCGGTGAGTGGACCGACACGTACTACGCCCGCTGGGGTGCCCGGATCACGGTGAAGGCGCCGCCCGCCTCGCGGGTCGCCGCCGTGTGAACCCGCGCGGGCCCACCGTCCCCGACGCGCCGCTCGGCGAGCGGTTCCGCCGCGCGGTCGGCTGATCCTCAGGCTCCTCAGGCTCCTTGGGCGCCGGGGTCGCGCCGCGCCTGCGGGTTGTGCCGGGCGATGGCGGCGTTGAGTGCGGTGGCGAAGCCCGTCCACCCGGCGTACGGCAGCAGCAGGAGCCCGGCCGTGCGGTCCTCGCGCAGGAGGCGGCGGGTCAGCAGCGCGTTCGACACGTCGAGGGCGAGGATCTCCGCGAGCGCGAGGCGGGGGTTGCGCGCCTTGAAGAACAGCGGCGGCCAGGCCGCGTTGAGCGCCAGGTTCACGGCGAGCGCCCGCCGCAGGGCCGGCCGGGAGCCGTCGTCGGCCCGCGACAGCGCGCGGGCGGACGCGTAGGCGATCGTCGCGTACAACGGCGTCCAGACCAGGCCGAACGCCTGCGGCGGCGGCTGCCATGAGGGCTTTCGCAGCCGGCGGTACCAGCCGGAGCGGGCGTCGGTGGACAGGCCGCCGACCGCTGCGGCGGCGGTCACGGCGAGGGCCGTGCGCAGCAGCGTCTTCGTCGATGTGGATCTCATGGGTCCTCTCCTGCCCCGCAGGGCGCGTTCATGCGGGGACGTGGTTGCGCAGGCGCAGCGCGTCGGGATAGGGGGACAGGTAGGTCTGGTCGCGGACGTAATCGACCCCCGCGCCCCTCGCGTGGTGCCGGAGCAGGGCGAGCGGCACCGTCAGGGCGACCCTGCGGGCCCGGTACGACGCGATCACCTCGGCCAGGTCGGCCCGGCGGACCGGGTCGAGCTCCCGGCCGATCATGCCGAGGCAGTGGTGCAGGACGTTGACGTGGCGCCCGACCGTGGCCCGGGTGGCGAGGGCCATCCGGAACGCCCGGGCGTACTCCCCCGCGAGCGCGTCCCTGGGCCGCTCGCCCGCCGCCGCCACGAGCCGCCCTATCTCCCGGTACGCCGCGGGCGCGTGGGCGAGGATCTGCATCTTGTGCCGGGCGTGGAAGGCGACCAGGTCACGGGGGTGCCAGTCGCCGGCCAGCAGGGCCCGCAGACGGGCCGAGGCGAAGATCCGCTCGACGAACGCCTCGCGCAGCACGGCGTCGTGCAGCCGGCCCTCGTCCTCGACCGCCAGCTCCGGCCGGGCACCGGCGATCGCGGCGGCGAAGATCCCCCTGCCGCGCCGGTCGGCCGGCCCGCTCTCTCCCGCGTACACGGGGATCCCGTGGAGCCCGCAGCTCGGGCTCCTCGACTTGAACACGTACCCGTCGACGTCGCCCAGACCGGCCGCGCGCTCGGCGGCGAGGGCGGTCATCGGGGCGGTCAGGTCCTCGCGCGTCCGTCGGGTCATCAGTCGCGGCCCTTGCGCGGAGCGCTCCAGGCGGAGCGTCTCACGCGGGGCGCCGAGGCCGATCTCGATCTCGGGGCAGACCGGCACCCAGTTCACGTGCTCCGACAGATCGCCGGTCAGGAACCGGTCACGGCTGTGGCCGCCGTTGAACCGTACGGGAGCGCCGAGCAGGCAGCTCGACACGGCCACCCTGGGCCTGATCTCCTCCGCCGGTTCCATGGTCAGGCCGCCGTCCGCAGCAGCGTGGACAGGCGGTGCAGGCCGCGCGCCGTACGCGCCTTGACCGTGCCGAGCGGGACGCGCAGGTGCTCGGCGATCTCCCGCTGGGTCAGGTCCCCGTAGTACGCCAGCTCGATCGCCTGGCGCTGCACATGGGGCAGGGCGGCCAGCGCGCGCCGGACGCGGTCGCGGTCGGCGAGCTCGTCGCCGTCCAGCCGGCCGTCGTGCCCCGCCGGGTCGGGCACCGCCTCCAGCGGCACCGTCGTGGGCGTGCGCGCCCGCAGGTGGTCCACCGCGCGGTTGCGCGCGATGCCGAACAGCCAGGCCGACAGGCTGCGACCCGGGTCGAAGCGGTGCCGGAAGCGCCACACCTCGGTGAAGACGACCTGCAGGACATCCTCGACGTCCTGGGGCGGCACGAGTCTGCGCAGGTAGGAGCGCACGGCCGGCGAGTGGGCGCGGTAGCACTCCCCCAGGGCGCCCGCGTCTCCCGCGGCGAGGCGGAACTCCAGCGTCTCCTCCATCGGCCCCCCTTGACCCCAAAACTTATTCAAAACCTATTCATAGCTGCCCGCGCCGGAAGAGGGCAACCATGGGGGGCCGAACTCTGGCTTCAAAAAGTGCCAAAGAGCGCGAATTCACCGCAGAGTGGTCATTACCGCCGAGATGGCGTCGCGAAACGTCGTCACCCGGACGACCTCCCCGGGCAGGTGGTCCCCCCACCCGGGGCCGCCGGCCACGACGCGGCAGGCGGGGCGGAGCCGCGGCAGATCGGCCAGCGGCGCCGGATCGCCGGTCTCCCGCATCTGCGACCACACGAACACCGCCGCGGGACCGAGGCGGCGCATCGCGTCCGCCAGCGCCCGGTACGGCGTGCGCGCCCCGAGCACGCGGGTCTCCACCCCGAGCGTGCCGAGCGCCGCGGCCAGGGCGTGGACCGGCAGCGCGTGCTGCTCCTCCTCGGCGGCGGCCAGCAGGACCGGACGGGGATGCACGGGCGAGGGCGCACGGGCGGCGAACCGCGCGAGCGCGACCTGGAGCCGCTCGGAGAACAGGTGCTCGACGTCGATCCCGGCGCACGTGTCCTGCTGCCTGCGGCTGACGGCCGCGAACACCGGCAGCACGAGCCGCTCCCACGTCCACACCACGCCGTGCGTGGTCAGCGCCGTGTCCAGTCCCACGCTCACGGTCGGGGCGTCCAGCGCCGTCACCGCGCGGGCGAGCATCACCGCCGACAGCAGCCCGGGTTCCGGGGCCTGCCGTACGGCGGGCGCGGGCGCCACGCGCAGCTCCGGCGGCTCATGAGACTCGGAGGGCGCGGACGACCCCGCACGGGACTCCGGGGGCGCGGCGGCGCCCGGCCCGGCCGGGGGCGCCGCCCGCTCTCCCGATGCGGACCGCGGCCGCAGCGCCTGCCTGGCGGCGTCGGCCGGCGGCATCCCGGCCCGGATCAGCCGGTTCATCTCCTCCAGGCGGCGCAGGTCCGCGTCGTCGTAACGGCGATGCCCGCCGGGGCTGCGCCTGCTCGGGCCGATGCCGTACCTGAGGTTCCACGTGCGCAGCGTGGACGCGGGCACGCCGAGCCGCCGGGAGACGGCCCCGATGCCGTAGCCCGGCTCCTCCTCGGCGGCCGCGTTCTCGCCGGCCCCCGGTGCGTCCTCGTCTGCCACCCGCTCACCCCGTGTCCGTCCGGCCGGTCGTCCCGGCCGCTCGCCGTGCTCCGGCCGCCCGTCCGCGTCCCTGCGACCAGCCTCTCAGCCCGCCGGCGCGCGCCTCGCGAGCACCGGGCACGACCACGGCCGGGCACGGCACACCGGGAGCCGCACGCGCACGGTCCTCGTGGCCGCCTCCGCCCCTTTCGGCCGCCCCCTGGCCTTGTTTCGACGGGGGAGCCCGGCACGGATGCAACCGCCGGAGCGGGCGGGCGCGAAAACTCTACTGACGGCGCCGCCGATCACCGTAACGATCGAAGGAGCAGTGCGCATGGTGACGTTGACCCGCGAGACCGGCGGCGTTCGGGACGAGACGCGGGGGCCGTCCGATCATCACCTGTCCGGCCCGTCCGACGGCGCCCTGTTCGACCGCACCCTGTCGTTCGACCGCACCCTCTTCGACCGGGCCCTGGACGAGCTGCTCCGGCGTGAGATGGACCGGCTGTCCTTCCTCGGGGCCGAGGACCGGGAGACGTTGCGGCGCCACCTCGCCGGCTTCGTCGCGCGCGGTGGCAGGCGGCTGCGGCCGGCTTTCGTTTACTGGGGCCACCGGGCCTCCGGCGGCTCCCCCGACGACCTCGACGCCGTGCTGGCGGCCGGCTGCTCGATCGAGCTCCTCCACGCGTGCGCGCTGATCCTCGACGACGTGATGGACGAGTCGCCGCTGCGGCGCGGCCGGGTCACCGCCCACGTGGCGCTCGCCGAGCGGCATCGGGAGGGCGGCTGGGCCGGGTCCTCGCGGCGGTTCGGGGAGTCGGCCGCCGTCCTGCTCGGCATGCTGGCCTTCACCTGGGCCGACTCCGCACTGCTGGCCGACCGCCGCAGGCTGGCCGACGCCCTGGAGGTTCTCACCCAGCTGCGCGTCGAACTGGCCGCCGGGCAGTACCTCGACCTGACCTGCGCCGCCCGGGGCGGGGGCGGGCGCCGGGAGGCCCTGCTGATCTCGACGTACAAGTCGGGCAAATACACGGTTGAGCGGCCGCTGCACCTCGGTCACGCCATCGCCGGGGGCGAGCCCGGGTTGCGCCGGGTCCTCAGCGCGTACGCGCTGCCGCTGGGCGAGGCCTTCCAGCTGCGCGACGACGTCCTCGGCGTCTTCGGCGACCCGGCGCGGACCGGCAAGCCCGCCGGGGCCGATCTGCTGCAGGGCAAGCGGACCTACCTGCTGGCGCTGGCCCGCGAACGGGCGGACGGCCCGGGCGCGGCGCTGCTGGACGCGCTGCCGAGGCCGGGCGAGGCGCGGCCGGACGCGCTGCCGGACGCGCTGCCGAAACCTGGCGAGGCGCCGCCGGACCTCGTGGCGGCGGCCCGGGAGGTGATCGTCGCGACCGGCGCGCTGGAGACGGTCGAGCGGCGCATCGGCGACCTGACGGAGGCCGCGGCCGGGGCGCTGTCCGGGGCGGACATGCCCGCGGACGCCCGGTCGGCCCTGCTCGACCTCGCCCGCCGCCTCACCCACCCCGATCCCACGGGCCCCCTCGCCCGCGCCTGCCGAGCTCAACCCGACCCCGCTCGACCCGGCCCCGCTCCCCTGGCCGAATCCGCGGGGCCCTCGACCGGCGGAGCCCGCCGATGACCGCGGGCGGGCCGGTCGTGGTCGTCGGCGCCGGGCTGGGCGGCCTGGCCGCCGCGATGCGCCTGGCCGGGGCGGGCCGCGAGGTGACGGTCGTGGAAGCCGCCGACGTGCCGGGCGGCTGCTGCGGCACGGCGGCCCTGGGCTCCCACCGGGTCGACATCGGGCCCTCGGTGCTGACCATGCCGGGGGTGCTGGCCGACACCTTCGCCGCCGCCGGGCAGGACCTGGAGCGCTGGCTGCCGCTGCGCCGGCTCGATCCGTACTACCGGCTGACCTTCCACGACGGGTCGCGGCTGGACGTGGTGGCGGGGGCCGACGCCATGGCCGAGCGGGTGCGGGCGCTGTGCGGGCCCGCCGAGGCCGTGCGCTACCGGCGGTTCCGGCAGTTGCTGGGCGAGATGTTCGAGGCCGAGTGGAGCGCGTTCATCGACCGCGACATGACCCGGCTGCGCGCGCTGGCCCGGCCGTACGCGCTGGTGCGACTGGCCGCGCTCGGCGGCTTCCGCCGGCTGGACGGGCTCGTGCGGCGCCACCTCACCGACGAGCGGTTGATCAAGGCGCACACGTTCCAGGCGCTGTACGTCGGCCTGTCGCCGCGCCGCGCCCTCGGCGTGTACGCCGTGATCGCCCACATGGACACGGTCGGCGGGGTCTACTTCCCCCGTGAGGGCGGCATGCACGCCGTCCCGCGGGCCATGGCCGCCGCCGCCGAGAAGGCCGGGGCCGTCTTCCGCTACGGCGTGCGGGCCACGCGGATCGAGACCGACGGGGCGGGGGTGGTCGCCGTCCGCCTCGACACCGGGGAGCGGCTGGCGGCCCGGCACGCCGTGGTGGCCTGCGACCTGCTCCGGGCCCACGGGCGGCGGGACGGCGACGGCCTGCTGCCCGAGGAGGCGGCCGACTGGCGGCTGCGCCGGCCCCGGTTGTCCCCCTCGTGCCTGGTCGCGCACTTCGCGCTGGACCGGCGCCCGGACGGCCAGGCCCACCACACCCTGCACTTCGGGCGTGAATGGGAGACGACGTTCGCGGAGCTGGAGGCGGGCAGGCCGCAGCCGGACCCGAGCCTGCTCGTGACCTGTCCTGGCCCTGACAACCACGGGCCCGGCGGCGAGGGGCCCGCCGTGCTCAGCGTGCTGGAGCCCGCCCCCAACACGCGGGGCGGCGCCGACTGGACCGCGCTCACCCCCCGCCTCGTGGACCGCATGCTGGGCCGGCTCGCCGGCCTCGGGTACGGCGACCTGTCCGGCACGCCCCGGCTGGTGTTCGATCCCCCCGCGTGGCGGCGGCGCGGCCACTCGGCCGGCACGCCCTTCGCGCTCGACGCCCGTTTCACCCAGACGGCGTGGTTCCGCCCGTCCGGCGCGGCCCGGCGAGTCCCCGGCCTCCACTTCGCGGGCATGTACACGGCGCCCGGCGTCGGGGTGCCGCCCGTGCTGATCTCCGGCCGCCTGGCCGCCGAACGCATCCTGGAGAACACCCCATGAGCGCGCCACCACAGACGCCGGCCGCGACCCTGACGGCCGGCTACGAGCGGTGCCGCAGGCTGCACGCGAGCTACGGCCGCTCGTACTACCTGGCCACCCGCCTGCTGCCCGCGTGGAAACGGCCGCACGTCCACGCGTTGTACGGCTTCGCCCGCTACGCCGACGAGATCGTGGACTCGTTCGCGGTGACCGGTGACCGGGCCGCGGCGCTGGAGCGGCTGTCCTCCCGGCTCGCCGCCGCGCTGGACGGCGAGCACGTCCGCGATCCGGTGCTCCCCGCGTTCACGCACACGGTGCGGGCGTTCGGGATCGACCAGGCCGACGTGCGGGCGTTCCTCGCGTCCATGCGCGCCGACCTCACCGTGGACCGGTACGCGACCTACGACGACCTGCTGGGATACATGGAAGGGTCGGCGGCGGTCATCGGGACGATGATGCTGCCGGTGCTGGAGGCCCTGCCGGGCGAGGAGGGGCGGGCCCGCGAGCCCGCCCGCCAGCTCGGGCTGGCCTTCCAGCTCACCAACTTCATCCGCGACGTGCGCGAGGACCTGACGCGGGGCCGCGTCTACCTGCCGCTCGCCGACCTCGACAAGTTCGGCGTGACGGAGGCCGACCTGGCCGCGCCGTACGCCGCGCCGGCCGTGCGGGAACTGGTGGCCTACGAGTGCGACCGCGCCCGCGACCACTACCGGCGGGCCCGCGACGGGATCGCGCTGCTCGCGCCGTCGTCCCGGCCCTGCATCAGGGCGGCGTACGAGCTGTACGGCGGCATCCTGGACGAGATCGGGGCGGCCGGGCACGACGTGCTGGCGAGGCGGGCCAGGGTCTCCCGGCGGCGCAGGCTCGCGATCTTCACCCGGCACCTGTTCGCCGCGCGTGCCGCCGCCCGCGCCGAACGCCGGGTGGAGGTGGCGTGATGTCCCGCCCGGTCGTGGTGGACGCCATGGGCGGCGACCACGGGCCCGCGGAGATCGTCCGGGGGGCGGTCGAGGCGTGGCGGGAGCACGGCGTGCCGGTCGTCCTCGTCGGCCGGGCCGGGGCCGTACGCGGGGAACTGGCCCGGCTCGGGGCGGCGGGCGAGATCGACGTCGTGCACGCCGCCGAGGTCGTGCCGATGACCGAGCGGGGCGCGGGCGCGGTCCGCATGGTCCGCTCCAGCCTGTCCGTCGGCTTCGACCTCCTGCGGGAGGGAGCCGGCGCGGCATTCGTGTCGGCGGGGTCCACCGGGGCCGTGGTCGCCTGCGCGGCCGACCGGCTCGGCACCGCGCCCGCCGTGCTGCGCCCCGCGCTGGCCGTCGCGCTCCCGACCACGGCGGGCGGGGTCACCGTGCTGGTCGACGCCGGCGCGACCGTGGACCCGATGCCCGAGATGATCGCCCAGTTCGCACTGCTCGGGGCGTCGTACGCGCAGCTCGTGCTGGGCGTGGCCGACCCTCGCGTCGGGCTGCTGTCGATCGGCGCGGAGCCCGGCAAGGGGAACCGGCTGACCCGCCGGGCCGAGACCCTGCTGCGCGGCCTGCCGCTGCGTTTCCACGGCAACGTGGAGGGCGGCGACGTGCTCACCGGGGTCGTCGACGTGATCGTCACCGACGGGTTCACCGGCAACGTCGTGCTGAAGAACGTGGAGGGGACCGTGCGCGCCACGCTCGCCCTCGCGGCGGCGGAGGGCGTGGCCGGCCCGGCCGGCCTCGGCCGGGTGGCGGCCCGCTACGACCCCGAGACGCACGGCGGCGCGGCCCTCCTCGGGCTCACCGGCACCGTCGTCGTGGCGCACGGCTCCTCCCGGGCCGGGACCGTCGCCCGGGCCTGCGTGGTGGCGCGCGACCTCGCCGAGGGCGAGGTCGTGGCCCGGCTCGGCGACCGTCTCGCCGTCCAGCCGGCGCCGTGACCTCCCGCTCGGCCGGGCGCCGCCCCGGCCCACGAGGAGACCGGGGCGGTTCACTGTGCGGTTCACTGTGCGCTCCATTTTGCGGTTCGACGACCGGCGAGGGGGTCGGCACCGTCCCAGGTGCCCACGCTCGCATAGGGAATGAACCGGGCGAACAGCTCCTCGGAGTACCAGTCGTGGGCGCGGACCCGTTCGACGACCTCGCGGTGGGCCCGCCCGGCGTAGGCGAACGCGCGGACGGCGGCGGCGTCGCGCCACAGGGAGAAGGTGGCCTGCCGGGCCAGCGGCCACTCCCCCAGCCCGACGGAGGCGAGGCAGCCCTCCTGGGCCCGCAGCCACCGCTCGACGGCGGGCACGGACCGGTAGAACGCGACCAGGCGCGACGGCCGGATCGACGCCCGGGTCAGCACCGCCACGGGGCCGTCCTCCGGCCCCGCCGTGGCGTGGGACCCCGCGCGGCCGGGCGGCCCGGGCAGCCGGGACACGGGTGTGAACGGCTCGACCCCGTTCCAGCGCCCGCGCGAGGCGATCGGCGCGAGCCGTACGTGCCAGGCCTCGACGGCCTCGCGCCGCCACCTGGCGGGGATCGGCGAGCGTGCCAGGAACTCCTCGAGCGCCCGCTCGTCCCGCCAGACGGCGAGCAGCGCCCAGCGGCGCAGGTCGGCGCCGAGGGTCGTCGACGCTCCCCGGCCCGAGCCGAGCAGCCGCCAGAACATCAGCCCCCCGGTGCGGCGCAGCACCGGGCGGTCGAAGGCCATGTGACGCATGGCCCCCCGGTCCGCGTATCGCTGGAGGTGGAACGTGACGACGCTCCCGCCACTCGTCCCCCTGCTGGTGGCGCTCATCGGCGGCTACCTTCTCGGCTCGGTTCCGGTCGCGGTGCTGGTCGCGGGACGGCGGGGCGTCGATCCCCGGGAGATCGGCGACCGCAACCCCGGCTTCTGGAACGTGCGCGAACGGCTCGGCGGCCGGACGGCGGCGCCTGTCTTCGCCGGAGACATGGCCAAGGGCGTGCTCGCCGGGCTGCTCGGCCTGCTGGCCGGCGGCGCCCACACCACCGGGCCGGGGGTGGTCGCGGGCCCGAGCGTCCCCGCGGCGTACCTGGCGGTGGGGGCGGCGATGATCGGGCACGCCTGGCCGGTCTTCGCCGGGTTCCGCGGCGGGCGGTCGGTGCTGACCTTCGCCGGCGGCATCGCGGTGATCTGCCCGCCCGCGTTCGGGCTCGCGCTCGCCGTTCTCGGGGTGGTCTTCCTGCTCACGCGGTCGTTCGCGGCCGGGGCCCGGGCCGGGGTGTTCGCGATCCCGCTGCTGCAACTGCCGTTCGCGCCGATCGGCCACGTCGCCGCGACCGGCGCGCTCATGTGCCTCATCGGGCTGCGCTTCGGGCAGGCGGCGCTGGCCGCGCGCCGCGCCTGACGGCGCCGGCCCCCGCCGCGGGGTAGACGGGGTAGGCGCGGCTCCGCCAGGTCCTGACGGGCCGCAGCGTCGCCTGCGTCAGCCGTACGGCCGTGGCCGGGTCGAGCAGGAACGACAGCGCGACGCCCGCGCCCGGCCGGGCGTAGCTGCGCCGCAGCGCGGTGGTGAGCAGCACCCGTACGGCGAGCAGCGCCAGGTCGAGCCGGGTCGGCCGCCCGGCGGCCAGGCGGAGCGCCGGCAACGCGGCGGTGAGCCAGACGACGGCGAGGTCGGCCGCCTGCCAGGCGGGGCGGGTGACGTCGCGCAGCGGCAGCGAGCGCCCCCATTCCCGCCACACGTCGGCCGCCGACTCGTGCATGTCGACCTCCAGCAGGCCCCCCGCGTCGAGGAAGCCGACCCTCCAGCCGCCGGCGGCGAGGGCTCTGGCGAGGGCGACGTCGTCGGTCATGTGCCCGCGCACCCGGGCGAAGCCGTCGGCCCGCCGCATCGCCTCCCGCCGGAAGGCCAGGCACTGGCCGTTGGCCACCACGCGGTGGGGCGGCGGCGGGGCGGGAGGACCGATGGGGCCGAACCGGTAGACCAGCGTGGTGAGGAACGACGCGTGCAGCGCCTGCTCGGCGAGTCCCTCGCAGACGAAACGGGGGCCCGCGCTGACCAGGTCGTGGTCCCGGAGGGCGGCGGCGAGCGCGCCGAACAGGCCCGGCCGGGGCCGGGTGTCGGCGTCCAGGGTGACCACGATCTCGCCGCGCGCCTCCGACAGCCCCTGGTGCAGCGCCCACTGCTTGCCCACCCAGCCGTCCGGCAGCGGGCGTCCGCGCACCACCGTCGCCCCGCGGGCGGCGGCGATCCGCGCGGTGCCGTCCGAGGACTCGTCGTCCACCACGATGACCTCGGTGACGGCGGGGTCGGCCAGCACCGCCCGCAGGCAGGGCCCGAGCCTCCGCTCCTCGTCCCTGGCGGGGATGACCACCGAGATGCCCGGACGACCGCCACCCGGCGGGCCGCCGGCGCCGGGAGGCGGGTCGGGCAGGGGCGCGGTGAGCGGCGGGAGCCGCCGGCGGCCGCGGGCGAGCCGCACCACCACGACGAGGGCCGCCACGGCCTGGGCGGCGGCGAGCACCCGCGCGGCGGTCCCGGCCCAACCGGCCCGAGGGCGCCCCACTGTCCCGGCCGCGCTGGTTCTCACGGGTGTGCCTTCCCCGGGCGACGTGCGGAGCGGGGGAAGTCGCGGCGCACCAGCGCGGCCACGATCCGGCCGCCCATCGCCACCAGCGGCAGCCCGCCTCCCGGATGCGCGGACCCCCCGACGAGGTACAGGCCGCGCAGCGGCCCCCGGTTGCCGGGACGGCGGAAGGGGGCCAGCGGGCCGCCGTAGGCGCCGCCGTAGATCGCCCCGCCCCACGCGCCGTACCGGTCGCGCAGGTCGGCCGGGGTCAGCAGGTCGAGGAAGCGCAGCCGTCCGGACAGGTCGTGGCCCCTGCTCGCCAGACGGCCGAGGACGAGCTCCGCGTACGCCTCGGGCGGCAGCGGCCAGCGCGCGGGGTCGCCGGCGGGAACGTTCACCAGCATGCTCCAGCTCTCCGCGCCCGCGGGAGCCTGGGTGGGGTCGTCCGCCACCGGGCAGGCGATGTACACCGTGGGGTCCTCCGGCGGCCGCCGCCGGTCGAAGATGTCGCCGAACTCCCGCCGGTAGTCGGCGGAGAACACGACCGAGTGGTGCGGCATGCCCTCGGTCCGCCCCTCCACCGCGGCGAGCAGCAGGAAGGCGGACGACGACAGGCCCAGCCCGGCGATCCGGCGAAGCCGGGCGCGGTCGGGCAGGAGCCGCCCGTACAGGGCCGCCGCGTCGGCGTTGACGATCACGATGTCGGCCCGGACCGCCTCGCCCCGGGCCGTGCGGACGCCGCCGACCCGCCCCGGGCCCGGGATCAGTTCGGTGATCTCGGTCTCCAGATGGACGTCGACGCCCGCCTTGCCGAGCGACGCGGCCAGCGCGTCGGCGAGGCGGGGCAGCCCGCCCCGCACGTACCACCCGCCGTCTCCGTGCTCGATGGCGGGGACGCAGCCCAGCGCGGCGGGCGCGCGGTAGGGGTTCGACCCGGCGTAGGTGGCGTAGCGGCCGACGTACTGACGCAGGCGGGCGTCCCGGAAGAACCGGCCGGCCAGCGCGTCCAGGGTGCGGCCGGGCGCGACCGCGAGCAGGTCGCCCGGCCGGGGCCGCGGGACGGGGCCGCGCCGCCCGGCGTCCGGCCGTCCGCCCATGATCCCGGCGGCCCGCCGTCCGGACCACGGGATCGGCGGCTCGACGACGGGCCCGGACAGCGGTCCCGCGAAGAAGGTGCGCATCGAGGCGTCCAGGCAGCGCCCGGCCCAGCGGTGGTAGGCCCGCCAGCCGCGGCCCTCGCCCGGCGCGAGCCGGTCCACCGCCTCCGCCGTACGCTCCGGGTCGCGGTAGGTGGACAGTGCCGAGCCGTCCGGCCAGCGATAGCGGCACAACTCGTCGAGTTCGAGCAGGTCGAGCGGGACGCCGAGGTCCAGGAAGAGGCCGGGCAGCGTGAGCAGCGAGGGGCCGATCGAGAACGTGAAGCCGTCCCGCCTGTGCTCGGCCAGCTTGCCGCCCAGACGGGGCAGCCGCTCGTAGACGCGCACCTCGTGCCCGTCCCGTGCGAGCAGCAGGGCGGCCACCATGCCGCCGACGCCGCCCCCGACCACGATCACCTCCGCCATGCGCGCCCCCAGGCGAGCAGGGCGAACGTGCCCATCGCGAGCCCTCCGGCGGCGGCCACCAACGGATCGGGCGGCCGGAACACCACGGCGAAGCCGACGGTCTCCATCGCCGCCATCACCGTGTAGAGGACGACCAGCCCGGTGGCCCCCGCCAGGCCGCCGTCCGTACGGCCCGTGAGGCGGTCAATGAGCGTCATGACCAGGAGGGACACCAGCAGCCACCCGGCGAAGTTGCCGAGCGGCACACCGCGGTACGGCCCGGGCTCCGCCCAGACCCACAGCCCGAGCCGGAGCATCTGCGGGTCGAGGAACAGGTCCCACGCGGTGAGCGCCAGGGCGCCCGCGAGGATCGGGATCAGCCGGCCGCGCGGCGCCACCCGGCGGGCGACGGCGTGGGCGGCCAGGCCCATGCCGCCCCACGCGAGGGCGACGACCAGCGGGACGCCCCCGGGCCGCGGCCACAGGGCGTCGGTGTAGCGGTAGTCGCCGAAGGGCAGCCCCGTCCTGGTGCCGGCCCACTCGGCGGCGAAGCCCGCCGTCACCGCCGCCGCGAACGCGCCCGCCGCCCTGCCCGGGCCGTACGCCGCCGCGGCGAAGGCGAGCGCGCTCACCGCGAGCAGGACCACGACCACGGTGGTGAGGCGCAGGTCGTGGGGCCGCAGCCCCGTCGCGATCTGGGCGGCCGTCATCGCGGCCAGCGCGACCACACCGACCAGGCGGACCATGCGGACCACGCCGGCCATGCCGACCACGCCGTCCGCCCCGGCCACGCCGTCCGCGTTCGGCCGCGACCCGCCGGGCGGCCGGGCCTGCCTCAGCCTCCTGAGGCGCGGCCGGGCCTGCCACGGGCCCGTCAGGCGCGGCCGGCGTGATCCGCGCCGCCCGGCGGCCGTGCCGTCAGCCTCGGCCGCCCTCTTCTCTGTGGCATCCCACGTCTCCACACAGGGTGATTCGAGCGGATCCCCCTGATCGGATGCCCCCGGCCCACGCGGGACGGCTCATCCGCCGCGGGCACGCCGCGACGGCGGGGTCACCAGCGGTGGTGCACCTGCGGGCGGATCAGGTCGTCGTAGACCTCGCGGACCGTGTCGTGCGTCTCGGCCGGCAGCGCCGGGAACCGCGCCGCCGCCGCGTTCGCCTCGGCCTGGCCGGGGTTGCGGGCGCCGGGAATCACGACGCTGACCCCGGGCTGGTCGATGATCCAGCGCAGTGCGAACTGCGCCATCGTCATGCCCTCGGGCACGAGGCCGCGCAGCCGGTCGACGGCCTGGAGGCCCACGCCGTACTCGACGCCGGAGAAGGTCTCGCCGACGTCGAACGCCTCGCCCTGACGGTTGAAGTTGCGGTGGTCGTCCTCGGAGAAGACCGTCTGCGGGCCGTACTTGCCCGACAGCAGGCCGCTGGCCAGCGGAACCCGGGCGATGATGCCCACACCGGCCTTCTCCGCGGCGGGCAGGACCTCGTCCAGCGGCTTCAGCCGGAAGGCGTTGAGAATGATCTGCACGGTAGCCACGCCGGGCCGCGCGATCGCGGTCAGGGCCTCGGTCACCGTCTCCACGCTCACGCCGTACGCGGCGACGCGGCCCTCGGAGACCAGCGTGTCGAGCGCGTCGAAGACCTCGTCGGTGTCGAAGACGGCGCTCGGCGGGCAGTGGAGCTGCACCAGGTCGAGCGTGTCGACGCCCAGGTTGGCCCGGGATCGGTCGGTCCAGGCGCGGAAGTTGTCGAGGGTGTAGACGTCGGGCGTCTGCTGCACCCTGCGGCCCATCTTCGTGGCCACGGTCAGGCCGGACCGCTCCTTCAGCAGCTTCCCGATGATCTTCTCGCTGCGGCCGTCGCCGTAAACGTCGGCCGTGTCGATGAAGGTGGTCCCGGCGTCGACCGCGGCGTTGAGCGTGGCCAGGGCGTCCGCCTCGCTCACCTCGCCCCAGTCGGCCCCGAGCTGCCAGGCTCCCAGCCCGACGACGCCAACCTGCCTGCCCGTCCTGCCCAACACGCGCTGTTCCATGAGGTCAGATCGTAGCGGGGCAGCTCAGGCGGGGGGCGCTCCACCCGCAAGGTGGCGCAGGAACCAGTCGCGGGCGAGCCGCGCCACCGTCTCCAGGGCGCCCGGCTCCTCGAACAGATGCGTGGCCCTGGGCACGATCTCCAGCTCCACCGGCGCGGTGATCGCCCGCATCGCCGTCCTGTTGAGGTCGAGGACGACGGAGTCGCGCTCCCCCACGATCAGCAGCGTCGGCTGGCGCACCGAGCGGAGCGCGTCCCCCGCGAGGTCGGGCCTGCCGCCCCTGGACACCACCGCCCCGACGCCGCCGGGCCGCGCCGCCGCGGCGACGAGCGCGGCGGCGGCGCCCGTGCTCGCGCCGAACAGCCCGACGGGCAGGCCGCCGACGGCCTCGTCCCCGGGCAGTCGGTCGGCCAGCCCGCCCACCCTTTCCGCCAGCAGGCCGATGTCGAAGCGGAGGTGGCCGGTGACGGCGTCGGCGCGCTCCTCCTCCACTGTGAGCAGGTCGGCCAGGACGGTGGCCAGTCCGGCCCGCTGCAGTTCCCCCGCGACGTAGCGGTTGCGCGGGCTGTGCCGGCCGCTGCCGCTGCCGTGGGCGAACAGCACCGCCCCCCTGGCCTCCCCGGGAACCACGACGTCCGCGTCGAGCACGACCCCGCCGACGGGGATCCGCACGCTGAGTTCGACTCCGCTCATGACGCCCGCCCTCCCCGGCCGCGCCCGGCTGAACCGCGCTGAACTCCAATGAACTCCGCCGACCTTTGCCGACCCCCGCCGACCTCTGCCGACTCTGCCGACCTCTGCGGAACAACCGGGCGTACCCCCGGCCGGTCCCGGCAAACCCGCGCGGGCCGCCCGTGGGGACGGACGGCGTCAGGAGCGGCGCGAGCGCATCGCCTTGAGCACGCGCACGCCGCCGTTACCCGTATCGACGCTGTCTCCCCGGCCGCTGTCTCCCGGGCCGCCGGCCCGGCCCTCCACCAGGCGCCGGTACTCCTCCGACTCCATCGGGCACAGCGCGATCCGGCCGTCCCGGTCGAACAGCAGCCCCCAGCCGTGCTTCTTGGGCAGGGGCGAGGCCCGCAGGCAGGCCTGGGAACGAGAGAAGAACTCCTTCCTGAGCTCCGCGCGCCGCTGTTCGGACAGGTCCCGCGGCGGCGGATCCTGCCGGCGCAGCCAGGTCTCGAACAGCACGTCCTCCTGCGTCAGGCCGTACGGCGCGCCGGAGATCAGTTCGTACTGCAGGACGGCGACGGTGGGCCTGCCGCCCCTGGGCTTGGGCACCTCCGCGGCGTCCACCGGGCAGTCGTCGGCGACCGCGATGAGCGTCGAGTAATAGTTGAGATCCTCGGCCATGGCTCCACTATGCCCCGATCGATCGGCGGCCGGCCCGGGGCGGCCGGGGGTCAGGAGCGGGCGCCGGACGTCCCCGCCGGGCGCGGCTCCGGGATGAGGCGCACCCCCTCGGGCAGGCCGCACACGTGCACCGCGCCGCTGCCCTCCCTGGCCTCCAGGACGACCCGCGTACCCGCCAGCGGCATTCCGGAGATGCGCAGGTCCCCGAACCCCTCCGGCAGCGCCGGCGCGATCCACACCTTGCCGTACGGCACCCACGGGTCGATGCGCAGCAGGAGCCGTACGAGCTGGATCGGGGTGGCCGAGGCCCAGGCCTGCGGCGAGCACGAGGTCGGGTACGGCACCGGCACGTCGAACTCCCCCCGGTCGAACCCGCAGAAGAGCTCGGGCAACCGGTCGCCGAAGGCCCGGGCGGCGTCGAGCAGGCCGGTGGCGACGCGCTGGGCCCCGTCCACGAATCCGTAGCGCATGAGCCCGGCCGCGACGAGCGCGCTGTCGTGGGGCCAGACGGACCCGTTGTGATAGCTCATCGGGTTGTAGCTGCCCATGTCGGAGGCGAGGGTGCGGATGCCGAAGCCGGTGAACATCCGGGGTGACAGCAGGTGCTCGGCCACGGCGGCGGCCTTGTCGCGGTCGACGATCCCCGACCACAGGCAGTGGCCCATGTTCGAAGCGCACGCGTCGATCGGCCGGCCCTCGTGGTCGAGCCCGATGGCGAAGTAGCCGCGGTGGGGCAGCCAGAACCGTTCGTTGAACCGGGCGCGCAGCGCGGCTGCCCGCTCCCGGTAGCGCCGCTCGGTCTCGGTGTCGCCCGCCTCCTGGGCGAAGTAGTGGCGGGCGATGTAGGCGGCGTAGACGTATCCCTGCACCTCGGCCAGGGCGATGGGCGGCCGGGCTATCGTGCCGTCGGCGAAGTTGATGCCGTCGAAGGAGTCCTTCCAGCCCTGGTTGAGCAGGCCCTGGTCGGTCTTGCGCTGGTACCACAGGAACCCGTCACGCATGCCGTACCGCTCGATCCACTCCAGCGCGGCGTCGGCGTGCGGGAGCAGCCGCTCCACCGCCGCCCGGTGCAGGCCCCAGCGGCGCAGCTCGCCGAGGAGGATGACGAACAGCGGGCTGGCGTCGACCGAGCCGTAGTAGGCGTGCCCGCCGGCCGACGTGTCGTCCTGCCGGGCGCCGTAGCGCAGCTCATGCATGATCTTGCCGGGCTCCTCCTCGGTCAGCGGGTCGACCTTGGTGCCCTGCAGGGCGGCAAGCCGGCCCAGCGTGCCGTGCGCCAGTTCGGGGTCGAGCGGCAGGGCCATCCAGGAGGTGAGCAGCGAGTCGCGGCCGAACAGCGTCATGAACCAGGGCGCCCCCGCCGCGACGGTGGGCGGCAGCTCGGGATGCTCGGGATCGAAGAGCCGCAGCGCGCCGAGGTCGTTGTGCGACTGGCGCAGGATTCCCGCCAGAGCGGTGTTGGTCGCCGTGACCTTGGGCAAGCGCTTGTCCCACTCGAACAGCTGTCCCGCCCGCTGCGCCAGCGCGGGCGACAGCCGCTTCTCGGAGTACCACGGCTCGGTCTCGACCCCGTCGATGATCGGGTTGGCCTTGACGCAGGTCGTCCATTCGCCGCGCGGCGGCACCACCACGCGGAAGATGAGCAGGCGAGGGTTGACCACCGGCATCACCGGGGTGCCGTCGGCCTTGGCCGCCACCCGCACCCCCCTGGCCTTGCTGACCGAGAACATGCGCAGCGACCGTTCCTCCGCCACGGTGGTCACGTCGGCCACCCAGTGCACCCGGTGGGTCTTCACCTCGAACAGGTCGCACACGTCGGAGCCGATGTGCAGGGTCACCATGCAGCCGGCCGGCTCGTGGGACATGTTGCGGATGGTGACGTCCTCCGACAGCCCACCGCCCACGTACCGGTCGCGCACGATCAGCAGCGTGCTCTCCGCCTGCCCCGGCCGGGGCGCCGCCCGGCCGACGAAGGTCGCGTGGTACGGCTCGCCCGCGAGGACCTGGAGCTCCTCGACCGGGCCGTCGTCGACGCGCAGCTCCCACTGGGACAGCAGCCGGGTGTCGGCGTAGTAGATCCCCTGCGCCGACCCGGGCAGGATGTCGCCGTTGCGGGCCGACACGCAGAACGATCCCCCGGCCACGAGCGTCATGGCGCCCCCGCCGATGGCGCTGGGCTGTCCCTCGAACGTCCACCCGCTCGTCATGCCGATCACCCCGGCCCGGTCCCCCGATCCCCGACGGTTGCCCTCATACCCGGAGACCGAGCCCGCACGTGCAGTCTTATGTCCGTGTTGGTCGGCATGCCGGCTCGACCAGGGCCGCTTTACCGGCCCATGACCCGTCGTTGCCTACTGTTCCCCCCGTGCGCAGGTGGGTGAGTTCGGAAGGGCACGAGGTGGACCTGGTCGTCATCGAGGGCCGCCGGCTGCTGCGCGTCCGTCACCTGGGCTACCACGTGGGCTACTGCGCCTCCGTCGAGGAAGTGGCGGGCCACCTCGATCTCGCCGATCTGGTGGAGGTCGTCGACCTGCGCCGGGCCGCCAGGGCCCGCGCACACGGGTGAGGGGTGAGCCGGTCCGGCTCACCCCTCCGTCGGGTCACCGCCCCGCCTCACGACGGCGCGGGCGCTCAGTCCCAGCCCGGCATGTTCCAGAAGTCGTCGGAGACGGGCGCCTTGGACTGGGCCTTGGGCTGGGCCTTGGGCTTGGCCTGGGACTTGGCGGCCTTCGCCTTGCCCGGCTTCTGCATGCCCCAGCCCTGCATCTCCCGCACCCAGGCGCCGGCGTCCTCGTCGTCGGTCTGCCGGCTCGACGGCTTACGGGTGAAGTCGTTGCCGGACATCTTGGAGTACGTCGGCTGATTGGACGTGGGGTGCAGGAAGACGTCCTGAGGCGCGCCGCCGCCGTTGCTGTTGTTCCTGCCGGTGGCGGGCATCGTGAACATGGAGCCGTTGGCCGGCTGCGTGCCGTTCGCCTGGTTGCCCGGCCGGCTGATCATCGGGATGTTCGGCCCGGCGCCGGTCGGGCCGTCGCCCCGCTGGGCCCCGGCGCCCGCACCGGCGTTCGCCTGCTCACCGCCCGCCGGCCGGTTGGCGGGACGGCCGTTCGCCGCCGGGCCGTTCGCCCGGTTCTCGGCCTCGTCGCCGGCCGCCATGAACGGGCCGACCTTCGCGCCCTTGTCCAGGATGTCCAGGGCCTTCGACGCGACGAAGCCGGGCTCCTCCGGGTTGTTCATCGCCAGCGCGGCGATCTGCTTGCCGGGTGACATCGGCTCCTTGGCGGACAGCGGAGCCGGGTCGGCGGGCGCACCCGTGGGACCCGAAAGGAGAGCGGCGGCGAGTACGGCAGTACATAGAGGCATGAGAATTTCCCCCGAAATCTGGTGGACGGTACAAGAACGAAGGTAAGCGCACGATGCCGGGCGATCACGGACCCGAGGCTCAGTGTCCGGTCAAATAAGAGGATCAGCCGCTTCAGGACATAGGCCGCAGGTCACGCACTACTCGCCCGCTCCGGAAACGCACCGAGCCGAATCACCATGGCCAGCGACGATAAAACGCGAAATAAGACCGTATGTCCGTCGCACGGCCCGCGGAATTCGCGCGGGATTCCGGACGAACCGCCTCCATTGGCGAGGCCGCAGAACGGCCCCGTAAACGGAACGGGGGTGAGCCACGGTGCGGCTCACCCCCACAAGACTGTCGCGGAGCGACGTACGGTCACCTCGGCATGAGGACCTTGTCGACCGTGTAGACGGTGGCGTTGCTCGTCGCGATGTTCCCGCAGGTCACCGCGGCGTCGTTGACCTTGAGGCTGGAGTCGGACCCGGAGACCGTGAGCTTGCGGCCCTCGAGGGAGGTCAGCTCGCCGTGCATGTCCGCCGGCGTCTTGCGTCCCTTCACCACGTGGTAGGCCAGCAGTCCCCTGAGCGACTTGCGGTTCGACATCATCTGGTCGAGCTGGCTCTTGGGGATCTTGCTGAACGCGTCGTTCGTGGGCGCGAACACCGTGATGTCCTGGGCGGAGTTGAGCGTCTCGGCCAGTCCGGCCTTCTTCACCACACGCGCCAGCGTGGACAACGACGGGATGTCGGCGAGCGCGGTGCCGACCGGCACCTTGGCCAGTTCGGCGGGGCTGCCCTTGCCCGAGGCCGGCAGCGAGGAGCAGCCCGCGCCGACGGGCGTCCCGGATACCGCCGGTGACGCCGACGGGGACGGGGTGACGCTCTCACTCGCCTCCGCGCTGGGAGTCTCGGTGGTCATGTCCGTGGCGGTCTCGTTGGCCGCGACCGGAGCCGCGGAATTGCCGCCCTGACTGCCGCAGGCCGCGGACATCGAGAGCGCCGCGGTCAGGGCGGCAAGGGCGAGCAGACGGGTATTCATGATCGTGCTTCCTTAGTCGTGGAAAGGTCGTTGCTGGGTGGCGGTCGGGTGCGTGACGGGACACGGAGCGAACGCACCGATCGGTCCCGGGACCGGACGCGGGGCGCGGCGTGCCACCCGCACGACCGCCCGCGCCTACCGACCCCTGCGGACGGCGACACCGGAAGAGCCCGCCACACCGGCTCAGCACCGGTGTGGCGGGCCGATCAGACGGGCCGCTCACACGGGCCTCTTCCGTCAGGCCGTCCGGGGCGGGGTCACCAGCCGCGGCGACTGGTGCCGACCGGGGCGGGTGACCGTCTTGTGGCGCGGCGCCTTCTGCTGCGCCGTCTTCTGCTGTCCCCTGGGCTGCGGGTAGGACTTGGTGTTCTGGACCCCCTGCACGGGACGGAAGGTGAACGGCTTCGGCGCCTCGCCGGGAGCGAGGACGGGCTGGATGAAGACGTCGCGTGTCGTGGGATCGATCACCGGAACGAACTTGGTCGCGTTCTCCCCTCCGGCCGCCCTGTCGCCCGACGTCTGGGCGGGACTTCCGGCGTCCGTTCCGGAGGCTCCGGTCGAGCTCGGAGCGGCCGGCGATTCAGGAGCGGCGCCCGTGTCGTTCCGCCTGCCGTCCGTCCCGCTGGGAGCCATCCATGGCGGCGCCTGGGGGATGGGGAACGGAAACTCCCCGGCCTGGGGCGCCATTTCGGGCAGCGGCGCGAGTTGCGGCCGGCCCGTGGACGGCGTCGTGGCGTTGTTCTTGTCTGTGGTGGCCCTCGTTCCGGGCGGGGCCGGGTCCGGCGGCACGGCGGCCGGCCCCGACAGCAGGGCGGCGGCCAGCACAGCGGCTGTGCAGAGAGGCATGAGACTCCCCCGAGGTCATGGATGGTACGAGCACGACGGTAAGGGCCGCACCGGGGAGTGATCACGCATCCGACGACCAATGTCCGGTCAAGCATGATGATCGGGCGCTTCACCCGCAAAGATCCCATCGCACCCGCAAGCGCGCGCCGCGCTGAGCCTGGTGTGCGGTGAGCCCCGAGGAGCGCGGAAGGCTCAGCCGGGCAGGCGCGACCCGGCAAGCGCCGGTCCGGCAGGCTCAGCTCCGGCACGCTCGTACGGCAGGCTCAGTCCGGCAGCCTGACGTCGATCGGCACCACGATCGGCGGGTTCGGGGGCGGGTGCGGCGCCGGCCTATGCGTGAAGTGATGTTCCAGGGCCCGGCGGAGCCGATCCAGCGCCTCGTCGACCGTGCGCCCTTCGCAGGCCATCTCGACCTGGACGCACCGCGCGCAGTACAGGCCACCGTCCCCCGAAGTGACTGTCGCGGTCAGCCGCACGGTCCGCCCCATGCTCCCACCGTGCGCGGGAGCACACCGGGGTAATCCCGCCGAAGTGGCAACAACACGGAGATCACCCCAACCGGCTCTCGCTCGTGTGCGGGTTAGCACGGGAGCTTTGCCGGAATAAGAACCCTTTGGGTGCGATGCCGGGAGGACGGCGCGTTTCCCCGGGTAGGGCCGGGCGTATGAGTGAGAAAGACAAGAAGGAGGAGCCGTCGGTGGGCGACGAGGTCACCTGGAAGAGCCACGGCGGCACCGCGACCGGCAAGGTCGAAAAGAAGATCACCGAGCGCACGGAGGAGGCGGGCCGCACCGTGGCCGCCTCGCCCGAGGACCCGCAGTTCCTCGTACGCAGCGAGAAGAGCGGCCGGGCCGCGGTGCACAAGCCGTCGGCCCTGCACCCCAAGGAGTGAGTGCCGTCCGCCGAGCGCGGATGGCGGCCCCGTCCGGCCGGGCGGTCGCCGACGCCGTTTCACCGGGTATCCAGAGCCACGACCAAGAGGCATCGGAGGAGCCCGGGCCCGCGGGCGCGCGCCGGGGGGCGCGCCCGAGGCGTCGGCCGCCCACGGCTAGTTGAGCGTCTTCCTCCAGTGGAAGCCGCCGGGCAGGTTCACGGTGAGGGTACGGCGCCCGTCCGCCGTCTTCGTGACGCGGAATGCGCGTCCGCCGAAGCTGTGCCCGACGCCGCCGCGTGAGAGGTTGAGCCTGAACGGTCCCATCTTGATCGCTTTTCGATAGCTCCAGCCCATGGTGTCCCTCCACGATTTCCGGTGCCCCCACGACTACCCCGGAAGACGATCAGCACACGGGATCTTCTCCGTTTACGTCTCTGCCGGCGGGTATGGCCCAGAGCTGAACGAGCTTTTCGGCCGTCACGACCCCGATCGGACAGCCGGCCGGGCGCCGGGGCTCGACGGGCCCGGCCGCACCGGCCGGGGTCTTCTCCGCCTCACGGAGCCGCTCGTTCGAGACCGGAAGGAGCGATGCCATGGGACACGCCGGAGTGATGCTGGAGACCTACCCCGCCGACCTCGGCGGCGTGGACAGGCAGGTGCTGGCGAACTGCATCGAGGCCTGCTTCGACTGCGCGCAGACCTGCACGGCCTGCGCGGACGCCTGTCTGAGCGAGCACGCGGTGGCGGAACTGGTCCGCTGCATCCGCACCAACCTCGACTGCGCCGACATCTGCGCGACGACGGGCCGGGTGCTGTCGCGGCACACCGGTTACGACGCGAACCTGACCCGCGCCCAGTTGGAGGCCTGCGCGCAGGCGTGCCGCAGCTGCGGTGACGAGTGTGGTCAGCACGCCCACGTGCACGAGCACTGCCGGGTGTGCGCCGAAGCGTGCCGCCGCTGCGCCCAGGCCTGCAACGAGCTGCTGGCCTCGCTCGGCTGACACTCGTTTATTTGCAGGGTGCAATGACATGGGGGCGCGAGCGAGCGTGTAAAAACGGTGCCTATGGCAAAGGAAGCGGACGAGGAGCCCACCGGCGACGACCTGGAGGCCGTCACCGTCGCCGTGCTCACCGCCTCTCGCGTGCTCGTCGCGGTCTCCGCGCGGTCCCTCGCCGCCGCGGAGGACCGCGTCACCCTGCCGCAGTTCCGCATGTTGCTGGTGGTCGGACAGGGGGAGACCAAGCTGGTGACGCTGGCCGACAAGCTCGGCGTGAACCCGTCGACCGCCATGCGCATGGCCGACCGCCTCGCCGTCACCGGTTTGCTGGAGCGTGAGGTCAATCCGCACAACCGGCGGGAGACCCTCCTGCGGCTGACCGACACCGGGCGGCGCATCGTGGACGAGGTCACCGCCCGGCGCAAGGAGGAGATCGCCGCGATCCTCACTCGGATGCCGGCGTCCCGGCGGCAGGCCCTCATCGTCGCCATGCGGGAGTTCAACGAGGCGGCGGGCGAACCGCCCGCCCGCATCGCCTTCCCGCTCGGCTGGCCCGGCCCGTCCTCCTGACCACATCGCGCAGCCGCGCGGCCGCCATCACGCGCACGGCAGCCTGCGAGGGCGACCCCGTCAAGAAGAGGCCGGCCGGGCAGGGGGTCAGCAGCCGGAGTCGGCGCAGGCGCCGGGGATGACCCCGGGGGCTCCGTCGGCGCCCGCAGGCACCTCGCCCTGGTCCTGGCCCGAACCGCCCTTAGAGGCGCCGCCCGTCTTGGACGAGCCGGTCCCGGCCCGGTCCGCGCCGGAGCCCTGCCGCCCGGAGGAGGAGCCGCCGCCCGAGGACCCGGCCGCGGCGCCCGTGCCGCCTCCGGCGGGCGCCTGGCCGCCACCGGAGCCGTCTCCGCCGGACCCCGTCGCGCTCTGGTCCCCCGCGCTCTGGTCCCCCGTGCCCTGGTCCTCGGGGCCCTGATCCGCCGAGCCCTGCGAGTCCTGTCCGCCCTCCGCCCCGGCCTGGTCGCCGGTGCCGTCACCGGCGGAGCCGCCGTCCTGGGCGGGGGCCGACTGTTGCACGCCGCCCGCGGCGGGCGGGTCCGCCGGGCCCGAGCCATCGCGCAGCGCGTAGCCCGCTCCCCCGGCGGCCAGTACGGCGACCAGGGCCGCGGCGGCGATGACGAGAGGCTTCCTGTTCTTGGTCGTGGCCGACGGCTCATCCCGGCTGGAGAGGATCTCCTGCCCGAAATGATCATCCTGGCTCGTCTGCGACGGGACGCGCCCTTGCATGTGAGACAACTCCCAGCGGTCGTTACGGGGGAAAGCTCCACGGCTTCCGCGGGTGGCTGCCCACATTAACCCCACGAGTGAGCCAATCTCACAAAGAACCGCAAACAATCATGAATCTCCCAGGGTTTCCCCCGGTTCGATCGCACTGCGTACCAGGTCAGCGGCTGTGCGTCGCCGCGCTGTGGTAGTCGGTGTACGTGTAGGGGTTGTCGAGGATCTTCGTCTCGGGGATGTCCGGGTTCATCCCCTTCTGCCATGCCTCCTCGCCCAGGGTCGAGCGCAGGTACTCGACGGTCCGCTCCACCTCGCGGCGGGCCGCGGCGAGGTCCACGCCGACCAGGCGGTGCTCGTGCTTGACCACCCGGCCGTTCACGAGCACCGTGTGCACGTCGCCGCGCTGCGCCTGGAACGCGACGTGCCCGTAGGGGTTGAGCAGCGGGAACGACACGGGCGACGCGTCGTTCTTGATGAGCACGATGTCGGCCTTCCGGCCCGCTTCGATGCTGCCGAGGTCGTCGGCGCGGCCGATGGCGCGGGCGCCGCCGCGCGTCGCCCAGTCCACCACCTGGTCGGCGCGCAGGCTGCAGTGGGTGATCGTCTCCCCCCTGGCGTGCGCCTCCATGTGCTCCCGGGAGCGGTCGGCGCCGAGCGTGGTGCGCATCGCCGAGAACAGATCACCGCTCCACCAGACGCTCGTGTCCATCGACAGCGAGACCGGGATGTCGTGCGCGCGGATGGCCCAGGTGGGCGGGTAGCCCTGGCCCGCGCTCTGCTCGCTCTCGGTGGAGACCGAGATCGAACCACCGGTGGCGGCGATGCGGTGATAGGAGTCCGCCGACAGCGAGGCTGCGTGGACGTAGACCGTCTCGGGCGTCATGAAGCCGTGCTCGTACATGAGCCGGATGCCGTCGTCGCTGGTCGCGCCCCACACGCCCGCGTGGGTCGTGACGGGGACGCCGAGGTCGCGGGCCACCTCGAAGGCCGCTTTCTCGGGGAAGGCCGGGTCGCCGGTGACGTCGAAGGCGATCTGGAAGCCCAGCATGTCGTCGCCTGTGATGCGGCGGTCGACGAAGTCGCGGAACTCCGGCGCGCCGGTCCACTCGGCCGGCGGCGCCTGGATGTTGCCGTAGGCCAGCACGAACCGGCCGGGCACCGCCCGCAGGGCGTCGACGGCCGCGTCGGCGTGGTCGACGGTCCGCAGCCCGTGCGACCAGTCCACGACCGTCGTGACACCGGCGTCGATCGCCTCGATCGCGGCCAGCAGGTTGCCGGCGTGCACGTCCTCCGGCCGCCACAGCTTGCCGTACTCCAGGTAGTACCAGACGAAGTACTGCGTCAGCGTCCAGTCGGCGCCGTAGCCGCGCATCGCCGTCTGCCACATGTGGCGGTGAGTGTCGATCATGCCGGGCATGACGATGCCGCCGGTGGCGTCGACGACCACGGCGCCGTCCGGCGCGGGCAGGTCCGGCCCCACCTCCGCGATCCGGTCGCCGACGACGAGCACGTCGGTGCCCGGCAGCACACTGTGCCCGTCGTCCATCGGCAGCACCGTCCCGCCGCGCAGCAGCACGGGCCGTTCCGGCCCGAAATCGGTCGGCTCGTTCATCGTCGAACTCCTCACTCACCCTCACATGGCCGAGCACGGCCGCATCCGGCGAACAGTTGTCCGCCATACGGTCAGTGCCGCATCCGCTGTTACTTTCCCGAGCGCCGTCCCTGCTGTCAACCATGCGTTTTTCCCTGCATCCTGCGACGAATTAGCCGCCACCCCGTTTGACCAGAGAGACGCCTGTGCCAGAATCGGCGTCACGGACCGATGTCCGTTCAGCGGACACTGCAGTCACAGCAAGAAGGGGGAGCCGGATGACAGACACCGCGCCCGAGCGGGGAGGCGGGCCGCTGTCCGGCGTGCTGGTGGCCGACTTCTCGCGGGTCCTGGCCGGGCCGTACGCCACGATGCTGCTGGCCGACATGGGCGCCGAGGTCGTCAAGGTCGAAGGGCCCAGGGGAGACGACACCCGCACCTGGACGCCGCCCGTACGCGGCGACGTGTCCACGTACTACCTGGGGGTCAACCGGGGCAAACGCTCGATCGCGCTCGACCTGCGTGACGAGAAGGACGCCCGGGTGGCCCGGGAGCTGGCCCGCCGTGCCGACGTGCTGGTGGAGAACTTCAAGCCGGGCGGGCTCGCCAAGTACGGCCTCGACTACGCCTCGGTGAGCGCCGCCAACCCCGGCGTGGTGTACGCCTCGATCAGCGGGTTCGGCACCGGCGCGGGCCGCGACGTACCCGGCTACGACCTCATGGTGCAGGCCATGTCTGGCCTGATGAGCCTCACCGGCGACCCGGACGGGCCGGCGTACCGCGCGGGGATCTCGGTCTTCGACGTGATGGCGGGCAACCACGCCGCCATCGGCGTCCTCGCCGCCCTGCGCCACCGCGACGCCACCGGGCAGGGCCAGCACGTCGAGGTCAACCTGCTGTCCTCGGCGCTGACCGGCCTGGTCAACCACAGCTCCGCGTACGTCGCCGGAGGCGTCGTCCCCTACCGCATGGGCAACGCCCACCCGAGCGTGTTCCCCTACGAGCCGCTGCCCACCGCCGACAACGACCTCATCGTCGCGGCCGGCAACGACGGCCAGTTCCGCAAGCTGTGCGAGGTGCTCGGCATCCCGGAGATCGCCGGCGACCCGCGCTTCGCGCGCAACGCCGACCGGACCGCGCGCCGCGAGGAGCTGCGGCCCATCCTGGTCGAGAGGCTGGCCACGCGCGGCGCGCTGGAGTGGTTCGAGCTGCTGGTCGCGGCGGGGGTGCCGTGCGGGCCGATCAACACCATCGACGGCGGGTTCGCCATGGCCGAGCGCTTCGGGCTCGACCCGGTCGTGGAGGTGGGCGAGGGCGACCGGGCCGTCCCGACCACCCGCCACCCGATCCGGTTCTCCGCGACCCCCGCCGCCTACCGGCTGCCGCCGCCGGAGCTGGACGAGCACGGAGACGAGCTGCGCGAATGGCTGACGCGGGAGGAGAACGAGGATGTCTGACCGGCCCGAGATGATCGAGCGGCCGTCGTACCCCACGGCCTTGGGAGCGTCCTCGCTCAGGTCGATCACCCTGCTCGGCTGCGACCTCGCCGAGGACGTGATGGGAAAGGTCGGGTTCGGCGAGCTCGCGTTCTGGCTCGCCGCCCAGCGGCGGCCCACGCCGGGTGAGACCCGGGTGTTCGAGGCCGTGCTCGCCGCACTGGCCGACCACGGGTTCACCCCGACCGCGATCGTCACCCGGCTGACGTACCTGTCCGCGCCCGACTCGATCCAGGGCGCGCTCGCGGCCGGGCTGCTCGGCGGCGGGTCGCGCTTCCTCGGCGTGACCGAGGACTGCGGCCGGTTCCTGCACCAGGTGCTGACGGCCCACGAAGGGCCGCCGCCGTCCGACGACGCCGGCTGGGACGCCCTCGCCCTGGAGACCGTACGGGCCCGGCGGCAGGAGGGGCGCTTCATCCCCGGCCTCGGCCACCACGTGCACAAGGAGGGCGACCCCCGCACGCCCCGGCTGCTGCGAATCGCCGCGGAGGAGAACCTGGTCGGGCCGCACCTGTCGCTGTTCACCGCGATCGGCCGCGTGCATCCCGAGGTGCTGGGCAAGAAGCTGCCGCTCAACGGCGCGGGCGTGTGCGGCGCGGCGCTCGCCGACCTCGGCCTGCCGCTCGAACTGCTGCGCGGCTTCGCCCTGCTCGCCCGTACGGCCGGCCTGATCGGGCAGCTCGCCGAGGAGTTGCGCCGCCCGGTGGCGAACGAGATCTTCCTGTCGGTGGACCTCAGCAACCGGTCCGTCGACCCCGAGCCCTACGCCCCTGACGCCACTGGAGGTTCGCATGGCTGAACTGGTCGCGGTGATCGCGTCCACCCATCACCCGTTCTACTACCGCGCCAGCACGGCCACCGGCGAGGACCGCCCGCCGTTCGCCGACGAGTGGGTGCGCAAGGTCGAGGCGTTCCGGGAGACGCTGACGAAGGCGCGGCCCGACGTGCTGGTCATGGTCGGCTCCGACCACTTCCACCAGCTCTGGCTCGACAACATGCCGCAGTTCCTCGTCGGCAAGGCGCCGTTCTACGACGCGAACTGGTACAACGAGGAACGCGAGTTCGGCCTGCCCCGGATGTTCTTCACCGGCCAGGAGGACCTGTCGGCGTACATCCTGCGGGAGGGCCTGGACGCGGGCTTCGACCTGGCCTTCTCCAACGAGCTGCGGATCGACCACTCGATCACCTGCCCGATCATCACGCTGCGGCCGCAGAACGACCTGCCGATCGTGCCGATCTACACCAACATCTTCGCCCCGCCGCTGCCGCGGCCGAAGCGGTTCGTGCAGCTCGGCCGCACGATCCGGGAGCTGGTGGAGTCGTGGCCGGCCGACAGGCGGGTGGCCGTGATCGGCACCGGGCACCTGTCGCTGGAGCTCGGCGGGCCGCGCCAGTTCGGCCCGCACGGGCCCGACCCCGAGTTCGACCGCAGGGCGGTCGAGTGGATCTCCTCCGGCGACATCGAGGGGTGCCTGTCGGAGGTCACCCTCGACAGCCTGCACCTGCCCGGCAACGCCACCCACGGCTTCATGGACTTCATGCTGATGATGGGCGTGGCCGGCGAGGGCGCCAAGGCCGACTACGTCGACACCTACGACCTGTTCCACACCATGGAGGCCTACTTCACCTGGTATCCCAACGGAGGCGTGGCGTGAGCAAGTACCTGCTGAACAAGTTCCTGTTCACCGTGGACCGCGACCCCGGCCTGGTCGAGCGCTACCGCGAGGACCCCCGGGGCACGGTCGAGTGGTGGGAGGCCGAGCACGCCAACCGGCTGCTGAGCTGCCACGGCGGGGAGGCGTCCACCTGGCTGCGCTTCGAGGACGCCGAGCGCGAGGCCCTGGCCGGCCACGACTACCCGAAGCTGTTCGAGCTGGGCGCGCACCCGTTCCTCACGCTCACGCTGTTCATCGCGATGTTCGAGCGCGACCACGAGCCGCTGGGCTTCCAGACCGAGTACGCCCGGCGGCTGGCCCACATGGCCATGCCGTACCCCGACATCGCGACCTGATCGGACCTGCCCGCCGTCGAGAGCGGGCCGGGGCGGCGATGCGCCGGGCAGGCCGTGCGGGGCGTGTCCGGCGGCTCTCGCCGATGACGACGAGCTTCCCCCAGATGTGCCACGACCAGACGTACTTCGGCGAAAGGTGGACCATGCGAGCGGCACAGATCGTGGAACCCGGCAGGCCGCCGCTGGTGGCCGACCTCCCCGTGCCCGCCGCCGGGCCCGGCGAGACGCTGGTCGAGGTCGGCGCGGCGCCCGTCACGCCGCTCGACCTGCTGTGCGCGAGCGGCACGTCCTACTTCGGCCGGCCGCGCACGCCGTACGTGCCGGGGGTGCAGGGGGCCGGAATCGCGGACGGGCGGCCGGTGTGGTTCGCGACCTCGGCCGGGATGGCGCCCGGCGACGGCAGCATGGCGCAGGTGGCGGCCGTGCCCGCCCGCGACCTCGTCGAGCTGCCCGCCGCGGCCGATCCGGTCGCGGTCGCCGCGCTCGGGCTCTCGGCCGTCGCCGCGCACATGGCGCTGACCTGGCGCGGCGAGCTCGCCCCCGGCGAACAGGTGGTGGTGCTCGGCGCGGGCGGCGTGGTCGGGCAGGCCGCCGTACGGATCGCGCGCATCGCCGGCGCCCGCAGGGTCGTGGCGGGCGCCCGCTCCCCCGCCGCCGCGGAACGTGCCCGGCAGGCGGGCGCGGACGCCGTGGTGGCGCTCGACACCGGTGACGTCGCCACGCTGGCGGCCCGCTTCGCCGAGGCCTGCGACGGGCCCGCCGACCTCGTGCTCGACCCGCTCTTCGGCGCGCCCGCGGCCGCCGCGGCACGCGCCCTGCGCCCCGGAGGCCGGTGGGTCAACCTCGGCTCCTCGGCGGACGAGACCTGCCCTATCGACTCCTCCACGCTGCGCGGCAGGTCGCTGCGGCTGCTGGGATACACCAACAACGAGCTGACCCCGGAGCAGCGGGCCGCCTCGATCGTGTTCGTGGCCGAGCAGGCCGCGGCCGGGCGGCTGTCCGTCGCCCACGAGCGCGTCCCGCTGGAGGAGGCCGCGGCCGCCTGGCAGCGCCAGGCCGCCGGCGCCGCCTCGGGCAGAATAGTCCTCATCCCTGGGCGGCTCGCTGAGGAATGTCTGACGCTCTGACGGGCCGGGGAGCTCGACGGACAGGAGGCTGAGGTGGCCGGAACGACGCCGACCGAGACGACGGTGGCCGAGGTGATGGCCGAGCTGGCCGAACTCGATGACCCGAAGGCGCGCGAGGTCAACGAGAGACACGGTGACGATCACGGTGTGAACCTCGGCAAGCTGCGCGCGCTCGCCAAGCGGCTGAAGACGCAGCAGGAACTCGCGTGCCGGCTCTGGGAGACGGATGACACCGCGGCGCGACTGCTGGCGATCCTGATCTGCCGTCCGAAGGCGTTCGAGCGTGACGGGTTGGACGCCATGCTGCGCGAGGCGCGTACGCCCAAGGTGCATGACTGGCTCGTGAACTACGTGGTGAAGAAGAGCCCGCACGCCGAAGAGCTGCGCCTGGCCTGGTCCGCCGATTCGGATCCGGTGGTCGCGAGTGCGGGCTGGGCGCTGACCACCGAACGCGTGACGAGAAAGCCGGAGGGCCTCGACCTCGCGGGGCTGCTCGACGTCATCGAGGCGGAGATGAAGAACGCACCGGATCGCCTGCAATGGGCGATGAACCACTGCCTGGCGCAGATCGGAATCGAGCACGCCGAGCACCGTGCCCGTGCCATCGACATCGGTGAGCGCCTGGAGGTGCTCAAGGACTACCCGACACCCCCGGGCTGCACCTCTCCGTTCGCGCCCGTCTGGATCACCGAGATGGTGCGCCGGCAGCACGCCGAGTAGGAAGGTTCGCACTCACGCCCGTGCCGCCACATCCCTCAGCTATGCCGTGACCTGCGGGACCGACTCGTAGAGCGCCCAGTCGGCGCTGATCGCCCCGGCCGTCGTGAGCAGCAGGGGCAGGTGCTCCCCGGTGAGCTTGTCCAGCGAGGTCTCGGCGGCGTGGCTGTTCACGTTGACCGCCGCGATGACCTTTCCCGAGCCGTCGCGCAGTGGCGCGGCCACCGACCGGATCCCGAGGGCGAGCTGCTCGTCGGTCAGCGCCCAGCCCTTCGCCCGCACCTCGCGCAACATCGCGTCGCGCTCCTGCCGGCCGGGCCGCCACCGCGGCTCGATGCCCGACCGGCTCGGCTCGGCCAGCACCCGCTCCAGCTCGTCCGGCGGCAGCGCGGCGAGCAGCACCTTGCCCAGGGACGTCTGCAGCGCCGGAAACCGCGTCCCGATCTGCACCGAGAGGGCGACGATCTTCGGTACGGCCACCCGGGCGACGTACACGATGTCGGACCCGTCGAGCTGGGCGATCGACGAGGACTCGCGCGTCTGGGCGACCAGCCGTTCCAGGTGCGGCCGGGCGACCTCCCACAGTCCCGTCGAGCGGACGTAGGAGACGCCGAGCTCGAGCACCCGCGGGGTGAGGGCGAAACCGCCCTGCTCCGCCCGGGCGTACCCCAGCTCCTGCAGCGTGAGCAGGATGCGCCGCGCGGTCGGCCGGGCCAGTCCGGTCGCGGCCGCCACCTCGGTCAGGGACATGACCGGACGCCCCGGCTGGAACGCCCTGATGACATCGAGGCCGCGCGCCAGCGCCTCGATGAAGTCGGGTCCAGTGTCGCCTCGTGCCATGAACGCCTCTTCCGCTCGAACTCGCCGAGTCAACTTTAGACCCTGCCAGCCTGTCGCTGTCCGCCTGACGGCGAGAGGAAGAACCCGGGATGCCCAGGTTCGCTCCGTCATTGCGTGACGCCCGGCGGCGGAAGCCTCTGACACGACCGCTCAGCGGACCTATGTCCGCTCCAGCGGCGGACGCCACGACAGTGCGGCGAGAAGTGTGTCCGGCCGCCTTCCCAGGGGACCGCGCGGCCTCGCGACCGGCAGGAGGCCCGGGAGGCATGACCGGCATCCGGCCGGGCACGTCTCCCGAGGCGGACGGCGAGCGGAGGGCGTCGCGGTCCGGTCACGCGGAGGGACTCGCTGCGGAACAGGTCCCGCGACTCCCGGGGTGCCTCCGCGTGCCGGGCCGCCGCTCCGCTCCGGCCCGATCACCGTGTCCGGACGAAAACGGAGGTGGTTGTGATGAGGGGACGCGTGCTGCCCTCGGCCCTGCTGGCGGCCGGTCTGCTGAGCGGCATGGGCGGGTACGGCGCCGCCGCCTTCGCCGGCACGCCGGCCCTGCCCGCCGCCCCGGCCGCCACGACGCCGGCGGCCGACCACAACGAGCATGACGTCATGTTCGCCCAGATGATGATCCCGCATCATCGTCAGGCGGTGGAGATGTCGAAGCTGGCCGAAAGCCGGGCGGCCGACGCCCGGGTCAAGCGGCTCGCCGAGCGGATCAAGGCCGCCCAGGCTGCCGAGATCCAGGCGATGAGCGGCTGGCTCACCGCCTGGGGCGAACGGGTGCCCGATGAGAGCGCCGCGCCGGCCCACCACGCCATGCCCGGCATGATGTCCCCCGAGGACATGCGGCGCCTCGAAGGCCTGTCCGGACGGCCCTTCGACCGGGCCTTCCTCACGATGATGATCCGGCACCACGATGGCGCCGTGACCATGGCACGGGACGAACTGCGCGCCGGAGCGTACGAGCCGGCCCGGCGGATGGCGACGTCCGTCGTCTCCAGCCAGTCGGCCGAGATCAAGGAGATGAAGCGCCTCCTGGAGTGAGGCGGCCGCCGCCCGGCCGCCGCCCCTGCGACGCGGGCTCGCGGGAGATCACCGGGTGCGGCGCCTGCGGTGCCGTCCGCCGGAGGGCGCCGCCGCGGCCTTGACCCGGAGCCCGGTCACGGCGGTGGAGACCACCGCGAAGAGCAGACCGGCCGGCAGGACGGCGTCACCCGGCGACCACACGACGTCGGGAGACTGCCCCTGTTGCGCCGCCATGTTCCTGGTGGCCGGCCCGGCCGGACCCTGGACACTGGCGTTCACCGCGGCCACGGGCTGGACCGTCACCGGCGCCTTCGGCGTCGCCTTGACCTTGCGCGGCAGGCCGTACCCGACGATCTTGCTCTTGTCGCGCACCTTCCGCTTCAGCCAGACGCCGTCGACGTTGCCCTCGATGGTGTGGACCTTCCCGCCCGCGACCTTCTCGACCACGCCGACGTGGTCGATGTCGCGGACGTTCTTGGTTCCCGACCAGTCGAAGAAGACCACGGCGCCCGGCTCGGGCTTGTCGCTCCAGGCGTGCTGCTTCTTGAACCACTTGGCGTGCCGCGTGGTCAGCGCGAACTCGCCGACGTGGTCCTGCACCCCGGCCCGGTTCGCCGCCCAGGAGACGAACATGTCGCACCAGGGTGCGGTCTTGAAGTCGGGGTCCTTGGCCACGTTGTCGGCGTACCATTCGCCGAACTTCGTATGTTTTCCCGCTCGTTCGCGGTAGCCCAGTTCCGGGCGGACGGCGTCGAGCAGCTGTCGAGCTATGGGATCGCTGGAAATCGGAGGCTCCTCATGGCGCGCTTCGAGACATGACGAACCGGCCCACCGGGCGTGACGGCATGACGGCATGGCCGTACGAGGGCACGGCCTCGCGGCGGGGCGGAATCAGAAACGGGAGATGTGGCAGCCCGTCACGGGCGCGCCATCACCCCGGAAGCCTGGAGACGTTCCAGGGCGGGCATGCGGTCCGTCGATGCGACGCGGACCGGATCGGCAGGTGGAGCCGACACTCCACGCGCTCTCCTCTCCTTGGCCGCCTACCGGGTTAGCTGACGGGTTCGGGCCAGGAGTAGCCCTACCGGATGGTCCGGATTCACCCCAAGAGACATGGGTCCCCGGTTCCCGGGATGAATGACGTCCGGGATTCGGCGGTCGCCGGTCGTCCTCGGGTTGAGGACCGCACACCGGCGCGACACGGGAAGCATAGTAGATAACAAGTAAGACACGGCCCAAAAACCGGCAAATGGCCCCATTCGGGCCGGTGTCGCGCGACACTTCCGCTGGTCCTCGCGGTCGCGGTCCGCCCTCGGTGAGATACGCCACACACCCGTACGGCACGCGCGCCCGGACGCCCGATCGGGTCAGAGCCGCCGCGCCCGGGCGCGGCGTCACTCGCCCGGGCGGCAGTCCCGCACCCCGCCGCGCTCGCAGCGGCCCGACATCGCCTCCGCGGAAACTTAGTTAGCAAAAGAAACTACTATCGTGAGCTTCCGGACGCGGCCACGCCGCCGGCCGCGCGCGACCCGATTCCAGGGAAGGACCCCAATGACCGACGCGATGTGGGCCGGCACGGTCGCCGTCACCGGACACGAAGGCGCCGAGCTCGAGGCGTACGCCGCCCGGCCGCTCGATACCGGCCCTCACGGCGGGGTTGTGGTGATCCACCACCTGCCCGGGTACGACGAGGCCACCAAGGAGGTCGTGCGCAGGTTCGCCGCACACGGATACGCGGCCATCTGCCCCAACCTGTACTCCCGCGAGGGCGCCGGTGTCAGCCCGGACGACCAGGCCGCGGCGGCCCGGGCCAAGGGGGGCGTCCCGGACGAGCAGCTCGTCGGCGACGTCGCGGGCGCCGCGGCCTACCTCAAGGGCCTGGAGCACGCCAACGGCAGGATCGGTGTCATCGGCTACTGCTCCGGCGGCCGGCAGACGTTCCTGGCCGCCTGCTCGCTCCGGATCGACGCGGCCGTCGACTGTTACGGGGCCTTCGTGGTCACCGCGCCGCCCGCCGACTTCCCGCTCAAGGCCGAGCCGCTGATCTCCCGGGCCGCCGACCTGTCCTGCCCGCTGCTCGGGCTCTTCGGCGCGGCCGACAGGTTCCCCTCGCCGGACGAGGTCGCGGTGCTCGACGCCGAGCTGACGAGACTCGGCAAGGAACACGAGTTCCACGTCTACCCGGACGCCGGCCACGCGTTCTTCTCCGTGGACCGGCCGAACTACCGACCCGCCGCCGCAGTGGAGGGCTGGAAGAAGATCTTCGGTTTCTTCGGCCGCCACCTCGCCGCCTGAGGAGGACCAGATGTGCACCTATCTCACCGAGAAGATCCGGATCGACGGCGCCGCCAAGGGGGCGTCGGGCTGGTTCACGGTCACCGACGGCATGGTCTACGTCGACCATCCCTACCATGCCTGCCAGGAACACACGGTGAACATCGACTTCACCAACCCGGCCGAGGGCCCGTCGGCCCGGGTCGCGATCGAGCTCACCGAGGAGGCGGCGCTCGCCCTGGTCGACGCGATCCACAAGGCCCTGGCCGCGGCGCCGCCCGGGCTCGCCTCCGCCGCCCGCGGGTCCGCCCCCGCCTGACCGCGCCGTGCGGCACCGGCGGCGGGCCCGGAGGCCCGCCCCCGCCTGACCGCGCCGTGCGAGCCGCCCGCCGGAGGATTTCCGGGCAGCGACCGGCCCCGGACGGGTCACTCGTCGAGCGACATGTACAGGCGGGTGCCCCACGGCCGGTATCCGACGCGTTCGTAGACGCGCCGCGACCCCTCGCCGCCGTACTCGAGCCACACCGACCGCGCGCCTCGGGCGAACATCTCGGCGGTCAGCGCGGCGGTGACCGCGGCGGCGACGCCTCGGCCGCGGAAGGCCGGGCGCGTGCCGACACCGGCGAGTTCCGACGTGCTGACGGCGGGGGCGGAGCAGGTGGCCGCACCGGCGCAGCCGCCGTCCTGCGCCCGGACGAACCGCACCGCCCCGCCGCTCTCCTCCAGGCGGCGCAGCCGGGCCGCGCCTTCCGGCGAGGCGGCGAACCCGGCGCCGAACGCCTCGGACAGGGCGGCGTCGATCGACAGGTAGTCCTGGTCCGCGACCGGCGTCTCCACCGGGGGACGGTCGTCGCTCCGCGGCGTCAGCGTGTCCGGGGTGCAGACGAGGTAGTCGTGCACCGCCTCCACGCCGAAGCCCGCCTGTGTGAGCGCGGGCTCCACGCCGGGCGCGGCGTCCGGCGCGAACTCGAGCCGGGGCCCCAGCCCGCGCTCGCGGAACGCCCCGACCAGCGCCGCGACGTCCCGCGCGGACGGCCGGGCTCCGGGCAGGGGGGTGGCGTAGTTGACGTACGGGCTGCGGGTTCCGGGATCGAACCCGGCGACGAAACCGCCGGTCTCGACGACCTCGGGGCGGCGGCGAAGGTTGGCCACGGCAAAGCTCTGGACATCGATGTCCACGGTGATTGGACCTCACGTTGATGACGAAGTGGAGCGCGCTCCCGCCACGTCGAGCGGGCGATGAGCCGCGCGGGGGCCGTCCCCGTCGGGGACGCGGACGGTGCGCAGGGCACCGCGGCGTGGGGCCGCCGTGAAACGGTGATGGCACTGCCTACGCCGGTGCCGCCGGGTGGCGGACCGCTCAGTGCCGGCGGCGGCCGCTGCGGGTCGCCGAAGCCATGGCCTCAGTCCTTCGTCTGTACGCGTGCTGTGAAGCGGTCGTACCCTCCCACGCGTCCGCGCGCGGCCGCAACCGGTTATCCGGCCGCCTTCATGCGACCGGCCAGGACGCGTACGCGCGCCCGATGACGGGAAACCACGGGTACGCGGCCTGGCCTGACGGCGGCTACCACTGGCCGCCCGGTGCGCCGACCCCCCGCCGTCGTCGGCCGCCACTCTCGTGCTGCCGGTAGTTCGCGGCGAACGCCAGCGCGCCGAGGCCGAACAGGAAGATGATCGCTCCGGTGACCACGTTGTCCCAGATGGTCGCGGTGGTGGCCGGTTGGCCGCGGATCACCCACGGCGCGATGATCGTCCAGACGCCCAGCACCGGCACCACCCAGCTCACGCCGTACGTGCGGCCGAACGCGGACGCGCAGCTCAGCGCGAGCGCCGCGACCGTCAGCCCGATGATCAGGTTGTTGATCGCCAGGCCGCCGAACCCGGCGAAGCCCACGACCCACGGCGAGATGGCGAGATAGAGCCCGGCGAGGAACGTCACTCCGTCCATGACCTGCGCGGGCACGGTCGACCCCGCGCGATCGTACGTCTGGCGCAGCTCCGTCGCGTCCGGGCGTCGTGCCAGACCTGGTTGCACCATGGTGCGTCACCTCTTTCCCCCGACAGGGCCGCGGTCGCGGGTTTCCCCGGACCCGCGCGGCCCTCACTTGCATCATGCAACGCGGCAGGTGGCCTGGGGTAGGTCGCGAGACGCGCGGGAAACAGATGGACGACATCTGTCAGGCAGATGGACCCGGCGCCGCCAGAGCCTGGGCCGCGTTGACGACGGAGACGTGGCTGTAGGCCTGGGGGAAGTTGCCGACCTGCCGCCCGCGGCCGACGTCGTACTCCTCCGACAGCAGGCCGACGTCGTTGCGCAGGGACAGCAGGCGCTCGAACAGGCGCCGCGCCCGTTCGCGGCGGCCGAGCAGGGCGAGGGCGTGGGCGAGCCAGAAGGAGCAGGCGACGAAGACGCCCTCGCCGCCCGGCAGTCCGTCCACGTCGTCGGCCTCGGGCCGGTACCGCAGGACGAGGCCGTCCTCGGTCAGTTCGCGGCACACGGCGTCGACCGTGCCCGCGACGCGGGGATCGTCCACCGGAAGGAAGCCGAGCCGGGGAATGAGCAGCAGAGCCGCGTCGAGGCCCTTCGACCCGTAGAACTGGGTGAAGGTGTTCCGGTCGGCGTCGTAGCCGTGCGCGCACACGTCCCGGTGGATCTCCTCGCGCAGGGCGCGCCAGCGGCCGGCCGGGCCGTCGAGGCCCTGCTTCTCGACGGAGCGGACCATCCGGTCCGCCGCCACCCAGGCGAAGACCTTGGAGTGGACGAAGTCGCGGCGCGGGCCGCGCACCTCCCAGAGCCCGTTGTCGGGCTCACGCCACGCCCCCTCCAGATAGTCCATGAGCGCGCGCTGCAGCTCCCAGGCCTCCTCGTCCGGCCGCAGGCCCGACTCCTTGGCCTGGTAGAGGCAGTCGATCACCTCGCCGTACACGTCGAGCTGGAACTGGCCGGAGGCGTCGTTGCCGATCCGCACCGGCCGCGACCCCTCGTATCCCGGCAGCCAGTCGAGAGTCCACTCGGGCATGTGCCTGCTGCCGTCGACCGTGTACATGATCTGCAGGTCGGCGGGGTCCCCCGCGACGGCCCGCAGCAGCCAGTCACGCCACGCCGTCGCCTCGTCGGCGTATCCCGCGTCCATCAGCGCCCGGAGGGTGAACGAGGCGTCGCGCAGCCAGCTGTAGCGGTAGTCCCAGTTGCGCGGGCCCCCGATCCGCTCCGGCAGCGACGTCGTGGGCGCCGCGACGACGCCGCCGGTGGGGGCGTACGTGAGGGCCTTGAGCGCGAGGAGGCTGCTGCCCACGGCCTCGCCGTAATCCCCCCGATAGCGGCAGCCGCCGAGCCACCGCCTCCAGAGCCGGTCGGTGGCGGCCAGTTCCCCGGCCGCCTCCAGCCGCCGCGGCCGGTCCCGCCACGACTGCTGCCAGGTGAGCACGAACGGCACCCGGTCTCCCGCGGCGACGGAGAACGACGCGGTCGTCCCGCGGAGGCGGGAGTCGTGGGTGAGCTCGACGGGCGTCTGGAGCCAGGCGGCGTTGGGACCGGCGATCACCGCCACCTCTCCCTCGCGGTGCCGCACCCAGGGGATCACGGCCCCGTATTCGAAGCGCAGCAGCAGTTCCGTGCGCATCTCCACCCGGCCCCGCACGCCCTCCACCACCCGCACGAGGTCGGGCGCCTCGCCGCGCGGCGGCATGAAGTCGACGACCCGGACACACCCGCCGGGCGTGTCCCAGGTCGTCTCCAGGACCAGCGCACCGTCGCGGTAGCGGCGCCCGGTGCACGTCCCGCCCCCGGCGGGGGCCAGCAGCCAGCGGCCCGCCGGGTGGCCGCCCAGGAGCGCCGCGAAGCAGGATCCGGAGTCGAAGCGCGGCAGGCACAGCCAGTCGACCGAGCCGTCGCGTCCGACCAGGGCGGCCGTGTGCATGTCGCCGATGAGCGCGTAGTCCTCGATGCGCATCGTCCTGCCTCGTGATCCCGTGAGGACGTACCCGGCCTTCACGGGCCGAATCCGGCAGGGGCGTCAGGCGCGGCCGAGGACGTACCGCTCGACGAACTCGTTGGCGAACACGCCCCGGGGGTCGAAGTGCCGCGCCAGCGCCGCGAAGTCGTCCAGGCGCTCGTAGCGGGAGCGCACGACGTCGGGCGGGAGGGTGAAGAGCTTGCCCCAGTGGGGCCGCGCGCCGAACGGCGCGAGACGCTCCTCGATCGCGGTGAGCACGGGCGTCACGGCGCCGGGGTCCTTGATCCAGGTGAAGTGGAAGGCCACCGTGTCGCGGCCCTGGCTCGGGCTCAGCCACAGGTCGTCCGCGGCGATCGTACGGATCTCGGAGATCTGCAGCACCGGGGCGATGCGGTCGCGGATCTCGTCGAGGGCGCGGAACGCCTCGGCCGCGTGCCGCCGGGGCACCATGTACTCCGCCTGGAGCTCCTCCCCGCTGCTGGGGGTGAAGTCGGGCCGGAAGTGCGGCAGCCGCTCGAACCAGGGGCCGGGGACGCCCATCTGGGCCGTGCAGTGCACCGCGGACATGCCCGGCACGGGGTGCCTCGGGCCGTCGGCCAGCGTCGCCCCGAAGAAGCCGCCGCCCGGCTCGGCGCCGTGCAGGCCCCCGGCGGCCGTGGCCCCCTCCAGGCCGCCCGCGGCCGCGTCCCCCGCGAGCCCGCTCACCGCCGCCGCCTCGGCGGGATCCGCGTCGGCCGCGCCGGCCCGCTCCTTCACCCAGACCTGGTTGATGCGGGAGGTACGCCAGTCGGTGAACAGGCTGACGCTGTACGCGGCGGACATGACGGCGTCGAACTGCCCGTCCAGCACCTCGGCCGGCAGGCCCTCGTACACGCGCTGGCGGACGTCGAACGACGGCACGACGTCCAGCGTCATGGCGACGACGGCGCCGAGGGCGCCCAGTGCGACGACGGCCCCGGGGAAGCGGTCGCCGTCCGTGTCGCGGTCCAGCGTGACGAGGTCGCCGTCCGCGGTCACCATCTCGATCGCGCGTACGGACGTGGCGAGACCGCCGTTCGCGTCGCCCGAGCCGTGGGTGCCGGTCGCGCAGGAGCCCGCGACCGAGATATGCGGCAGGGACGCGAGGTTGGGCAGGGCGTAGCCCTTGTCGTGCAGGCGGCGGCCCAGCTCGCCGTACCGGACGCTCGCGGCGACCCGGACCGTCGAGGACGCGCTGTCGATCTCGATCTCCGGGGGCAGCGCGTCCAGCGAGACGAGCAGGCCCGGGGAGTCGGCGATGCGGTTGAAGGAGTGGCCGCTGCCCAGCACGCGGGTCTTCTCGCCGCGCGCCACCAGGCCGCGCACCTCCTCCACGGAGGAGGGCCGCTCGACCGCCTCGGCCCGGAAGGTGATGTTGCCCGCCCAGTTTGTCACTGTATGAGTCACGAAAGAGTTCTACCGGACCAAGGGCCGCGTGGTCGCCCCTCCCCCGCCGCGTCACGAGGCGGGGGCGTACGGTCAGGCGCCGTGGCCGGGCAGGGCGGCGAGGTACCAGTCGACGAGCTTGAGCCGCTCGTCGGCCATCCTGGCCTCCACCTCGGCCTGGGTCTTCGGCGCGCCCAGCAGCACGTCGTCGCCCGGCCGCCAGTTCGCCGGGCAGGAGACGCCGTCGCGGTCGGCCGTCCGGAGCGCGTCCACGAGCCTGAGGATCTCGGGGACCATCCGCCCCGCGTTCATCGGGTAGTAGAGGATCGCGCGGACCACCGACTCCGGGTCGATCACGAACACCGCGCGGACCGCCGCGGTCGCCGACGCGTTCGGGTGGAGCATGCCGTACGCGCGGGACACCCGCGTGTCGAGGTCGGCGATGATCGGGAAGGGGATCTTCACCCCGAGCTTGTCCTCGATCGCCCGGATCCAGGCCAGATGGCTGTGCACGGAGTCGACCGAGTTGCCGAGCAGGGCGACGTCGCGGGCGGCGAACTCCTGCGCGAGCTCGGCGAACGCGACGAACTCGGTGGTGCACACCGGGGTGAAGTCGGCCGGGTGGCTGAACAGCACGAGCCACCGCCCGGCGTAGTCTGCGAGCCGGACCGGCCCGTGCGTGCTGTCGGCCTCGAAGTCGGGCGCCCGGTCGCCGATGAGCGGCAGCCGGGTGGCGGGTTCCACCGCAGGGGTCACGGCAGGGGTCACGGCAGAGGTCATGGTCGCTTCCTTTCCGCGCGCGCCGCGGCGTCCCACCGCGACATGCACCGCGTCACCCACCGCATCGTCCATCGGAGCCCGTACCCACGAGGACCTGTGGCGACCACGGTCCGGATCGCCCGGATTCGGTAATGCCTCTCCGCCGAGCAGCGGGGAATGAAGGCGGGACGGGGGAGGGGGACGTCATGCCGGTTACCGAGGTCAGCCATCCACTGTTCGCCCGCTTCTACACGTGGTTCAGCAGGGTGCTCGACCGGCACGGCATGGCCGCACAGCGCGAGGCGCTGGTGGCCGGGCTGTCGGGCCGGGTGATCGAGGTCGGCGCGGGCAACGGGCTCAACTTCTCCTGCTATCCGCCGTCCGTCACGGGTGTGCTGGCCGTCGAGCCCGAACCGCGGCTGCGCGCGGCAGCGCTCGACGCCGCCCGCCGGTCGCCGGTGCGGATCGAGGTCGTCTGCGGCCTGGCCGGCCGGCTGCCCGCCGCGAGCGGCGAGTTCGACGCGGCGGTGGTGTCGTTCGTGCTGTGCTCGCTGCCCGATCCGGTGGCCGGGCTGCGGGAGATCCGCCGCGTGCTGGCCCCGGAAGGGCGGCTTCGCTTCCTCGAACACGTCCGCGCCGCCCCCGGCGGCTGGGCCAGGGCGCAGGACCTGCTGGACGCGACCGTGTGGCCGCGCCTTACCGGAGGCTGCCACACGGGCCGCGACAGCGTGGCGGCCGTCGAGGCGGCCGGATTCACCGTCGGGCCGCTGGAGCGCTTCGTCTTCCCCGGGCGCGTCCGCAGCCCCATCTCCTTCTGCGTACGCGGCGAGGCCCGGCCCTGAGGCCCGGCCGGGTCGAAGGGCTCAGCGGGAGTCCGGGCGGCTCGCGAGGGCGTCGTACCGGCGGAACGCGGGCACGGCGAAGCCGGCCAGCAGGACGAGCACGGCGCACACCAGGCCGCCGCCCGCCCAGGAGGGCACGAGTCCGAAGGCGTCCGCGGTCGCGCCCGCCCGCAGGTCGCCCAGGCGGGGCCCGCCCGCGACGACGACCATGAACACCCCCTGCAGGCGTCCGCGCATCTCGTCGGGCGCGTAGGTCTGCAGGATCGTCTGCCGCCACACGGCGGAGGCGAGGTCGGTCGCGCCGCCGATCGCCAGCAGCGCCACGACCAGCCACAACGGCTGCGCCAGCGCCGCCGCGGCCACCGTGACGCCCCACAGGGCGATCACGAGCGTGAGCGCCACCCCCTGCCGGCGCACCCGGCCGACCCAGCCGGAGAACACCCCGGCGACTACCGCGCCGATCGCGATGCTCGCCGACAGCCAGCCGAACGCCACCGCCGATCCGCCGAAACGCTCCGCCGTCATCTCGGGGAACAGCGCCCTCGGCATCGCGAACGCCATGGCGATGATGTCCACCACGAACGACATGAGCACGACGGGCCTGCTCACCACGTACGCGAGCCCGTCGACGACCGACCTCAGGCCCGGCCGGGAGATCTCGCCGACGGGCGCCAGCGCCGGCAGCCGTACGGCCGCGTAGAAGCCGGCGCCGAACAGGACGGCGTCGATGAAGTACGCGGTGGCGTAACCGCCCTTGGCGAGCACCACGCCGGCCAGCAGCGGCCCGACCACCGTGCCGATGCTGCTGACGAGGAAGTTGAGCGTGTTGGCCGCGGGGACCCGCTCGGTGGGCACGATGCGGGGGATGATCGCCCCGCGCGTCGCCGAGGTCACGGCGAAGCCGATCGACTGCAGGGCGATGACGGCGAGGATGAGGTGGACGCTGCCGATCCCCGACCAGGCGTGCACCAGCAGGGCGGCGGTGGACAGCCAGGCCACCACCGAACCGGCCAGCAGGAGCCGGCGGCGGTCCACCGCGTCGGCGACCGCACCGCCCCACAGGCCGAAGACGACCAGTGGGACGAGGCTGACGGGCCCGAGCAGGCCCACCCACAGGGACGACCCGGTGAGGCTGTACACCTGCCCGCTCACTGCCACCGAGGTGAGCTGGAAGCCGATGAACGAGACGCCCTGCCCCACCAGCAGCCGCCGGTACGCGGGAATGCTCAGAGGGCGGGTGTCGAGGGTGACGCGCCTCAGGACTGCCTGTACCCCCGCCACCCGCTACCTCACCGATCTGGGCATATCGAACATTTCGCGTACTTTACTCCGGCCGTCCGCGCGGCCCGCAGCAGGCGGGTGCCGCTCCTTGCCGGGCTCGGCACCGCCTCCGGGGGCGACGGACCGCGAGCCGGGCCGAGTGGGCGGCCGAGTACGCGGGCTGAAAGTTTCGGCGAGAACGGCGATACCGGACGCCTGCCGTCCGGCGAGCGCGGCCTCGTGACCACGGATGCCCCGAGGCTTTCGCGGCAACCCGTTCGTGCCCGCACGGTCCCGACGTTGGCCGAAATTTCTATCGGGTATCCGAAACTTCAGGCGGCGAGCGGCGCCGTGCTCCCCCGGACGACGAGGCTGGTGGTGAGTTCCAGGCGGTTCTGTGGCGGGGTCTCCCCGCGGGCGAGGGCGACCACCATGGTCGTGGCGGCGGCGGCCATCTCGGTGAGCGGCTGGCGCACCGTGGTCAGCGCGGGGATGAGCCACTGCGCCATCGGCACGTCGTCGAAGCCGACCACGCTCAGGTCGCCCGGGATGCGCACCCCCATCTCGTGGGCCGCCTGGTACACGCCCATGGCCTGGGCGTCGTTGAAGGCGAACACGGCGGTCGGAGGCCGGGGCATGGCGAGCAGGGAACGGGCGTGCGCCAGGCCGTCCTCCACGCTGAAGTCGCCCTGCCGGACGAGCGCCGGGTCCGTCGGCACGCCCGCGGCGTCCATCGCCGCGCGGAACCCGTCGAGCCGCGCGCGGCTGGACAGGGCGTGGGCGGGGCCGGTGATGAGGGCGATGCGCCGGTGCCCCAGCTCCAGCAGGTGCCGCGCGGCCGACAGGCCGCCGCTCCAGTTGCCGGCCCCCACCGAGGGCAGCTCGTGCCCGGGGTCGCCGGTGGGATCGACCAGCACCAAGGGGATGTCACGCGTCCTGAGCTGCTCGCGCTGGGCCCCGGTGAGACCGGAGAAGACCACGATCACGCCGCAGGGGCGGCGGCCGATGACGCCCTCGATCCAGCCCCTGGCGGGAGGCCGGTGGTCCTGCAGCTCGGAGACCACCACCGCCAGGTCGTGCTCGCGCGCCACCTGCTCGACCCCCTTGATCACCTCCATCGCGTACGCGCCCTCCAGCTCGTGGAAGACGAGTTCGACGAGAGGGGCCGCGGTGGGGCGCTTCTTCTGCCGGCGGTATCCGTGCTCGCGGATGAGGTCCTCGACCAGGGCGCGGGTCTCGGGGGCGACCTCGGACCTGCCGTTGACGACCTTGGAGACGGTCGCGGGGGACACCCCCGCCAGCTCGGCGATCTGGGCGATGGTCAGCGGCCGGGAGGGCGTGCGTTCCGGAGGTGTCGGCTCCCTGGTCGTCGTCATGGCCGCAGTTTAGCGCCCATTTTCGGTCACTCACCCGAATGTTTCGGATATCTCCCGTCCGATTCCTTGACGCGCTCCAGCGCATCGACCTAGAGTCCACATAAACTATCGGTCCTAATCTGGAAACTTTCGGTCTTCCGGCCCCCCGCGGTGGATCGACAAGCAAGGGATGTCATGACATTCGTAGACGCGCCGGGCATCGCGCCCTGGCGGGACGCCGAGCGGCCTCTCGACGAGCGCGTGGAGGCGCTGCTGGCCGAGATGACGCTGGAGGAGAAGGTCGCCCAGCTCGGTTCGGTCTGGGTCGACATCTCGACCGCCGGATCCCAGGCGGCGTCGGGCAACGTCGCCCCGTTGCAGGACCTGTTCATGAAGGACGGCGCGAACCTCGACGACCGGATCCGCGGCGGAGTCGGTCACCTGACCCGCGTGTACGGCACGGCGCCGGTGAGCCCGGCCGAGGGCGCGGCCGGGCTGCGCTCGCTGCAGGAGCAGGTGGTGGCGGCCAACCGGTTCGGCATCCCCGCCATCGCGCACGAGGAGTGCCTGACCGGGTTCGCCACGTACGGCGCGACCGCCTATCCCACGCCGCTGGCCTGGGCCGCGACCTTCGACCCCGCGCTCGTGGAGCGGATGGCCCGGGCCATCGGGGACGACCTGCGGGCCGTCGGCGTCCACCAGGGCCTGTCCCCCGTCCTCGACGTGGTACGCGACTACCGGTGGGGCCGGGTCGAGGAGTCGCTCGGCGAGGACCCCTACCTCGTCGGCCAGATCGGCGCGGCGTACGTGCGCGGCCTCGAGGAGGCCGGGATCATCGCGACGCTCAAGCACTTCGCCGGCTACGCCGCCTCCCGGGCGGGCCGCAACCACGCGCCGGTCAGCATCGGCCCCCGGGAGATGGCCGACGTCATCCTCCCGCCGTTCGAGACGGCGATCCGCGAGGGCGGCGCCCGGTCGGTCATGAACTCCTACACCGACATCGACGGCGTCCCCGTCGCCGCCAACGCCGACCTGCTGCGGCGCGTGCTGCGCGACCAGTGGGGCTTCGACGGCACGGTCGTGGCCGACTACTGGGCGGTGCCGTTCCTCGCCATGAACCACCACGTCGCCGAGGACGAGGCGCACGCCGGCGCCATCGCGCTGCGCGCGGGCATCGACGTGGAGCTGCCGGAGACGGTCGGCTACGGCGAGCGCATGGTCGAGCAGGTGCGGGCGGGCCACGTGGCGGAGTCGCTGGTCGACGAGGCGGTCCGCCGGGTGCTGGTGCAGAAGATCGAGCTGGGCCTGCTGGACGGCGGGCCACTCGTGCCCGAGGGCGCCGGCGACGTCGACCTGGACGGCCCCCGCAACCGCGACCTGGCCCGCACGGTCGCCGAGCGGTCCGTCGTGCTGCTGAGCAACCCCGCCGGCGTGCTGCCGCTGGCCGCCGGGACGGCCGCCCGGATCGCCGTCGTCGGCCCGTGCGCCGACGACCCGCAGACCCTGCTCGGCTGCTACGCCTTCCCGAACCACGTGCTCGACCGCTTCCCCGACCACGGCATGGGCCTGCCCATCGCCCCCGTCCTCGACGGCCTGCGGGCCGAGTTCCCCGCCGCCGACCTGCGGTTCGCGCGGGGCGCGGACGTGTCGGGCGACGACACCTCGGGCATCGCCGAGGCCGCCGCGCTGGCCGCGGAGTCCGACCTCGTGCTGCTGTTCGTCGGCGACCGGGCCGGACTGTTCGGCAACGGCACCTCCGGCGAGGGTTGCGACGCCGACCACCTCGGACTCCCCGGCGTCCAGGGCGAACTGGCCGAGGCGGTCCTGGCCACCGGCACGCCGGTCGTGCTGGTCGTCGTGTCCGGCCGTCCGTACGCGGTGGGCCCCTACGCCGGCCGCGCCGCCGCCGCGCTCCAGGCGTTCCTGCCGGGCGTGGAGGGAAGCGCGGCGATCGCGGGGGTGCTCAGCGGCCGGATCGAGCCCTCGGGCCGCCTGCCCGTCCAGATCCCCGGCTCCCCGTTCGTCAACCCCTCCACGTATCTGCAGCCGCCCCTGGGGCTGCGGACGGACGGCATCTCCGTGTCCGACCCGACCCCGGCGTTCCCCTTCGGCCACGGCCTGTCGTACACGACGGTCCGGTACGACGCGCTGACGACCTCCGCGGAGCGGTGCCCCACGGACGGCACGGTCGAGGCGCGGGTGACCGTCACCAACACCGGCTCCAGGGCGGCGGAGGAGGTCGTGCAGCTGTACGCCACCGACCCGGTGGCGCTGGTGGCCCGGCCCGTCGCGCAGCTCGTGGGCTTCGCCCGGGTGCCGCTCGCGCCCGGCGAGACCCGCGAGGTGGTCTTCGACGTGCCGGCCGACGCCTTCTCCTACACCGGCCCCGACCTGCGCCGGATCGTCGAGCCTGGCGCGATCGCGCTCACCGCCGGCCCGTCCGCCGCCGAGCGCCCGCTGCGCGCCGAGATCCTGCTGACCGGCGACACCGTCGTGCTCGGCCGGGCCCGGCGGCTCACCACGCACGCGCGGACGCCCGAACCGGCCTCCTGACCGTGACAGGCGGCAGGCGGGCGGCAGGCCGTCCGCCTGCCGGATTCCCCTGCCCGGAGCACGCGCCGTTGCTCCTTCTGTGTAAGACGATGTGAATCACCCCCGTGGAAGGAGCCTCCCCGTTGGCCCGGACCGACTTCGGCGCGCTCGCACTGGACGCGCTCACGCTTGAGCAGAAGGCCGCGCTGCTGTCGGGCCGGGACTTCTGGACGACCAAGCCGCTGGAGCAGGCGGGGATCCCCTCCATCGCCCTGTGCGACGGGCCGCACGGCGTCCGCCGGGAGGCCGGCGGCTCCGACCATCTCGGCATCAACGACAGCATGCCCGCCACCTGCTTCCCGCCCGCCGTCGCGGTCGGGTCGAGCTGGGACCCCGAGGTGGCCGCCCGGATCGGCGCGGCGGTCGGCCGGGAGGGCCGGGCCCTCGGCGTGGCCGTCGTGCTGGGCCCCGGCGTGAACATCAAGCGGTCGCCGCTGTGCGGGCGCAACTTCGAGTACTACTCCGAGGACCCCCTGCTGTCGGGCGTCCTGGGGGCGGCGCACGTCGCCGCGCTGCAGGCCGAGGGGCCGGGCGCGTCGGTCAAGCACTTCGCCGCCAACAACCAGGAGACCGAGCGCATGCGGGTCAGCGCCGACGTGGACGAGCGCACCCTGCGTGAGATCTACTTCCCCGCGTTCGAGCGCGTGGTCACCGAGGCCAGGCCGGCCACCGTCATGTGCTCCTACAACCGCGTCAACGGGGTCTACGCCTCCCAGAACCGGTGGCTGCTCACCGACGTCCTGCGCCGCGAGTGGGGCTTCTCCGGCGTCGTCGTCTCCGACTGGGGCGCCGTCCAGGACCGGGCCGCCGCGCTGGCCGCCGGGCTCGACCTGGAGATGCCGGGCACCGGCGGCGCGGGCGACCGGCGCGTCGTGGAGGCCGTCCGCGCGGGCGAGCTCGACGAGGCCGTGGTGGACGCGAGCGTGCGCCGCGTCGTCGCCCTCACCGCACGCCACAGCGGCGTGTCCGGCGCGTTCGACGCCGACGCCCACCACGCGCTCGCGCGTGAGCTCGCCGCCGAGTGCGCCGTGCTGCTCAAGAACGAGGGCGGCACGCTCCCCCTCCCGGCGGACACCCGCATCGCCGTGATCGGCGAGTTCGCGGTCAGGCCCCGGTTCCAGGGCGGCGGCAGCTCCCACATCAACGCGACCCGGGTCGACGCGGCGCTCGACGCGATCCGCGCCCACGCCCCGGACGCCGCCTACGCCCAGGGGTTCTCGCTGGACGGAACGGGCGACGACCGGGAGCTCCGCGAGGCGGCGGCCGAGGCCGCGGCGGCCGCCGACGTCGCCGTCGTCTTCGCCGGCCTCAGCGAGCGGGAGGAGTCCGAGGGGTTCGACCGGGAGACCATCGACCTGCCCGCCGCCCAGGTCGAGCTGATCCGCGCCGTCGCCGCCGCGGCCCGCCGTACGGTCGTCGTCCTGTCCAACGGCGGCGTCGTCTCGCTGGAGGGCTGGCACGACGACGTGGACGCCGTCCTCGAAGGCTGGCTGCTCGGCCAGGCGGGCGGCTCCGCCGTCGCCGACCTCCTGTTCGGTGTCGTCAACCCCTCCGGGCGCCTCGCCGAGAGCATCCCGTTCCGGCTGCAGGACACGCCGAGCTACCTCAACTTCCCCGGCGAGGCCGGGCACGTGCGCTACGGCGAGGGCGTCATGGTGGGCTACCGCTACCACGAGACGGCCGAGCGGCCCGTGCGTTACCCGTTCGGCCACGGGCTGAGCTACACGACGTTCGCGACCAGCGGCCTCAGGGTCGTGCGTACGGGCGACTACACGGCGACCGTCACCGTGACGGTGACCAACACCGGCGGACGGGCGGGCAAGCACGTCGTGCAGGTCTACGTCGCCACCACCGCGGGTCCCGTGCGGCGGCCGGCCCGGGAGCTGCGGGCCTTCACGAAGGTCGCGCTCGCCCCCGGCGAGTCGCGCACGGTCACCCTCCTCCTCGGCCGGCGGGCGTTCGCCTACTACGACGTCCCGCTCGGCCGGTGGGTGGTGGCGCCGGGCGACTACACGATCCAGATCGGCGAGAACGCCTCGTCCGTCGTGGCCGAGACGACGATCGGCCTCGACGGCGACGCCGCCGTCCCCGTGGTGTCGCTCGACTCGACGCTCGGCGAGTGGCTGTCCCATCCGCACGCCGGGCCGGCTCTCCTCAAGGTCCTGACCGCCGGGAGGAGCGAACGGCCCGCGGAGCACGACGCCGACGGGCTGCGGATGGCCTCGTCGATGCCGATGGGACGGTTCCTGACCTTCGCCGGCATCGACCTCCCCCACGAGACCCTGCGGGAGCTGGTGCGCCTGGGCGGGCCTGCGGCCTGACCCGCCGGATCGTCTTGGGATATACAACGCGCCGCTTCGCGCCGCGTGACGGACCCCGCGCGCCGACCGGCCCGGGCTAGCCGAGGCGCTGCGCCCGGCCGAGCAGCCGCTGGGCGACCACGACCAGGGCGAGGAACAGGCCGCTGACCACCTGCTGGAAGGCCGACGTCAGGTTGCCCACCTGGTTGATCAGGCTCTGGATCACCCCGAGCAGCAGCACGCCGGCGATGGTGCCGGTGATGCCGCCCGCTCCCCCGGTCAGCAGCGTGCCGCCGATCACCACCGCGGCGATCACGTCGAGTTCCAGGCCGATGCCGAGGATCGTGACGCCGGAGGAGAGCCGGGCCGCGTTCAGCACCCCGGCGAGGCCCGCGAGCAGGCCCGACATCAGGTAGACGTAGACCTTCGTACGCGCTACCGGCACGCCCATCAGCGCGGCCCCCTGCTCGTTGCCCCCGACCGCGTACACGTTCTGGCCGAACGCCGTCCGCTGGAGCAGGACCATGGCGGCCACCGCCAGCAGCGCGGTGATGTAGACCGGCCAGGTCAGGCCGAACACCCCGCCCTGCCCGAGCCGCGCGAACGCGGAGTCCTCCACGAGGTAGGTCGTGGCGCCCTCGTCGGAGAACGCCAGCATCAGCCCGCGCACGCCCAGCAGCCCGGCAAGTGTGACGATGAACGGCGCCATCCCGGTCCTGGCGATGAGCAGCCCCTGGAGCAGCCCGACCAGCCCGCACGCGGCGAGCGGCAGCGCCAGCGCGACGAACAGTCCGTACTGCGAGCCGTACGCCGCGAGGACCCCGCCGAACACGAACAGCGACCCCACCGACAGGTCGATGCCGCCGCTGATGATCACGAAGGTCATGCCGACGGCGATGATCGCGGTGAACGACGAGGACACGAGGACGCTCGCGGCGTTGCCCGCGGTGGCGAAGGAGTCGAAGGCGACGCTGCCGACGATCACCAGCGCCGCCAGCACCATCAGCGCGCCGTGCTGCTGGAGGACGCGGCTCACCTGCTCGCGTCCGGGCGATCCGGTCATCGGGTTCCTCGCTCCCTGGTGGCGTAAACGGCGGCCAGGATGATGACCGCCTGCACGATCTGCGTCCACGACTGCGGCAGGTTGTGCTTGATGAGGGTGGCCGACAGCAACTGCATGAGCAGGGCGCCCATGACCGTGCTGAGCACCCGGATCCGCCCGCCGCTCAGCGGCGTGCCGCCCACCACGACCGCCGTGATGGCCGACAGCTCGATGAACAGGCCGAGCGAGGTCGGATCGCTCGCCTGCAGCCGCGCGGTCGCGAGCACCCCGGCGAGTGCGGCCAGCACCCCGGAGATCACGTAGACCAGCAGCAGCACCCGGCGGACGGGCAGCCCGGACAGCTCGCTGGCCGCGCGGTTGCCGCCGATCGCGACCACCTGCCTGCCGAACGTCGTCCTGCGGACGAGGAACGCCATCAGCAGCGTCAGCACGGCCGCGATGACCACGATCACCGGCACGCCGGACAGCGAGCTGCTGCCGAGCGCGATCAGGTCGGGGTTGCGGAACTCGACGAGCTGCGGGACGAGCACGTTGGCCAGGCCCCGGACGCCGACCAGCAGCGCGAGCGTGGCCACGATCGGCTGCACGCCCACATAGGCGACCAGCGCGCCGCCCGCCGTCCCGGCCACCGCCCCGCCGGCGAGGGCGGCCAGCAGCGCCGGCCACGCGCCGTACCCCAGGTAGAGCGCGACGAGCGCGGCGGCCAGCGCCATGACCGAGCCGACCGACAGGTCGATGCCCTGCGTGCCGATGACCAGCGCCATCCCGAGCGACACGATCACGATCGGGGCGACCTGCACAAGCTGGGTGCGGAAGTTCGCCACGTCGAGGAAGTGGGGGGTGAACAGCACGTTGAACAGCAGGAGGACGCCGACCGCGGCGTAGACGCCGTACTCCTGGGCCCAGGCGAGCACCCGCCGCCCGGGCGGTGCGACCGCTTCAGCCATCGGACTCCGCCCCTCGTTCGGCGATGGACGCCATGATCTTGTCCTCCGTGACGTCGTCGCCGGACAGCTCGCCGACGACGGCGCCCTCGCGCAGCACCAGGATCCGGTCGGCGCCCTCCACCAGCTCCTCCAGATCCGACGAGATCAGTAACACGCCGAGGCCCTCCTCGGCCAGCTCGTCCACGAGGGCCTGCACCTCGGCCTTGGCGCCCACGTCGATGCCGCGGGTGGGCTCGTCCAGCAGCAGGACCTTCGGCCGGATGGCGAGCCACCGCGCGAGCAGCACCTTCTGCTGGTTGCCGCCGGACAGCTCCTGCACCGGCTGGTGGGGCGAGGCCGCCTTGATCCTTAACCGGTGCATGAAGACCTCGACGACCTTGTCGATCTTCGCGTCGGAGACCACTCCGGCCCGCGACAGCGACGGCAGGGCGGCGAGCGCGATGTTCTCCCGGACCGACAGCGCCGGGATGATGCCCTCGGCCTTGCGGTCCTCGGGCAGCAGGCTGACCCCGGCCCTGATCGCCGCCGTGGTCGAGCCGGTGCGCAGGGGCAGGCCGGCGACGAGCACCCGGCCCGCGTCCAACGGGAGCGCGCCCACGATGCCCTTGGCGGTCTCGCTGCGCCCCGCGCCCAGCAGCCCGCCCAGGCCGACGACCTCGCCCGGCCACACCGAGACGTCCACTCCGCGCAGCGCCTGCCTCCGGGTCAGGCCCACGGCCTGTACGGCGGGCGGGGCGCCGTCCCGGTCCCCGGTCCGGTGGCGGTCCCGGGAGAACCTGGTCAGGCCTCCGGTCCTGACCTCGTCGAGGTCGCGGCCCAGCATGAGGGCGATGAGCTTCAGCCGTTCGAGCCCGGCGAGCGGGCCCGTGTGCGCGACCCGCCCGTCGCGCAGCACGGTGACCCGGTCGCACACCTCGTACAGCTCGTCCAGGCGGTGGCTGACGTAGACGACCGCGATGCCGTCGTCCCTGAGCTTCCTGATCACCGAGAACAGCGTCTCGACCTCGCGCGGCTCCAGCGACGAGGTGGGCTCGTCCATGATGACCACGCGGGCGTCGACCGCCACGGCCCTGGCCAGGGCGACCATCTGCTGGGCGCCCATCCCGAGCGTGCGCAGCGGGCGGCGCACGTCGGTGACGACCCCGTAGCCGGCGAGGATCCGCTCCGCCTCGCCGTACATTCCGGCGGTGTCGATGACGCCCAGGCGGCCGCGCGGCTCGCGGCCCAGCATCAGGTTGCGGGCCACGCTCATCATGGGGACGAGGTTGACCTCCTGGTAGATGGTCGAGATCCCGGCGCGCTGCGCGTCGAGCGGGGTCCCGAAGGCCACGGGCGAACCGTCGTAGATCAGCTCACCGGCGTCCGGGCGGTGGACGCCGGTGAAGACCTTGATCAGCGTGGACTTGCCCGCGCCGTTCTCGCCCACGAGGGCGTGCACCTCGCCGGGGAAGAGGGCGAGGGACACGCCGTCGAGGGCCCTCACGCCGGGAAAGCGCTTGCTGATCTGCCTGGCCTCGAGCACCGGTGCGGCCGACTGGCTCAATGACTTCCCTTCCTCGCGCGGATCTCCGCTCGGCGTGCGCGCGGGCCCCCCGGCGTCCGCGTACGGAACCGGGCGCCCGCGCGGGCCTTCGCGGGTCAGTAGGCCTCGCCGAGGGACGCCTCGGCGTTGGAGCCGTCGTACTCGCGGTCGGAGATGATGACCTTGTCCGGGATCGGCTGCCCGTCCAGGAACTTCTGCGCGGTCTCGAAGGCGAGCGGCCCGAATCTGGGGTTCGACTCGACGACCGCGTGCAGCCAGCCGTCGGTGATGGCCTGGACGGCGCTGCGGGTGCCGTCGACCGACACGATCTTTATGGCGCCCGGGTCCTTGCCGGCGCCCTTCAGCGCGGTCACCGCGCCCAGCGCCATCTCGTCGTTCTCGGCGTAGATGCCGTTGATGTCGGGGTTGGACTGGATGAGCTGCTCGGTGACCTGCTGGCCCTTCTCCCTGGCGAACTCACCCGTCTGCTCGAAGGAGATCTGGATGCCGGGCGCCTTCTCCTTGATCCGGTCCTTGAAGCCGTTGGTGCGCTCGGTGGTGACGTTGTTGCCCGGCGCGCCGAGCAGGATCGCCACCTTGCCCGTACCGCCGAGCGCGGTGATCATCTGGTCCGCGGCGCGCTTGCCCTGCTCGTAGAAGTCCGAGCCGATGAACGTCAGGTAGTCGCTGCACGGCTTCGCGTTGATCTTGCGGTCGACCGTGATGATCGGGATCTTCTTCGCTGCGGCCTGCTGGAGCACCGGCTCCCAGCCGTCGGAGTTCAGCGGCGCGATGACGAGCAGCTTCACCCCCTGGGCGATGAGCTGCTGCACGTCGGTGATCTGCTTGGAGAACTGCGACTGCGCGTTGGTGACCTTGAGATCGGCGATGCCGAGCTTGGCCGCCTCGTCCTTGATGGACTTGGTCTCCGCGATGCGGAAGGGGTTGGCCTCCTTCTCCGACTGGGAGAAGCCGACCGTGGCGGTCTTCAGGTCGAACTTCGTGCCGCCGAACTGCTCCAGTGTGCAGGTCGGGCCGGCCGAGCCCGCCGGGCTCTGCACCACCTGCTGCTGCGCGGTCGCCGCGGCGCCGGCACCCGACGTGGCCTGGGTCTCCGACTTGGCGCAGCCGGCCGCGCCGAGCAGCACCGCGAGGGTGAGCACGGCCGCGCGGGGATATGGCTTCATGGTGATCCTTCCGATGGGGGGTGACACGGCGGGCCGGAGGGACACGTCGTGCGCGTCCTCGGGGGCCGGCGGCCCGGACCGTCGTCCGGGCCGCCGTGGTGCCGATCGATCAGGCGCAGGCCGGGAGGATCTCCGCGGTGAGCGCCTTGTTGGCGTCGTGGACGCGCTTGACGTCGGGCTTGGTCACGGCCCTGTCGTAGGTCATCAGGCCGTTGATCTCGGTCTCCACGTCGGTCGTCTGGGTGTAGACGGCCGCGCTCAGGCCGTTGCAGGCGTGCAGCTTGCGCAGGGCGTCGTCCATCTCCAGGAAGCGCTTGGTCAGCGCCTCGCCGTCGGCCTCGACCGCGTAGCCCCAGCCGCCGCCGGTCCAGGTGTGGCCGACCACCGGCAGGGCGAGCCCGCCGTACTCGCCGAGCACCGACGCCCGGAAGAAGCCGGGCTTACCGGGGCTGCCGGGTCCGGGGTAGATGTGGTAGTCCATCACGTCGCCGTTGCCGCCGTCCTGGGCGCCGCAGCAGTTGATGCCGCTCATGTTGTCCACGAGCCGGGAGGGGTCCAGGCTCTTCACGTAGTCGGCGATCCTGGAGATGTCGTACTGGCCCCAGCTCTCGTTGAACGGCACCCACATCACGATCGACGGGCTGCTGCGGTGCTCGTCGACGATCTCCTTCAGCTCGGTCTCGAACTGCGTCTTGTCGGCCGCGCTCGCCGCGCCGAACATCGACGGCATGTCCTGCCAGACGAGCAGGCCCAGCTTGTCGGCGTAGGCGTACCAGCGGTCCGGCTCCACCTTCATGTGCTTGCGCACCATGTTGAAGCCGAGCGCCTTGGTCTGCTCCAGGTCGTACCGCAGCGCCTCGTCGGTCGGCGCGGTGTAGATGCCGTCCGGCCAGTAGCCCTGGTCGAGCGGGCCGAACTGGAAGACCGGCTTGCCGTTGAGCAGGACCCGGGTCGTGCCGTTCACCCTGCCGACCGAGATGGAGCGCATGCCGAAGTAGCTCTCCACCTTGTCGCCGCCCTTGAGCTCGACAGTGAGGTCGTACAGGTACGGGTCGTCGGGCGACCAGAGGTGGGGGTCCGGGATCGGCACGGCCAGCTCCTTGCCGGTCGGGCCGGAGACCTTGCCGATGACGCGCTTGCCGGCGCGGGCGGTGACAACGGCGGTGGCGTCGCCGCTCGCCCTGACCTTCACCCGCAGGGACTGCCCGAGCACCTCGGGGACCGTGTCCACGGCCTCGATGTGGGTCTTGTCGACGGGCTCCATCCAGACCGTCTGCCAGATGCCGGAGGCGGGGGTGTACCAGATGCTGCCCGGGTTGAGCCGCTGCTTGCCGATGGGCTGGCGGCCGTTGTCGGTCGGGTCGTTTACGCCGACGACCAGCTCCTGCGGGCCCTTGCGGGTGAGCGCGTCGGTCACGTCCACGGTGATCCTGTCGTAGCCGCCCTTGTGGGTGCCGACCTGCTTGCCGTTGACGTAGACGACCGACTCGTAGTCCACGGCGTCGAGGTGGAGCAGGACGCGGTCCTTCTTCCAGGAGGCCGGCACCTCGAAGGTGCGGCGATACCACATGCGGTCCTCGTGGCGGCCGATGCCGGACAGGCTCGACTCCACGGGGTAGGGCACGACGATCCGCTCGCCGAGGTCGCGGCCGAAGGGCGGCGCCTCACCGTCCTTGGCGGCGGCGAACTGCCAGGTGCCGTTGAGGTTCTGCCAGCGGTCGCGGACGAGCTGCGGACGGGGGTACTCGGGCAGCGGGTTGTTCGCGTCCACGTCGCCCGACCAGCGGGTCTTCAGCACGTACGTGGAGCCGTTGGACACCGGGACCCAGGTGAACGCCTCGATCGCGGTGCCGTCCGCCCTGGCGAGGCCGCCCTTGCCGTCGTAGGAGGCCCGGATGTCGGCGGCGAGACGGGGGATGGGGAAGCCGAGCTTCAGCGTGACCTTGGTGGTTCCGTCGAGGGCGGCCGACGCGACCTGCCACTTCGTGCCGGCCACCGTCAGGCCGAAGTGCCCGGCGGCGTCTGCGGGGAGCGCCGCGAGCGCGGTGTCGCCGAAGTCGAGGGTGGCGGTGTCGCCCGCCGCGTCGACGGCGGCACTGTCCGGCCCCGGCGGGTCGAAGCCCTCGGGAAGGTAGAACGCCTCCGCCGGCACCGCCTGCTTGGCCTGGCTGGGGCTCTGCCAGCGCAGGTGGAGGTTGGCGCCGCCGAAGTGCTCAAAATACTCGACCTTGATGTCGTACTTCTGGCCGGCCTGCAGGGTGATCGGGGTGCCGGTCTGCTCCTTGTCCCAGTCGTCCACCCAGTGGTCGATGACGAGCGTGTCGTTCACCCAGAGCCGGAAGCCGTTGTCCCCGATGATCGAGAAGGTGTACGGCTCGGAGTACGCGGGCTGGATGCGGCCCGTCCACCGCACGGTGACGTCGTCCTCCCGTCCGGTCAACGAGGTGAAGACCGGATTGAGGTCGGGCAGTTCGAGATCCGGGTCGATCACGGTGGCCTTGAGCTGGGCGAAGTCGAACTTCCCTGCTGCCGAGGACAGGTAGTAGTCGCCGCGCAGGCCGTGCCGGTCGGCGCCGGCGGCGGTCGCGGGACCCTGCCCCGCGACCTGCCAGACCGCGCCGAGAACGACGGCCAGGAGTAAGAGGATGGGCTTTCTCACAGGGATCCTTTCCTGCGGGCAGGGCGGAGCCGGGCGGACGCGCCGTACGGCGTGGCCGCGTCCGGCCGGCGCGGCGGCGGCGCTCCGAGGCGGCACCGCGCGCCGACGGCCACCTGCCGTGACGTGGGGGGTGGGTCGAGATCGGAGCCGCGGACGTCCGGGCACGCGGGGATCGTGCCATTGAACGGGACCGATCAGATTCGGACAGGATCGAGTCGGTTATCGCCCTCAAATAAGCACCGCGGTGGCCATCCGGTCAAGAGATCGGATCAAATTCGTTCATTTCCGGTCAGCGATGCGCCCGTTTCGCTGGTCGACTATGATCGGAACCGGTCACAGCGGAGGGTGAGGGCGTGGTCGACACGGACAGCGACGGGCGCCGGCCCGTGTTCGCGGCCGAGCGCCGCCAGCGCATTCTGGAGTTGGTGCGGGCCAACGGCGCCGTCTCGTTGCGCGAGCTCGCGCAGGCGGTCCAGTCGTCGGAGGTCACCGTCCGCCGCGACCTGCGCGCACTGGAGTCGGAGGGCCTGCTCAACCGGCACCACGGCGGCGCCACCCTCCCCGGCGACCTGAACAGGGAGGCCAGCTACGTCCAGAAGGTGGCGCTCTCCTCGGCGGAGAAGTCCGCCATCGCCGATCTGGCCGCGTCGCTGGTCGAGGACGGAGACGCCATCGTCATCGGCCCGGGGACCACCACCCAGGAGTTCGCCCGCAGGCTGAGCAGGCACACCGAACTCGCCGTGGTCACCAACTCCCTGCTCGTCGCCCAGGCCCTCGCCAACTCCCCGCGCATCGAGGTGATGCTGACGGGCGGCACGCTGCGCGGTCCGATCCTCGCCCTCGTCGGGAGCGCGGCCGAGCGGTCCCTCGCGGGGCTGCGCGTACGCCGGGCCTTCATCTCCGGCAACGGGCTCACCGCCGACCGCGGCCTGTCGACCCCGAACATGCAGGTCGCCTGCGTCGACCAGGCCCTGGCCGCCGCGGCCGAGGAGGTCGTCGTGCTGGCCGACCACACCAAGATCGGCATGGACGCGATGGTGCGGACCGTGTCCGCCGAGCAGATCGACCACCTGGTCACCGACGACGCCGCCCCGCGCGACGTGCTCGACGAACTGGGCGGCAAGGGCGTCCGCCTGCATGTTGCTCAGATTTGATCGAATGTGACGGCCTCGTTACGAGATTGTTTCCTGCCGGGCGCACCATTCGAGGCGGAGGCAACCGTGCTGCAGGCGGCAGGTATTTGCAAGAGCTTTCAGGGCGCGCCGGCGCTCGACCACGTCACCCTGGCCCTGCGGGCCGGGGAGGTCCACGCGCTCGTCGGCGGCAACGGCGCGGGAAAGTCGACCCTGGTCAAGGTGCTCTCGGGAGTGTGCAGGCCGGACGCCGGCCGGTTGCGCCTCCTCGGGGAAGAGGTCGCGCTCTCCTCCCCCGCCGAGGCGGCCCGGCTCGGGATCGCCACCATCCACCAGGAGGCCGGTCTCGTCCCCACGATGAGCATCGCCGCCAACCTGTTCCTCGGGCGGGAGCCGCGCGGCCGCTTCGGCCTGATCGACTTCGCGGCCATGCACGCGCGGGCCGCCGAGCTGCTGGCCGCCTACGGCCTGCGCGCCGACCCGCGCCGCCCGCTCGGCTCGCTCGGCGACGGCGCGCGTCAGCTCGTCGCCCTGGCGCGGGCCGCGTCCGCGGACGCGCGGCTGGTCGTCCTGGACGAGCCCGCCTCCGCGCTGGAGCGCGACGAGCTGGACATCCTGTTCGGCGCGATCTCCCGGCTGCGCGACGAGGGCCGGGCGGTGCTGTACGTCACCCACCGGCTCGACGAGCTCTACGAGATCTGCGACCGCGTGACCGTGCTGCGTGAGGGCCGGGTGGTGCACACCGGGCCGCTCGCCGGCCTCGACCGCCGCAGGCTGGTCTCGCTCCTGCTCGGCCGGCCCTTCGCCGCCGGCGGGGCGGACGCCGCCGTCACCGGCGAGCCCGCCGGCCCACCGGCCGACGAGCCCCTGCTCGAAGCCCGGGGGCTGACCCGCCGCCACGTCCTCCGCGACGTCTCCCTCGCCCTGCGTACGGGAGAGGTGGTCGGCCTCGGCGGGCTGCGCGGCGCGGGGCGCAGCGAGACCGCGAAGGCGATCGCGGGCGCGCTGCGGGTGGACGCCGGGCAGGTGACGATCGCGGGCGCGCCCACGGGCAAGTGGTCGATCAGGAACGCGATCCGCGCCGGGGTCGGGCTCGTGCCGGAGAACCGCCGCGTGGAGGGGATCGTGCCGACGCTGTCGGTCCGCGACAACATCGCGCTGGCCGCGCTCCCCCGGCTGTCCCGCGCGGGGATCGTCTCCGACGCGCATCTGGACCGGATCGTCGCCACGTTCATGCGGCGGCTCGACATCCGGGCCGTCTCGCCCCGTCAGGCCGCCGGGGAGCTGTCCGGCGGCAACCAGCAGAAGGTGCTGCTGGCCCGCTGGCTGGCGATGCACCCGAAGGTGCTGCTGCTCGACGAGCCCAGCCGGGGCGTCGACATCGCGACCAAGCTGGCCATGCGGGCGCTACTCGACGACCTGGCGGTGGACGGGCTGGCGATCCTGCTGATCTCCTCCGACGTGTCGGAACTGGTGGAGAACTGCGACAGCGTGGTGGTCCTGCGTGACGGCGCGGTGGTCGGCGAACTCGCCGGCCACGAGGTCAGCGAGGACCGCATCATGGGAGCGCTCGCCGCGGGCTGACCCCGCTCCTGCGTGGGTTCGCCGGCGATGTCCACACGCCGGCCACCTCGCCCTCGCCCGCCCTCGAACCCTCCGGCCGCCTGTACAGAATTCGGCGACCGCGTCGTCTCCGACGAGGCCGGCTCAAAAAAGCGAACGTCGCATTATTCCTAAAACTCAAGGAGTACAGCGGGTTCCGGGCTCATTCCGTTACTTGACCGTTCCGAACACGCGGCTCATACTCCGCCCAGGACTAATTTCCCGGGGATGTAAAAGGAGTGTCGCGATGACGGCCAGGAAGCCGACCGTAATCCTGTCCATATCCGTATTGGCGCTCGCGGCCCTGGTGACACCCGCACCCCCGGGCTTCGCGCAGGCGATCGCACGGACCACGGCCACCGCCGGCGACCCGCCGCCCGATGACGGAACGGCGGTGGAGGATCCCGAGGACACGCTCGCCGATCTCACATTCGTGAACGGCGTGCGTGTCGTGTTCTCCCACAGCCCGTCCTCCCAGGATTACGGGCTCCTCCAGAAAGGACACGGAGAGCGGAACGCGCCGGTCGTGCCGCTTCCACTGGACAGCATGCTCGACGCGTATCTCGCCGCGACACCGCGGAGCCTGCCGGTTCCCCGGTTGTTGCTGGACGAGCCCCGAGACGACTCGGTTCCGCCGCCGGACCTCCAGGGCCGGACGGTCACCGCCTCTCCCGTCGTCGCCCGCGCGCTCGCGGTTCCCGCGTCCACCTCCCGGGCATCCACGGCCTCGCAGTCGCCCACGTGCAATTCGGGGTACTTCTGGCATCCGGACTGGAGTGATTCCGCCATACCCGGGAGGGCGCCCAAAGCGTACTATTCGGCGGACTTCGGCGGCAAAGCCCGCTATACGAATAGTTTCGTCTACAACTGCACCCCTCCGGGGTCACCGAGCTTCCTGTACGCGCGACACCGGATTTATTACCGGAACGCCTTCGGCAACTACGTCAAGCAGTTCGACAGCCAGGTGCCACCGGACGACTGGGAAGTGAAGACCAAGGGATCCGTGCTGCGTTATCGGATGGCCGCCTACAGCGACGGCTGGAATTCGGACCCCAGCTGCGGCGGTGGTACGTGCAAATACCACCGAGAGGGCTTCTTCGGCTCCTGACGCGAGGGCGCGCTAACCGGCGAGGTCACCTGGACGACCCGACGTCGGCGAAGCGGGCCTCGACCTCCTCGGGGGTCAGCCCGAAGCCGGACAGCTCGTACCGGTGGGACGGCCGGGCCTCCCCCGAACGGCTCTCCTCGTGCAGGCGGGCCATGGCCGCGCGGGCGGCGTCGCCGAGCGGCAGCCCGAAACGGGCGTAGACCGCCTCGGCCGTGCCGAGCGGGTCGCGGACGAACTCCTCGTAGCGCACGTCGAAGAACCGCGCCGGATCGTGCCGGGCGCGGGCGGCGCGGAAGCGGTCGAGGCCCCGGCTCCACAGGCCGAGCTGGTCCCGCCCGATCACCGCACCGGTGAACGCCTCCGACCACCCGGCGGTCGCCTGCGCGGCGAGGCTGCACATCGACGCCATGGCGGTGACCGGGTCGCGGTGGGTCTGGACGACCAGCGCGCCGGGGTAGACGTCCATGATCGCGTCCAGGGCGAACAGGTGGCTGGGGTTCTTCAGCACCCACCTCCGGCCGGGGTCGCCCAGCCCGACGAGCTGGAGGATCCGCCGGTGCCGCTCGTAGGCGGGCCTCCAGTCCTGCGCCGCCAGCCAGGCCGAGTACGCCGGGATGTGGGCCAGGCACTCGAAGGAGACCGACCGCATCGACTGCTGGAGCAGCCGCCAGCACTCCTCGACCATGTCCGCCGACATGTAGTGCACGCCCATGAACTCCGGATGGCGCACGTGGTGCCGCTCGTACGCGGCCTGGGCGGCCCGGTACTCCGGGTCGCCCGCCCAGGTCTCGCGCGGCGGCCTCGGCCGGGGCGCGTCGGTCAGCCACAGCTCCAGCCCTTGGTTGGCAGGATCGGCGGTCAGCAGCCGGTGCAGTGCGGTGGTGCCGGTGCGCGGCAGGCCGGTCACGAAGATCGGCCGCTCGACCGGCACGGCCGCGTGCTCCGGGTGCCGCCGCCACGCCTCCTCGCACCGCAGCCGGGCGGTCAGCGCGCCGCGCAGCATCGCACGGGCCGCCCGGGCGCCGGGCGTGGTGAGCGCCGCGTCCCGGGCGTACGACTCGAGCAGCACCCCGAGGCCGTCGAGGTAGGGGTCGTCCCCGAAGTCGGTCAGGCCGGTGGCGCCGCTCGCCCAGGCGTGCAGGTCCTCGATCGTGCCGACGCCGTCGCGTCCCGCGCTCATCCGGTCGCCTCCGTACGTGTCAGTGGTGCCATTCGCCGCAGTTGACGTCGAGACACTGGCCGGTGACCGCCCGCGCGAGCGGGGACAGCAGGAACACCGCGGCGTCGGCGATCTCGTCGGGCTCGGGCAGTCTGCGCAGATCGAGCGCCGCCGCGGTCTCGTCGTACACCTGCCGCACGGGGACGCCGCGCCGCCGGGCGAGGGTCTCGAAGTAGCGCTTCAGGTTGTCCGCCCAGATGTAGCCGGGCGCGACGCTGTTGACCCGCACCCCGCGCGGCCCGAGCTCGGTCGCCAGGCTCTGGGCGAGGGCGAGCAGGCTCGCCTTGGCCATCTTGTACACCCCGAAGGTCCGCCGCGAGTGCCGCAGCACCGCCGAGTTGACCATCACGACCGAGCCCGCCCGCTCGGCGAGCGCCGGCGCGAAGAGCTGGGTGAGCCGCAACGCGGCGAGCACGTTGGTCTCGAAGGCGGCGCGCACCGCGCCGAGGTCCACGTCGACGAGGTCGGTCATCGGCGGCATCGCGAATGCGTTGTTGACCAGGCCGTCGACCCGGCCGCAGCTCTCCAGCGCGGTCGCGAGCAGCCGCCGCCGCGACGCCTCGTCGGTGACGTCGGCCGGCACCGGCACCGCCCGGCGGCCGAGCCGCGCGACCTCCTCCGCCACCGCCGCCAGCCGCTCCTCGCCGCGGGCGGCCAGCACCACGTCGGCCCCGGCCGCCGCGCACCGCAGCGCCAGGCCGCGCCCCAGCCCGGGCCCGACCCCCGAGATCACGACGACCCGGCCCTCCAGCGGCATCAGCCCAGCATCCTTCGGGCGACCGCGGCCTGCCGGGCGGCGATCCGGGCCGCCCACTCCCCCGGGCTCACCCGCTGCCGGTCGTGGTAGGGCAGCCGGGACGGCAGGTCCTCGAACCGCATCACCTCCACCTCGGGGCCGTCCTCGGGCCCGAGTGGGCGGGTCAGCCGCTGCCAGCGGATCTGCAGGTAGCCGCGGCGGTGCCCGGTGCGTTCGAGCCAGTTGGCCAGCCCGGGGTCGCGCTCGCCGATCACGTAGCGGATCTTCCCGTCGGGGTCGTGGCGGGCCTGGTCGGCGGTGAGGCTGGTCTGGTGGTTGACGTAGTCCAGCGAGACGTACCACATGCTGCCGAGCTGGAACCCCTGGTATGGCGCGACGTCGCGGCCCGCGGCGGGCACGGTGACGACCATGACCTGGTCGTCGTCGAGGTCGTAGTGGCCGACCGAGGAGTACTGCGTCGCGAGGCCGCCCGGGGTGGGCCTCGGCTCGGTCATCGTGTTGACCGGCAGCGTGAGATAGTGCCGCTCCGGGAACGCGAGGAACGTCCGCAGCCGGCCCAGCAGCATCCTCGCGGCCACCTCGTAGCGTTTCGCGATCCTGTCCACGGCCGGGGGCGGGGGCGCCGACCCGAGCGTGTCGGCGCGGTGGACGCGGATCTCGCCGGGCCGCTCGGCGTCCCAGTCGGAGAAGACCTCGCGCACGATCAGCATCGCCGCACCCGTTCCCAGCGTGCGGCGCGCCCCCGTGCCGGGCGGGCCGAAGCGCAGCTCGTACGACCCGTCCGGAGCGATCTCGATGTCACGGTCGTCGAAGGCGGTGAGGCTGCCGGGCGACCGCGCGGGCGAGTAGTCGCCGTCGAGCACCTGGAAGCTCAGGTCCGCCGTGGTGCCGCGGCGGCCCGTGACCACGTATTCGGCGTCGTCCCGGATGTAGGCGTGGAAGTAGAGCGTGTCGGGGTTGTCCAGGCCGAGCTTGGCGTACGGGCCGGTGGAGGCGGCGAAGAAGGGAAAGTCGCGGTCGTAGGCCCACGTCATGTGCAACGCCGCCTTGATGCCGCCCGCCAGGTAGTCCAGGCCCTCGGCCAGGTCCTGCTCGGTCCGTACGTGCCGGGCGGAGCGGATGATCTTCTCGGCCTCGGCGATCGCCCGGGCGAACGGTTCCGTGGCCATCGGGCTCCCTCCGCCGCGCGGCGCTGACGATGACCTTGCTCACCGTGAGAGTAGAACTCGTTCTAGGCACGGTCAACGGCACAGCCGGAAAGAGTCAGGACGCGGCCCAGCGGTTCGCGGTGAACCGCAGGCCGGGCAGGTCGTCGAGGGAGACCGTGTACTCGTACGTCCGGCGGTAGCCGGTGCCGCTGATCCGCCAGCGCCCGTCGGAGCAGCGCCGGTAGGTGTCCTCGTAGTAGGCGGATCCGCGGATCATCAGGCGGTGGCGCGGAATCAGCACGGTGTCGTCGAGGCACCAGGTGCCGCTCGCGTCGTCGCCGTCGATCTCGATCTCGGGGTGACCGGCGAGGTGCGTCGTGATCACCTCCGGCCCCAGCCTGGCGCGCATGTAGCCGACGATGGCCTCGCGCCCGTCGAACCGCAGCGGGTCGCCGGCGACCGGATTGTCGTAGGCCGCCACGGCGTCGCCGGTGAGCGTGTCGGCGAAGTCGTCCCAGCGTTTGAGGTCCAGGCAGCGCAGGTAGCGGTACTTGGTCCGGCGGATCTCCTCCAGCGCGATCAGATCCATGCGCCCCAGCATGCGCGAGCGCGGAACGGCTGGCAAGAACGCGTTCTACCGCCGTCGGCCGCCTCGCCGCACGAGAAGCGTCTCACGAACGCTCATCCACCTTGGCGATCACCTTCTCGGCGAAGCGCTCCAGGTGCTCGATCTTCCGGCTCAGCGGCTCGGTGTCGGGCCCCTTCACGTACGGCCTGCGGAAGCCGACGATCACATCGGTGACGCCCTTGTCGGCCAGCCGCTTCACGCCGTCGGCGCTGTAGGCGTCGGGGGAGATCACGTGGATCTCGAAGGGCCGGTCGGCGGTGCCCTCCTCGGCGCGCAGCGCGGCGAGCCTGGCGAGCAGCGCGTCCAGTTCGGCGGGGTCGCCCCCGCCGTGCATCCAGCCGTCCCCGAGCCTGGCCGCGCGGCGCAGCGCCCCCTCGCTGTGCCCGCCGACCAGGATCGGGATCGGCTCGGCCGGGACCGGGGACATCTTGACCGCCGGCAGGTCGTAGAACTCGCCGTGGTACTCGAAGTAGCCGCCGCGCGTCAGGCCGCGGACGATCTCGACGGCCTCGTCCATGCGCCTGCCCCGCCGCGCCCACGGAACGCCCATCGCGGCGTAGTCCTCCGGCCACGGGCTGAGCCCGACGCCGAGGGCGAGGCGGCCGCCGGTGAGCCAGGCGGCGGAGGCGGCCTGCTTGGCCACCAGCACCGGCGGGCGCACCGTGAGCTTGAGGACGAACGGCGTGAACCGGATCGCCGAGGTCACCGCCCCCATGGCGGCGATCAGGACGAACGTCTCGATGAAGCTCTTGTCCTCCAGGAACTCCCGGTCCCCGTCCGCCGTGTACGGGTACCTCGCGTCCGACTCCCGGGGATAGACCAGGGAGTCGGCCACGGTCATGCTCGCGTACCCCGCCGCCTCCGCGGCCCGGGCGAGCGGCAGGTAGTACGACGGGTCGGTCATGGCCTCGGCATAGGTGAAACGCATACTGCGGAGCGTACGAGAACCCGTTCTATTTCTGAATGCCCGGCAAGGCCGGAGCCGGCGCGTACGAGGACATCCGACATTGCCGATTGTCGGATCAGGCGGTCAAAACCGGCAGCTGTGTCTCTAGGATGGTCGTCCGGACCCCGAGCAGTGGAGGGCAGAGGGTGCACGAGGAGGAGGCTCCCGCGTGGGTGGTGGACCCCGGCACGCCGAGCGTGGCCCGGATGTACGACTACTACCTGGGCGGCAAGGACAACTTCGCGGCCGACCGCGAGGCGGCGGAGAAGATCATTTCGATCCTGCCCAACGCCCGTGAGGTCGCCCGGACCAACCGCGCCTTCCTCGTGCGGGCCGTACGGCACCTGGCGCGCTCGGGCGTCCGGCAGTTCCTCGACATCGGCACCGGGCTGCCGACGCAGGAGAACGTCCACCAGGTCGCGCACGCCGAGGCGCCGCAGGCGCGGGTCGTCTACGTCGACAACGACCCGATCGTGCTCGCCCACGCGCGCGCCCTGCTCGCCGACAACCCCCGGTCCGTCGTGGTCGAGGGGGACCTGCGCGAACCGGAGTCCGTCGTCGGCCACCCCGAGGTCCTCGCCCACCTCGATTTCGCCCGGCCGATCGCGTTGATCATGCTGGCCGTCCTCCACTTCGTGACCGACGACACGGAGGCGGCGCGCGTCGTCGGCGCGTTCCGCAAGCCGCTCGTCCCGGGCAGTCACCTGGTGCTCTCCCACATCACCCACGGCGACCTGGACGAGGACGCGGTCAGGCGGGGCCGGGACGTCTACACCGCGACCACCGCGGGCGGCATCGTCCCGCGCACCGCGGCCCGGGTCCGGAGCTTCTTCGACGACCTCGACGTGCTGGAGCCCGGCGTCGTGCCGCTGCACCTGTGGCGGCCCGATCCCGCGCAGCGCCGATGGGACGGCATGCCCGGAGGCGCCATCATCGGCGGAGTCGGCCTGGTCACCTGAGGCCGCCGCGGGCCCGGAGGCTCACTCCCCCCTGCTCATGACCAGGATCAGCCCCTGAACCGACGCGTCGTCCTCGTGGAGCGGCGCCAGCGTGACCGCGAGCCGGACGGGACGGCCTCTGCGGTTGACGGCCTCGACGCTCACCGGGTCCCCCTGACCGTCGGCGGCCGGCGCGCCGTCCAGCACGCGCCGCGCCACGGGCAGCAGCGGGTCGAGGGGCAGGCCGATGTCGAGTGAGGGCAGGTCGCGGCCGTCGGCCTCGTCGGCGCGCAGCCCCCACATCTCCTCCGCTCCCCGGCTCCACAGCAGCACCCGCAGCTCCCGGTCGACGACGACGACCACGTCGCCGAGCGAGCGCACCACGGAGGCGACGAACTGGTTGGCCCGGTCGAGCTCCCGTGTCCGGACGTTGAGCGTCTCGTTGATCTGCTGGAGCTCGTCGTTGCTGGACTGGAGCTCCTCGTTCATCGTCTCCAGCTCCTCGTTGGTCGACTGAAGTTCCTCGTTGGTGGTCTCCAGTTCCTCGTTGGTCGACTGGAGTTCCTCGTTGGTGGTCTCCAGCTCCTCGTTGAGCGACTGCAGCTCCTCGTACGCGTGCTCGAGCTCCTTGTTGGCCTGCTCCAGTTCGTCGCGGAGCCGGCGATAGCGCGTGACGTCGTGGAAGTTGATCGTGACTCCGACGAGTTCGCCGGTCCTGTCCATGAGCGGGACGACGGCGACGTCGAAGACGCCCGGCTCCTTCGCGCCGGGGCGCTGCCAGGTGACGTCGTGAAGCTCGACCGTGCGCAGGTCCAGCTCGGCCTGCTCGATCAGCGACCGCAGCTCGACGGGCCGGTAGGACACCTCGAGGTCCTGGAACGGGCTGCCCACGTCGCGGGCCTGCAGGCCGAACATGACCTCGGCGCGGGTGTTGAGCAGGGCGAGCCTGCCCGCCGCGTCGAGCGTGATCTGGGCGACGGGACCGGAGGCGAGCGCCGCGCCCCGCAGTCGCGGAAGACGCGTGTTCTCCTCCGCCTGGGCCGCCGGCGGGTTCCAGCCGATGCGCGTCCCGCCCACAGGCTGGGGGATCTTCCTGAACAGACGCACGCGCAGGTCCACCGGCTCGAACCTGTCGCCGTGGTCGAGCAGCATCTCCGCCTTGCCCAGGAAGAGGTAGCCGGGGTCGGCGAGGGCGAAGTGGAACTTGCGGACGATGTTCTGCTGGGTCTCCGCGTTGAAGTACATCAGTGTGTTGCGGGCGAGCAGCAGGTCGACGCGGGAGATCGGGGCGTCCCTGGTGAGGTCGTTGCGGCCGAAGATGAGCTGGCGGCGCAGGTCACGGCGGAACGCCAGGCCCGCCCCCGTCGGCTCGAAGTACTTGTCCCGCAGCTCGGGCCGCATGTCGGCGACCTTGCGCTCGTCGTAGACCGCCGTACGGGCCACCTGCAGGGCCCTCTCGTCCAGGTCGGTGCCGTAGATCTTGACCCGTTCCCGGAACTCGTCCAGCCCCAGCTCCTCCGCCAGGGCGATGGCGAGGCTGTAGGCCTCCTCGCCGGTGGCGCAGCCCGCGCTCCAGGCCCGGATCGGCCGGCCGCCGCCCTTGGCCACGAGGACCGCGCGGATGGCCCTGTGCCGCAGGACCTGCCAGGCCTGCGGGTCCCGGAAGAACCCGGTGACGTTGATGAGCAGGCTGTCGAAGAGGGCCGCGAACTCGCCCGGCTCCAGCTCCAGGTAGTCGCGGTACTCTCCCGTCGTCTCGAGCTTGAGCGCCTCCAGCCGCCGCGCGATCCTGCGCTGCAGCGTGCTGCGCTTGTACCCGGTGAAGTCGAACCCCCGGGTCTCCTTGAGCATCAGCAGGAGGTCGTCGAACTCACGTTCCTCGCTGGTGACCATGGGTCCGCGCTATCGCCGCTCGGCGCCGTGGGTGACCGGGGCGGGCACCTCGCGGCCGATCTGACTCTGCAGGTGGCGCAGGGTCTCCAGGGCGTCCCGGTCCCGCGCCGTCTGCTGCCGCAGACGGCGGACCGTCAGAACCTGCCCGCGCTCCTCGGCGTGGCCCAGCATCCGCGTCAGGAGCCGCAACCGCTCCTCGATGCGCAGGATCGCCACCCAGAAGGCCCGCTCGACGGCCTCCGACTGCCCGTCGACCATGCTCTCCATCGACCAGGCGTGGCCGACCATGCACTGGTAGTGCCCGTTGGGGGGCGCGGCCACCTCGTACAGCGGTCCGTTGCAGTCCGGGCAGGTGAAAGCGCTCAACCGTCCGGGGGGCGGTTCCTGCGGGCGTGCCGAGAAGAACGCCGCCAGCTCGTGCTGGAGCCTCCGGTCCACCGCGACCTCCCCGGCGGCCCGCGTCCCGTCGCATTCCCGCACGATCCATTCCGCGATGCCGGGTACGGAGGACACCGCCGGCCGCCTCGTCGCGGCGATGGCCGCGCGCGGCATGCCGTCGAACGGGCTCTCCTCGGGGTCCTGCACGGCCACCAGCCCGCCCCGGCGCTCCACCTCGGCGCAGCCCCGTGCCCCGTCGTCGAGGGTGCCGCTCAGGATGACGGCGAGGGTCCGCGGGCCCGCGAAGGCGGCCGCGCTGAGGAACAGCGGGTCGGCTGCCGGGCGGTGCCCGTTGTGCCGGGGCCCCCGCGACAGCCGGACGTACGCGTCGTCCACCAGCAGATGCAGGTCCGGAGGGGCCACGTAGACGCGCCCGTGCCGCAGCGGCTCGCCGTCCTGCGCCGCGGCCGACTTCAGCGGTCCGGCGCGGTCGAGGATGCCCGGCAGGGCGCTGCCCGCACGCGGCGAGATGTGGAGGACGACCAGGACGGAGGCGGGCAGACCGGCGGGGAGGTTGCCGAGCAGCGTCCGCAGGGCCTCGATGCCTCCCGCGGACGCGGCGACGACCACGACGTCCCGCTGGACGAGCGCATCCATATTCGCCCCATATCCTGGAACTGCCGGAGTCATGCGGAGCGCTCGGAAAAGAAATTCGATCGCCCGGTGCCCGTCTCCCCGCCGCAGGCGGGGTAAGGAGGTCACCCATGAACCTGTGGGTGAAGGTGACGCAGCGCGAGTCGGACTCCGCCGTGGTGAGCGTCAGCGGAGAGATGGACCTCTTCAGCTGTCCGAGGCTCGAAGGGGTCGTCGCGGGGCTGATCGACGACGGCTGCGTGCACCTGGTGCTCGACGCGGTCCGCCTGAAGTTCAGCGACCTCGCCGGAGTGCGTGCGCTCGAGCGCGTGCACATCGCCGCCGCCGAGGCCTCCGGGGGCCTCATCGTCTGGGCGAGCCGCCCGCTGGGCCGGCTGCTCGCTCTCCTGTGGCCGGAGGGACGGCCGGACCGCCCCGCCGTCGTGCGCGCCGCGCCCATGACGCCCCTGGAGCGGCGGCTCGTGCTGCTGCCGGGCCGGGGCGAAGGGCTCGGCCGGCCTCGGGTGGCGCCCGTACGCCCCGTGGCGGCGGTGCCCCGCACGTCCGGGCAGGACCGGGAGAGGCTGCTGGAACACTCGCGGCTGCTGCGTGAGCAGGCCCGCACGCGCATGGCGACGATGCGGATGAGGGCGGAGTCGATCTGCGCGGGTCTGGCGGACGCGCAGGAGCGTCTCGCGGCCCTTCACCACGCGCTCGCGGATCGGCCGTGCTCCGGCCTGTCCTGCGACGGGGACTCCCACCTGGCGAAGGCGGACGATTTCCGCCGCCGGGCCGAGATCTTCGCCTGCCGCTGAGCCCCTGCCGTCGAGCCCTGCCGTCGCGGAGACGGCGCGGGGACGGCGCGGGGACGGCGCGGGGACGGCGCGGCGCCCTCAGAGCGCCAGCGCGCGCCTCCGGGCCGCCGCCCGGCTCGCGGCAAGGCGCCGCATCTCCGCGAGCACCTCCAGAGGGCCGGCCAGGAGTCTGGAGAAGGCCAGCTCGGCGGCGCCGACCAGCGTGACGTCGTCCCCGAGCGCCGAGACGCACAGCCGCACCTGCTCGCGGGAGATCACCATGGCGTTGGTCTCCACCCTGCGGCGGACCTGTGCCTCCGACCCCGGGTACACGTCCCGCAGCATCCCCCCGAAGATCACCATTCCGGGGTTGAAGAGGTTGATCAGGTTCGCCACGCCGATGCCCAGCCAGTCGCCGATCCGGCGCAGCGCCTCCTCCGCCGCCGCGTCCCCGCGCGCGGCGGCCTCCACCACCGCGCGTACGCCCTCGCGTCCGCTCAGCTCGTCCGAACGGCCCGCGGCGTCGATCAGGGCGTGCTCGCCGACCTCGGCCTCCAGGCAGCCGCGCGAGCCGCACATGCAGGGCCGCCCGTTGTACGGGTTGACCATCATGTGCCCCAGCTCGCACCCGTAGCCGCCGTCGCCGTCCAGCAGCTTGCCGCCGACGATGATCCCGCCGCCCACGCCGACGTCGCCGTGCAGGTAGATCAGGTTGTCGTAGCCGCGGCCCACGCCGCGGTCGCGCTCGGCCAGCGCACCCAGGTGGGCCTCGTTGCCGACGAGCACCGGCAGCCCGAGCCGGGCGCCGAGCTCGACGCCGAACGCCTGGTCCACCCACCCGATGTAGGGCCCGTAGCGGACGGTGCCGTCGGCGGGCCGGATCATGCCGCAGTAGGCCGCGCCGATCCCGACGCACACCGAGCCCGGCCGGGCGCCGCGCCGCAGCTCGCGGCCGAATCCCGCGAGCACGCCGACGACGTCCTCCAGGTCCGCGCCCGCGCGGGGCCTCACCGCCTCACGGCGGTCGAGGATCTCGCCGCCCAGTCCCACCCGGGCGGCGACCAGGCGGTCGACGCGGACGTCGAAGGCCAGCACGTGCGCCCGGTCGCGCTCCGGACGGACCACCAGCGACGGCCGGCCCGCCCTGCCGGTGTCCCCCGGCAGTTCCTCGCCGACCAGGCCCGCCGCGGACAGCTCGGCGGTCAGCGCCATGATGGTGCTGCGGTTCAGACCCATTCGGTCGGCCAGCTCCGAACGGGACAGCGCGCCGGACAGGTGCACGTGCCGCAGCAGGTCACCGAGGTTGCGCCGGCGAATCTCCTCTTGGGACCGACCGGCTTTCGACATGGTGCGCAATCCTGACGACTCGGGGTGATCCTCGTTAACGGGCCGTGGACAGAGGAGGGGACGCGTTCGCCCTTCCCACTGTCGAGGTTACCAACGGAGGCGTCCGCGGCGGAGTCCCGCGTCCGGCACGGGCACCCGGCCGCGCGCCGTCCGCGGACCCGTCCCCCGGTCCGCCGGGAGAGGCCGCCCGGTGCCGTGCCTTCGCCTTCGCCGGCGTCGCCGCCATCGCCCGGGGGGCCGGGGCCCGCACGGGCGCACCGCCCGCGTACGGCACGCCGAGCGCCTGCACGATGTCGCACCCGCGGTTACCCCTGCACATCGCGTTCTGGACGCCGGTCCCCCCGTTCGCGACGTTGATGGAGACCTGCTGCGTGCCGCGGCTGCTCGTGGTGTTCGAGGCGGTGAGCCCGGGCCGGGCGGCGGCCCGCTCGAAGGGCGCGGTCCGGAGCCCGGGCGCCTGCCGGCGAGGCGTCTCCCGCCCGTGGCTGCGCGTGTCCCCGGCGGCGGGGCCCGCGGCGGCCAGCACCGCCGCGACCGACGCGCAGGCGAGGAGACCGAGACCGGTCTTCCTCGAAGCCGTCCTGACGTACCACCGACACTTCATCGCGCGCTCCCGTGCTTTGGGCGGCCCTTTTCGCCCAGGCCGCCCCCAGGCTAGTGACGCGGCGGTTTTCCGCACCCGGCCCGCGCGATGTCTTACGGCATCGTTGCCATATCAGTCAGCACGACTCTCCCATTCGTGGAATTCACGGCCCCGCGTATCCCCGATCACCAGCCGTTGGAGGTGATGGGCATGTTCTGCCAGATCTTGCAGAGCCTCGGGCCGGGGCCGCAGAAGGCGCCCTGAGTGCTGACGCGCCCGCCGTTCGTGATGCCGGTCTGCTGCTGGCCGATCATGAAGGTCGGGGCGAACACGCCGTTGAGGTTCTGGTTGAACCTGCCGTTGCCCGACTTCGACTGCCGGGCCCTGGCCGACCCGCCGGACGCCACCTGCTCCCCGCCACCGCCGCCGTTGCCTGTGACGACGTGCGCCGCACCACGACGCGCGGAATGCGCGGCCGGGCTCGCGCTCGCGTCCTGGGCCGCGGCGGTCCACGCGATCGTGGCCACGAGAGCGGCCAGCGTCAGGCGGCGGGCCGTCACGGCCTGGAGCGGCCGCGAGCGGAACGTACAGCGGCGAGACATCGTGGCACGCACCTTACTTACCTACCAAGGCCATCCGGCGTGGGCTTTCGTCGCGGACATGAGCAACGCCGACGTCATACCCCGCGTCATGGCCTCGGCCTCGCTCATGCCGAGCGCGGCATGGATGATGACGCATTTTTTGTCGCTATGCCTTTAGACCCCGACATTCGACGCCTATACCGCTATCCAGGTGAATGTCCGGCCTTTGTGGATTTATTCGCCGATGGCGTCGAGATAGACCCAGGCGCCTTCGTGCCGGGCGAAGCGGCTCTGCTCGCGCATCTCGCCGGGCCGTCCCCGGTAGGCGTACCGGGCGCGGAAGGTGACGGTGCCGTCCGTGTGGATCGGACTCCCGCCGGTGACCGCCTCGATCTCCAACCCGGTCCAGCGCATGCCCCGCTCGAACTCGACCCGCGCCGGGCGGGTGGCGGGATGCCAGGTACGCAGCAGGTACGCCTCGTCCTCGACCGCGAACGCGGAGAAGCGCGAGCGCATCAGCGCCTCGGCCGTCGGCGCGGCCCGTCCCGCGTGGTACCGGCCGCAGCACTCGCCGTACGCCCGCAGACCACAGGGGCAGGGCTCGCCGGCTCGGGGCGCACGGCGGGAAGCAGGGCTCACCCCGCGAGGCTATCGTCCCCGGCCACCGGCCACGCGCCCCGGATCACCGCACAGCCCGGTAGCCGGAAACATTCTGAAAGTTGCTGCAAGCTCTTGCACAACAGGTGCCCGCTAAGTAACTTCCAGGCAACACCTCGGAAACCCGACGGAGGCCCCGATGGTGTGCCAGTCTCCCCGCGGCGCGAGGGCGCCGCCCGCCTCGTCCGTGTTCCGGCCGCCACGCGACGTCGATCGTCCGTGCCGCCCGGACAACCCCGCGCGTCCGCGGCACCGCGTGCGCCTCTCACAGGCGTGCGCACGAAGCGGGCCGGGTGTCGGCTCCACCCGGCCCGCGTTCAAGGGATCCCGATCCGATGTCCTGGAGACCCCTCTATGCGACTGTACAAAGCAATCGTCGCGGGCGCGCTGTCCGCGACCGTGGCGGCCGCCACCGCGGTGACGCTGCCCGTGCTCACCGAGACCGCCGCCGGCGCCGCGACCGGCCCCGGCGTGACCGCGAACCTGTGGAACTGGAACTGGAAGTCGGTGGCCAGGGAATGCACCGACGTCCTGGGCCCGGCCGGGTACGGCTCGGTGCAGGTGTCCCCGCCCGCCGACTCCATGTCCAAGGGCGGCTCGGTGTGGTGGGACGTCTACCAGCCCGCCCGCTACGTCCTGACCAGCAAGTTCGGCGACGAGACCGCGTTCAGGAACATGGTCGCCGCCTGCCACGCCGCGGGCGTGAAGGTGCAGGTGGACACGGTTATCAACCACATGACCGGGCAGGGCGCCACCAGCTACGGCGGCTACTCCTTCAGCAAGTACGACTACCCCGGCCTGTACTCCTCCTGGGACTTCCACTCCCCCACCTGCGGCATCAACGACGCCGACTACGGCAACAACGCCTGGCGGGTGCAGAACTGCGAACTCGTCGGCCTGTCCGACCTGAACACCGGCTCCGACTACGTGCGCGGCCAGATCGCCGCGTACATGAACAGGCTCACCGACCTCGGCGTGGACGGCTTCCGTATCGACGCCGCCAAGCACATCAGCCCCGACGACCTCGCGGCGATCCGGTCCAGGCTCAGGGGCTCGCCGTACATCCACCAGGAGGTCATCCACGGCGCGAACGAGGCGGTCCAGCCGAGCCAGTACACCGGCATCGGCGACGTGGACGAGTTCGTCTACGGCCGCAAGCTCAGGGAACAGTTCACCGGCCAGATCAAGTGGCTGCGGACCTTCGGCCAGAGCTGGGGCCTGTCGGTGGGCGACGACAAGGCGGTGGTCTTCGTCGACAACCACGACACCGAGCGCAACGGTTCCACCCTCAACTACAAGTACGGCGCCGCCTACAGGCTGGCCAACGTCTTCATGCTGGCCTGGCCGTACGGCAAGCCCAACGTCTACTCCTCCTTCACGTGGAGCGACGGCGAGGGCGGCCCGCCGTCGGCCGGTGGCGGGTTCGTCACCGACACCGACTGCTCCGGCGGCCGGTGGACCTGCTTCGACCGCGAGATGGCGGGCATGGTCGGCTTCCACAACACGGTCACCGGCACCCCGGTCGCGAACTGGACCGACAACGGGGGCAACCTGATCGCCTTCAGCCGCGGGAGCAGGGGCTGGGTGGCGATCAACAACGAGAGCGGCGGCGTCACCCGCACCTTCACCACCGGCCTGCCGGCCGGGACGTATCCGAACGTCGCGGGTGGCGGCTCGGTGACCGTGGACGCCGCGGGGACGGCGACGGTGACCGTCCCGGGCAGGAGCGCCGTCGCCATCCGCGTCGGCGCCCAGCCCTCACCCACGGCGACGCCGACCGGCGGCACCGCCACCGTCTACTACTACACGGGCTGGAACCCGGCCTACATCCACTACGGCGTCAACGGCTCCTGGACCACCGTCCCCGGCGTGGCCATGGACGCCGCCTGCGCCGGCTGGAAGAAGAAGACCGTGAGCCTCGGCACGGCCACCGCCTTCCAGGTCACCTTCAACAACGGCTCCGGTTCCTGGGACAACAACGACGGCAGGGACTACACCCTCGGCGCCGGCACCAGCACCGTGAAGAACGGGGTGGTCACCGGCGACGCCGCCAACCCCTGCGGCGGTTAGGCCGTACCGACGCGTCCCGGCCCGGACCGGGCCGGGACGCCCTCCGCCCGCGGGCCCGGGCGGGAGGCGGCGGCGAGGTCCCCGGCGTCGGCGGTCCTGATGGAACCGCCCGCCGGAGACCTCGCCGTTCGGTCATGGTTCACACTGTCCCCGGTGCGCTCCGGCGGCAGCGCTCAGTTGTAGGGGTTGTCGTAGGTGCCGGTGCTCTTCGTCCGCATCTGGTACTGCCCGTTGCTGCCGAACCACCCGCCGGTCACGTCGAAGCGGACGTTGCGGACGGTGCTGCCGAAGTTCACCTCGGCGCTGTACAGGTAGGCCTGCTGGCACCCGGGCATCGACGTCGGGCCGACCTGGGTCGGCCAGGCCGTGCTCGTGCCGTTCACGTTGATCGTGAAGTAGGGCTGCGGGTAGGCGTGCTGCCAGCACAGGCGCAGCGAGTAGCGGTACTTCGTGTTCCCGTCGTCGAACGCCACCGTGCCGTCCAGGAGGGCCAGCTGCGTCGCGTTGCCGTCGTTGCTCACCAGCTGCAGGTAGACCGGCTGGTCCGGGCCGTACGCCGCGTGCGCGGGGCTGAGCGGCAGGAGCGCGGCGGCGATCGCCCCGATGGCCATGGCGAACGACGCCGTGAGGCGACGTCCTCTCGAGCGTGCGGTCAATTCACACCTCATCCGTTGCAGGAGTGCGAGTGCCCGGAGGCTATGGCCGCGGCCACGGGCCGATCCAGCGGGGCGATCGCGGGGGCCGGATCCGGTCCGGCGTTAACGCGGCGCCCGGGGGGACCTTGCCGACGCCGCTCCGCGACGACCAGGACAGGGACGGCGGCGGAGCCGGTCGAAATCCCCGCGGGGCCGCTGAATGTTTCACATACGGTCATGCCACCGGGATCTCGCCGACCGGACCGCGGGGCCGCCGGTTCAGGTCAGCAGATCTTGTAGTCGTGCCGCGACGAGTTGTACGAGCAGGAGTCGACCAGCGCGCCGGAGGCGTCCCGCAGGTACGCCGCGTCCGCGGTCTGGTTCCAGATGTAGGCGAAAGTTCCCCCGCTCCTGCCCCAGTAGAGGGTGGTCGCGGTGTTCTTCCCCCTGCCGGTCCGCAGGGTGACCGTCTTCCCGGCTCCGAGGGTGAACCCGCCGAACGTGTAGACGTGGTCCGCTCGCCTCGTCCTGTCGCGGACGGTCCAGCCCTTGAGGCTCACGGCCTTCCTCGTCGTGTTCTTGATCTGCACGTACTCGCCGTTCAGGCTGCTGTTCGCGCCGAAGTCCGGCGAGCCGGGCGAGTCATAGTAGATCTTGGTGATCTGGACGGCCGGGCCCGCCGCGTAGGAGGGCTGGGAGACGGCGACCACGCCGGCGGCCACCACGGCGGCCGTCAGCAGGGATCGGGTACGCACGGAGTTACTCCTGGGATGGGGGGACACGATCGGAATCGATCATAATGATGACCTTTGATACCGATTCACCATCCCTGTATCGGTTCGGCATCCGGGGGCGCTCCCCGCGGCGGCCGGCCCCGAGCGCTCAGGTCACCGGAAGACACCCGTGTGGCCGAGCGAGTAGCGGCCGGGCTGGGGATACACGCACAGCCCGTGCGGCCCGGCGCCGACCCGGATGGTGCGGACGACTCTGCCGTCCCGGGTGTCGAAGACGTAGACGACCCCGTGGTAGCGACCGCTGAGCCACAGCTTCGTGCCGTCCGCCGACACGCCGCCCATGTCGGGCGAGCCCCCTCCGGGGATCCGCCAGACGTCCACCACCTTCCGTTTCGCGAACGACACGATCGACACCGATCCCTCGCCCCGATTCGACACGTACAGATGGCGCGAGTCGCGGCTGACGTAGAGGCCGTGCGCGCCCCGGCCGGTCGGCAGGAACCGCATGACCTTGTACGTCGCCGCGTCCACCAGCCACACCCCGTGCCGTTCCATGTCGGCGATGTAGAAGACGGTGCCGTCGGGCGACAGCTTCACGTCCTGCGGCATGCTCATGTGGCCCAGATGGATGTGCCGGATCACGCTCGGCGTACGCCAGTCGAGCACGACCAGGTCGCCGCTGAACTCGCAGCTCGCGAGGAACACCGAGCCGTCGGCGGTGAAGTCGCCGTGGTTGATCCCCCGGCAGGGCAGCGACAGCGAGCGCAGCAGCTTCATGCTGTGCGGGTCGCGCAGGTCGAGCTGGTTGTTGCGCTCCGCCATGACCAGCGCGTACGTGCCGTCCGGCGAGAAGTACAGGTTGTAGGGGTCCTCCACGGGCACCGGGCGGCCGGGCCTGCCCGTGCGGGGGTCGATCGGGGTCAGGGAGTTGCCCCGGTTGTTGTTCACCCACAGCGTCTTGAGGTCCCAGGACGGCACCACGTGCTGGGGCAGCGCCCCGACCGTGAAATGCCGCACGATGCGGTACGTCTCCGGGTCGATGACGTCGACCGTGCCGCTCTCGCTGTTGGGCACGTACACGAGAGAGCGGAAGCCCTTCACGACCGGGCTGAGCATGCCCGGACGGTCGGCCGCGTAGATGTCGACCTGATCCCGGCCCTTCGCCCCGACCGACGCCCGCGGCGACGGCCGGGCGGACGCCGTCGGGGCTTCGATGACCCGCGACGGTGCGGCCGGTGGCACGGGCGGCCCCGCCGCGCAGCCGGCGAGGGCGCATCCCCCCACGATCATCAGCGCCACGGTCACGGCAGCGGCTCCACGCGCTCGGTCCACGCCTGCCCCTTCGTCGCGGCGGGCTGTGCCCGGCCGGCCCCCGTACGGTCATGACCGGCCGCGCCGGGATCGGCACGACGCAGCGGGTCGGCGCGACGCTAACGCCCGCCGGGTGCGGTCCGAAGGCGGCTTTACCTGCTCTTGGCCGCCCTCAGGCGGGAGGGTGCCGGAGCGAGCAGGACGGGTCACCGGCCTCGACGTCCCGTAGCTGAGCCGCGATCGCGCGACCCGCCGGGGACGCGTCGGCCGGCGTGTGGTGGATCCACCAGCCCGGACCCCACCGGAGCACCTTGCCGTACAGGGGTGAGGACGAGACCGCTCTCGAAGTCCTCCGCCGACAGCCGGACATCACGCACGAGGGGATCCTCGTCGGCCGAGTGTTGATCGTCCACCGTACGCACAGCTCGCACTAATCACTGAGGCCCACAGGGCGGGAGCGGTGTTCGACCAACGGCCGGGCTCTGCCGGGATAGACCATCACGAGGATGTGCTGAGGTGTCCACGCTTTGAGATCGGGCCTGCGGTAGTGCACCCGGATCCGGTAGCGGCCCTTGCCCCGGAACGCGAGGTTGGGCAGGTCGTTCTGCCCAACCATGGGGTTCACGAGCCGGACCTGCCCGGTCGTGCTCTCGTAGCCGACCTCCACGACGTGGTCCCACCCCTTCAGCTCCAGCGGCGGCCGCCGCCGGTACGTCTCCAGAGTGAGGCAGATGTCGAAGTCCGAATGGCTGAGGATGATCAGGTGTCCCGGTCCGGCCGCCACCAGGCCGTTCTCCTGCGCTTCCCGCAGGAGGTCGTCCTCCCCCGGCGGCTGCGCCGTCGATTCGTCGTACTCGTAGGACTCCAGCACGCCGTAGTCGGTCCAGGTGCGGTCGCGGGCCACCCGCACGGGCGTGATCCGCGGCCGGTGCCGCGACGCGTCGCACACCCGCTGGTTCCTCGCCTCCTCGGCCTGGAAGTCCGCGTCTTCGGCGTCGAGCTTCGCCTGCACGTCGGCGGCGGCACGCGGGCAGATGGGCGCGATGAGATAGGCGTCCTCCACGCGGCCCCGATACGCACGGCATCCCGCGCGCCCGTACGCGAGCAGGTCGTGGTCCGACACTCCGTCGAACTGCCCGCCGGAACGGGCACCGCAGAGGAAGGCGTGCTCCCCCATGGCGACCTTCGTCCAGTCGTCCACCGGGCACGCCTCCAGCGGAGCGATCGGACCCTTCGTCAGGTCGGCCGCGGGCAGCAGCGCCAGCAGTCCCAGCACCGCCAGACCGGCCGTACCCCTTCGCAGGCGGCGGGAGGCGGCCAGCCGGCGGATCCGGTGGCGGGGAGTCCGGACGGCCGCCAGCACGCACAGCGCGGCCAGCGTGGGCGCGATGTCGGTGTCCAGGAAGAACATCGGGTCATCGGCTACGCTCCACATCCCGAGACAGTCCCGGTCGATGCCCATGTCCACCGCGAAGGCGAGCGGGGCGGTGCCGTAGACGACCAGCATGAGCGCCGCCTGGACCCGCGCGACGACCGTGCCGACGCGCGGGCGCCGGACCCGGACGCAGATCCAGTGGGCGAGAAACGCGACGACGACGCCAGGCAAGCCCGCGTACCAGAGCAGGGGCACCCAGTCGAAGACCGTCCCCCGTGCCGCACCCGCCCCCATGTTGGCTTCCCAGCCCGGGCAGAAGGCGTAGGCGGCGTCGATTCCCAGGAAGAAAGCCCCCTCCTGCAATGACAGGACGTAGGCGGCCCCGGCCAGGGCCGCCGTCAGAGCGGCACCCCACCACCAACGCGATCTCCACGACACGAGCCGACACGGTAGCCGCCCCCACCGACAGCGGACACCTGCCGCCGTCGGCTCTCGAGACCGGGACGCCTCAGCGGGCGGCTCCCTCAGCCTCGGCGTCGAGCAGTTCGTCCACGGCTTTCCGGTCGGGGAGCGAGGGGCTGGCGCCGGGCAGCGTGGTGGCGAGGGCCCCGGCGGCCATCCCCCGGCGGATGGCCGTGGCGGTGTCGAGGCCGGCCGCGAGGGCGGCGCCCACGAAGCCGGTGAAGGCGTCGCCCGCTGCGGTGGTGTCAACCGGGGTGACGGCGTAGGCGGGGAAGTGCCGGGTGCGCTCCGGGGTGACCGACAGGGCCCCGGCCGCGCCGAGCGTGATGAGCGCGTGACGCACGCCGCGGTCGAGGAACCAGGCCGCGGCCCGCTCGGCGGACGCGACGTCGACGACCTCCACCCCGGTCAGCGCGGCCGCCTCGCTCTCGTTGGGGGTGACGACGGCGACGTGCGGCCAGACCCGGTCGGGCAGCGGCTGCGCGGGCGCGGGGTCGAGCACCACGGTCAGGCCGGCCCGCGCACCCGCTTCGGCGGCGTGACAGGCGACGTCGGCGGGGGTCTCGAGCTGGAGCAGGAGCACGCTCGCCTTGTCGCGCACGGCCCCGATGCTCTCGTCCACCATCGCGGCGTTCAGGTCCGTGTTGGCCAGTGGAGTCATGACGATGTCGTTCTCGCCCGACGCGTCCACCCTGATGTGCGCGACGCCGGTGCGGCCGGCCACGGAGCGGACCTCCGTCAGCGCCACGCCGTGGGAGCGCAGCGCAGACGAGACGATCTCACCGAACGGATCCGTGCCGACGCAGCCGACCAGCCAGGTGGGCGCCCCCGCACGGGCGGCGGCGACCGCCTGGTTCGCGCCCTTCCCTCCGAGGACCAAGGTGACGTCGTCGCCGAGAACGGTCTCTCCCCGGCGCGGGAGGCGGCGGGTGAAGGCGGTGACATCCGCGGAGATGCTCCCGACGACGACGACACCTTGGGGTTCCATGACGTTCCTCCTGTTTCAGGCTGTCAGTGCTGCGGCGAGGCTCAGGAGGCCCGGCCGAGCGTCTCGATCGCGCCGATCATGAGATCCCAGAACCGGTCCCGGTTCAGCCCGATGCCGACGTTCGCGTTGGGCTCCCAGTCCATGCGGTGGTGCAGGTCGGCCACGGTCGCACCCCGGGTGTGCCGGCCGTCCAGCTCGATCCGCAGGCCCACCCGCTCGTACGTCATGACCTCGGGATCGATCAGGTACGCCACCGTGATCGGGTCGTGCAGCGGCGGAGCGGGGAAGCCCCAGGTCTCGTGGTAGGTGGAGCCGAAGAACGTGAGCAGTTCCACGCAGACCCGGGCGAGCGGGGTGCCGAGCGCGTCGATCCTGGCGAGCACGTCGGCGGTCACCAGCGCCTGGTGGCTGACGTTGAGCCCGACCCATGTCGTCGGCACACCGCTGTCCAGCACCTCCGCCGCCGCCTCCGGATCGGCGTAGATGTTGAACTCCGCGTACGGCGTGTGGTTGCCGCGATCCGTGGAACCTCCCATGATCACGACTTCCCTGATCCGCTCGCGGTCCTCGGGATGACGGCGCAGCAGGGTGGCGATGTTCGTCAGCGGGCCGATGGCCACCACGGTCACCGGCTCGGCGGCGGCCGCCAGCGTGTCGTGGATGAGGTCCACGCCGTGGCGGGGGTCGAGCGGCACGCTCGGCTCTCCGAACGCCGGGCCGTCAAGGCCGCTCTCCCCGTGGACGTAGTCGCCGATCTCCAGCGGCGCCGTCAGCGGGCGGTCGCAGCCCGCGGCGACCGGCACGCCGGTGACGCCCGCGAGGCTCAGCATCCGGCGGGCGTTGAGCGCGGTCTTCTCCACCGTCTGGTTCCCCGCGACGGTCGTGACCGCGCGCAGGTCGATCGCCGGGCTGGCCACCGCGAGCAGGATGGCCATGGCGTCGTCGTGCCCGGGGTCGCAGTCGAGGATCACCGGGATCGGCATGTCAGAGCTCCTTCGCGAGCCAGCGGACCGCCCGGGTGAACAGGGTGCGGTAACCGTCCCAGGAGACGAACTCGTCCGGGCACCAGTGCGGCGCGATGTCGGAGGCCCAGGCGAGCGTGCGGCCCGCCCCGGCCTGCCGTACGGCGAGCAGGGGGTCGCCGGCGACGGTCGCGAGCAGCGTCGCGTCCTCGGGCAGCGCGAACCGGTTGTAGCCGAGCAGGTCGGGCCACTGGGCGGGGAGTCCGGCCACGATGGGGTGCGCGTCGTCGGCGAGCAGGCCGGGCACGCCCTGCGGGGTCTCGACGCGGTCGTCGTAGCGGGAGATCTCGGCGGGGAGCACCCGTTCGACCGCCGTACCGGCGAACGCGGCCTTGGCCTCGAAGCCCTGGAAGCTCAGGTAGCCGCCGGCCATGGCGAGGCCGCCGCCCTGCTCCACCCACTCGGCCAGCAGGTCGAGCCGGTTGACGGTCTTCTCGCTGGCCAGCCAGGTGGCGGGGTGCAGCAGGATGCTGTTGGCCCCGATGTCGGAGAGCACGATCACGTCGTAGGCGGCCAGCGCCTCGGGCGTGCCGGGGAACAACGCGGGCACGTCGTGCGCGGGCAGGTGGTCGACCTCGATGCCGTCGGCGGTCAGGACGCCCCGCAGGGGTTCGATTCCGGTGTGGTAGGTGGTCGAGGTGAACGCGTCGAAGCCCTTGTAGTGGGTCGACACGCTCACCCACGATTCACCGGCGACGAGCACGCGGGTCATGGAAATCGTCTCCTTCTTTCTACTTCTGTGATCAGTGGCCGCGCGCGGCGGCGAGGAAGAGCTCGCGCGGGTTGTCCGCGAGCAGCCGGGTGGTGTCGCCGGCGGTCAGCCCGTGCCGGTGCAGGCGCGGGACGAAGTGGGTGAGGATGTGGGCGTAGCCGGTGCCGCCGTAGCGGACGAGCATGGTCTTCAGGAACACGTCCTGGGAGAGCAGCACCCGGTGCCCGAGCCCGGCGCGGACCAGCCAGGCCACGGCGGCGGCGTTCTCCTCGTCGCACGGGGACTGGCCCTCGCCCGGATAGAGGTAGTCCATGCCGCACATGTCGTAGCCGAGGTAGGCGCCGCGCAGGGCGAGGGACACCTGGTAGTCGCGGTCCGCCCCGCTGGGGTTCAGGTGCGAGAGCACGGTGCCGGCGAGCAGGCCGCCCTCCTCCGCGACGACGTCGAGCACGCGGTGGCCGTGCCGTACCCAGCCGGGGAGGTGGACCGAGAGCGGCACGCCGGTGCGGGCCTGCGCCCGGGCCGCGCCGCGCAGCACCTTCTCCTCCTCGGCGGTGAAGTCGGGCGAGACGCCGATCTCACCGATCACTCCGGCGCGAACGCCGCCCACGCCCTCGGTGAGGTCGCGCTCGATCTCGTCGGCGACGTCCGCCGCCGTCATCGGGCGGACCCGGGCGGGGTGGGTCTTCTCCAGGTAGAAACCGCAGCCCATGACGATGTTCAGCCCGGTGGCGCGGGCGATCGCGACCAGCTCGGCGGGCGCCCGCCCGATCCCCTCGGGGGTCACTTCGAGCAGCGTGCGCCCGCCGCGCTCGGCGAACCTGCGCACCTCGTCGATCGCGGTCCCCGTGTCGTCCAGCGAGACGTTGTCGCGGGAGAGGTACGGGTCGTTGCGCAGCCTGCCGAGGAACTCCAACCGCAGGCGGTCGCGGGCGATCAGCTCGCCCTCGGCGTCGCCCTCGGGCGCGGGGTGCCAGGCGCGGGCGCCGTCGTTGCGCAGGTGCTCGTGGCAGAGCGTGATCCCGAGGTCGTCGGGGGACACCGGGCCGAGCACGGTCGTCACGGCCGTGGGCCGGGCCGGGGACGTCATTTCCGGATCGCCCCGAACTTCGCCCACACCTTGCTGTTGGCGAAGATGGCCAGCAGCAGGATGCCGCCCTGGACGATCTGCACGTAGAACGGCGAGACGTGCAGCAGCACCAGGCCGTTGGCGATCACGCCGAGCGTGAGCGCGCCGAGGATCGTGCCGAGCATGCTCGCCCGGCCGCCGAAGAGGCTGGTGCCGCCGAGCACGACGGCCGTGATGACCTCCAGCTCGAAGCCGGTGCCGGCGTTGGACGAGCCGGAGCTGAGGCGGGTGGCGATGAGCACGCCCGCGACCGCCGCCGCGACGCCGGCGAGCACGTAGACGGTCAGCCCGACCTTCCGCGTGTTCACGCCGGTGCGGCGCAGCGACTCGCCGTTGGAGCCGAGACCGATGACGTAGCGGCCGAACGGCGTCCGGGTGAGGACGAGCCAGCCGATCAGCGCGACCACCACGGCGATGATGGCCGGGACGGGCACCCCGGCGATGCGGCCCTGGCCGATCTGGACGATCCAGAGGTTCCCGTCGATGGGGGTCGAGTAGCCCTCGGTGGCGCGCAGCGCCGTGCCCCGCATGATCGACAGCATCGCGAGTGTGACGATGAACGGCGGGATGCTCTGGTAGGAGGAGAACCACCCGTTCACGAACCCGATCAGGGCGCCGAGCGCGAGGATCGCGACCAGGGCGAGGGTGGGGTTCCACCCGTGCTGCAGCACGATCGCGAGCAGCGAACCCGACAGTGCGACCGTGGAGCCGACCGACAGGTCGATGCCGGACGTGCTGATCACGAAGGTCATGGCGGTCGCGACGACCAGCGTGGGGGCGATCTGCCGCAACAGGTTGAGCAGGTTGCCCGTCGTGGCGAACCGGTCGGCGGAGAACGCGAAGAAGATCAGTAGGACCACCAGCACGACCGCGATCGCGATCGTCTGCGCGTGCCGGCCGATGTGGGCGTTGGCCCGGGCCGACCTGGTGGTGACGACCCGCTGGCTGGTCCCGTGACCGGTCCCGGTCTTGGTGGCGGTCACCGTCGCCTCCCCTCCTTGTCTTCCTCGTCGTGGGCGACGATCTCGGACACGAGCCGTTCGAGGCTGGTGCTCCGGGCGTCGAGGTCGGCCCTGAGCGTGCCCTCGTACATGACGCACAGCCGGTCGCAGACCCGGAAGAGGTCCTGCAGGCGGTGCGTGATGAGGATCACCGACACGCCCTGGGCCGAGACGGTCTTGATCAGTTCGAGGACGGTCTCGACCTCGGCGACGGCGAGCGCCGCCGTCGGCTCGTCGAGGATGAGCAGCTTGGGCCCGAAGGTCACGGCCCGGGCGATGGCGACCGCCTGCCGCTGACCGCCGGACAGTCCTCCGACGGGGATGTCCGTCAGCGGGATCCGGATGTTCAGGGCGTCCAGGTGGCGACGGGCGTCCGCGTGCATCTTGCGCACGTCGAGCATCATGCCGCCGGCCTTGCGCGGCTCCCTGCCGAGGAACAGGTTCCCGGCCACGTCGATGTCGTCGCAGAGCGCGAGGTCCTGGTAGACCATCTCGATGCCCAGCTCGCGGGCGTCCTTCGGGGTGGCGAAGGAGACCGGCCGGCCGTCGAAGACGATCTCGCCGGAGTCCGGCACGACGGCGCCGGCCAGCACCTTCATGAGGGTGGACTTGCCGGCCGCGTTGTCGCCGACGAGCCCCACCACCTCTCCCGGGCCGACGCGCAGCGTCACGCCGCGCAGCGCGTCGACCATTCCGTAGCGCTTGCGGATGTCGCGCATGACCACCCGATCAACGCGATCCGCCTTCTGGTCGGTCATGCGAGTCCCTTCGCCGCTCACTTGAACGTGGCGCGGTACGGGTCGACGTTGTCCTTGGTCACGATCGTCACGGGCACGTCGATCTTCTTCTTCGCCTGGGCGCCGCCGACCAGGGCCTGGGCCTCCTTGACGGCCTCGTAGCCCTCGGTCTTCGGGTCCTGCTGGACCACGCCGGCGACGAACCCCTCGTCGATGCCGTTGATGGCCTCCTTGGTCAGGTCCCAGCCGAAGACCTTGACCCGGTCGGCCGCGTTCTGCGACTTCACCGCGGCGACCGTGCCGAGCAGGGCCGGCTCACCGGTGGCGTACACGATGTTCATGTCGGAGCGGGAGGTGAGCAGGTTCTCCGCGGCCGACATCGCGGCCTCCTGCTTGTTCTGCCCGTCGACGGTCTGCACGATCTTCGCGCCGGCGCCCTCGACGGTCTTGTTGAAGTCGTCCTTGCGGATGTTCTGGATGAAGGAGTTGAGCGCGCCCACCACGCCGATCTTCGGCGCGGTCAGGCCCTGCGCCTGGGCCCACTTGTTGACGAAGTCGCCCGCCTGCTGGGCGGCGGCGGCGTTGTCCACGCCCACCTGGGTGTCCACGGCGGGCGAGTCGACGATGGCGTCGACGGCGACGACCTTCAGCCCGGCATCCTTGGCGATCTTCACCGCGGGCTTGATGCCCTCGACGTCGATGGCGACGACGATGACCGCGTCGAACTGCTGCTGGACGAAGTTGTCGATGGCCTCGTTCTGCTTGGCCGGGTCGTCGTTGGCGTTGAAGATCGTGAGGTCGACGTTCGCCTCCTTCGCCGCCTGCTGGGCGCCGGCGTTCATCTCGTTGAAGAAGATCGCCTGCTGGTTGATCTGGACGAGTCCGACCTTCGGCCGGTCTCCGCCGGAGCCTCCGGAGGCGCCGGAGTCGTCCGAGCTGCCACAGGCCGCCGCCAGCAGGCCGGTGGCCAGGATCGTCGTCGCCGCTGTCAGGCGGATGAGTCTCGTGGATCGAGCCATGAGAGATGAGCCTTTCGGGGGGGCCGGGTAGGGGTGGTCGGCGGGTAATCGATTACCCGAGTTTCGGGCATGCTAGTGGGACCCAAAAAGCACCGTCAAGGTGCGGTTTCCTCACTGAACCTCTATCGTTCCGTGTGATCCCGGCACCGCAAGGGGCCGCAAGGTCGATCGTTGGCAAAGATCAAGGGAAATCGATTACACGATGGGCGTGACGATCCACGACGTGGCGCGAGCCGCGGGCGTCTCCGTGGCCTCGGCCTCCCGCGCGCTCTCGGGGCGGCGCAAGGTCACGCCCGAGGTCGCCGAGCGGGTCGCGCGTGCCGCGGCCGAACTCGGCTACCAGCCGAACGCGGTCGCCAAGGCGCTGCGCGACCAGACCACCGGCACCATCGGCATGGTCGTGCCGGGCATCGGGAACCCGTTCTTCACCACGATCGTCGAGGCCGTGGAGCGCGAGCTGCAGAACTCCGGCACCGACCTGCTGCTGTGTTCGTCCCGGTACGATCCCCAGGTCGAGGCGCGGAGGCTGGGCACCCTGCTGGCCCGGCGCGTGGACGGGCTGATCATCAGTCCGTGCGACATCGAGGCCAGCGTCCCGGCGGTGCTGGACGCGGCCCGGCGGGTGCCCCTCGTGCAGCTCGACCGCCACATCGAGGGCGGCGCGGCCGACTGGGTGGGCGTGGACGACGAGGCCGGGGTGACCCTGGCGGTCGACCACGTGCTCGCGGGCGGGGCACGCTCGGTGGTCTTCGCGGGCAGCCGGCTGGTGAGCTCCTCCGCCCGGCTGCGGCTCAGCGGGTTCGAACGCGCCGCGGCGCGGGCGGGGGTGGAGGTCCTGCCGCCGCTGCTGGGCGAGTTCACACTGGAATGGGGCGTCGAGGCCGGGCGCAGGCTGCTCGACGCCGGCCGGCTGCCGGACGCGGTGGTCTGCGGGAACGACGAGATCGCCGTGGGCCTGGTGCGGTCGCTGCGGTTCGGCGGGGCGCGCGTTCCCGAGGACGTCTCGGTGGTCGGGTTCGACGACGTGGGACACGCGACGATGTGCGACCCGCCGCTCAGCACCGTGCGCCAGCCGGTGGAGGAGATGGCGGCGGAGGCGGTGCGCCTGCTCGGCCAGGTCAAGGCCGCCGACCCGCGGCCCGCGCAGCGGATCGCGATCACGCCCAGGCTCGTCGTACGGCAGACCAGCCGGCTGTCGGCGGCCGGCGTCGCGGAGTAGGTCAGGGAAGGAGTCCGGGTGAACGAGGCGGTCGAGCTCACACGCGAGCTGATCAGGATCGACTCGGTGGGCGGGGGCGAGGCCGCGGTGGCCGAACCGCTCGCCAGACGACTGTCGGACGCCGGTTTCGCGGTGCGGCGGCACGAGCACGCGCCCGGCCGGACCGGCCTGGTCGCCCGTTGGGGAACGGGCGAGCCGGTGACGCTGACCGGGCATCTCGACACGGTGCCGCTGGGCGGGCAGGCGTGGCGGCACGCGCCGCACGGCGCGGAGATCGACGGCGACCGGCTGTACGGACGTGGTTCGAGCGACATGAAGGCCGGGGTGGCCGCGCTGGTGGTCGCCGCCGAGCGGCACGTACGCCGCGCCGGGGCGAAGGTCGCGCTGGAGGTCGTCCTCACCGCCGGCGAGGAGACCGGCTGTGACGGCGCGGCCGGCATGGCGGCCGCGGGCCTGGTGGGCAGGTCGCGCGCGCTGCTGGTGGCCGAGCCGACCGCCAACCGGGTGCTGCTCGGGCACAAGGGCGCGCTCTGGCTGGAGGCCACCACGCGGGGCAGGACGGCGCACGGCTCGATGCCGCACCTCGGCGACAACGCGATCTACAAGCTCGCCCGTGTGATCGGCGCCGTCGAGCGGTTCGATCCCGGGGTGCCCGATCACCCCTGGCTCGGCCCGTCCACGGTGAACGTGGGGACGGTGCGCGGCGGGATCAACGTGAACTCCGTGCCCGACCTGGCCGCCGCGACCATCGACCTGCGGACCGTCGCCGGCCAGGACCACGGACGGCTCCGCGAGCGGTTGCAGACCGCGCTCGGCGACGAGGCGACCCTCGACGTGCTCGTGGACCTGCCCGCGATCTGGACGGAGCCGGACGACCCCTTCGTGCGGGCCCTGGTCGACGCGGGGGCGGGCGCTCCTGGCGACCAGCCGGCGGCCAGCTACTTCACCGACGCCTCGGTCCTCGCCACCGCCTGCGGCGGCGGTCCCACGGTCATCTGCGGCCCCGGCGAGCCGGAGCAGGCGCACGTCACCGACGAATACTGCCTGGTCCACCGGATCGAGGAGGCCGTCGAGATCTACACCGCCGCCCTGGCCGGGCTCGCGCCCTGACACGCGGCCGCCCGGCCGAACGGCATGGGGCACCGCCGCCGAAATCGCGTCACGACCGTCCACGGCGGGCACCTGACGGTTATCGTCGGATCATGGCAAGGTGATCATCAGACTGCCGGTGACTCGAGGAGATCGCGTGCGCGACATGTCCCCGCCCCTGCACATGCGAAGGGACGGATTCCATCCCGTCCCAGAGCTCTCCGCGCTGCGGAACGACGAGGGGGTCGCCCGGATCCGCACCGTGTTCGGCACCGACGCCTGGCTGGTCACCAGGTTCGAGGATGTCCGTACGGTGCTGAGCCATCCCGAGCTGTACAGCAACGCGCTCGTGCCTCCGCTCCGGCCGCCCGGCGCGCCGCCGCCCAGTGCGGAGGAGGCCGCCGCGATGCGCGCCGGCAACCTGCTCGGCTCCGACCCGCCCGAGCACACCCGGCTACGCCGGATGCTCACGGCCCAGTTCACCATCCGCCGGATGCGGCGGCTGGAGCCCAGAGTCCAGCAGATCGTCGACGACCATCTCGACGCCATGGAGCGCGGCGGACCACCCGCCGACCTGGTGACGGACTTCGCCCTCCCGGTTCCCTCCCTGGTGATCTGCGAACTGCTGGGCGTGCCGTACGCCGACCGGGCCGGCTTCCAGGGGACGTCCAAGCGGATCCTGGACGTGTCCCTGTCTCCGGACGAACGCGCGGCCGCGGCGGCGGAGGCCCGGGCGTACATCGCAGGCCTGATCGAGAGGATGCGGACCGATCCCGGTGATGACCTGCTCGGCATGCTCGTACGCGAGCACGGCGACGAGTTGAGCGACGCCGAACTCACCGGCATCGGCACCCTGCTGCTGCTCGCCGGGCACGAGACCACGGCCAACATGCTGTCTTTGGGCACACTCGCCCTGCTGCGGCACCCCGGCCAGCTCACGCTGCTGCGCGACGAGCCGAACCGCGTGGGCGCCGCCGTCGAGGAACTGCTGCGGTGGCTGAGCATCGTGCACTCCGGGACGGTCAAGATCACTACGTCCGAGGTCCGGCTGGGCGATCGGACCCTCGGCCCCGGCGAGACCGTCATCTGCTCCCTGCCCGCCGCCAACCGCGACCCGGGGCTCGTTGCGAACCCGGACGACCTGGACATCCGCCGGGATGTCATCGGCCACGTCGCGTTCGGACACGGCGTCCATCACTGTCTCGGTGCTCCCCTGGCCCGCATGGAGATGCACATCGCGTTCCCCGCCCTGCTGCGCCGGTTCCCCGGCCTGCGACTGGCGGGCGAGCCCCTGTTCCGCTCCCTCACCGTCGTACACGGCCTGACGACGATGCCGATCACCTGGTAGGCGTCCGGCTCACCGCCGAGCACCCGGCCCTCCGGCACGCGATGCCGGAGGGCCGGCTCTCGTTCACAACGGCCGCGACCGTGAATCACGAGCTCGTCGACCGTCCGGATTCGCGACCTCGGTGCACTGTCTCCCACTACCCATCCGCCGGCTCCTCACCACGCCCTCCTCCCCCGGCGGCGATCAAGGGAGGAGGCCGTGTGGGGCCTGCGCGGAGAGGGCGACCCGCGCCTCGCCGCCTGACGCGGACCCGTCAGGCGACCGAGGCGGGGAACCTCTCCCAGACGCGGTGGGCGGCCATCAACCGCTGCACTGCGGTGAACACCTCGGTGGCGGAGTCACCGGAGACCACGCCCGGCGTGCCGGTGATCCCGGCCTGCGCGAGCAACTTCGCGCCGCCGCCCCACGCGCCGATCGCCTTCGCGTGCCGCCAGCACTCGTCGATCATGAGCATGACCCGCGGGTCCACCACCGTGGCATCGCCCGCTCCCGCCTTGGCGTCGCGCGCGGGCAGCGCGTCGGGCGCCGGCACGGGCGCGGCCGCCAGCAGCAGCGCGTCGAACTCGATCGACCGGGCGGTGGCGAAGGTCCGCTGCACGGGCATGTCTCCCAGCATTCCGCCGTGCGGCGCGATCAGCAGCGGCACCATCCCGGCGGCGAACACGGCCTTGCGCAGGTCGCGTACGCCGTCGAGGTCGGCGCCGTCGTCGACCACGATGCCGACCATGCGGCCGTCACCCGGCCACTCCTTGCCCACCTGCGAGAGCGCGGGGCTGGGCGCCGGGTCGGCAAGCGGCAGGGCCGGCTCCGGCGCGGGAAGGCCCAGCCCGGTGGCGACCTCCCGGCAGAGGACCGGGTCGATGTTCGCCAGGCACTGGAGCTGACGCTCCTTGATCGCCTGCTCGTAGCACTTGCCCAGCTCGAAGGTGTAGGCGCGGATGATGTGCTCCTTCTCCACCGGCGTCATGCTCAGCCAGAACAGGCGCGTCTGACTGAAGTGGTCGTCGAAGGACACGGGGTTGGCACGGACCTTCCTCGCCTGCGCGACCTCGACCGGCACGTCGGTGTACGCCTTCTCACCGTCGCCGGCGACGAACGGGTTGCCGCCGTCCAGGGAGTTCGGCCGGTACGGCGCGACGCCGGCGTGGACGGCGTGCTGGTGGAAGCCGTCGCGGAGCATGTCGTTGACCGGGCAGTGCGGACGGTTGATCGGGATCTGCGCGAAGTTCGGGCCGCCCAGCCGCGTGATCTGCGTGTCGAGATAGGAGAACAGCCGCGTCTGCAGCAGCGGGTCATTGGTGACGTCGATGCCCGGCGGCAGGTGCCCGACGTGGAAGGCGACCTGCTCGACCTCGGCGAAGAAGTTCGTGGGCGTCCGGTCGAGCGTCATCCTCCCGATGGGCTGCACCGGCGCGAGCTCCTCAGGCACGATCTTGGTCGGGTCGAGCAGGTCGATGCCCTCGAACGTCTGGTCAGGAGTGTCGGGGAGGACCTGGATGCCGAGCTCCCACTCAGGGTAGGCGCCGGCCTCGATCGCGTCGTAGAGGTCGCGGCGGTGGAAGTCGGGGTCCATGCCGCCGAGCATCTGCGCCTCCTCCCAGGTCAGGGAGTGCACGCCGAGCTTGGGCTTCCAGTGGAACTTGACCAGCACCGTCTCCCCGGCCTCGTTGACCAGCCGGAAGGTGTGGACGCCGAAGCCCTCCATCATGCGGAAGGAGCGCGGGATCCCGCGGTCGGACATGTTCCACATGGTGTGGTGCTGCGCCTCGGTGTGCAGCGAGACGAAGTCCCAGAACGTGTCGTGCGCGCTCTGCGCCTGCGGGATCTCCCGGTCCGGGTGCGGCTTGCCCGCGTGGATGACGTCGGGGAACTTGATGCCGTCCTGGATGAAGAAGACCGGGATGTTGTTGGCGACGAGGTCGAAGGTGCCCTCGTCGGTGTAGAACTTCGTGGCGAACCCGCGGGTGTCGCGGACCGTGTCGGCCGATCCCCGCGAACCGAGGACCGTGGAGAACCGCACGAAGACGTCGGTCTTCTTCCCCTTCTTCAGGAAACCGGCCCTGGTCACCGCTTCGGCGGTGCCGTACGCCTCGAAAACGCCGTGGGCGCCGGCGCCCCGGGCGTGGACGACACGCTCGGGGATGCGCTCGTGGTCGAAGTGCGTGATCTTCTCGCGCAGATGGTGGTCCTGCAGCAGGGTCGGGCCGCGCTCGCCCGCCTTCAGCGAGTGGTCGGTGTCGCGCAGCCGCGCCCCCTGCGCGGTGGTGAGGTGGGCGCCCTGCTGTCCCTTGGCCGTGGCGGGCGCGCCGGTCTCCGCTCCGGTCGGCGTGACGGTCGCGGGAGCGCCCTGCTCCTTCTTCGGGGGCAGCGGGTCACGCGGCGTCGTCGGCTCCTCCACGGTCGCCGGGGCGCTGCCCGGCGAGCCGGGCACGTCCGGCGTCAGGAAGTCGGTCACCTTTTCCGCTGCGTTCTCCACGACCTCCTTGACCGTCTTGGCGGGCTTGCTGGCATCCATCGTGCGATTCCTCCATCAAGCGGTTACGAGCAGTCCGCGCGCATACCCGCTGGTAGGAGGGCCAAACCTGTCAGCGGGCCGCCAAACGCGGCGGTGTCCCCGCGGCGGGCCGCCGCGGGGACACGCGCCACGGAGGGCCTCAGCTGTACGGACGGTTGGACATGTGCTCGGACGTGCCCACGCGGTGCTTCTGCTTGCGCACACCGGCGAGACCGAGCAGACCGAGCAGGCCCAGCAGACCCCACAGGCCTCCGTTGCCGCCATCGTCCCTACCCTGGCCGGGTTGCGGTGACGGATTGGGCTGGCTGTACGTGGCCGGCGCGACGGGCGTCTCCGCCGTGGCTGCCGCGGCCGGGGCGAGCGTGAGCAGGAAGGCCAGCCCCAGGCTCGTGAGCATCTTGCGCATTGGTTTCCCCCGATCCGGCGGTCTCGCGATCGGGAGACCGCCTTCTGTCCCCTCCGGACGAAGCCCTGTCGTGCGAGGGTTGACCCCCGTCATCCCTCCCGGGCGCACCTACGCGACGGCGCTTGCACCCCGATCCTCACCGCGCATATCTGATCAATGCGCCCAAGATGCTGATAAATACCGAAGGGAGGGATTGAAAAGGCCGACCTTTGACAGCTCGGCCAGACCGGCCGCTCAGCCGCGCCGCCCGCTCTCGGCGTGCCGGATGAGTTCGCCGACATGGGGGACGAACGCCGTAGTTGCCGGCCTCCGGCCGCTTATCCTGGGCGGGTGAAGCTCGGCAAGCGCGTGGTGGCCGGCGCCGTCATCCTTCTGCTGACCGGGTGCGCGCCCGGGGACGCCGGAGACGCCTCACCCACCGACGGTCTCAAGGTGAGCAGCCCGGCGTTCGCCGAGAGCGCCGAGATCCCCGAGAAGTACGTGTGCACGCAGCAGGGCGGTGAGAACGTCTCACCTCCGCTGACCTGGACCGGCGTTCCCGAGTCCGCACGCGAGCTGGCGATCGTGGTGGACGACCCCGACGCCCCTGGCGGGACGTACATCCACTGGATCGTGACGGGCATCCCGGTCTCGGCGACGAGCGTGAGCGAGGGGCAGGCCCAGGGGAAGGTGCTGCCGGGCAGCGACGGCCAGGCCGCCTACGCGGGCCCCTGCCCGCCGAGCGGCGTACACCACTACCACTTCATCGTGTACGCCCTGCGCGGTCCCGTCGCACCGAGCGGCGACGCGAAGTCGACGCACCAGCAGATCAAGGACGCCGCCGTCGCCTCTGGCGAGACCGTCGGCGTCTGGGGAAGCTGAGCGGGCCGGCCTTCGTCGACGCGGGCCGAGGCCGATACCAGGGTCACACCACGACGCGGACAGGCTGTACGAAAGGTACTGCTGGTAGTAACAGGGCACCCCTCGCGATCTCCTAGGTTCTCCACCGGCACGAAAGAATCACCACCGCGCGAATCAAGTTCCCGACACTGCTCGTAGGGGCAACGTCGTGAACGAGGCCGCCCTGTCCAGCACTAGCGAATCTGGTAGACGCCCATCCTCAGTTGGTCCATAGCGAGGTTCCAGAAGGACCTGTAGCGCCTGGCGCCGGGCAGCCATGGCGCGAGATACCAGGCTTCCCACTCATCTTCAACGACGCTGACGTGGGGATTGAGGAGAGCCACTCCGTCATCCCAGTATCCGAGCAGCAGGGTGTCGGGCACATACTCCCCTCTGAAATGGATGGAGTCCTGCTCCAGTCCGTAGACGAAGTAGAGCTCGTCGGGCACGCTCCATGAGTTCTCCGGCTTGGGTGCAGACCAACTCTCGGCGATCGAGGGATCGACATCGCGGAGCCAGCCGACTTCTTCGACACGCAGCAGGCAGCAGTCATCGTCGCTGCCCCACCCGTTGGCGGACAGGAGAAACTGCCGGTAACTCGGTGGCAGCTCCACACCCAGCCGCTCTTCAAGCTCGCGGACCTCTGCTTCGGTAGCCGGGGAGAACAGATCGCCGAGTGGGCTGACCGCCGGGCGGTCAGAACCGTCGGTCACCTGATGCCTTGCAGTGAAAAGTTCCGGCCATGCGTACTGGGCACTCATAGTGAGTGAAGGTAGCCCTCACGACTGACGTTTCATCCGACGTAGGGCATCACAATCCCAGCTACGGCGTGGCGCGCATCCTCTGGCACGAGCAGATGTCCACTTGGCCGTATCGCCGACGTGCCGCGAAAGCGGCATTGACCAGGGCCGGCCGTCTACGGACGTCCGTACCGATCTAGGCGCGTCCGTGGTCGTTGTCACTCAGTTCGTCACCCAATGGTCCGTCGTGCACAGGTGACAGGGACTGCCGACGGAACGCGGCACGGCCTCGTGATCACAGCAGGTCGCGTAGGCGCTCGGAAGTAAGGCCAGCCTGCCGCACGATGGAGGCGAGCGTACCGACGGCCAGAGTGTCGTGCAATGGCACGATCACTGTGCGAGTCTCGTCTTCGGCGACCTGGCGCAGCTTGCAATGGCTGCCCCTGGTGGCCACCACCTCAAAGCCACACTTCTCCAGCGCGCGCACGACGTCGGTGCCGGAGCAGACCGGAAACTGGCGCGGGCTCATGCCGAGCGACGGATCTCGATCGGCGCCACGATCGGCTGCTGCGGGGTCTGGGGAAGAGGCTCGTCCTCGAAGTAGAGCTCCAGAGCGTCGCGGAGGCCGGCCAGGGCCTCGTCAACCGTCCGGCCCTGACTGGCCACCTCAACCTGGACGCAGCGCGCGACGTACCAACCCTCTTCGTCGGGGGTGACGGTCGCGGTCAAGGAGACGGTCTGGCTCATGCCGTTAGCGTACGCCAGCGTGCTTCGCCGGACCCGGCAGTAGGGCCAAGCCACCCCTCGTGATCTCCCAGATTCTCCACCGACACGAAAGAAACCTCTCCTCCAACGCGAGAAGCGGCATGTTCCGCCACAACGATCAACTCGCGTCGACGGGCAGACTATCGGCATGCCCAATGACGATCACGTACCTGCGGCCGTCGAGGCCCTCCTCCTCGATCGCGATGCGCAAATCCGCGCCTCCCGGGACGAGTTGGTAGGCCGTGAGGGTGCCTGGGCGGGTGGGACTGAGGCCGCGGAGGGCTACCTGCGCCGGGTGGTCGCCGATCTAAATCGAGTTCCCGAACTGGTCGTTGAGCACGCGGAGTTCGGACACTACGGCTCCGGCTACGCGTCGTTTGTCGACGCTGACCCGGCGAGACGGATCCGCCCGTCGCGTCGATCCAGACGGCTATACGACGGTTGAAGGATTGTCAGTGGCGTTGTGCCGCCTCGCCCCGATCGCATGCATCCTGTCACCTGACGAGCGCTCAGATCACCCCGACGGTCGCGAGTACCACTCCATGCCATACCTCGATGCCGTCACCGAGATGCCGATCCCCGGATGGGAGGAAGGCGGCGGACAGATCACCCAGGTCCTGCGTCGACATGGCATCACTCTCGTCGGCCCTCGCCTCCTCGGCCGACCGGCCTTGTCCCACTGATAGAGCGCAACCGATCCAGGCGGACGCCCACGCACTGAGGAAGGGCGTCACCCAGGGAATGCGAAAGGCCGACCTGCTGGACAGCGGCCCACGTCACACGGCCCGGTGAGCCGAATCGAGTCTGCCCTGGCCGGGGAATCATGGCCCGGCGCTTAGAGCCCCTAACACAATGAGGTGAGGCGGCGCCAGCAGATCAGGGCGCAGCCGAGGCTGAGGAAGGCGCGGTGGATGTCCTCGCGGACTTCCCAGCGGATGCGCAGTCTGCGGAAGCTGTGCAGCAGTGCGATGGCCTGCTCGACGACCCAGCGCTGTTTGCCCAGGCCGGAGCCGTGCTCGGTGCCGCGTCGGGCGATCTGTGGGCGGACGCCCAGTGCCCGAAGGAGCCTGCGGTACTTGTCGTGATCGTAGCCGCGGTCACCGAGGACGACGTCAGGGCGTCGGCGGGGCCGGCCGCGCTTGCCTCGGACCGGCGGGATGGCCTCCAGCAGGGAGACGAGCTGGGTGACGTCGCTCGATGACCGCCCATAACTCGTCGCTGACCTCCCACGGCTTCAGCCGTGCCACCTGCCACTCCTCTCGCCGACTACCACGAGAGATCAAACCACAACGGAGATCATTTCTTAGGCTGCAGATTCCGCTCAGGAGAATTTACCGATACTTCGTTGCGCCTGATGGAGAGCAAACGTAACTTCACCGTAACTACGACGACAATTCGGGCAATGGAGTCGGCACCGATGGACTTTGATCTTGAAGAGCTCGCCTCGATCATCGAGCTGCTGGACAAGGCAGATTTCCGGCACTTCAGGTTTGAGAAGGGCGACCTTCGCATCACAGTCAGCCGTGACGGGAACGTTCCGCTCGACCTCGCCGCACCGACCGTCCCGCCGCCCGCCGCAGTGCCGGGCGCTCCGGTGCAGGCCGCGCCCGCGTCGGCGGCCCCCGCCCCACTGAAGAACCCGGCGAAGACCCCCCTGAAGGCCCCGGCCCAGGCGGCCGCTGAACCGGACGAGGGCGAGATCGTGATCACGGCCCCGCTGCTCGGCACGTTCTACCGCTCCCCCAAGCCCGGCGAGCCCCCGTACGTCGAGATCGGCGACAAGGTCGAGCCTGACTCGGTGCTGTGCATCGTCGAGGTCATGAAGCTCATGAACTCCGTGCCCGCCGGGGTCTCCGGCGAGGTGACCAAGGTCTTCGCCGGAGACGGCGAACTCGTCGAGTACGGCAGCCCGCTGTTCGCCGTCAGGCCGGCAGCATGAGCCGTCAGGCCGACCGTACGCGGCAGCGGGTCTTCGTCGCCAACCGCGGGGAGATCGCCCTGCGCATCATCGAGGCGTGCGACCGGCTCGGCTTCGAGACCGTGCTCGGCGTCTCCAGCGCCGACCGCGACACGCTGGCCGCGCGCCGCGCCGGGCAGGTGGTCGTCCTCGGCGGCCCGCACGCCACCGGCAGCTACCTGTCGATCCCCTCCGTGCTACACACCGCCGTCTCCACCGGCTGCACCGCCGTCCACCCCGGGTACGGGTTCCTGTCCGAGCGGCCGGACTTCGCCCGGGAGTGCGCGGCGAACGGGCTGACCTTCGTCGGGCCGTCCCCCGAGGCGCTCGAAGCGCTCGGCGACAAGCTCTCGGCCCGCGAACTGGCCGAGTCCCTCGGCGTCCCGGTCTCCGCCGGCGGCTACGCCTCCTCCATCGCCGAGGCGGCCGAGCTGGCCGCCCGCATCGGGTACCCCGTGCTGATCAAGGCGGCGCACGGCGGCGGCGGGCGCGGCATGAAGCTGGTCGAGTCGGACGCCGGGCTGGCCGAGGCATGGGCGCTGGCCTCCGCCGAGGCCGAGGCCGCCTTTGGCGACGGCACGGTCTTCCTGGAGCGGTACGTCACCGACGCCAAGCACGTCGAGGTGCAGATCCTCGGCGACCGGCACGGCAACCGGATCCACCTGGGCGAGCGCGAGTGCTCGGTGCAGTACCGCTACCAGAAGATGGTCGAGGAGGCGCCCTGCGCGGCGCTGCCGCAGGCCACCAGGGAGCGGCTGCACGACAGCGCGCTGCGCATCGCGCGCGCGCTGGACTACGTCGGGCTCGGCACGGTCGAGTTCCTGTACGACGTGCGCCGCGACGAGCTGAACTTCCTGGAGGTCAACCCCCGGCTCCAGGTGGAGCACCCGGTCACCGAGGCCGTCACCGGAGTGGATCTGGTCCGCGAGCAGCTCCTCGCCGCGCTGGGCGAGCCGCTCTCGGTCCGCCAGGAGGACGTGCGGCTCACCGGGCACGCGATCGAGGCCAGGATCACCGCCCAGGACCCGTACGACCTGCTGCGGCCCTCCCCCGGGACGGTCACGCGGTGGCGGCCCCCCGTTGGCGGCGGCCTGCGACTCGACTCGCACATCTACGAGGGCTACGCCTTCCCGCCCTTCTACGACGCGCTGATGGGCAAGCTCGTCGCCTGGGGCACCGACCGGGCCGCCGCAGCGGCCCGGCTGAACGCCGCATTGGCCGCCTTCGAGATCGGCGGCGTCACCACGTCACGCGACCTGCTGCGGAGCATCACCCGGCACGGGGACTTCCTGGCCGGGACCGTGACCACGCACTGGCTGAACGACCGGTACAACGATCTGCTCGGCGATCGGAACGAGTGAATGACGGACATCAATCTCATCGACGTATCGCTGCGCGACGGCAACCAGAGCCTCTGGGGCGCCGTCGGCGTGACGACCAGGATGGTCGAGGGCGTAGCGCCCCTGCTCGACCAGGTCGGCTACCGGGCGGTGGAGATCGCATCGAGCACGGTGCTCGCGGTCGCCGTGCGGTTCCACAAGGAGGACCCGTGGGCACGGCTGCGCGCCGCCCGCGACCGCATGCCGAACACCAGGCTCGGCTTCCTCACCACCGGCAAGCGGTTCATCACCTTCTATCGCACCCCGGACGCCCTGTTCGAGCTGGCCTTCCGGCTGCTCGTACGCAACGGGGTGACCAGGCTGTGGATCATCGACCCGATGCACGACATGGCCGGCGCCAAGCGGATGGCCGCGATGGCGCGGCGCGCCGGGTTCGAGGAGATCGTGGGCGGCGTCTGCTACACGACCAGCCCGGTGCACACCGACGTCTACTATGCCGAGCGGATCGCCGAGCTGGACGGCTGCCCCGACATCGACAACGTCTACCTCAAGGACCCGGCCGGGCTGCTCACCCCCGAGCGGCTGTCCACGCTGGTGCCGATGCTCCAGTCGAAGCTGTCGCGGCTGCGGCTGAACGAGCTGCACAGCCACAGCACGACCGGGCTGTCCCCGCTGACCGCACTGACCGCCGCCGACCACGGGATCGACACGATCCACTGCGCGCTGCCGCCGCTCGCGAACGGCAACTCGCACCCCGCCGCGCAGCGGCTGGTCCGCAACCTGCGTGCCCGCGGCCATCGGCTGGACGTGGACCTCGACGCGATGGACCGAGCGTCGGCCTACCTGACCAGGCAGGCCAAAATCAAGCGGCTGCCCGCCGGAGTCCCGGCCGAGTACGACCAGGACTACTACCGGCACACCATCCCGGGCGGTGTCCAGTCCACCCTGGCGCGCCAGCTCGGCGAGCTGGGCCGCCCCGAGCTGGTCCCCGCCGTGATCGAGGAGTCCGTACGGGTCCGGGAGGACCTGGGCTGGCCGATCGTCATGACGCCGTTCGCCCAGTACATCGTGACGCAGGCCACGCTGAACGTGATCACCGGTGAGCGGTACCGGCAGATCTCCGACGAGGTCGTGGACTTGCTGCGCGGCGACTTCGGTCCGCTGCCCGGCCCGGTGAACCAGGACCTGCTCGACCGGGCGCTCAGCACCAAGCGCGGCAGCCGGCCGGCCGACGACGGCAGCTCCGACATCACGCTGGCCGAACTGCGCAAGCGGTTCGGCGAGACCACCAGCGACGAGGATCTGCTGCTCCGCGCGGTCATGCCCGCCGAGCAGGTGGACGCCATGGTCGCGGCGCGTGGTTCCTCACCGGCGTCCACGCTCCGGAACCTGCTGCGGTCGGTGGAGGACCGGCCGAGACTCACCACGGTCTCCGTCCAGCTCGGCGACACCCGGCTCGACCTGACCAGGAACGCCCCCGAGGAGGCCCGATGACCGGCCCGCTGCACGCGATCGACGCCTGGGTGCTCGACGTGGACGGCTGCCTGATGCGTACCGCCCACGCGGGCGGCGCGGGCGGCACGCCGATGCCGGACGCCGTGCGGTTCGTGTCCGCACTGAAGGCGGCCGGCCACGAGGTGGTGATATGCACCAACGCCTCCGAGCAGCCGCCGGGGACGTACGCCGAGCACCTGCGCGCGCACGGTTTCGACATCGCCGACGACCACTTCGTCACCGCGGGCAGCGCTGCCGCCGATTTCATCGCCAGGGAGCACCCCGGCGCCCGGGTGCTCGTCGTCGGCGAGGAGGGCCTGCGCGACCCGCTGCGCCGCCTGGGCGTCGCGCTGGCCGACCCGGGCGACCTGGCCGACGTGGTCGTGGTCGGCGCGGCCCGGTCGTACGGGACGGCCGAACTGAACGCGGCCGGCCTCGCGGTGGACGCGGGCGCCCCTCTCTACACCACCGTGGACGTCCGCTGGTTCCACGGCGGGCTCGGCAAGTCCATCTGCGCCTCCGCGGCGATCGCCAACGCGATCGGCTGGGTGGCCGGCGCCGAGCCCCGGGTGCTCGGCAAGCCCTCGCCCGCCCTGGCCGCGACTCTGGCCCACCGGCTCGGCCGGCCGCCGGGCCGTGTCGCCGTCGTCGGCGACGCCCTCGTCGAGGTACGTCTGGCACGGCACATGGGAGCGCACGCCCTTCTCGTCCTCAGCGGGGCGACCACACCGGAACAGCTCGACGGCGTGTCACAGGAAGAACGACCGGACGCGGTATACGCCGACGTCGCGGAGCTTTACCGGCTCCTCACCCCTCACCTCACCATGTCCGAAGGAGTCACGGCATGACCGCCAACGATAACTCCAGGTTCCCCTTCTTCAACGAGGCCCAGGCCCCCGACGGCGCTGCGGGCTGGGAGTCGATGTATCCGTACTTCCTGGTGCCGAGCGAGGAGACCCGTGAGGAGGAGAACTCTCGGTTCTGGTTCGCCGACACGATGCACTGGTCGCGCGGGGTCCACCCGTTCGACAGCATCGGCGCCGAGGCGGTCTACCTGGGGGCCGGCCAGAACAGCACCCGGATCTTCGTGCTGCCGACCTCGCTCGGCCTGGACGTGCGGGTTGTCAACGGCTATGTGTACATCTCGCCGATCGCGGTGACCGACCCGGAGGAGATCGGGCGGCGGGCCTCGTTCTTCCAGGAGCGAGCAGGCTACTACTACGCCAACTGGGACGAGCTGTACGGCCGCTGGAAAGAGAAGATGCTGGCCGCGATCGAGTCCATGCGGACCCTGAAGTTCACGCCGCTGCCCGAGCTGGACCCGGTCGAGGTGGTCACCGAGGCCCGCGGCCGGTCGGTGTCGTGGGACTTGATCGAGAACTACCACCGCCTGATCGACGAGTTCTTCCTGGTCTGGCAGTACCACTTCGAGTTCCTCAACCTCGGCTACGGCGGTTACATCACGTTCTTCCAGTTCTGCCGCCAGGCGTTCCCGCAGATCAGTGAGCAGGACGTGGCCCGGATGGTCGCGGGCGTGGACGTGCTGGCGTTCCGGCCGGACGACGAGCTACGCCGACTGGCCGTGCTGGCCGGTGAGCTGGACCTGGCCGACCGGTTCGCCGGGTTCACCGCCACGTCGGCCGCCGACGCGCTGCTGGACGCGCTGGCCGAGACCGAGAACGGCCAGGTCTGGCTGAAGGCGTTCGAGAAGGCCAAGGACCCCTGGTTCAACTACTTCGCCGAGTACGGCTTCACCCACGACCAGGACACCTGGGCGGGCAACCTGTCCATTCCGCTCACCGGAATCGCGCGTTACGTCGCGAAGCTCCAGGCCGGTGAGGACATCAGCCGCCCGGTGGCCAGGCTGCGCGAGGAGCGGGACCGGCTGGTCGCCGAGTATCGCGCGCTGCTCACCGAGGAGGAGGCCCGCCAGTTCGACGAGCTGCTCAACCTGGCCCGGACGGTGTTCCCGTACATCGAGGAGCACAACATCTACGTCGAGCACTGGGCGCACGCGGTCTTCTGGGAGAAGGCCTGGGAGCTGGGCGGCCTGCTGGTGTCGGCCGGGTTCACCCGGGAGCGTGACGACGTGTTCTACCTGAACCGCTTCGAGCTGGACACCGTCCTGTTCGACGTCGTCGAGTCCTGGGCGATCGGCGTCCCGGCCCGTGGCTCCAAGCGCTGGCAGGCCGAGATCGACCGCCGCCGCGGCATCATGGCCGCCCTGCAAAGCCAGGTGGCGCCCCCCGCCTACGGCATCCCGCCCGAGCAGGTGACCGACCCGTTCGCCGTCATGAACTACGGCGTCACCACGGAGCGGGTGCAGGAGTGGCTAGGCGCGGCGAGCGGCGGCGACGCCCGGCTCACCGGCATCCCCGGCGGCCCCGGCACGGTCGAGGGCGTGGTGCGGGTGCTGCGCACCGAGAACGACCTCGGGCTGCTGCAGCCCGGCGAGATCCTGGTCGCGCCGATCACCGCGCCGTCCTGGGCGGCGGCGTTCTCCGTCGCGGTCGGCGTGGTCACCGACATCGGCGGCATGATGAGCCATGCCGCCATCGTCTGCCGTGAGTACGGCCTGCCCGCCGTGGTGGGCACCGGCTTCGCCACGGCGAGGCTGAAGACCGGTCAGCGGGTCCGGGTGGACGGCGAAACCGGTGTCGTGACGATCCTGACCGAGGCGGGCGAATGACGGTCTACACGGTTCCGTTCGACTCCGAGGCGTGCCGCGACGTGCGCGAGGTCGGCGGCAAGGCGCTCGGCCTGGCCGAGATGACCGCCGCCGGGCTGCCGGTCGCACCCGGTTTCACGGTGACCGCCGCCGCCTACCGCGACTTCCTGGACGAGAACGGGCTGCGTGATGACGTCCGGCGCATCCTCGGCCAGGTGGATCCGGACGACCGGTCCACGTACGACGCGGCGGAGCGGGCGCTGACCGAGCGGCTGAGCCGGGCGCCGCTGCCTGCGCGGGTCGCCGACGAGGTGCGCCGCGCGTACGCCGAGCTGAACGCGCGGATCGGCGGGGGCGATGTCCCGGTGGCCGTCCGTTCCAGCGCCACCGCCGAGGACTCCGGCGGCGACAGCTTCGCCGGGGAGTTCGAGACCTGGGTGGACGTGGTCGGCGCTGAGGACGTGCTGGCCCACGTGCACCGCTGCTATCTGAGCGTCTTCACCGGCCGGGTGTTGTCGTACGCGGTGGAGCGCGGCATCGACCTGCGGACCGTCGAGATGGCGGTCGTGGTGCAGAAGACCGTCCGGGCCAGGTCGGCGGGCGTCATGTTCACGCTCGACCCGATCACCGGCGACCGGTCCAGGATCGTCCTCGAATCGAGCTGGGGCCTCGGCTTGTCCGTCGTCGGCGGCGAGGTCACCCCTGACCGGTACGTGGTCAACAAGGTGGGGCTCAGCCTGGACCAGCGTGTCCTGGGCGACAAGCGGGTGGAGTACCGCAGGGGCGACCGGCCGGTGCCGGTACCGGAGGACCGCAGGGAACGGCTCTGCCTGGAGGACCACGAGGTGCTTGCCCTGGCCGCGCTCGGCCGCAAGCTCGAACAGCTCCAGGGCAGGCCGCAGGACATCGAGTTCGCCATCGACGAGGACCTGCCGCAGGACGCCAACCTGGTGCTGCTCCAGTGCCGCCCGGAGACCGTGTGGAGCTCGGTCAAACGCGCCCCGGCGTTCGACGCGGGCACGGGCCTGATGTCGTGGATCGTCGGTTCGATCGGAGCGGGAGCCCGGACGCCCGCCGGGGCGGGCGACGGTCACGGGCACGGAGGTCACCGTCATGGCTGACCCGACGGTGGACCTGGCCGCCCGCTCCGCCGCCGCGGGTCTCGAACCGCTGACGTCCCCACCGTACGACTCCTCCCGCGAGTCGGGCGTGCAGCGCTACCTGCGCTGGCTGGAGACCGAGCGCGGGCTGCGGTTCTCCGGGTGGGACGAGCTGTGGCGCTGGTCGGTCACCGACCTCGAAGGGTTCTGGGCGTCGATCTGGGACTACTTCGGGGTCCGGGCGCACACACCGTACGAGAAGGTGCTCGGCCGCAGGGAGATGCCCGGTGCCGAATGGTTCCCCGGGGCCACGCTCAACTACGCGGAGCACGCGTTCGGCCTGCCGGAGGACGCGGACACGGTCGCGATCGTGGCCCACTCGCAGAACCGGCCGCCCATGGAGCTGACATTCGGCGACCTGCGCGCCCAGGTGGCCAGGGCCCAGGCGGGCCTGCGCCGGCTGGGTGTAGGCCGGGGCGACCGGGTCGTGGCCTACCTGCCGAACATCCCGGAGACCATGGTGGCGTTCCTGGCCACCGCCGGTCTCGGCGCGGTGTGGGCGAGTTGCTCTCCAGAGTTCGGCCCAGCCGGCATCGTGGACAGGTTCGAGCAGATCGAGCCGACTGTGCTGCTCACCGTCTCCGAATACACCTACGGCGCCAAGCACATCGACCGCAGGGCGGCTGTGGAGGAGATCAGGGCCGGGCTGCCGACGCTCAAGCACGTCGTGCACGTGCCGAACGGCACACAGGACCTGCCGGGGACGCTGTCCTGGGCGGAGCTGCTCGGCGATCCGGGCGACGCGCCGGGCGAGCCCGCGTTCGAGCCGGTGCCGTTCGACCACCCGCTGTGTGTGCTGTTCACCTCCGGGACGACCGGCAGGCCCAAGCCGATCGTGCACGGGCACGGCGGCGTGCTGCTGGAGCACCTGAAGAACCACGCGCTCCAGTGGGATCTCCAGCCTGGCGACCGGCTGCTGTGGTTCTCCACCACAGCGTGGATGGTGTGGAACATGCTGGTCTCCGCGCTACTGACCCGCAGCTCGGTCGTCCTGATCGACGGCGATCCGACATATCCGGACCTGAACTTCCAGTGGCGGCTCGCGGAGCACACCCGGACGACGCTGATGGGCATCAGCCCGCCGTACCTGATGGCGTGCCGCAAGGCCGGGCTCAACCCGGGCCGCGACTTCGACCTGTCCAGCATCCGGCAGATCGGCGCGGTCGGCAGCCCGCTGGCCGCGGAGGGCTACCGGTGGATCCACGAGCAGTTCGGCGACGACGTGCTGCTCAACGTGGGCAGCGGTGGCACCGACGTGTGCACCGGCATCGTGCAGGGCAGCCCCGAGCAGCCGGTCTGGCTCGGCGAGATGTCCGGCCCCAGCCTCGGCGTGGACGCCAAGGCGTACGACGAGAAGGGCGACGTCGTGGTCGGCGAGCTGGGCGAGCTGGTGATCACCTCGCCGATGCCGTCCATGCCGGTCGGCTTCTGGGGCGACCGGGACGGCAGCCGCTACCGCGACGCGTACTTCGGCACCTACCCCGGGGTGTGGCGGCACGGCGACTGGATCAGGTTCAGCGAGCTGGGCAGCAGCGTGATCACCGGCCGATCCGACGCCACGCTCAACCGCGGCGGCGTACGCCTCGGCACCGCCGAGTTCTACCGGGCGGTGGAGGAGATCGACGGCGTCGCGGACAGCCTCGTCGTCCACCTGGAAGACCCGGAGGGCGGCACCGGTGAGCTGCTGCTGTTCGTCGTCCCCTCCGCCGGCGGGCCGCTCGACGAAACGCTGCGGGACACGATCGTCCGGACGATCCGCACCGGGCTCTCGCCCCGGCACGTCCCGGACCGGATCCTTCGGCTGGCGAAGGTCCCGTACACCCGGACCGGCAAGAAGCTGGAACTCCCGGTGAAGCGGATCCTGCGCGGCGAGGCGCCTCAGGCCGTGGTCAACATGGACGCGGTCGCCGACCCCGACACGCTCACCGCCTTCGCCGACCTCGCCCGGCACCGCACTCACCCGCAGGGAGAAGCATGACCACCCGCTACGAACCCGCCATCGACGTCGCCGGCGTCGTGGCCATCGACGTGCACACCCACATCGAGGCCGACCGCGACCACCGGCACTTCGCGCTCGACGACGAACTGCTCGCCGCCTCCGCGAAGTACTTCAAGTCCGGCGACAACCGCACGCCGACCATCGACGAGCTGGCCTCCTACTACCGCGAGCGGAACATGGCCGCCGTCGTCTTCACCGTGGACGCCTCAACCGGGATGAACCACCCGGCGCTATCCAGCGAGGAGATCGCCGAACAGGCCGCGGAGCACGCCGACGTGCTCATCCCGTTCGGGTCCGTGGACCCGCGCCGCGGCTCGGCCGCCGTCGCCCAGGCCCGCCGCCTGGTCGAGGAGTACGGCGTGCGCGGCTTCAAGTTCCATCCCAGCATGCAGGCGTTCGAGCCGAACTCCACCGAGTTCTACCCGCTGTACGCGGCGCTGGAGGAGCTGGGGGTGGTCGCGCTGTTCCACACCGGCCAGACCGGCATCGGCAGCGGGCTCCCCGGCGGCCGGGGCATCAAGCTGCGGTACGCCGACCCGATGCTGATCGACGACGTCGCGGCCGACTTCCCCGGCCTGGACATCGTCATGGCCCACCCGGCCGTGCCCTGGGTGGACGCGCAGATCTCGATCGCCACGCACAAGCCGAACGTCTACATCGACCTCAGTGGCTGGTCGCCCAAGTACTTCCCGCCGCAGCTCGTCCGGCAGGCGAACTCGCTGCTCAAGCACAAGGTGCTGTTCGGCTCCGACTATCCGCTGCTCAGCCCGGACCGGTGGCTGTCCGATTTCGGCAAGCTGGAGATCAAGGACGAGGTACGGTCGCTAATCATGAAGGACAACGCGATCCGGCTGCTTCGGCTCACAGCGTAGAGGGAGCGATGGAAACCCTCGAGTCGGGGTCGCCGCTGGAATCGGTCGACCGGGCGCTACGCCTGGTCGAGATGCTGCGTCACGGCGAACTGCTGACCGTCAAGGCCGCGGCGGAACGCCTCGCCGTCGCACCCTCCACCGCGCACCGGCTGCTCGGCGCGCTGATCTACCGCGGCTTCGCCGTACAGGACCGGGAACGCCGGTACCGCGCGGGCCCGGCGATCAGTCAGCAGCACGACACCGCCCTGAGCACGAGCGAGCTCAGGGCGACGGCCCGGGCCGGGCTCGACCACCTGCACGCCGCCGTCGGCGAGACCGTCCAGCTCATGGTGCTGCAACGATGGAGCATCAAGTTCATCGACGGAATCGAGTGCGACGCCCCGCTCCGGGTCGGCGTGCGGGTCGGCGACCTGATGCCCGCGTACTGCTCGGCCGGGGGCAAGGCCCTGCTTGCCGAGTTGAGCAACACCGACCTGGAGATGCTGCACAGGGGCGGCCTACCGCCTTGGCCCACCGCCAGGATCGCCACGCTGGCCGCGCTGAAGACCCAGCTCATGACCGTCCGCAGGCGCGGCTACGGCATGAACAACGAGGAAACCGAGCAGGGAGTGAGCGGCGTCGGCGTGGCCATCCGCGACCCGGCGGGCAAGGCCGTCGCCGCCTTCACCGTCGCCGTTCCCTCGGTCCGGTTCGATCGCTCCGGCGTCTCGGCGTACGTGGCCTCGCTACGCGAGGCCGTCGAGCTGACCCAGGCCCAGATCAGCGACCTATCCCGCCGCGCCCCGCAGTGATCCCAGCGCGATGCCCCGACCATCGGCCGCGCCGATCGGCTGCGCTATGAGCAGGCTGGCCGCCGAGGTGGGCGTACAGCACTTTGGAGCCCTTGGGGATGTCGCCATTACGGACGAGGCCGATCGGCCCGGCCAGGCCGCCGCGTCGGCGGAGGCGTCGATGCCCAGCATCCTGCGCGGGCGGTCCTGGCCGGCGCAACCGGCGATCATCCCGCCCTGGGGGCTGCCGGTGACGCTGCACACCACGACGGTGTCGAAGAACACTCGACCTCGCGTTCCTGCTGCTCCACCTCGTAGGCCCAGTTGGCGAATCCCAGGCCGCCGAGCGGATGGTCGGAGGCACCGGCGGGGATGGCGTACGGCGTGCCGCCGGCGGCGCGGACGTGGTCGATCGCCCGGTTCCAGCTGTCCTCGAACCCGATGCCGAACTCCGCCTGCACCAGCCGGACTTCGGCGCCCATGACGCGCGACAGCAGGATGTTGCCCACCTTGTAGTTGACGGCGTCCGGCCAGTCGACCCAGCTCTCCTGCACCAAAACGGCTTCAGCCCGAGCCGTGCCGCGACCGCGGCCACCTGACGGGTGTGGTTGGACCGCACACCGCCGATGCTCACGAGGGTGGTGTGTGCGACGGCGGTCGCTTAGCCGGCGGCCTGATGGCGCTGCGCGGCGTCGGGAGTGATCCGGGCGACCAGATACTCGCGCAGGGCCGCTCGTCGGTCTGGGACGGGCAGTGACGGCTCATCCGAGGTCAGATCGGGGTCAGACGATCAAAAAGCCGGGCCCCTGATCTCGGGATCCGGCTCCTGACCTGCGCTAACGTGGTGGGCGATACTGGGATCGAATCAGTGACCTCTTCGGTGCGAACGCGGGTTGCGCTTCCGCCTGCGATTCTGCGACTGCCGTTCCGTGTCGCTCATTTCGCGTGCGGTCTCTACTGGTACGCCGTGAGACGGTCCGCGATCAGACTGTTCACTGACTTTTCGCTGACTCCTGCGCCATCGGCCCGGCCTTCCCTCCGCGCGCGGCGACCGCTCGACTCGCCACAACACCGAGGGCGCCGACGGCGGCCGGGCCGGTGCTCAGCGCGCTGGTCGACGTCCTCGGCTCCCGGCCCGTGCTCGTCTGGACCAACGTCGTGCCGCGGCCTGCGCCCTGGGCTCCTGCGGTCCCGAGCCCTGCCGAGCGACATCAGACACAGATCACGTAGACCTTGCCCCTGGCCTTCCTGGCGACGACCAGCCAGCCCGTCGGCGTGCCCTCCTTGGCCACGAAAGGAACACTCGCGATGATCTCCCGGCCGTTCTCCCCAAGCTCGTCGAAGAAGAATCCTCCACCCGTCGCGGTCTTCCCGTCGGGGCAGTAGACGAACTTGTTCCCCGAGCCGGGGAAGTTGAAGTCCGCAGTCTTGACGCTCGCCTTGACCGAGTCGGCCGGTCCCTGCGAGAGGTTCTCGTTCCACGAAAGCTGGCGTTCGCCAGCCCTGCACGTGGTCGTCTCGGCGACGATGCGTACGTCGCCCGACCTGTTCTTGACGCAAGCGTGGATGACATCGGAGTCCGAGGACGCGGCGGCGATGCCGCCCGCCGCGAAGAGGGACCCCGCGAGCACACCGACGGTCAAAGCAGCGATCGTGCGTCCACTGGAAGACTTGATGGCCATGGGATACACCTCTCCTGAGAAACCCGCATTCGCCGCGTTCACCGGCGAGGGCAGTTTGGGACGGGCCTCTTGCAATCGGCTTTCAGGGAGGTTGCGCTTGTCCGCCGTCCAAATCGCGGCAGACGTGGGGGCCGGTCAGTACGCCGGGTCTCGGTAGAGGCCGCGCTTGTTGATGTAACGCGCACGGCTCCGCTCTGACCAGCGCTCACTCTCGTTGAGCGGGTGAGGGCGGCTTTCGTGCTTGCAGCGCTTTTCATCGGTCTCGGCCGGTTTTCACGGGCATGTGCCCTCGATGTGCCCTGTGCGGCCCCGCACGCATCCCCTGCACTGATCACCTCGTACGCCGTCGACCCACCGCGGAGCGGCAGCGGGCCGGGGACGGAGGGGCAAGGCCGGCCTTGCGTGTACATCAACCTGGTCGCGGTTCCTCGATCATCGGATGCCATGGGTCACGGCCGGCCTTGAGCCGGAGGAGCCGGTCTGCTGGGCTTGCCTGGGTCGATGGCGGGCGAGGCGATCAGGCTCCCCAGCCACCTACGGACCTCGGTTTGAGCGCCGTGATCACCTCGGGGCCGGAGATCCCCCGCCGGAGGCAAAGAAGGACCTCGGCCAACTGCGGCGCGTCCGTCTGGTCGCGGCGGTCTGCCTCGTGCTCGTCCTGGTGGTCCCGTTTCCTGCGGGCGTCATGCGTCTGCCTGGGATCGGGCGCGACTGGCGTCGGCGCGGACGGGACCGGCCCGAAGAGGTCGCACGCCCGGCCGCGTCCGGACGCGCCGCGCCACCGCCGCCCGGCACGGGCGGCGGCTTGATGCTCCTGACCTCGGCCAGCCGACCCGGCATCTCGTATGGGGCGAGCAGATCGACATACGGCCCATCGACCCCGGCGACCTCCACGACGGACAGCACCTGTCCGAGCGTGCCGTGGCGGCCTACGTCGCCAAGTACGCCACCAAGGCGGCGGAGACCTCCGGCACCCTCGACCGGCGGGTCAAGCCACACGACCTGCCCACGCTCCACAAGCAGGGCGTCTCCGAGCACGCGGCCCGGCTCATCCGCACCGCTTGGGACCTCGGTGACCCCGACACGTACCCGGTGCTCACGGGGCTGCGGCTGCGGGACTGGGCGCACATGCGCGGCTTCCGCGGCCACTTCTCCACCAAGAGCCGCACCTACTCGACCACCCTCACCCGGCTGCGCCAGGCCCGGGCCGACTTCCGCCTGCGCATGACCTTCGCCCGGCTGCCCTACGACCCCGGCAGCACCCTCGTCGTCGGCTCCTGGGCCTATGCCGGCCAAGGCTTCACTCCCGGCGAGGCGGCGCTCGCCATGCAGCTCACTGACGACACAGCAGGAGGTAACTCGTCATGAACAACGTGATCTCGCTCGCTCCCCGGCAGGACGCTCCTGCCGCCCAGGCCGCCGAGGACGACCGGGCCGTCTACACGGTGCCGGAGGTCGCACGGCTCCTGTCGCTGTCGCGGGGCAGCGCCTACACCCTCGTCCGGGAGGGCACGATCCCGGCCCTGCGGATGGGCGGCCGGTGGATCACCCCGAAGCGGCGGTTCCACGCCTGGCTGGACGGCCTGACCGAGGAAGGGCGCCGCTGACATGGGGCACATCGTGAAGACCAAGGCGGGCACCTACCGGGCCAACTGGCGCGACCACACCGACCGCCAGCGGTCCAAGACCTTCGCCACGAAGAAGGAGGGCACCGCCTTCCTCGCCGAGATCAGCAGCTCGCTCAACCGCGGCACCTACGTCGACCCCCACGCGGGCAAGACCAAGTTCGGGCCGTACGTGACCAAGTGGATGCTGTCGCGCAACCACGAGATCACCACCGTGGCCCGCGACGACTCGATAATGCGGACCCATGTGCTGCCGCGCTGGCGGGACGTCCCCCTCGGGCGCATCGACCACAGCGCGGTGCAGACGTGGGTCAGCGACCTGAGCAAGCGCCTCGCCCCCGCGACCGTGGCCGAGTGCCACCGGCTGCTGTCGACCGTGCTCAAGTCGGCCGTTCGTGACCGGATCGTCGGTGCCAACCCGTGCGAGGGTGTACGGCTGCCCAAGCGGCGGCGCAAGGCGGGCGACGATCGGATCATCAGCCGTGAGGACCTGGCCGTGCTGCTCCCCCACGTCCCTGGACGCTACCGGGCGCTCGTCGGCCTGGCCGCCGGCACCGGCCTCCGCTGGGGTGAGTGCGTGGGCCTGCGCTGGGATGCCGTCGACCTCGACGCCGGAACCGTACGAGTGGAGCGGGTGGCCGTCGAGGTAGCGGGCACGGTGACGCACAAGCCTTACCCCAAGTCCAAGGCCGGACGGCGGGAAGTCCCCCTTCCGCCCTTCGTCGTCGAGCTGCTCGCCGCGCACCGTGAGCGCTACCCAGCCGGACCGGTCGGAGAGGTGTTCACCAACGCGGCGGGCGGCCCTCTCCGCCGCACGCTCTTCCGGTCTCGGGACTGGCGCCCATCGCTCGTCCGGGCCGGACTGCTGGGCAAGGTCGTGGAGGCCGGGCCGGGTGTCTTCCTCGGCGTCTGGCAGGACAAGGAGGGCCTGGAGCACCGCCAGGAGTTCCCGACCCACCGGGAGGCCGTGATGCACGTCGCCAAGCACGCGGCCGAGGGGCTGAGGTTCCACGATCTGCGCCACTGCTACGCCACGTGGCTCGTCTCCGACGGCGTCCCCGTGAACGACGTGGCGCGCCTCCTCGGGCACGAGCAGATGTCCACGACGCTCAACCGTTACACGCACTCCTCGCGCGACCGCTACGGCAGGGCTCGGGCGGTCTTCGCTGACTTTTCGCTGACTCCTGCCCCAGAAACCAGACAATCCGCCCCGCCGCTGATCTCCACGGCGAGGAGGACCCGAGCTAGAGCCAAAGCTTTGAACAGCGAAAAGGCCCGTTGGAGTGGTGATTTCCGACGGGCCTTGATCGTGTGGGCGATACTGGGATCGAACCAGTGACCTCTTCGGTGTGAACGAAGCGCTCTCCCGCTGAGCTAATCGCCCGGGATCGTCTGCGCCTCGCGGCGCCGACGGGGAAAACCATACCGCACCCGAGGGGGTGATGGCGAAAGCACGGCCCGGTCGGCTCGATCGTCCCGCCTTCGTCAACACCTTCGAAAGGTTCGCCAGACCGTCCCCGGCGTGGGGGTGTGGTGTCATAGCATCGTGATGCTCCATGCTCGACCTATACGCACGACCTGAGATCATTCGCCCGCAATGGCATCGCCGACGCGGCCCCGCCGACACGCAAAGCAGAGGTAAGGACAAGCCTGTTGGTGATGTTTGAGCTGGTAGATGACCGAATGTCAAGCTGTGATGTGCGTTACAGAAGGGCCTGGAGGCGGAATCTTTCCTACGGGTCTCTTCGTTCGTCTCGTAGCGCGAGAGCCCGGCGAGGCCCGACCGGACAGTGAAGACGCAGTGAAAGCCCCTGACAGGGGACCCGACGACGAAAAGGTTTGGCTGACGATGAACAGCACCACCGTCTCTGCCGAGCTAGGCCTTCGGCTTGTGGTCCCCGACCGTACGACCGTCCCCTTGCTCGCCGGCCTGAGTTACACGGCCGAGGATCCGTACGCCATCCGGATGGCCTTCCACGTGGGGAATGACGAACCGGTCGAGTGGATCTTCGCCCGTGAGCTGCTGACCGTCGGCATCGTGCGGCGCGTCGGGGACGGCGACGTCCAGGTGTGGCCGGCCCGGTCGGACGGCGAGCGCACGCTCAACATCAGCCTCACCTCACCCTTCGGCCAGGCCCTGTTCGAGGTGCCGCTGGCCCCTCTCACCGAGTTCCTGCACCGGACCTACGAGCTCGTCTCCGCCGGCCGTGAGACCGACTTCATGGACCTGGACGAGGAGCTCACCAACATGCTCTGGAGTTCCTAGGGATCAGCCCAGCTTCCGCTGGATCCCTCTCATACGCGCGATCTCGATCTGCTGGCCGGAGACGACGTCCTGGGCCATCGTCCGCATGGTGCGGTCCCGTCCCCGGCGCAGCTCCTCCGCCGCCATGCTCACCGCGCCCTCGTGGTGCCGGATCATCAGCGCCAGAAAGAGCCTGTCGAAGCCGTGCCCCCGCGCCGTGCGCAGCCGGCTGAGCTCCTCCTCACCGGCCATGCCGTAGCCGCCCCTCCCGAGATCACTCGTGCCGTGGTCGTGGCCGGACGGCGGCGTACGGCCCACCCCTCGCAGCCACGACTCCATCACCGCGATCTCCGGGCGTTGCCCGTCCATCACGCGGTTCGCCACCGCGGTCACCAGCGGATCATCAGTACGCGCCGCGGCCAGCCCTGACATCTCCAGCGCCTGCCGGTGATGCGGGATCATCGCCTCGGCGAACCGGACGTCCGCGGCCACCGGCCCTGTCCGCGCGGCTGAACGGGCCGTAGGGGAACCGGACTGCCCGGGGGCGCCGGGCACGATCACCGGGGCGTCGGCGCGCGCCGGTGGAGCGGCGCCGGACGAGCAGGCGGCCAGCGCGGGCGCAACTGCCAGCACAACCGTTACCAAACCGGTCCGCACCGGCCGCGGGCTCGACATAACTTCCATAGTGGGCGATGATCCGCGGACATGGGGGCGATGTGAGCAGACCGAGGCTGAAGGCCGCGCTGGTGGCGACGGTTGTCCTCCTGGCCCCGGCATGTGCCCCCGCCGAGCCCGCGCCGTCGCCGACGGCCGCCGCGGAGGGCATTCCGGCCCAGGACCAGATCAGGCACAGCCCCAACATGAAGGTGGTCGCCAACGTCCCTCTGGCGGCACCGTTCGACGGCCCGGACGACTGGGGCACCGACATGGCCTTCCAGGGCCGTTACGCGTTCGTGGGCAACTACGGGGGCTTCACGGTGCACGACATCGGCGACCCCGAGCACCCGAAGGCCGTCGCGCGGGTGGAGTGCCCCGGCGGGCAGAACGACATCTCGGTCTCCGGCGACCTGCTGTTCCTGTCCGTCGACGAGCCCCGTACGGACGACACCTGTGCGAGCGAGGCCGGGGACCCGGCGGCCGCGGGCGCGTGGGAGGGCATCCGCGTCTTCGACGTCTCCGACAAGGCCCACCCGCGCTATCTGAAGTCCGTACGCACGGAGTGCGGCTCCCACACGCACGCGGTCGTGCCGGGGAAGGACGCCGGGACGGTCTACCTGTACGTGTCCTCCCCCGGCCCGGAGCCGGACACGACGAACTGCGGACCGCCCCACCAGAACATCTCGATCGTGGAGGTTCCCGTCGGCGACCCCGGCAAGGCACGGGTCGTGGCCAAGCCCGAGCTGTTCGCGGGCAGGGCGGCGGGCGAGGACGGCCTGGGCGGCTGCCACGACATCACCGTCTACCCCGAGAAGGACCTGGCCGCCGGCGCCTGCTTCGGCGACGGCGTCCTGCTCGACATCTCCGACCCGGTGCGCCCGAAGCTGCTGCAGACCGTGCGCGACGAGGAGAACTTCTCCATCTGGCACTCGGCCACGTTCAACAACGAGGGCACCAAGGTCGTCTTCAGCGACGAGATGGGCGGCGGGGTGGCCGCCACCTGCCTGCCCTCGGTGAGCGCGACCAAGGGCGCGGACGCGATCTACACGCTGACGCCGGAGCGCAGGCTCGTGCGGCAGGGCTACTTCAAGATTCCCCGGGCCCAGGACGCCGAGGAGAACTGCGTGGCCCACAACGGCGCGCTGGTGCCCGTCCCGGGCCGCGACGTGATGGTCCAGGGGTGGTACATGGGCGGAGTCTCGGTCTGGGACTTCACCGACTCCGCCCACCCGCAGGAGATCGCCTACTTCGAGCGCGGGCCGCTGGCGCCGGAGCTCCACCTCGGCGGCTCCTGGTCGGCCTACTACTACAACGGCTACATCTACTCCAGCGACATCACCAAGGGACTCGACGTGCTGCGCGTGGACGACCCCCGCACCGATCCCGCCAAGGCCGTACGCATGAAGGAGCTCAACGCCCAGAGCCAGCGCTCCTACTGAGGATCACGGGTCGACGTCGGCCGCCGAACGCTCGGCGAAGACCTTCATGGCCTCCAGCGTGACCGGCCCGGGCGCCTGGGGCAGCGCCTTCCCGTCCACGGCCCTGATCGGCTGGATGTCACGGGTCGTGGAGGTGAGGAAGGCCTCCTCGGCCTCGTACAGCGCCGAGATCGGCACGTCGGCCTCATCGCCGCCGCACCATTCGAGGGTGAGCGCGCGGGTGACGCCGGCCAGGCAGCCGGAGGCGAGCGTCGGGGTGATCAGGCGCCCGCCGGTGACGATGAAGATGTTGCTCCCCGTGCCTTCGCACAGGTGCCCGGCCAGGTTCTCGAAGATCGCCTCGGCGCCGCCGCGCTCCTTGGCGTACGCCAGGGCCTTGGCGTTGTCGCCGTAGGAGGTGCTCTTGACGCCGGCCAGCGCGCCGCGCTCGTTGCGCGGCCAGGGCACCACGACGACGTCGGCGGTGGCGGGGAACGGCGCCTGCTCGCCCACGATGACGATCGCGTTCGTGCCGGCCGACCCCCGGTCGGAGCCGAGCGGGCCGGGGCCGCTGGTGTAGGTGATCCTGACGCGCGCCAGCGGCCACTTCGGCGCGGCCGCCAGGCAGCGGCCCACCCCGTCGGCGATCGCGGCGAGGTCGGGCTCGGGCAGGTCCATCCGCTTGGCCGACAGCGCCAGCCGGTCGAGGTGGCGGGTCAGCGCGAAGGACTCCCCGTTCACCGCCTTGACCGTCTCGAACACGCCGTCGCCGACCATGAGCCCGTGGTCGTACACCGAGACCACGGCCCTGTCGGGCTCGTACAGCTCCCCGTTCACCCAGATGGGTACAGACATCTCCTGCTCCGTTCGTTACCGATGTCGCGGGCCGTCCCCGGACGCGAGGCCGATGAGCCTGGCGGCCTTGAGCTCGGTCTCGTGCCATTCCCTCCGGGGGTCGGACCCCCAGGTGATGCCCGCTCCCGTACCGAACCGGATCGTGTCGTGCTCGATCCAGAAGGTGCGGATGCCGACCGCCAGCGCCCCCTCGCGCCGGTCGGCGTCGACCCAGCCCACGGCCCCACAGTACGGCCCCCGGGGCTCTGGTTCGAGCTCGTTGATGATCCGCAGCGCCGACGACTTCGGCGCTCCGGTCACCGAACCCGGGGGGAAGGTGGCGGCGAAGAGCTCCGGCCAGCCGGCGCCGCCGGCGAGCCGTGCCCGCACCGTGGACACCAGGTGCACGAGCCCGGGATGCTCCTCGACCGCGAACAGCGAGGGCACGGTCACCGAGCCTACCTCCGCCACGCGGCCGAGGTCGTTGCGAACGAGGTCGACGATCATGAGGTTCTCGGCGTAGTCCTTGTCGAGGAGATCGTCCGCCGTCACGCCGGTGCCCTTGATCGGCCGGGACTCGACCACCTCGCCGCTTCTGGACAGGTACAGCTCCGGCGAGGCCGACACGACGGTCAGCCCGGGCACGCCGACCACCGCCGCGTACGGCGCGGGGTTGCCCTCGGCCAGCCGTACGGCGAGCGCGAGGGGGTCCACGTCCGGGGAGGGCAGCGGCGCGGACAGGACACGGCAGAGGTTGGCCTGGTAGACCTCCCCCCGCTCGATGTAGTCCCTGATCCGCCGGACGCCCCGCTCGTAGCCCTCCCGGTCCAGGGACGTGGCCCAGGCGTCGCGGGCGGGTCCCCGCCACGGGCCGCGCGACGGGGGCAGCGGAGCGGGCCGCACCTGGTCGAACCGCGCGCAGACCACCTTTCCCTCGTACGACACGACCACCGCCCACCAGCCGGAGCCGTCGAGGGCGGCCAGGTCGGTGGTCACCTCTCTCAGGCCCGTGGCCAGGCGGCCCCCGATGTGGGCGAAGGCGTCGTACACGTGTCCATTGTCGCTCCCCCGCCGGGGCCGGAAGGTCAGCCGGGGACGGATCGGGACAGCAGGCCGAGCAGCGCGCGGGCGGCCGGGAGCGGCGCCGTGCGCGGCAGGGCCGCGTAGACCGTGCGGCGCGGCGCGAACTCGCCGAGCGACCGCAGCGCCACGTCCCTGCGTACGGCGGGCGCGGCCATGGCGGGCACCAGCGTCACCCCGAGCCCGGCGGCCACGTAGCCGAGCTTGCCGGTCCACTCCCCGATCCGCAGGTCGACCCTGGGCGCGAAACCGGCCCGGGCGCAGGCGGCGCCGAGCATGGTCACCGTGCCGGGAGGGGCGCCCTCGATCCAGCTCTCGTCGCGCAGGTCGCGCAGGTCCACCTTCTCGCACCCCGCCAGCGGGTGGTCGGCGGGGAGGGCGACGAGCAGCTCGTCCTCCAGCAGGGGGGTGACCTCCACCTCCGGACCCGCTCCCAGGCCGGAGGGGTAGTCGCTCACCACCGCGATGTCGATCTCGGCGCGTCCGAGGCCGTCCATCAGCGCCGTGCTGAGGCCCTCCACCATGCTGACCGCCACCTCCGGGCGGGTCGCCCGCAGCTCGCGCAGGGCGGCCGGGACCAGCACGGCGTTGGCCGTGGCGAACGCGCCGACCCGCAGCCGCCCGCCGGTGCCCTGGTGGATGGCGGCGAGCTCCTCCCCCGCCCGGCCGAGCCGCTCCAGCACCTCGCGGGCGTAGCGGTGCAGCGTCCGGCCCGCGGGCGTCAGCCGCACCCCCCTGGGCAGCCGTGCGAACAGCGGGCCGCCCGCCTGGGCCTCCAGGGACGCGATGCGCCGGGAGACCGCCGACTGGGTGTAGTTGAGCTGCACCGCGGCGGCCGTGAACGACCCCGTACGGGCCACGACGTCGAGCAGCACAAGCGCGTCGGTGTCGAACATGCTCCGATCCATGAGCGAGGGGAATGAGTGTCATGCAATCTAGTCGCTGGTGGAATGGTTTTTTCCTCCCATAACGTCCAGGGACATGATTGCTTTTCTTGGCCTGGGGCGCATGGGCGTTCCGATGGCCGGCCGCCTCGTCGCCGCCGGCCACAAGGTGGCCGTGTGGAACCGTACGCCACGGGACGTGCCGGGCGCGGAGGCGGCCCCCTCCCCCGCCGCGGCCGTCGCCGGCGCGGACATCGTGATCACGATGCTCAGCGATCCCGACGCGGTGTCCGGGGTGGTGCGGGCGGCGCTGCCGGGGCTGCGGCCGGAGTCGGTGCTGGTGGAGATGTCCACGATCGGCCCCGACGCGGTGCGGCGGCTGCGCGGCCTGCTCCCCGCGGGCGCAGGCCTGGTCGACGCGCCCGTGCTTGGCAGCGTGGGCCCGGCCGCCGAGGGCACGCTGGTCGTGCTCGCCGGGGGCCGCAGGGAGGACCTCGACCGGGTGTCGGACGTGCTGCGCGTCTTCGGGACGGTCCACGAGGCGGGCGGGCCGGGAGCGGGCGCCGCGACCAAGCTCGCCGTGATGAGCGCGATGGTGACCGCCCAGGTGGGGCTGGCGGAGACGCTGGCCTACGCGGACGCGCTCGGGGTGGGCCGCACCGCCCTCCTGGACGTCCTCGGGGCCACACCGCTGGCCGGGCTGGCGGAGCGCCTGCGGCCCGTGGCCGAGTCGGGCCCGTCGCAGACGCGGTACGCCCTCGGCCTGGCCGCCAAGGACCTGCGGCTGGCCACCGAGGGGCCGGGGAGTCGCCAGACGGTGACCGCCGCCGCCCGCGACCTGCTCACGGGGGCGGTCGCGGCCGGGCTGGCGGGGCACGATCTCACCGCCGTCGTCCCGTTCGCGGCGTCCCGGGCGGCGCGGACACCCGGTTCGAAGGACGTGCGCGCGGTGAACCCGCCCTCGGTGCCGGCCACCAACGGCTACTACTCCCACGCCGTGCGCTTCGGGGATCTGCTGTTCGTGTCCGGGCAGGTGGCGCTGGACGAGGACGGGAAGGTCGTCGGCGAGGGCGATCTGGCCCGGCAGTCCGAGGTCGTGATGGAGAACCTGGGCCGCATCCTGGCGGACCAGGGCTCCTCGTTCGGCCGGATCCTGCACATCAGGACGTTCCTGACCGACATGGACCGGCTGCGCGAGTACGGCGAGGTCCGCGGCCGCTTCATCATCGGCGAGCCGCCCGCCAGCACGACCGTGGAGGTCGAACGGCTGTTCCGGCCAGGACTGATGATCGAGGTCGAGGTGGTCGCCGCCCTCTGAAGCCCGCTGAAGCCCTACGCCAGGGGGCCGGCGGCGGACTCGGCGGCGGCGACCACGGCGCCGCTCCCGACGAGCCGGACGACCGCCTCGATCTCCGGGGCGAGGAAGCGGTCCTGCCCCGGCCCCTCGACGGACTCGCGCAGCGCCGCCACGACCGCGCCGGTCCCCGGCGCCGGTGCGTACGGCGCGCGTAGGTCGAGCGCCCGGGCGGCGGTCAGCAGCTCGATCGCGAGCACGCGGGTGAGCCCGTCGACGGCGCGGCGCAGCTTGCGGCCGGCCGACCAGCCCATCGAGACGTGGTCCTCCTGCATGGCGGAGCTGGGGATCGAGTCGACGCTCGCCGGCACCGCCAGCCGCTTGAGCTCGGAGACGATCGCGGCCTGGGTGTACTGCGCGATCATGTGCCCGGAGTCCACCCCCGGGTCGTCGGCGAGGAAGGCCGGGAGCCCGTGGCTGCGCGCCACGTCGAGCATGCGGTCGGTGCGCCGTTCGGCGATCGAGGCGAGGTCGGCGACGGCGATGGCCAGGAAGTCCAGGACGTACGCCACCGGGGCGCCGTGGAAGTTGCCGTTGGACTCCACGCGCCCGTCGGCGAGCACGACGGGGTTGTCCACGGCACTGACGATCTCGCGGGCGGCGACGGCGGACGCGTGGGCGAGGGTGTCCCTGGCGGCCCCGGCGACCTGGGGGGCGCAGCGCAGGGAGTAGGCGTCCTGGACGCGGGTGCAGGAGCCGTCGCGGTGCGAGGCCATCACGCCCGAGCCGGCCAGCAGCGTCCGCATGTTGGCCGCCGCCAGGGCCTGGCCGGGATGGGGCCGCAGCGCCTGCAGGTCGGCCGCGAACACGTAGTCGGTACCGAGCAGCGCCTCCACGCTCATCGCGGCGCTGATGTCGGCGGTCGTGAGGAGCCGGGACAGGTCGTGCAGCGCGAGCACCAGCATGCCGAGCATGCCGTCGGTGCCGTTGATGAGCGCGAGCCCCTCCTTGGCGGCCAGTTCGACGGGCTCGACGCCGCATTCCTTGAGCGCCTCGGCGGCGGGACGCAGGCGTCCCTCGGCGTCCCGCACGACGCCCTCGCCCATGACCGTCAGGGCGACGTGGGCGAGCGGGGCGAGGTCTCCCGAGCAGCCGAGGCTGCCGTACTCGTGGACGACCGGGGTGAGCCGGGCGTTGAGCAGGGACTCCAGCACCCGGGCCGTGGCCGGGCGCACACCGGTGTGCCCGGTGGCGAGCGTGCGCAGGCGCAGCAGCATCATGGCCCGCACGACCTCGGTCTCCACCTCGGGCCCGGAACCGGCCGCGTGCGAGCGGACGAGACTGCGCTGGAGCTGAGCGCGCAGCGAGGGGTCGATGTGCCGGGTGGCGAGGGCGCCGAAACCGGTGGAGACGCCGTAGGCCGGGGTGTCGGCCTCCGCGAGCTCCTCGATCCGCCCCCGGGAGGCCGCCATCTCGGCGATCGCGTCGTCCGTCAGGCGGACCGGTGCGCCGTGCCTCGCGACCCGGACCACGTCGTCGAAGGCGAGCGGCCCGGGGCCGACGGCCACGACCTCGTTGTCGTGCATCGTCCCACTCTTTCACGTCGGTACGCGCGTGCACGCGCATGGTGGGTAACCAGCGTATCTCAGCTTAGGTCCTTACATCCAAAGGTCCTCTCCAGCCCCTCGCGCCCCACGGCGGTCACCCGGAGAGCCCGGGGCACCGTGCCGCGCACCAGCCACTCCCGGGCCAGGAGCCGATCCAGGACCGCGGCGCCGAGCGCCCCGCCCAGGTGCGGCCGGCGTTCCAGCCAGTCGAGGCAGTCGGGGGCGAACCTGCGGCGGGCGCGGCGCACCCGCTCCACGTCCACGCCCAGCTCCGTCAGCGCCTCGGCGCCGCTCGCGGTGAGCATGCAGCCGCCGTCGGCCACGACCAGACGCCCCTCGCGCACCAGCGCGTCGTACAGCTGGACACCCACCCGTCCGGCGAGGTGGTCGTAACAGCTGCGGGCCTCCCGCAGCAGCCCGGCCCGCCGCGACTGCCGAAGGGACCGCACGGCGAGGCGCCCGCTGACCCGGGCCAGCACCTCGATGACGCCGGCCACGTCGGGGCCGGCGAGGCGGTAATAGCGATGCCGTCCCTGTTTGACCACGGTCACCAGGCCCCCGTCGAGGAGCCTGGCCAGATGGGAGCTCGCGGTGGGGGCGCTCACGCCGGCGATCCTGGCCAGTTCCCCGGCCGCCAGCGCCCTGCCGTCGAGCAGCGCGGTGAGCATGGCGGCGCGGGCGCCGTCCGCGATCAGGGCCGCGACGGGGGCGATGTCGGCGTCGCCCTCGATCTCGGCCGTGGTGGGCTGCGGAGTGCCCCCCGCGGCGCCGGGAATCGCGGCGTGGGTGCGGTCGTGCGTCACGGACATGTTCCGACGCTAACCCGGGGACGGTTCGACGGAGCTGGAAGCATCGGCCGCGACTCGCGACGTGAGCAGGGAGAACGCCGCTGATTTGGGGAGTCGCGGGAGATTGGATAAAGTGCTCCACGTGAGTCCGGCCGAGAGCCGGGACGCGGAAGTGGCTCAGTGGTAGAGCATCACCTTGCCAAGGTGAGGGTCGCGGGTTCGAATCCCGTCTTCCGCTCGGAGCTTGACACTGTGCAGCTTGTCACTGTGCAGGTGACACGGTGGAGTGGCCGAGAGGCGAGGCAGCGGCCTGCAAAGCCGCGTACACGGGTTCAAATCCCGTCTCCACCTCTTGGTTCGTCCAAGGGCGATTAGCTCAGCGGGAGAGCGCTTCCCTGACACGGAAGAGGTCACTGGTTCAATCCCAGTATCGCCCACCACGCACCACCGGAAGGCCGGGCCCGAGATCACGGGTCCGGCCTTTCGCTCGTCCGGCCCGCCAGGTTCACAGCCGGTCGTAGACGAGGAGCCCGTCGTCGCGCAGGCGGGCGCCGGAGGTCGGCGCGTGTTCTGCGAGCCTTCCGTCGTGCGACAGGTGCAGCACGCGCGCTCCCCGCGCGAGGACGGCGAAGTCGGCGATGATCCGCCTGTGGCAGCGCCACCACACGGCCTCCGCGCACATCACGGCGGTCCGGGCGGCGCGCGCCTGCGCGAGCAGTTCGTCCATGGCCGTCAGGAAGTCGGGATGCCGGGTGTAACCGGCGTATTCCCGGAACGAGGCGTTCTCCCAGAAGACGTCGGGCGAGTCGGGAGCCGCCCTGCGGAACCCGCCCAGGCGCCTGTCCCATCGATAGCCGATCCCCGCCTCGGGCAGCCAGGCCGTCAGCGCCGCGCGGCCGGCGTCGGGGTTGCGCCTGCTGCCCGGAGCGGTCCGGACGTCGACCACCTCCCGCACATCGGCAGCGTGCAGCAGCGGGATCAGGTGCCCGCGCGGCGCGGTGCCGTGCCCGAACGTCAGCAGCGTCACGCGGGCATCGGCGTTCTCGCCCTCGGCGACGCCCTCAGGCACCGGCCCGCTCATCCCGCGCTCCTTCCCGGGTGATCCTCGTCGGCCCGGTGAAGACACGGCGGCGGGACGGCCGTCCGGGCACCCGGAGCGGCCGTCTCCTGGACGGCGCGCGGGTCAGTCGGCGCGGGTGGAGAGCTCGTCGAAGAGCTCCAGCGCGGCCCGGCGCACGTCGTCGGGCGAGATGCCGTTCAGGGTGCTGCGGGCCTGGGCGGCGTCGCGGGTCGTGGCGAAGGTGATCGCGACCGACTTGGCGGCCGCGTGGCGCAGCGATCCGGTGGGCGCGCTGTCGGCCAGTGCCTGCGCGCTCGCGGCCAGGTCGAGGTTGTCTTTGCCGAACTGAGTGGTCAAAGCGTTCTCCTGGGATGTGGCGGCGTCGCACCATTATCCGCGATGGCGTCGCGACGTGGGGCGGCACCCGCGTTGTTCGCGTGTCCCGTCCCGTTTGACCGGATCAGCGGCCCGTCAGGCGGGCGCGTACGACGAGGTCGTGCAGGGCCTCGCGGGCCGGCGACCTCCTCGGCGGGCAGCACGTGCACGCCGCGCACGCGCGGTCACAGGGCCGACCTCCGCACGTCGATCAGGAACTCCTCGACGGCCGTCCGGTCCGGCCGGCCGGGCAGCGCACTCCCGGCCCGCTCGTCCAGCTCGGTCAGCAGCCGCCCGCGCCACTCCAGCACCTCCCGCCAGGGCGTCTCGCCCCGCCGTACGGCGAGCAGCCGGTCGCGGCAGGCGCTCGCGTCGACCAGCGGCTCCCCGTGCCGGGCCAGGTGGACGGCGCCAAGCAGCAGCCGGATCATGTGCATCGCCAGCTTCCACCGCCTGACGTCGCCGCCCGGCGGGGGCGGGTCCTGCGGCCCGAGACGGCGGAACTGCCGCTCGGCCGACCCCGCGAACGCCCGCTCCGCCTTCCCGGACAGGAACGCGCGGCGCAGCGCCAGCAGCCGCTCGCCCTGCGGGGTGGCCAGCTCCACCAGCGGTGACCACAGGCACTCCAGCACGACCGGGTTGCCCTCCAGCGCGAGCACGCAGAACCGCTCGACCTCCCACGAGAACTGCTCGGGCAGCGGCCCCTCCACGTGATCCGGCGGCTTGTCGAGCCGCCAGAACATCGGGGTGGGCGTCACGAACACACCCCGCCTGTCGACGTCCGACTCGTCGGTCTCCAACCCGTACGCGCGCGAGCCGATCACGACCGACAGGACGGTGCCGGCGGGGGCCGCCAGGGTCATGTCGCCAGATCTCGTCACGAAGGTAGGCTCCCGGTCCGGGACGCGGAAAGGTAGCGAATTAATGGCCGACTTCGGACATGAGCTGTGGTTCGGGGCGTTTCTCACGCCGGACGCGGCGGGACACCACCGGATCGTCCGGCAGGCCGTGCTGGCCGACGAGATCGGGCTCGACGTCATCGGCGTCCAGGATCACCCGTACCAGCCGTCGTTCCTGGACACCTGGACGCTGCTGGCCACGCTCGCGGGGCGCACCGAGCGGGTGCGGCTGTTCCCCGACGTGGTGAACCTGCCGCTGCGGCCGCCGGCGGTGCTCGCCCGGGCCGCAGCGTCCCTCGACATCCTGAGCGGTGGCCGGGTCGAGCTGGGGCTAGGCTCCGGCGCGTTCTGGGACGGCATCGCCGCCATGGGCGGCCCGCGCCGCAGTCCCGGCGAGGCCGTGGACGCGCTGGAGGAGGCCGTCGCGGTCCTTCGCGCGCTGTGGACGCCGGGCGAGCGCGTACGGCTCGACGGCAGGCACTACCGGCTGGACGGCGCGCGTCCCGGGCCGTTCCCCCCGCATCCGATCGGGCTGTGGATCGGCGCGTACAAGCGGCGCATGCTGGAGCTGACCGGGCGGCTCGGCGACGGGTGGGTGCCCTCGTCCGGATACGCCGCGCCGGGCGAGCTGGGCGCGATGAGCGAGATCCTGGACGCCGCGGCCGAGCGGGCCGGGCGCGACCCCGGCGAGATCCGCCGCGTCTACAACATCGACGGCCGCTTCTCCGCCGCCGCCAGGGAGGGCTTCCTCGACGGGCCGCCGGCCGTCTGGGCCGAACAGCTGACCGAGCTCGCGCTCCGCCACGGCATGAGCGTGTTCGTGCTCGCCGTGGACGACGACAGGGACCTCAAGGTCTTCGCCGAGGAGGTCGCCCCCGCCGTACGCGAGGCCGTGACGCGGGAGCGCGGGCGGCCGCCGGAGGCGGGCGCCGAGGCTCCGATCCGGGTCGCGGGCGGGACACCGGCGGGGGCGGTGCTCGACGAGTCCACCCGGCCCCGGCTGCCCAAGCGGGACATCGCCGCGCTCACGCCCCAGCAGCAGGCCAACGGCCGGCGGCTCGTCCTCATCCACGACCACCTGCGCCGGGAGCTGACCCAGATCAAGGACGCCCTGGAGCAGGTCGCCGCGGGGCGCTCCGACGCCGCCGCCCTCCGCTCGATGATCAACGAGCTCACCATGCGGCAGAACTACTGGACCCTCGGCACGTTCTGCGCGTCGTACTGCCGGCTGCTGACCACCCACCACACGATCGAGGACGAGCACATGTTCCCGATGCTGGCCTCGGCGCAGGAGTCGCTGGCGCCGGTCGTGGCCCGGCTGGAGCAGGAGCACGAGGTCATCGCCGGGGTGCTGACGGAGCTGGACGCCGCCCTCGTCGCCATGATCGAGGACCCGGACCGGCTCGACGGCGTACGCGACCAGGTGGACCTGCTGTCGGACGTGCTGCTGTCGCACCTGAGCTACGAGGAGGAGGAGCTCGTGGAGCCCATCGCCCGCCTCAACCTGGACATCTGAGCCCGATAATCGGGTGCGCCGGCCCGGGCCTCGCTTCTAGGCTCGCGGCCGTGCGCGATCTCACCCTGCTGCCCAAGGCCCATCTGCACGTCCACCTGGAGAGCACGGTGCGGCCGGACACGCTGGCGGAGATCGCGGCGGCCAACGGCAGGCCGGTCCCGGACTCGGCCCCCGGAGCCCCCTTCGACGGCTTCCGCCAGTTCGCCGACCACAACGCGCTCGTACGGGAGTGCCTGATCAGGCCGGAGGACTTCCACCGGATCGCGGTGGAGTTCTGCGCGGACGAGGCGGCCCAGGGCACCCGGTGGGCGGAGGTGACCTTCACCGCGGCCGCGCACGGGGAGCGGCTCGGCGACATCGAGATGCCGCTGGAGGCCGTGCTGGCCGGGCTCGCCGAGGGCGGCGCGGCGTACGGCGTCGAGTGCCGGGTGCTGCTCGATCATTCGCGGCGGCGCTCGGTCGAGCGCGCCCGGCGCACGGTGGAGCTCGCCACCCGGTACGCGGAGGACGGCGTGATCGGTGTCGGCCTGGCCGGGGAGGAGTCCTACCCGCTGGCGCCGTTCGCCGAGGTCTTCGCCGCCGCGGCCGGCGCCGGCGTCCACGTCGTGCACCACGCGGGCGAGTGCGAGGGCCCGGCCAGCGTCCGCGAGGCGATCACGACGGGACGCACCGAGCGTCTGGGCCACGGCGTCCGGGTGCTGGAGGACCCGGACCTGACCGCCGAGGTCCGCGATCGGGGCATCCCGCTGGAGGTGTGCCCGTCGTCCAACGTCGCGCTCGGCGTCGTGGACGGCCTGGCCGCCCATCCGCTCCCCCGGCTGATCGAGGCGGGCCTGACCGTCACGCTCAACACCGACATCCCGTCGATCACCGGGGCCACCCTCTCCGACGAGTACGCCCGGGCCGGGGACGCCTTCGGCTACGACGACGCGGTGCTGGCCGGGCTCGCCCGCGCCTCGATCGACGCGTCGTTCGCCCCCGAGGAGACCAAGCGCGCGCTGCGGCAGGAGGTGGACGCCTGGCTCGCCGCCCCCGCGCGATGACGAGCGGGTGTGACCGTAGTGACGCGGACTGCTCACAGGGAGGGGTGTTTGGCACCACAGGACGACGCGGTTCTGGGATGATCCCGAGGAAAACCATCGGACGTCGAGAGACCGTGACTGATGCCCCCCATTGACCAAATAACCGCCTTTGCGTCGGCCCATCCGGTCGGAACAGTCATCATCAGCGTCATCGCCCTGGTCTTGCTGGTCCTGACCTTCTTCGCCCTGCGCGCCCTGATCCGCCTGTTCCGCCGCTGGGCGGCAGGCCGGCCCACCGAGGACATCCTCACCATCGTCGCCGCCAGCATCGCCACGGGCGTCTCCGCCCAGGGCATGTGGCGCTTCTCCGGCGACGTCCTCGGGTTCGACGGGCCGCTGCGGCTGCTGCTGTTCGCCTTCATCGAGGTCGCCGTCATCACGAGCGCCGTACGGGCGCGCCGCAACATGCGGGAGAACTACTCGGCCGGCATCGACGGCATCGCCGTGTGGGTCTTCACCTCCCTGTCGGCCGTCCTGTCGAGCATGGACGCCCGCAGCGTCGCCGAGGCCGTCTTCCGTCTCGCCGCCCCGCTCGTGGCCGCCTGGCTGTGGGAGCGCGGCATGGCCATCGAGCGGGTCCGCATCACCGGCAGGGGCCGCATCAACTGGCGGCTCACCCCCGAGCGGGTGCTGGTCCGGGTCGGCCTGGCCGAGGCGAGCGACCGTACGGCGAGCGAGGTGGACGCCCACCGCAGGCTGACCAAGGTGGCGCTGGCCGCCAAGCGGGTCCGCGCGCTGCGCGAGGCGGGGGCGTCCGGCCGCAAGCTGCGGACCGCGATGGCCAGGCTCGACAAGGCGATGGACCAGGCCGTGGAGTACACCGGCCTCGCGGTGGACGAGAAGCGGCAGGAGGCCCTGCTGTCCCAGATCGGCGCGCTCTACAACACCTCCGCGCTGATCGACCTCGCTCCGCCGGTGCCCTGGGCGCCCGAGCCCGAGCAGCCCCCGGCTGCCGCGGCGCTGCCCGCCGCGACCATCGCCGAGCTGATCGACGACGAGGAGGAGGACGTCGCGGCCGAGCCCGCGCCCGTCGTCGACACCGCCCAGCGCGCGGCCCAGTTGCGGACCGCCCGGCAGTACTGGGACCAGCAGATCGCGCGCAAGTACGTCCCCCGGGCCGCCGACATCGCCCAGGAGGTGGGCATCCCGCTCCTCGTGGCGAGGGAGTGGCGGGCGTTGTGGAAGCTCGAACCCCAGGCGTACGCGCTGATCGAGGCGGCGTACCGGGAGCACGGCATCGTCGACACCGGCACGTTCCCGGCCATCGAGGTGCCCGAGCGTGAGCGCGTGCTCGTCGTGAACGGTTCCGCTGCGGGAGCGGCCGCGCACGACTCCTGACCGAGGCGGCCCCGCCCGGCCGACGGCGGGACGAACGGGGGCGGCGGGCCCGGACGGACCGGACCCGCCGCCCCCGTCGTACCTGCGTGCCTTCTCCGGCGCCCGCCCCCGGTCGTGCTCGCGTTCCTCCGCCAGCATCCGGCCGCGCTCCGCGCTCCGCAAGCGCCCGCTCACGTCGCACCGCCGCACACGCGTACCCGGCGCCGGACTCCGCCCTTCGACGCGGTTCGTTTTCCTGACATAGCGAGGCAAGGACACTCCTACTTTCCCGTGACATCGCGGGCGCGGGGGCGGACGTCCTCTCCTGGACGGCCACACCGCTCAGGCACGGGAGGGCTCATGGAGATCTCGGGGGACGGCGCGGGGAACCGCGTGGCCCGCCTCGCGGGGGGACGCGACCAGGTGGGGCGGGCGCGCAGGCTCGTGTCGGCCGCACTCGGGCGAGACCATCCCCGCCACGACGACTGCGTGCTGCTGACCAGCGAGATCGCGACGAACGCGGTCGTGCACTCCCGTTCGGGGAACGGCGGCACGTTCACCGTCACCGTCTCGTGCCTGCCCGACCGCGTGCGGGTCTGCGTCGAGGACGACGGCTCGGCCGGACCGCCGTGCGCCGGTCATCCGCTGCCGAACGGGTCGAGCCAGGGCGGTCGCGGCCTGCCGCTGCTGGACCTGCTGGCCGACCGCTGGGGGCTGGTCCGCGAGGGCGGCCGCAACGAGGTGTGGTTCGAGATCTGGTCCGAAGGCGACCGCCGCCGCGCGGCGCTCGCCCGCTCGCGAACGGCCGCGTGGGTCCGGCCGGGGGCCACATCCGCGAGCCACGCCGCGAAGTGACACAAGCGTGATGAGTGGTACACCACCTACGGGTGATTTCTCGCACGGAAGGGGCAAAACCTATTAAATAAATCGGGAAAGTAGGAGGACTCCCGCATGGCCCTGCCCGACTTCCTGGTGATCGGGGTGCCGAAGGCCGGCACCACGGCCCTGCACGCGGCACTGGCCCGCCACCCCCGGCTCTTCATGTCGCCCGTCAAGGAGCCGAAGTTCTTCCTCACCGACGGCCCGCCGCCCGACAGGGGCGGGCCGGGGGACGCCGAGACCTACCGTGAGCACGTGTGGCGGCGCGCCGACTACGAGGCGCTGTTCGCGGACGCCCCGCCGGGGGCGCTGCGCGGCGAGTCGACCCCCTTCTACCTGTACGACCGGGACGCCCAGCGGCGGATCCGGGAGGCGATCCCGCACGCGAAACTCATCGTCTCGCTGCGCGACCCCGTGGAGCGCGCGCACTCGAACTGGACCCACCTGTGGTCGGCCGGCCTGGAGCCGATCGGGGACGTCATCGAGGCCTGCGCGGCCGAGAAACGCCGGGTCGCCGAGGGCTGGTCGCCGTTCTGGCACTACGTGGGCCTCGGCCGGTACGGCGAGCAGCTGGCGCACCTGTTCACGCTGTTCCCCCGCGAGCAGGTGCTGGTCTTCCGCTACCGGGACCTGGTCGACCGCCCCGCGGCCACGCTCGACCGCATCTGCGCGTTCCTCGGGGTGGAGCAGGGGCTCGTCGGCGAGGTGCCGAGGGAGAACGTCACCGCCCATCCGCCGCACAGCCGCACGCACCGCGTCCTGGCCCGGCTCGTCCGGCTCGGCGACCCGGTGCTGGGCCAGCGGCTCACCGCGCCGCTCCAGCGGCTGCTGCAGCGCGACGCGCAGCCCCGGCGGCCGCTCACCTGGGAGCAGCGCCAGGAGCTGCTGGCCTACTTCGCCGCCGACATCGCGTTGCTGCGCGACGTGCTGGACCGCGACTCCTTCGGCGAGGACTTCGGCGACTGGCTGCGCCCCCGGGAGCGGTCCGGCGGCCTGGTCGGCGCCCGGCCGTCCGGCCAGCGGCAGGCCCGCAACGGCCGCTCCCGCGACGGAGCCCGTCTCCGGGCGGCCTCGCGGAGCCGGGCGGCGGACGACGACGACCTGACGCCCGACGCCACCTGAACGCGCCGCCCAGCCCTCGTCCTCCGGTCCCTCGTCCCCCGGTCCCTCGCCTCCCGGCCAGGCGTTCCCCTGCCGGCCGTCCCCCGCGAAGGCCCGGCGCCGCCCGGCCGGGCCGAGGTCAGCGCAGCTCGGTACGCAGCTCGTGGGACCCGTCCGCGCGGGTCAGCTCGTAGTACAGGCGGTGGCCCCCCGGCACGGGCACGATCGACAGGTAGCGCAGCCCTCCCCCGGCGTACGGCGATCGGGCGACGGGGGCGGTCCCGGTGGCGGTGAGCGTGGACGGGCCGGGGCCGATGGCCACGCCCGTGCGCTCCTCGTAGTTCTCCTCCGCCGACGCGCGGCCGTCGTAGTAGGCGATGACGGTCTCGCCGCTGAACGTGACCGCGCTCACCCGCACGCCGCGCGAGTCCCACTCGCCCGGCCGCCGGTCGAGCGCGGTCCCCTGCCAGGCCCACTCGACGCCGTCGGCGCTGGTGGCGTAGTCGGTCACCATCTGGTCGGCCTCGTCGGGGTCCTCCAGGGGGTGGCACGACGCCCACAGGTGCCAGACGCCGCCGTGGTGGAGGATCACCGGGTCCTTGACGCCCGTCTTGAGGTCGCCGGGCAGCACGACCTGCGCGTCAGCGGGGTCGAACTCCGCCGGTCCGGCGGCCTCGATCATCTCCACCCGCCAGTGCTTGGTGCCGTAGGTGGCGCAGCTCAGGTACAGGCGCCACCTGCCCTCCGGAGTCACCACGAGCGTGGGGCGCTCCAGCGACTCGGTCTTCATCTCCTCCTTGGTGATCGTGAGAATCCTCTCGAACCGCTCGCCGTCGGCCGAGCGGGCGATCTCCACGGCGTACCCGCGCCCCTCGTCGAGCGGCCGGCGCAGCCGGTAGGCCAGGTAGATCCATCCGTCCCGGCTCACGGCGCTGGGCGCGCCCGCCCAGCATCCGGGCCCGTCTCCGGGCGGAGGAACCGCGACGACTGACCGTTCCGGCTTCGGTGCGAACACGTCTCTTCTCCGTAGGTGCGCGACGACGGTGGGCTGCCGGCTGGGTGCCGGCACTTCTTGGCTGTAGTGACTTATCAGCGGCCCGGCAGGAGGCCAAGCGTCCTCGCCATCAGGCGACCATGTCTATATAAAACCCGCTTGCTTTGCGGGTTTTGTCAGGATAAGGCAGATGGGCCGTGCTCGCCTCCCCTACCTGCGGAGAAGTGGGCCGAACCCGGAGCAGCGCGGCGGCGTATAGATCGCCGGGACCTCGGTCCTCGTGGCGTACGCCGAGCGCGACCCCGGGACCGGCAGACCGGTGGCGGGCCGGGGCAACGGGTTCGTCAGCCAGTTCACGGCATGCGGCCGGTTCGTGCGCCGTCTCGTCTCCCGGGGCCCGCTGAACGCACCCTGGGCGATGACGCTCGCCCGCCGGGGTTCGGCGCGTACGCGGGAGCGCTGCTGGCCGGCAACTTCGGCGACGGATGGATCAACGCCTACGACCCGCGGACCGGGCGTCACCTCGGCCGGCGTCTCCGGCGCCCGGCACGGCCTGCTCGGCCTGATCCGCCCGGCCACGGCCACGGGTACCGCCACGCCCACACCCGCGGCTTCGGCCAGGCCGGCGCCGTCGCACTCGCATCCTGCCTCCCGCCCTGCCGGCGGCCACGGCTACTGAACGCGCGGCTCAGCGCGACCGGCCGCCGAAACACCCACCCTCGGCCGGTCGCCGGTTCCCGGGAAGCGGTATGACTGTGCACATGGATAAGGCAGACATCGGAGTGACGGGCCTGGCCGTCATGGGACGCAACCTCGCCCGGAACTTCGCCCACCACGGCCATGTGGTCGCGGTGCACAACCGCTCGGAAAGCCGTACGACCCGATTCATGGAGGAGCACCGCGACGAGGGCGCGTTCCTGCCGGCGAGCACGATCGAGGAGTTCGTGGCCTCCCTCGAACGTCCCCGCAAGGCGATCATCATGGTCAAGGCCGGGGCGCCGACCGACGCGGTGATCGAGGAGCTCGCCGCCGTCATGGAGCCCGGCGACATGATCATTGACGGCGGAAACGCCCTTTACGCGGACACCCGCCGCCGCGAGGCCGCGCTCCGTGAGCGGGGCATCCACTTTGTCGGCACCGGCATCTCCGGCGGCGAGGAGGGCGCGCTCAACGGCCCGAGCATCATGCCCGGCGGCGACCCCGAGGCGTACGAGACGCTCGGCCCCCTGCTCGAGGACATCGCGGCGAAGGTCGACGGGGTGCCCTGCTGCGTCCATGTGGGCCCCGACGGCGCCGGCCACTTCGTCAAGATGGTGCACAACGGCATCGAGTACGCCGACATGCAGCTCATCGCGGAGTCGTACGACCTGCTCCGGCAGGCCCTCGGGCTGGACCCGAAGGAACTGTCCGAGATCTTCCGCGAGTGGAACCGAGGCGACCTGGAGTCGTACCTCATCGAGATCACCGCGGAGGTGCTGGGCCACACCGACGCCGCCACCGGCAGGCCGTTCGTGGACGTGGTGGTGGACCAGGCCGAGCAGAAGGGCACCGGTCGCTGGACCGTGCAGAGCGCCCTCGACCTCGGCGTTCCGGTCACCGGCATCGCCGAGGCGGTGTTCGCCCGGGCCCTGTCGGGCCACCCGGAGCAGCGGGCCGCCGCCCGCTCGCTCGCCGGGCCGTCCGGCACGGCCGGCGACTCCGGCCTCGTCGAGGACGTGCGGCGGGCGCTGTACGCCTCGAAGATCGTCGCCTACGCCCAGGGATTCGACCAGATGGCCGCCGCGAGCGCGGAGTACGGCTGGAACCTGAAGCTGGGCTCGATGGCCACGATCTGGCGCGGCGGCTGCATCATCAGGGCGCGCTTCCTCGACCGGATCAGGGCGGCCTACGACGCCGACCCGAACCTGCCGACGCTGCTGGTCGACCCCACCTTCGCCCAGGCGCTGGAGGAGGCCCAGGAATCGTGGCGCCGGGTCGTGGCGACGGCGGCGACGATCGGGGTGCCCACGCCGGGCTTCTCCTCGGCGCTCGCCTACTACGACGGGCTGCGGCGCGACCGGCTGCCGGCCGCGCTGCTGCAGGGGCTGCGCGACTTCTTCGGCGCCCACACCTACCGGAGGGTCGACCGGGAGGGCTCCTTCCACACCGACTGGTCGGCGGACCGGGCCGAGCGGCCCGCCTGACCTCCCGGAAACGCGGTACGGCGCACGCCCGCGCGGGGGCGTGCGCCGTACCGGCCGTGGGTTCGTCTACTACGGCTAGTCGAGGGCGGCGGCCACCGGCTCCGCCTTCTCGCCGCCGGCGGCGCCGGGAGCGCCGCCGCGCAGCGGGACGTGCTTGATGAAGGCGGCGATCACCGGGACGATCGCGGCGAACACGACGGACCACAGGAAGACGGAGCCGATCGCGGTGGCGAGCGCCTCCAGCAAGCCCCCCTTGACCGCCGGCGGGAGCTGGCTGAGCATCTCCCGGTTGATCTGAGCGCCGCCGGACCCGACCATCTCGGCCGACTTCGGGCCGAACTTGGCGGCGAGCTCGTCTCCGAGCCGGCTGTTGAAGATCGCGCCGAACAGCGAGATGCCGAACGAACCGCCGATGGAGCGGAAGAACGTCGAGGCGCTGCTGGCCACGCCGATGTCCTTCTGCTCGACGCTGTTCTGCGCGATCAGCATGGTCGTCTGCATCAGGAAGCCCATGCCGAGGCCGAGGACGGCGATGTAGACGCCGGTCCGCCAGGCGGGGGTGTGCACGTCCTGCGTCGACAGCAGCCACATGGCGATGGCCATGATCACGCCGCCGATCACCGGGAAGCTCTTGTACTTACCCGTCTGGGTGATCGCCTTGCCGACGAACAGCGACACGACCATGGACGAGGCCATCATCGGGAGCAGGAGCAGCCCGGAGTTCGTGGCCGTGGAGCCCTGAACGAACTGCTGGAACATCGGCAGGAAGGTGATCGCGCCGAACATCGCGAAGCCGAGAAGGAAGCCGAGCACGTTGATCAGCGTGAAGTTGCGGTTGGCGAACACGTGCAGCGGCAGGATCGGCTCGGCGGCCCGCCGCTCGATCGGGATGAACACGGCCAGCGCGACGACCGCCAGGGCGGCCAGCCCCAGGATCTGCCAGGAGTCCCAGGGGTAGCCGTGCTTCTGGCCACCCCACGAGGTGATCAGCACGATCGCGGTGATGGCCACGGTGAGAACGGCCGCGCCGAGCCAGTCGATGCGGTGCTGGGTCCGGTTCTTCGGCAGGTGCAGCTTGAGGATCAGCCAGATCAGCGCCACGCCGCCGAGCGGGAGGTTCACGTAGAAGGCCCAGCGCCAGTTCAGGTTGTCGGTGATGAACCCGCCGACCAGAGGTCCCGCGATCATGGCGAGCGACATGATCGCGGCCATGATGCCCTGGTACTGACCACGCTCACGCGGCGGGACGAGGTCTCCGATGATCGCCATCACGCCGACGATGAGCCCGCCGGCGCCGAGGCCCTGCAGCGCGCGGAAGGCGATCAGCTCGATCATGCCGTCGCCGGTGCCGCCGAACAGCGACGAGCCCGCCATGCCGCACAGCGCGGAGCCGACCAGGAAGATGACGATCGAGCCGAGGAAGATGTTCTTGCGGCCGTAGAGGTCGCCGAGCTTCCCCCAGATCGGCGTGGAGACCGTGGTGCCCAGCACGTACGAGGTCGTGACCCAGGTGAAGTAGTCCAGGCCCTGGAGTTCCCCGACGATCCTCGGCATGGCCGTGCCGACGATCATGTTGTCCAGCATCGCCAGCATCATGGCGAGCATCAGACCGGGTAAGACGATCATCACTTCCCGGGACCGGCCGGGCGCGGCCGCGGTCTCCGTAGTCATGGGTGCCCCCTTGAAGGAATTTACTTACTTGCCGACAGGCTAGTGCCCGGGGCACGGTATTGTCCTTACTTGCCGGCCGTCAAGTCAATTAGGAAACAGCTGGAAATGGGTGCTCATACCGACACGCGCAGCCGCATCCAGGAGGTCGCGATCAGGCTCTTCACCGAGCAGGGGTACGAGGCGACGTCGCTCCGGGAGATAGCCGAGGCCCTCGGCGTCACCAAGGCGGCCCTCTACTACCACTTCCGGACGAAAGAGGACATCGTCGCCAGCCTGGTCGAGGACCGCATCAAGGCGCTGGACGAGCTGATCGCGTGGGCGAACCGGCACCCCCGCGACGCCGAGACCCGCGGGGAGCTGATCACCCGCTACTCCGCCCTGATGACCCGCGGGCGCGCCCACGAGGTCATGCACTTCATGGACCGCAACAAGACGGCGCTGCGCGGCCACGCCAAGGTGGACCTCATGCGTGAGCGCATGAGCGAGCTGATGCGGGCGCTGTACGAGCCGGACGATCCGCTGCCGGTCAAGCTCAGGCGGTCCATGGCCCTGTTCGCGATGCACGCGGCGTGGTTCTTCGTCAGGGACGAGTCGACGTCCGAGGAGGAGCGGGCCGCGGCGGGGCTGCAGGTCGCCCTGGAATTGGCCGAGGGTTCAGGCGGTTGATCCCCCTCTGATGGGAAGGTGATCGACATGCTTTTCGGACAGGAACACGTCAAGCGCTATATCGAGACCGACGGCGAGGAGGGCCACGACTGGCAGGGCACCACCGTGGCCATCCTCACGACCCGGGGCCGCAAGTCGGGACAGCCCCGCAGCACCCCGCTGATCTACCAGCCGTACGGCGACGCCTATCTGGTGGTGGCTTCCAAGGGCGGGGCCGACGAGCACCCGCTGTGGTACCTCAACCTCCAGGCGGACCCCGAGGTGGAGTTCCAGATCAGGGGGGACAGGTTCAAGGCGAGGGCCCGTACGGCGAGCCCGGAGGAGCGTCCGGACATGTGGCGGACGATGGCCGCCACCTGGCCCGCCTACGACGAGTACGTCACCAAGACCGACCGGGAGATCCCGGTCGTCGTCATCGAACGCGTGTAGGGCGCCGCGCCGCGTGAGGATGCCGGGCGCCGGCGGTCAGGAGCCGCCCGGCGCCCGGTTCACCCCGCCGCCGGCCGGCTCGCCGCCCCTAAAGCCCGGTCCCGCCGCGCGGCACCACCGCGGTGCCGCGCTCCTGGCGCCGGCGCTCAGTGACTCGTGCGGCCGTCGGCGGTATCTTTCCCGGGTGATCCTCAGGAGCCGCGCCGTCTTCGGCGACCGCGTGGCCTTCAGGCACAGGGAGGTCCCGTGAGCGACGGCCGCACCGCCGAAATCATGATCGCCGAGGCCCGCAAGGCCTTCTGGGTCATGGTCGGTTTCCTGGGGTTGATCTGGGTCGTGCAGGTGGCCAACTGGGCCGCGGACTACTCGCTCAGCTACAGCTACGGCATCAGGCCGTGGGACCTCGAGCGGCTCCCCGGGGTCGTCTCCGCGCCACTTCTGCACTGGAGCTGGGCCCACATCGAGGGCAACTCCGGTCCGCTGTTCATCTTCGGGTTCCTCGCGGCCTACCGGGGCGTGCGGCGCTTCCTCGGCGTGACCGGGCTGATCGCCGTCGCCAGCGGGCTCGGTTCGTGGTTCACCGCCGACTCCTCCACGGTCGGCGCGGGCGCGAGCGGGCTGGTGTTCGGCTACTTCGGGTACGTCCTCGTGCGCGGAGCCTTCGACCGGCACCTGATCGACATCGTCATCGGCCTGGTCATGGGACTGTGCTTCGCCTACCAGTTCGCCGGGCTGCTGCCGGCCGAGGGCATCGGCTGGCAGGCCCACGTCTTCGGTTTCGCGGGCGGCATCCTCGGCGGCTACCTGTTCCGCGACCGGGGGGCCAAGGGCACGACCGGGAGCGCGGCCGCCCCCGACAGGGCCGCCCCGCCCGATTCCCGGTCGGCCCTGCTCAAGGAGATCGAAGACCTCGGTCTCTGATCCCTGATCTCTAGAGCCGGCGCATGTCGTCGGCATATCGAAAACCCCATACGTGCCGGCAACGGCTCACTGCCTTGACTGGCCGCATGGCTCAAACCCCACCGTCAGCGACGAAGACCCGCCGGACGCGCCGGCTCCTGGTCACCGGCCTAATAGTCGTCGCAGCGGCCGTCATCACCGTCCTCGGCCACCGCTCGCAGTGTTGCTCGTCCCTCTCGGCCGGATCCCCAGCGGAGCACCCCTCGGCGGCACCGCTCGCGAAGTCCTCCACGGCCGCACCACTCCGGAAGCGCTCCCCGGCGCCACCGCCTGCCACGACCTCCCCGGCATCGTCATCGGACGCTTGTCACGATGAGCGCCGCGGTGCGCCTGACGAAGCCGACGGTGTCGTCCCGGACGGCGTGACGGTCTTCGACGACCGAATCCCGGGCGTGGCCAACCTCGACCGAGATCTGCTCAAGGCCCTCCGCCAGGCGGCGACGGACGCCGCGGACGACGGAGTCGAGTTCCACGTCAACAGCGGCTGGCGTTCTCCGGAGTACCAGAACCGGCTTCTTCGCGAGGCGGTCTCCAAGTACGGGTCCGAAGACGAGGCCGCGCGATGGGTGGCCACCCCGGCGACGTCTTCTCACGTGACGGGCGACGCGGTCGACATCGGGCCCTCCGATGCGACGGCGTGGCTGTCCGGCCATGGCGCCGAGTACGGCTTGTGTCAGATCTACAGGAACGAACCCTGGCACTACGAACTGCGCACCGATGCGATCGACCGTGGTTGCCCGCGTATGTATGCCGACCCCACCCAGGACCCGAGGATGCAGCAGTGACCGCCCCCTCCCGGCCGTGCCCCTGGAAGCGCGGCCCGGTGCTCGCGGCGCCGGCGCCGCTGCCGGGCGACGGGATCAGGGCTCGCCGGGGTCGGGCGGGTGGAAGGGGACGCTGGCGGTGAGCGCGAACCCGCCCTCGGCGGTCGGCCCGTACGTGAGCCGTCCGCCCACCAGCGCGACGCGCTCGCGAAGGCCGGGCAGCCCGTAGCCGCCCCCCGCGCCGGCGGGCACCCGGACCGGCACGGCCCGGCTCTTGCTGCTGTTGACCACCGACACGTTCAGCACGTCCCCGTGGGCCTCGCAGACCACCTGCACGTCGGCCCCGGGCGCGTGTTTGCGCACGTTGTTGAGGCCCTCCTGGACCACGCGGTAGCAGGCGTGGCCGGCCTGCCGCGGCAGCGCCGCCTCCGGCACGTCGTAGTGCAGGGCGACGCGCAGGCCGGTGGCCCTGCTCTCCTCGACCAGGCGCGGTATCCCCTCGACGCTCTCCGCCGAGGGCGGCAGGTCCTTACGCCGCAGCGCCGTGAGCAGCTCGCGCAGCTCGGTCAGCGCCCGCACGCCCTTGTCCTCGATGTTCCTGGCCAGCTTGCGAATCTCGTCGAGCTCGTCGGCGTCCTGGATGAGACCGGCGTTGAGGACCATCACGGTGACCGCGTGCGTCACCGTGTCGTGCAGCTCGCCCGCGATGCGGCGGCGTTCCTGGGCGGCGGCGCGCTCCTCCCGCGCCCGCACGCCCGCCCGCAGCTCCCGGATCATCGAGCGGTAACGCCACACCCAGGTGCCCACCAGCGCGGGCAGGAAGATCAGCGTGACCGCCCGCACCGCCACGGCGACGGGCAGCCGGTCGGTGTAGGGGCTCGCCCAGTCGGCCAGCGCGTAGACCCCCGCGAGCGCGGCGGACGTCCACGGCCATCGGCGCACCGTGTCCCGCGACGTCATCGAGTACGCCGCCAGCATCAGCGGCATCGTCTGGCCCGCGAGCAGGGCACAGGCGACGGTGGCCGCGAGCATCGGCCAGGCCACACTGCGCCGCACCAGCATGGACGCGGCCGCCGTGACCGCCGCGGCGATCTGCGCCCACCACGGCACGGCGAGGGACGGCAGGGCCGGGAAGGAGCGGCCGAACAGGACCGCCGGGACCGTGAAGGCGAGGACGGCGACGGCGAGCAGCACGTCGGCCGCCGCCTCCCGGCGCGCGGCGAGCCCGGCCCACTTCTCCCCCATACCGCTAGTTTGTGGGTTTGACCTGCGGGTTCGTGCAGCGCCACACCCCTTTGACGTAGCTGTGCCACACCTTGCCGTACGACGGGGCGGTCGAAACAGTCATGCGTCTTGGGCAGGATAAGAGGCGTGAGCGAAAGCATGAGCCTCCTCCGTCGTCTTCCGTCCGACTCCGAACCCGACGCGCTGTTCGACGCGTTCGCGTCGTGGAACGCCGATCGGGGGCTCACGCTCTACCCGGCCCAGGAGGAGGCGCTGATCGAGGTCGTCTCCGGCAACAACGTGATCGTGTCCACGCCGACGGGCTCGGGCAAGAGCCTCGTCGCCGCCGGGGCGCACTTCGCGGCGCTGGCCCGGGACGAGATCAGCTTCTACACCGCGCCGATCAAGGCGCTGGTGTCGGAGAAGTTCTTCGACCTGTGCGCGTTGTTCGGCACCGAGAACGTCGGCATGATGACCGGCGACGCCACCGTGAACGCCGACGCGCCCGTCATCTGCTGCACCGCCGAGATCCTCGCCCAGATCGCGCTGCGCGACGGCGCCGACGCCGACGTCGGCACCGTGATCATGGACGAGTTCCACTTCTACGCCGAGCCCGACCGCGGCTGGGCCTGGCAGGTGCCGCTGCTGGAGCTGCCGCAGGCGCAGTTCGTGCTGATGTCGGCCACGCTCGGCGACGTCGAGCGGTTCCAGACCGACCTCACCCGCCGCACCGGCCGCCCCACCAGCGTCGTCAAGCACGCCGAGCGGCCGGTGCCGCTGATCTACTCCTACCGGACCACTCCCCTGCACGAGACGCTGGAGGAGCTGCTGTCCACCCAGCAGGCCCCGGTCTACGTCGTGCACTTCACCCAGGCCGCGGCGATGGAGCGCGCCCAGGCCCTGATGAGCATCAACATGTGCACCAAGGCCGAGAAGGAGGCCATCGCCGCCCTCATCGGCAACTTCCGCTTCACCACCCGCTTCGGCCGGGCCCTGTCCCGGCTCGTACGGCACGGCATCGGCGTGCACCACGCCGGGATGCTGCCGAAATACCGCCGTCTGGTGGAACGGCTGGCCCAGGCGGGCCTGCTGAAGGTGATCTGCGGCACCGACACGCTCGGCGTGGGGGTGAACGTCCCGATCCGCACCGTGCTGTTCACGGCGCTGTCGAAGTTCGACGGCACCAAGGTGCGGCGCCTGCGGGCGCGGGAGTTCCACCAGATCGCCGGGCGGGCCGGCCGGGCCGGCTTCGACACGGTCGGGTACGTCGTCTGCCAGGCGCCCGACCACGTCATCGAGAACGAACGGGCGCTCGCGAAGATCGGTGACGACCCCAAGCGGCGCCGCGGCTACGCGCGCAAGAAGCCGCCGGAGGGGTTCGTCGGCTGGAGCGAGGACACGTTCGAGAAGCTCCAGACGGCCGAGCCCGAGCCGTTGACCTCCCGCTTCAAGGTCAGCAACGCCATGCTGCTGTCGATCATCAACCGGCCCGGCGACTGCTTCCAGGCGATGAAGCGGCTGCTCACCGACAACCACGAGGACCACAAGGCGCAGCGCCGCCACATCAGCCACGCCATCGCGATCTACCGCTCGCTGCTGGCCGGCGGCATCGTGGAGAAGCTCGCCGAGCCCGACGAGCACGGCCGGATGGCCCGGCTCACCGTCGACCTGCAGGAGGACTTCGCGCTCAACCAGGCGCTGTCCACCTTCGCGCTGGCGTCCTTCGAGCTGCTCGACCCCGGCTCCCCGACGTACGCGCTGGACATGGTCTCGATCGTCGAGTCCACGCTGGACGACCCCCGCCAGATCCTGCACGCCCAGCTCAACAAGGCGAGGGCCGAGGCGGTCGCGCAGATGAAGGCCGACGGCATCGAGTACGAGGAGCGGATGGAGCGCCTCGCCGAGATCACCCACCCGATGCCGCTGGCCGACCTGCTCTTCGGCGCGTACGAGACCTACCGGCGCGGCCACCCGTGGGTCGGCGACCACGTCGTCAGCCCCAAGGCGATCGTGCGGGACATGTACGAGCGGGCCATGACCTTCACCGAGTACATCCAGTCCTACGAGCTGGCCCGCTCGGAGGGGACGGTGCTGCGCTACCTGGCCGACGCCTACCGCACGCTGTCGAAGACGGTGCCCGAGCACCTGAAGACCGACGACCTGGTGGACCTCATCGAATGGCTCGGCGAGCTGGTGCGCCAGGTCGACTCCAGCCTCATCGACGAGTGGGAGAAGCTGGCCAACCCCGCCGAGGCGCTGGCGGCCGGGGAGGAGCTGGAGACCAGGGCCCGTCCGGTCACCGCCAACGCGCGCGCCTTCCGGGTGCTGGTCCGCAACGCGATGTTCCGCATGGTGGAGCTCATCGCGCTGGACCGGGAGGAGGAGCTGGTCGAGCTCTACCCGGACGTCGACTGGGGCGCGGCCATGGACGCCTACTACGAGGAGCACGACGAGGTCCTCACCGGCCCGGCCGCCCGCGGCCCCGCCCTCCTGCTCATCGAGGAGGAGAAGGAGCTGTGGCGGGTGCGTCAGATCATCGACGACCCGGCCGGCAACCACGATTGGGGCATCAGCGCGGAGGTCGACCTGGCCGCCTCCGACGAGGAGGGCCACGCCGTCCTCCACGTCACCGGCCTCACCCGCCTGTGAGCGGACCGGCGCGGTCCCCGGTCACGGGCTCGGCGGGCGCCGTGGACGCCGCTCGCCGACCGGAGGCAGGGCTCCCTCCCGACCGCCCTCAGCCGTAGAACCTCCTCGCGCCCTCGTGGAGCGGCACGGGGTCGGTCCTGGGCGCGTCGGCGAGGGTGATCTCCTTGGCCGACACGTGCACCTTCTCCAGGTCGGCCTTGTGGTCGAAGATCAGCCGGGTGAGATCCTCGGCGAGCTTCGCGTCCATCGCCGCGTTCACCACGAGCAGGTTCGGCACGACGATGGTCGGCACGTCGGACGGCGTGCCGTACGCGCCCTTGGGGATCGCGCCCTCGGCGTAGACGGGGCCGTGGGCGGCGCGCACGGCGGGCAGCACGTCGTCCAACGGCACGAAGATCACCTCGTCACGCATGCTCGTCACCAGGTCGGTGATGCCCGAGGTGGGCAGGCCGCCCGACCACACCAGCGCGTCGAGGGTGCCGTCCTTGAGCCCCTGCACGGTCTCGGGCAGCGACAGCGCCTGACGTTCGACGTCCTTGTCCGGGTCGAGCCCGGCGGCGGCGAGCAGCCGCAGCGCGATCACCTCCGTTCCCGAGTTCGGCGATCCCGTGGACACGCGCTTGCCGCGCAGGCCGGCGACGGATTCGATCCCGGCGTCGGTCCGCGCGATCACGTGGGTGTAGTTGCCGTAGAGCCGGGCGAGCGCGCGGATCGGCTGCGGCGCGGTGAAGGCGCCGGTGCCTTTGACCGCGTCGGCGGCCGTGTCCGCGAGTGTGAAGGCGATGTCCGACTGTCCCCTGACCACGCGCTGGATGTTCTCCACGGAGGCGCCGGTGGCCTCCGCGGTCGCCCGGTGGCCCGGCAGGTGCTTGTCGATCAGCTCGGCGAACCCGCCGCCCAGCACGTAGTAGACGCCGGTGGTGTTGCCGGTGGCGATCGACAGGCGGGTGCCGCCGCCTTCCCGCTGCGCCGACCGGTCGCCCCCGCAACCGCCGGCCAGCAGTGCCGCGGTGACGGCCAGCACCGTCACGAGCCTGAACCTCACAGTCGCGCCTCCCTGTGTCCGCGGACGAGGTGAACGGCGAGCGCCAGGACCGCGGCGCCCAGCCCGGCCAGCACGGGCCCGGGCGAAAGGACGAGCAGCAGGACCGCGGCGATCGCGCACAGGCCCCGCTCGACCGGTCCGGCGGGGCCGGCGATCCAGCCGCCGGTGGTCACCGCGAGAGCGGCCACTGCGAGCGCCGACACGGCCGCGGCGAGCAGGACCTCGCCGATCGGGCCCTGCGCCAGCAGGGCCGCGCCGGGCGGCGTGAGCACGAACGCGAACGGCACGAGGAACGCCGGGAGCGTGTACTTCCAGGTGGCCCACATCGTGCGGTGCGCGTTGCCGCCCGTGATCGCCGAGGCGGCGAAGGCCGACAGCGCCGTCGGCGGGCTCACCTCGGACAGCACGGCGTAATAGAAGATGAACATGTACGCCTCGGCCGCCGTCACGCCGAGGTTCAGCAGCGCGGGTCCGATGATCACGGCGGCGATGACGAAGGACGCCGTGACCGGCACGGCCAGCCCGAGCAGCAGCACGGCCAGCGCGCAGGCGACGGCGGTGACCGCGAGGTTCCCTCCGGACAGGCCGACGATCAGCGAGCCGGCCTTGAGCCCGAGCCCGGTGAGCGTGACCACGCCGACGATCGTCCCCGCCGCGGCGCAGGTGACCGCGACCGGCAGCACCCCCGTCGCGCCCGCCGCCAGGGCCCGTACGGCACGGCGCGGCGTCAGCCGGTTCTCCCTGTCGAGGAAGGACAGCGCGAAGGCCAGCAGCGTGGCGTACACGACCGCCCGGAACGGCGACTGGCCGAGGGCCATCAGAATGATGATCACGAACAGCGAGCTGAAGTGGTAGCCGAAGCGCCTGATCAGCGGCCAGGGACGGCCCGCGTCCACCGGCACCGCGTGCGTGCCGTACCTGCGGGCGTCCATCTCGATGGCGAGGAAGACGCCCAGGTAGTACAGGACCGTCGGGATCGTGGCGTAGACGAGGACGGTCAGGTAGCTCACCCGCAGGTACTCGGCGATGATGAACGCCGCCGCGCCCAGCGTCGGGGGCGACAGGATCGCGCCGATGCCCGCCGCGGCCAGCACTCCCCCGGCCTGCTCCCGCGGATAGCCGGCCCGGCGCAGGATCGGCCAGGCCACGCTGCCCACGCTCACCGTGGTGGCCACGCCGGAACCGCTCACCGTACCGAGCAGGAACCCCGCGAGCGTGACGGTGCGCCCCGGTGCGGAGCGCGAACGGCGGAACGCCGCGAAGGAGACGTCCACGAAGAACCGTCCCGCCCCCGAGTGGTCGAGCACCGCGCCGTAGATCGTGAACAGGATGATGTAGGTCGCGGCGACGTCGAGGGGCACGCCGTAGACGCCCTCCGTGCCCATCGTGAACGCCGCCACGATCCGGTCCAGGTCGTAGCCCCGGTGGCCCAGCGCCCAGTCGGCGGGCAGGTAACCGCCGTAGTAGGCGTACGCCGCGAAGACCGCGCACACGACGGGCATGATCCAGCCCACGGTCCGCCGGCACGCCTCCAGGAGCAGCAGCGTGAGCAGCGCTCCCGCCGCCACGTCGAGCGGCGTCGGCGCGTACGCCCGGCGGATGAGGTCGTCGAAGACCACGAGCGGATACGCGCAGACCGCCAGGGACAGCGCCGCGAGCACCCAGTCGAGCACGCCGGGCCGGTCCCGGCCCCCGCGCCGCGCCTTGTAGCAGACGAACGCCAGCGGCAGCACCACAGCGAGGAACACCATCCGGTACGGCAGGACCGGCCCCGGCCGGAAGGTCTGGTACAGCGCGTAGAGCGACAGGGCGAGCGCGACGATCGTGACGAGTGCCGCCGGGCGGCCCGCAAGGCGCCGGGCGGGACGCTCCGCGTCGAACTCGGCGACGAGGTCCTCCGCCGACGTCTCGTGCCGGGTCTCGGTCACGCGCCTCCCCTGCGGTGCGGCAAGCCCTTGACCGCAAGGTACGCCGATGTTGACTTCTTGTTGTCACAATTCAGATCACAGTCCGGTCACGGACCGTAGCACCCTTCTCACCCACGCCTGCCGGTCACGAGGAGGGCCAGTGCCAGGGCAGCACGGCGTAGGCCGTGCACACGGCGAAGGCCGCGCCCGCCGGCAGGAAACGCGGCTGCTTGGTCATCGCCGCCTACGAGTCCGGGCTCGTGGGCCGGAACCGGTGACTACCCGCGGGCTCTCCTGACGGACCGCAGGACGAAGGCGGCGAGCACCGCGGCCCCGGCGACGGCCTGCGCCGCGACGTACGGCACGACGTCGGCGGGCCGCGTGACCAGCGCCGCCAGCGCGGGCAGGGACCCCAGCAGGGCGACGTCCGGCCCCGTCGCCGCCCAGACGAGCGGGCCGGTCGGCACCGCGCCGCCGGGAGTGTCGATGACCGGCATGGAATGGTCGACGGGCCGGCGCCGGGCCATCCGCAGCGCCCCCGCCGCCAGCGCGGGCGCGGCCGCCGGGCCGAGCGCCCACCATGCCCCGGCGGGCAGTGCGCCCGCGGCCTGGAGGCCCGCCAGGGCGAGCGCCGACCAGGCCGCGGCCAGCAGCGCGGGCAGCACCGCCCGGGCGGCTGTCGCGGCTCTGCCGTCCACGGCCAGCATCCGGGCCAGGGCGGGGTCGCCACCATCGCGCCGGGCCCCTCCGGTGCACATCGCGGCGGCGGTCAGCGCCCCGCACAGCAGCACCCCGGCGGCCGGCGCCGAGCCGCCGACGGCGTCCGCGCAGAGGGCGGGCAGCGCCGCCACACCAAACAGCGCCGCCAGCCGGCCCGGTCGCCTGCCCACCCGCAGCCACTCCTGCCACGCCAGCGCGGCCGCCGGGCCGAGCCGCGACACCAGACGGGGCCAGGGGCGGGAGCGCAGTGCCCGGCCGCGCCAGTGGACGTCCTCCGCGACCCAGGTGAGCATCCCGGGATCCAGCATGGTCGCAGCCGAGGTCACCCGCGCCGTCCGGGTGGAGGAGGCCAGGATCCGGCGGGCGGGGATGCGGTCGAGCGCCGCCCAGGCCCGCCGTGCCAGGAAGGCGGCCACCACGGAGGCGACGCCCGCGACCGCCGCGCCCAGGGACGCGGGTGCCTCGGCGACGGCGGCGAGGATCCGCCGGCCGGGGCCCGAGCCGGACACGGCCGTGAGCACGGCCACCGAGAACATTCCGGCGATCAGGAACTGCAGCCGGGTGTCCGCCGCCGGGGACTGCTGGCCGAGCACCGCCGTGGCCATGCCGCCCACGCCCGCGGCGACGCCGAGCGCCAGCGCCGCCGCGAGGCGCACGCCGAGCTCGCCGGGAGCTCCGAAGACCGACAGCGCCGCGAGCCCGAGCGCCGCCCCGGCGAGCACCGCCGCCGACAGCAGGAGCAGCGCCGTACGGCTCAGCACGGCCCGGCGGGGCAGCGGCGAGGTCACCAGCCATGCGGCGTCCGCGGCGGGCAGCATGACGGGGCCGAACGCCCGCGCCAGGGCGAGGAACCCCGCGTACGCCGCCGCGACCAGCGCGAGCCCGGCGCCGAGCCGCGCCGGATCGGCGTGCCGGGCCAGCCCCGCGAGCGCCTCGGCGACCGGGCGGCCGAGCACCGCGGCGGCGACGAGCAGGCCGAAAACGCTGGTGTACCGGTCCGACCAGGTCGCCGGCCGCCCACGGTGAGCGCGCAGGTAGGCGAAGGCGGGATGCGTCCGTGCGGTCGCCGGGATCACGACGCCGCTCGCAGCGTGATCACTCGGGCTGCCGTGTCCCGCGCGAGCAGCGCGTCGTGGGTGGCCATCACGACCGTGCCGCCCGCGGCGGCGTAGCCGCGCAGGATCGCCGCGAGCCGCCGTCTGAACCCGGCGTCCAGGCCGCGCTCCGGCTCGTCGAGCAGGAGCAGGCGGCTCGGCCGGAGCAGCGCCATCGCCAGCGACAGCCGCTGCCGCTGGCCGGTGGACAGCGACAACGGGGCGAGATCGGCCCTGGCGGTCAGCTCGAATGTCTCCAGCGCCTCGCCGACCGTCAGGCGGGCGTCCCGGTGCACGGCCTCCATCAGCTCGAGGTGTTCGCGGACGCTCAGGCCCGGATACCAGGCGGGCTCGTCGCCGGCCTGCACGACGTGCCGCCAGAAGTCCGGCAGGTCCGCCGGCGGCCCGCCGAGGACGTCGATCTCGCCGCGCGGCGAGGGGTGCAGACCGGCCAGGCATCGCAGCAGCGTGGACTTCCCGACGCCGTTCTCCCCCATGACGGCGACGATCTCACCCGGAGCCGCGGTGAGGTCGACGCCGCGCAGCACGGGCACTCCGCCCAGGTCCAGCCCCACCCCGCGGGCCGTGATGATCGCGTTCGCCATGCCCAGAGCCTACGTGCGCGCGCTCACACGCGGTCGCGGGGGACGGGAGCGGCCGTAAGGTCCGTCCTCACGGGTGGATGAGCAGCCGTCGTCCGATTCCCTGGGGCACCGGGTAGACCCGTTCCGGCGGCAGCAGCCGCTGGGCCTTCGCCGCCTGCCCGCTCTGCACCAGGCTCGCGATCCTGCGGACCCGTGGGGTGGACACGCCTCAGCCGCCGGAGGTGGGGTCCTCGGCTCCGGCGCCGGGGATCGTCATGTCGTCGGGGTCGTCGAGCCAGCCGTGCGGCAGCGACACCTTGGACCGCTCGCCGCTCTTGCCGCGGGGGCCGTCGGCCTCGTCCGGCCAGGGCTGGTCCGCGTCCAGTTCGGCGACCCGCTCGGCCATCTCGGACAGCCCGGTGACGGAGGTGAGGGCGCGGCGGGTCTCCGCCCCGACGACGAAGCCCTTGAGATACCACCCGACGTGCTTGCGGAAGTCGGCCAGCCCGTGGCGTTCGCTGCCGATGACCTCGCAGAGCAGCTCGGCGTGGCGCAGCATCATCGCGCCGACCTCTCCGAGGCGGGGACGGGTGCGCTCGGCCGAGCCGCGGAAGGCCAGGTCGAGGTCGCGGAACAGCCACGGCCGGCCCAGGCAGCCCCGGCCGATCACCACCCCGTCGCAGCCGGTCTCCGCGACCATGCGCAGCGCGTCGTCGGCGCTCCAGATGTCGCCGTTGCCGAGCACCGGGATCTCCGGCACCGCGTCCTTCAGCCGCTTGATCGCGTCCCAGTGCGCGGTGCCGCCGTAGTGCTGGCGGGCCGTACGCGCGTGCAGGGCGACGGCGGCGAGGCCCTCCTCGACGGCGATCCTGCCCGCCTCGACGTAGGTCAGGTGGTCCTCGTCGATGCCCATGCGCATCTTCATCGTGACCGGCAGCGGCCCGGCGCCGGCCACCGCCTCGCGCAGGATGGCGCGCAGCAGGTTCCGCTTGTACGGCAGGGCCGACCCGCCGCCCCTGCGGGTGACCTTGGGCACCGGGCAGCCGAAGTTCAGGTCGATGTGGTCGGCCAGGTCCTCCTCGGCGATCATCCGCGCGGCCTTGCCGATCACGGCGGGGTCGACCCCGTACAGCTGGATGCTGCGGGGCGACTCCTCCGGGCCGAACCGGATCATCTGGAACGTCAGCGGCACCCGCTCGACCAGCGCCCGGGAGGTGATCATCTCGGACACGAACAGGCCGCCGCCCTGTTCCCGGCAGAGCGTGCGGAAACCGATGTTCGTGATGCCCGCCATGGGAGCGAGCACCACCGGGGGCCAGACCTCGAGCGCGCCGACTTTCACACGTTCATTTTCCCCGCTGCCGGCTGTGAACCGTACAAGATCGTGGACGTGGAGCTTTTGCCCCGGATAATCTGACCTGGACCAACGGTGGGGGAGGTCGTCATGCTGTTGCGGCTGAGAATCGCCTTGCCGGATCGTCCGGGCTCGCTGAGCCACGTGACCGGGGCCCTGGGGGCCGCGGGCGCCGACATCACCCAGGTGACGGTGCTCGACCGGGGCGACGGCCGCGCCCTCGACGACTTCACCGTCTACTGGCCCGACTCCGCGCCCCGCGAGGATCTCGTACGGGCCCTCGAGGACATGGACGGGGTCCAGATCGAGGGCATCTGGGGCACCAGGGAGGCGCCCGGCACCTACCCGGAGCTGGAGATCCTGAAGTTCCTCGCCACTGCGGGCGACCGCGCGCTCGGCACGCTGATCGACTCCATGCCGGTGCTGTTCAGCGCCGACTGGGCCGCGGCGGCGACCGAGAAGGACCCGCGCGTCACCGTGTACGCGAGCTGGCGCGCCCCCGAGGACATCCCGTTTCCGAAGGAGACCCCGCCCAGGCCGACGTCCACCACGCTGCCGTCCGGCCTGCACGTGATCGTCGCACCGCTGCCGCCGCTGGCGTTGGCGCTGATGCTCGCCAGGGCGGAGGGGCCGGCCTTCCACCGCAACGAGGTGCACCGGCTCACCCGGATCCTGGAGATCTTCCTGACTCTGCCCGCGATCGAGCGGGGAGCCGACCGCGTCTTCCGCAGAGCGACCGCCCGGCCGTTCTGAGTACACACTGGGGGCGAAAACCCGGTACAGTAGCCACGTCGCCGCGAGGCGGACGCGGAAGTGGCTCAGTGGTAGAGCATCACCTTGCCAAGGTGAGGGTCGCGGGTTCGAATCCCGTCTTCCGCTCCGAGAGGTCACGAATGCGGGCCTCGCTCTGGTGGAGTGGCCGAGAGGCGAGGCAGCGGCCTGCAAAGCCGCGTACACGGGTTCAAATCCCGTCTCCACCTCTTTTTTGCGATCCGGTTCCGGGGTCGGCGTCGTATGTCATTGGACGCACGGGATCTACACCTCCACGATTGTCGTCCCTCGCTCCGGGCTGTGCCGACGCGCATGTGCCGGTCGATGGTAGAGCTGGCACCACCACGGAAAGGCGTGCCTGCACTCTCGATGCGGGCTCCCGTCCCCAGCAGGATCGTCGCCATGACCGATCACACGACCGATCACACGACCGACCGCGTCCGTTCCCGCCGATGGATCCACCTGTCGGCCGCCGTGCTCGCCTTGACGTACGGCCTCGCCGCCCCCCAGGGCACGGCCCATGCCGAGAACACCGCCGACGCCGAGAACACCGCCGACGCCGAGAACACCGCGCGGGCCGGGGACACCGTGAAGGCCGGGGATACCGCGCGGCCCGATGACACCGTGCAGGCGTCGCTGGACACCCTTGTCCGGTCCGATGGGTTCCCCGCCGCGCTAGCCTCCGTACGCGGCCGTGACGGGCGTGTGCGCGACTACACGGCCGGGGTCGCCGACCTCCGCACCAGGGCGAAGGCGCCGGTCGACGGCTACGTCCGCATAGGCAGCAACACCAAGACGTTCACCGCCGTCGTCGTGCTGCAGCTCGCCGGCGAGGGCAGGGTGAAGCTCGACGAGCCGATCGAGACCTACCTGCCCGGGCTCATCCGCGGCAGGGGCAACGACGGCCGCCGCATCACCGTGCGGCGGCTGCTCCAGCACACCAGCGGCCTGCCCGACTACACGGCCTTCCTCGTCAAGGACCCGCTCTCCCACCGGAACACCTATATGCAGCCCCGCGAGGTGCTCGACCTGGCGCTGAAGGAGAAGGCGCACTTCACGCCCGGCGCGAAGTGGGAGTACAGCAACACCAACTACCTGGTCGCCGGGCTGCTGATCGAGAGGGTCACCCGCCGCCCGCTGGCCGAGCAGATCGATCAGCGGATCGTCAAGCGGCTCGGGCTGCGCCACACCTACCTCCCGGACGCCGGCGACCGGCGTGTCCGCGCGCCGCATCCGAAGGGTTATCACCGCGACGACCGGGACGAGCCGTTCACCGACGTCACCGCCTGGGACCCCTCGCAGGCCTGGTCCGCCGGGGGGATGATCTCCACACCGAGGGACGTGAACCGCTTCTTCAGGGCCGTACTCGGCGGCGAACTGCTCGAACCCGATCAGCTGAGGGAGATGCGGACCACGGTGAGGGCGGATGGCCTCGGCAAGGGCGCGCGCTACGGCCTCGGCCTGGTCAGCACACCGCTGAGCTGCGGCGGCCTCGCCTGGGGCCACGGCGGCGACATCTTCGGCTACCACATGAGCAATGCCGTCACCGAGGACGGGCGGGCCGCCGCCGCCGCCGTCACCCGGCTGCCCGACAGCCTCCAGGCGCTCGGCCACGTCGACAAGGCCGTCGACGCCGCCCTCTGTTCCTGAGATCCCCGCGACGTTCCTGAGATCCCCCGCGACGTCCGCACCGCGCGCCGGTGACGGATTCGTACGGCCGCCACTGGTGTTCCGCCATACGGAGGACAAGTCGGAGTAAGGGTTCTTCTCAATGCCCCGTACCGGGCGCACACTGAAAGGGACACCATAGGCGATTTAGCGTGGAGTAGCTCGTGCACGGTCACATGCCCCCAGCGATGCCCATGCTGTCTCGTGGCAAGCATCGCAATCCCAGCAAGGGCGCCTGCTTCATGGAGTTCGCGTCCTACCTCGCAGGTGAGCGGTGGAGCGACCACCCGTCGTGCACGCACCCGCTGCTCGCCGGGCTCGCCCGGCTCGTCAACGACCACACCTCCGACGCCGCCCGGCCCCGGCTGGCCGAGCTGATCCCGTCGGTGATCGGGCTGACGGGAGACGATCCGCGCCTCGACGCGCGGATCGCCCTGTGCTCGGCCAGGGCCGCGCTGCCGGTCGTCGCGCACGAGCGCCAGCTCGCGATGGCGGTCTCGATCCTTTCGGGCGAGCACGTGCTCGCCGAACTGGAGGGCCGCCCGGTCCGCGACCTGAGCGAGCGCAGCAGGCAGGCGCTGGCCCAGGTGCCGGACGCCACCCGCTGGGCCTACACCTTCGGGCGCGGCGTACGGGTCTCACCCAAGGGCTTCCGCAGGTACGCCGCGCCGAACACCGTGCAGCTCGCGGTCCGGGGCATCGCCCAGGCGTGCGTGCCCGACCCCGATCCGCTGCTGCGGGATCTGCTGGCCGACGCGATCGACGACTGCTGGGCCCTGTTGCGCCCCGCCGCCGGAACCAGCGCCGAAACCGCCGCCGGAAGCACAGCCGGAACCATCGTGGGCAGCGCCTCCGGGGCCGGCACGGGGACCGCCGCCGAACCGGCTCCGGCCACGGTCGACCCCGCTCGCTGGGCGGACGCCTGCCGCCTCACCGGCGTGTCGGCCTGACCGCCCCGGCCACCGGCTCCCCCATTGGCGGGAGCCGGTCGAGCCCGGAGGTGGGAGCCGGTCAGGCCCGCGCGGCGCCGCGTACGGCCCGCCTCGAAGCGGCGCGTCGCGACGCCGTGAGCGGCCGCAGCAGCAGGGCCTGGGCGAGCACGACCACGCAGAAGATCCCGAGCACGTAGCCCCAGCTCACGTCCGTCAGATGGTGCATGCCCCGGTAGAGCCGCGAAAGGCCGACCGCCAGGGCCGCGCCTGCGCCGAGCAGCCACCACAGCGCCTTCAGGATCGCGTGGCGGTGCGTGTGCAGCGTCAGGACGAGCGCGGTGCCGCAGTAGAACGCCACGGCGGCGCTGGTGTGCCCCGACGGATAGCTGGACGTCGGCGGCGCGGGGTCGAGGTGCGGCACGTGCGGGCGGGCTCGCTGCGCGAACACGGTCGCGAGCAGGAAGATCGCCGACTGGGCGCAGACGGCGGCCACCAGGAAGACCGACTCCCGCCAGCGCCGGTAGACGAGCCGGAAGAGTACTGCCATGATCGCCGTCACCACGATGATCACAGGGGTGTCGGACAGCATCGAGGCGTAGTGGGTCACCTCGTTCCAGAACGGTGTGCGCTCCTGGGCGATCTCGCGGCTGACCGCCTCGTCCTGCGCGACGAGCGTCGAGTGCTCCAGGACCTTGGTGATCAGCAGGCCGAGCCCGAGGGTCACCAGGGCCATGAGCGCGAGCGGGAGCAGGATCCGCCGGCCCGCCTCCGCGGCGACTCCGTGAGGGGGCGCGGCGGACGACTCCCGTCCGCCGCGTGCCGGACGTTCACGAACGGTGGCCAATTCGTCCTCCTTGGGGGGTGATTTCCCTCTTCGCCTCCGGCCCGACGCCCTCGCGTAACGGCTGGGCCGGGCGGCGGCCCACATCCCGGCGGCGCCAGGTCTCGAACGCGGCGGCCGTGGCGGCCACCACGGCCACGCCGAACACCAGGCCCGCCGCCACGTCGCTGAACCAGTGCACGCCGAGCGCGATCCGGCTGAAGCCGACCGCCAGCGGGATCAGCACGGCGAGCGCCCAGGCGAGCGCGCGCCCCCGCTCGCGTACGAGGGGCAGGACGAGCAGCAGCAGGATCCCGGCCCCGAGCGTGGCGTTGACCGTGTGTCCCGAGGGGAACGACGCGCCGGGAGCGATGGCGACGGGGTCGGGCAGGCTGGGCCGGGCCCGCGCGACGACGACCTTCAGGGCGAGGCCGAGCAGTCCGCCGACCGTGAGCGTGGTGGCCGCCCACAGGGCCAGGTGGTAGGCGCGGCGCCAGACCAGCCAGGCGACCGCGGCGCCGACCGCGATCCGCCACGTCAGCGGCGCGAAGACGTCGCTGACGAGTTCCATCAGCCGGGCGAAGACCGGGTTGCCGACCGCGTAGACGTGCAGGTCCCGCGCGGCGCCCTCGTCGATCTCGGTGAGCGGGCCGAAGGAGGTCTTGACGAAGACCAGCAGCACCGTGAACGGCACCCCGATCAGCGTCACCGCCGCCACCGCCACCGTCAGCCGCAGACCGAGTCCGTGCTGGGGGTCGAACCGCCTGCGCCACCAGCTCATCGGCCACTCCCGACGGGCTGGTGCTCTCGCGCCGCGGCCGGGGCCGGGGCGGGGCCGGGGTCGGGTTCCGCTGGTTCGCCGCGCCCCGCGCGGCAGGCCTCCAGCTGCGCCGAGAAGGCCAGGCCGAGGAAGAGCGCCATCGAGCTGAGGAACGACCACAGCAGCAACGCCACGATCGCCGTGAGCGGTCCGTACGTCGCGCCGAACGTGCCGCTGCCGGCCGTGTAGAGCGCGAGCAGCCAGGTGAACAGCGTCCACAGCAGCACGGCGACCGTCGCCCCGACCGCGAGCCAGGTGTGGCCGGGCTGCTTGCGCCGGGGCGAGGAGCGGAACAGCACCGAGATCGACAGGACGGCCAGCAGGAAGCCGATCGGCCACCGCAGCCAGCCCCACAGCCGCTCGGTCGTGTCGCTCCAGCCGTAGGCGTGCGCGGCGGCCTCGCCGACCGCGCCGCCGCCGACCAGGATGACGAACCCGATGCTCATGAGCAGGCCCGCCGTGACGGCCATCAGCAGCGCCCTGCCGTACTTGGCGGTGAAGGGGCGGTCGCGCTCGATGCCGTAGATGCGGTTGGCTCCGCGTTCGAACTGGCCCATGGCGGTGGTCAGTGACACCAGCGCGGTCAGCAGACCGAGCCACAGGGCCAGCTTCCCTCCCGCGCCCGAGGCGTGGTGGCTCTGGCTGAGCGTCTCCTGGATCACCTGCGAGCCCGCGCCGGGGGTGAGCCGCCGCAGGGTGAGCTCCAGAAGCCGGCCGAGTCGTTCCTGGTTCAGCACCGAGCTCAGGCCCACGACGGCGATCGCTCCCGGGATGATCGCGAGGCAGGTCTGGAAGGCGAGGGCGCGGGCGTTGCTCACGCCGTCGCCGTATCTGAACCGGACGTACGCGTCACGGATGAGGTGCCAGCCGCCGTACCGCCGTATGGCGGCGTAGGCGTCGTCGGCCGACAGCTCGTCGCCGCTCATGCTCCTGGTCTCCGGCACCGGGGTCGCGGTTCCCATGTCAGTCCCTCACAGGTCGGGGGGGTGGGGACCCGCCGGAGGCCGGGTCGCGGGCCGGCCTCCGGTAGGTCCCCGCCGGCCCACCGACTACCCCGATCACGACGATTGGAACGCCAGGCCTACCAGAAGATCCCCTGGCCCCGGCCGCGGCGCTCCCGAGACGCGCCGGAGGACCGGCCCGACCGGGCCGGTCCTCCGTGTTCGCCGGTTATGGGAGGTTTCCTGCCCTCGGAGTCAGAGGACGGCGCAGCCGACGCGTACGGGGACCTTGGCCGACCAGCGGCCGGAGACGACGTCCTGCGCCTGGGCGTAGGCGTTGGCCGGCTTGCCCCCGAAGGCGCAGTCGAACACGCCGGTCTTCTTGCCGAAGCTCCCGGCGACGTACCCGCTGTGCGCGCTCGCGGTCACCGTGCCGCTCCAGTAGAGCTTGCCGCTGGTGTAGCGGATGTAGAGCCTGACCTGGCCGAGATTGAAGTGGTCGCCGTTGATCTTGAGGCGCGGGATGTCGTCGACGGAGGTGCTGGTGGAGGTGCCGTCGCCGTTGTCCACCGGCGGGACGGTGTAGCGGGTGATCCACAGCCTGGCCGAGACCTTGCGCTCGGCCGCCTTGCCGTTGTCGAGCTTGGCCTGCGCGCGGACGGCGGGGGTGACGCACACGTCGTCGCCGGTGAACGCCTCACGCCACACGTAGCCGGTCGTGCAGGTGTGCGGGCCGTACGGGCCCGAGGTCCAGCGGGACGCCTTGGCGGCGTTGTCGGCGAGGGTCCGGGTGCGGGTCGCGGAGGTCACGCAGACGTGGTCGCCGGGGCCGGCCTCGCGCCAGACGTAGCCCTCGATGCAGGTGTCCGGGCCGTAGTCGCCGCTCGCGGAGGCCGGCCCGGCCATGAGGGTGACGGGGACCGTGACGGCCAGACCGGAGATCGCGGCGGCGGCCAGACCGAGCAGGGTGCGCTTCATGACTGTCTCCTGAAGGTGCGGGTGAGGGTGCTTCCCGGTCTGGCCGTCGCCGCCGGGTCGGTACACCTCTTGTGATAGGCCCGCTCGCCTGCACGCCCCTTGCCGCAGGCTTACCGCAACCGCTGCAAGCCGCCCGCAAGCCCGCCGCCGGTCGCGTCGAGCGTCAGTCAGGTCCCGGCCCCGCGCGAGGCCACCCGTGGGGCGAGTCCGTCGAGGATGACGGTGGTCAGCGCGTCGTCCGGCCGGGCTCCGGGGCGGCACACGGCGACGCTGAGCAGCTCGACGACCTCGCGCGGGGTGATGTCGCCGCGGACGGCACCCTCCCGCTGGGCTCCCGCGGCAAGGTCTTCGAGCGTGGCGTCGAGGTCGCGTACGAGCGGGCCCAGCTCCGGGTGGGCCTCGGCACCGTCCGACAACGACTTGGTCAGAGCCAGCGGCAGGTCGGCGCCGCGCCGGACGCACGCCAGCAGCGCGTCCCACCGGCTCACCGGGCGGGCGGCGTGATCCCGCGCGGCCTCGATCAGGATCCGAAGCGCGCCGGCCGCGATCTCCTCCAGCAACGCCCGCCGGTCCGGGAAGTGGCGGTAGAGCGTACCCACGCCGAGCCCGGCCGCCTGCGCGATCTCTTCCATCGAGGCCTCCGGGCCCCGGGCCGTGAACAGGTCGACGGCCGCGTCCACGATGAGCGCGCGGTTGCGCCGGGCGTCGGCTCGCACAGGTCTCCCCCAACCGGAATTCAGAATTCACCTTATTGTAGAGTGCGTATACGGAATCGGAATCTCCGGTTCATATTAGGAGGCACGATGAAACTCGGAGTGGCCGCCGGAGGGATCGGCCTGAGCCTGGACGACGTGATCGGGCAGGTACGCGAGGCGGCCGAGGCCGGCCTCGACAGCGCTTACTTCAACCAGATCCTGTCGTGGGACGCCGTCCAGCTCGCGGCGCTCGCCGCCCGCGAGGTGCCCGGGATCGCCGTCGGCACGGCGGTGACCCAGACCTACCCGAGACATCCGCTGGCGCTCGCCGGGCAGGCGCTCACCACCCAGGCGGCCAGCGGCAACCGCTTCACGCTCGGCATCGGGCCGAGCCACGGGCCGCTCATCGAGAAGCACTTCGGCCTTTCGTACGACCGACCGGCCCGGCACATCCGCGAGTACCTGTCCGCGCTGGTCCCGCTGCTGCGGGGCGAGCAGGTCGACTACCACGGGGAGACGCTGACGGCGGCGGGGCGGGTCGAGGTGCCCGGCGCCGAGCCGCCGCCGGTCCTGCTGGCCGCCCTCGGGCCGGTCATGCTGCGGATGGCCGGCGAACTCGCCGACGGCGTGGTGACCGTCTGGACCGGCCCGGAGACGATCGCCGACCATGTGACGCCGGCGGTCACCCGCGCCGCCACGGCCGCCGGACGGCCGCGGCCGCGCGTCGTGGCCGGTGTGATCGTGAGCGTGACAGCCGACCCCGAGGGCGTACGGCGGCGGGTCGCGGAGTCCCTCGGAGCCGCGAGCGACCTGCCCAGCTATCGGGCGATCCTGGACCGCCAGGGCCGGTCGGGAGTGGAGGAGACGGTCGTCGCCGGGGACGAGTCGGCGGTCGAACGCACCGTCCGCGCCTATGCCGAGGCGGGCGCGACCGAACTCCTGGTGAGCCCCTTCGGGGACGAGCGCGAGCGGGCACGGACCCTCGGCCTGCTGGCCGCGCTGCGTGGGCGGCCAGCAGGCCGCGCTCAGTAGGACTGGAGCTCGACGAGGTTGCCGTCGGGGTCGCGCAGGTGGGCGGTGCGGCAGGTCGGTCCCCATTCGGGCCGGTCGCCCGGCGGCACCACGACCCGGCCGCCGCACGCCGCCGCCACGGCCGCGGCGCACTCGACGTCGTCCACGGTCAGGACCCGCATCGTCGCGCCGCCGGAGCCGTCGAGGCCGATGCCGGTCACACGTTCCGGCATCGACCGGTCGAGCAGCGCCAGCAGCGCCTCGGCCTCCCGGTCCCAGTTGGCGTACGGCCCGTCCTCCGCGCCCGGCGGCCGTCGCGGAGCGGTCTCAGCCGGCGGTGAGCCAGACGTAGCCGGCGAAGCGCCCGGTGCGCTGTTCCCGCCGGTAGGAGTAGAGGTCGGCCGTCTCGATCGTGCAGCGGTCGTCGTGCCGGACGTCGGCCACGCCGGCCCCGGCGAGCTGGGCCGCGATCCCCGCCCTGATGTCGAGCGCGGGCGTGCCCCGCCGGGTGCGCGACCACGTCTGCGGCACCCGGGCCGCCACGCGCTCGCGCAGGTCCTCCGGCACCTCGTAACACAGCCCGCACGCCGAGGGCCCGATCACCGCGACCATCCGCCCCGGCTCGGCCCCCCGGGCCGCCATCGCCTCGACCAGGGCGGGGACCACGCCCGCCTCGGTGCCGGGCCGTCCCGAGTGCGCGCCGCCGACCAGGCCGGCCACCGGGTCGGCCACCAGCACGGGCGCGCAGTCGGCGACCAGGACCGCCAGGCCGAGCCCGGGACGGTCGGTGAACACCCCGTCCAGCGCGGGCGGGTCGTCCCCGAACGGCCTTGTGGCGTAGGCGACGTCGGTCCCGTGGACCTGGCGCATGAACACCACCTGGTCGAGCCCGAACTCCGCGGCCGTCTTCGCCCGGTTCTCGGCGACCGCCGCGGGGTCGTCCCCTACCGCCCCGCCGAGGTTGCGCGTGCCGTACGGCTCGGCGCTCACGCCGCCGTGCCGGTCGGTGAAGGCCATCCGTATCCGGTCGATCGCAATCACCCGATTAGCGTACGGCCAGGGAAAGGAGCGTGACATGCGCGCGGTGGTGTACGAGGAGTTCGGCGGGCGGGCCGAGGTGCGCGAGGTGGCGGACCCGGTGGCGCCTCCGGACGGCGTGGTGATCAGGGTCGAGGCGACCGGGATGTGCCGCAGCGACTGGCACGGGTGGATGGGCCACGACGCGGACATCACCGTCCTGCCGCACGTGCCCGGGCACGAGCTGGCGGGGGTGGTGCACGCGGCCGGGCCGGGGGTCTCCGGCTGGCGGCCCGGCGACCGGGTCATGGTGCCGTTCATCTGCGCCTGCGGGAGCTGCCATGAGTGCGCCGCGGGCAACCAGCAGGTGTGCGAGCGCCAGACGCAGCCCGGTTTCACCCACTGGGGGTCGTTCGCCGAGCTCGTCGCGATCGACCACGCCGACGTGAACCTCGTGCGGCTGCCCGACGGCATGGCGTTCGCCACGGCGGCGAGCCTGGGCTGCCGCTTCGCCACCGCGTTCCGGGCCGTCGTCGAGCAGGGACGGGTCCGGGCGGGCCGGTGGCTCGCCGTGCACGGCTGCGGCGGGGTCGGGCTGTCGGCCGTGATGATCGGCGCCGCCGTGGGCGCGCGGGTGGTCGCGGTGGACGTGTCCCCCGCCGCGCTGGATCTGGCCAAGCGGTTCGGCGCGGCCGACTGCGTCCTGCTCGGCGAGGGCGGCTCTCCCGAGGAGGCGGCCGCGCGGGTCAGGGCGGCCACCGGAGGCGGCGCCGACGTCTCCCTCGACGCGCTGGGCGACCCCGCGACCTGCGCCGCGTCGATCGGCGGCCTGCGCAGGCGGGGCCGCCACGTGCAGGTGGGCCTGCTCCCCGGGGAGACCTCCCTGCCGATGGGCCGGGTGATCGCGCACGAGCTGGAGATCGTGGGCAGCCACGGCATGGCCGCCCACGCCTATCCCCCGATGCTGGAGCTGATCGCGGCGGGCGTGCTCCGCCCCGACCTGCTCGTCACCCGTACCATCGGCCTGGACGACGCGCCGGACGCGCTCACCCGGCCGGGCGCGTCCGCCGGCGTCACCATGATCATCCCTGGCGGGTGAGCGACGCGTAGAGCTCGTGGGTGCGCTCGGCGATCCGCCGCCAGGAGAAGTGCTCGATCGCCCGCACCCGTCCGGCCTCGCCCATCCCGGCGGCCAGGCGGGGATCGCCGAGCACCGTGTTGACCCGCTCGGCCAGCGCTCCGGCGAACGCCTCGGGGTCGTGCGGCTCGCCGTCCCCGCCCTGGTCGATCGGGACGAGCAGGCCCGTCTCGCCGTCGGCGACGACCTCGGGGATGCCTCCGGTCGCGGTCGCCACGACGGCGGTCTCGCACGCCATCGCTTCCAGGTTCACGATGCCCATCGGCTCGTAGACCGAGGGGCACACGAACACGGTGGCGTGCGTGAGGATCTGGATCACCTCGGGCCTGGGCAGCATCTCGGAGATCCACACCACGCCCTTGCGGGAGGCCGACAGCTCGCGCACGAGCGCCGTGACCTCCTCGGCGATCTCCGGCGTGTCGGGCGCGCCCGCGCACAGCACGAGCTGCGCCGCCGGGTCGAACGAGCGGGCCGCGTGGAGCAGGTGCACCAGGCCCTTCTGCCGGGTGATCCGCCCCACGAAGACGACGTACGGCACGGCCGGGTCGATGCCGTGCCGCACCAGCGCCTCGGTGCCCCGGGAGGGCGCGTACTCCTCGGTGTCGATGCCGTTGTGGATCACCCGTACGCGCTCGGCGGGGATCTCGGGGTAGGCCGTGAGCACGTCACGGCGCATGCCCTCGGACACCGCGATGATCGCGTCGGCCGACTCGAGCGCGGTCCGCTCCGCCCACGACGAGAGCGTGTAGCCGCCGCCGAGCTGCTCGGCCTTCCACGGCCGCAGCGGCTCCAGGCTGTGGGTGGTGGCGACGTGCGGCACGCCGTACAGCATCTTGGCGACGTGGCCGGCGAAGTTCGCGTACCAGGTGTGGCTGTGCACGACGTCGGCGCCCTCGCAGCCGGCGGCCATCTCGACGTCGACGCCGAGCACCTGCAGGGCGGCGTTCGCGCCCGACAGCCCCCCGGGGACCGCGTAGGCCCGCACTCCGGGCTCGTCGCGCGGGGCGCCGAAGCAGCGAACGCGCACGTCAGCCAGCCGGCGAAGCTCCCGCGCGAGGTACTCGACATGGACTCCGGCGCCGCCGTACACCTCGGGCGGATACTCACGGCTCAGCAGATCGACACGCATACGAGTGAGCTTAGAGTCCCCGATCCGCACTGTTTGCCGGTGTCCCTGGTGTTTGTTAGCCATTTCGCGGGTTAAGGTCCTGCCTATGAAGGTCCTGGCGATCGTGCTCGCTGGTGGTGAGGGCAAGCGGCTGATGCCGCTGACCGCGGACCGGGCCAAGCCCGCCGTGCCCTTCGGGGGCATCTACCGGCTCATCGACTTCGTGTTGTCGAACCTGGCCAACGCGCACTACTGGCAGATCGTGGTGCTGACGCAGTACAAGAACCACAGCCTGGACCGGCACATCTCCCGGACGTGGCGGCTGTCGTCGATGCTCGGCAACTACGTGACCCCGGTGCCCGCGCAGCAGCGGCTCGGGCCGCGCTGGTTCGCCGGATCGGCCGACGCGCTGTTCCAGAACCTGAACCTGATCTACGACGAGATGCCCGACCACGTGATCGTCTTCGGCGCGGACCACATCTACCGGATGGATCCCCGCCAGATGGTCGACCAGCACGTCGCCTCGGGCGCGGACGTGACCGTCGCGGCGATCCGCCAGCCCCTCGAACTGGCCGACCAGTTCGGCGTCATCGAGGCCGACCCCTCGGGCCGCCGGATCGTCGCGTTCCGCGAGAAGCCGAAGGACGCGGTGGGGCTGCCCGACGCGCCCGACCAGATCTACGCCTCGATGGGCAACTACGTCTTCAGGACCCAGGCGCTGATCGAGGCCCTGCGCGAGGACGCCCTCGACCCCAGCAGCAAGCACGACCTCGGCGGCAACATCATCCCGATGTTCGTCAAGAGCGGCGGCGCCGAGGTGTACGACTTCGCGGACAACGTGGTGCCCGGCTCCACCGAGCGCGACCGGGGCTACTGGCGCGACGTGGGGACGCTCGACGCCTACTACGAGGCCAACATGGACCTCATCTCGGTGCAGCCGGTCTTCAACCTCTACAACGACCGGTGGCCGATCTACACGGGCAACGAACCGCTGCCGCCGGCGAAGTTCGTGCACAACGAGGGCGACCGGGTGGGGCACGCGCTGGAGTCGCTCGTGTCGCCCGGGGTCATCGTGTCGGGCGGCACGGCATTGCGCTCGATCCTGTCCCCCGGCGTGGTGCTGCACTCCCACTCGCACGTCGAGGACTCGGTGCTGATGGGCTCGGTCAAGGTCGGCAGGGGGGCGATCGTCCGCAAGGCCATCATCGACAAGAACGTGGTGATCCCCGACGGCGCCCGGATCGGCTTCGACCTGGAGTACGACCGCCAGCGGTTCGCGGTGACCCGCAGCGGCGTCGTCGTCATCGGGAAGAACGAGATCATCGACCGCTGAGCCCTCCGGACGCGTCCGCCCTGCGTCGGTCGTGAGCTGTGGGCAGTCGGCCCGACTTTCCCCGCATCCTCCCTGAGCGCGGCAAAATGTGCGGATGGATCTCGACATCAGCGCGGTTTGTGATGCGTTCGGCCTCGGCCTGGCGGTGACGCGAGGACTGCGGGTGGCCGGCTACTACCACAACGAGGTGTGGCGGCTCGACACGATCACCGGCGCGTACGCCGTGAAGCGGCTGCCGCCGTCGGCCGCGCCCGCCGTGGAGATCGAGGCCTCCGCCTGGCGGGCGGGCATCCCGGTGCCCGAGCCGGTCCCGTCGCCCGCGACGGGAGCGTACGTGATCCCCATCGGGGACGGCTCCGTCAGGGTCCACCGCTGGCTCGACGGGAAGGCGCCCGCCCTTGACGATCTCAGCCCCGAGCTGTCGGCCGCGATGGGCGAGTTGGTGGCCGCCGTTCACACGGCCGGTCGTGCCATCGCTCCTCAGGAGCCACCGCGGGCGGACCCTTCCGGCGGCGACCCGGCCACGGATCCGGCGTCCGGACTGGCCGGCCTCGAGGCCGCGACCGCGCGACCGGCCGGCGTGGGCACCCTGACCATGTCCCACGGCGATCTGCACCCGAAGAACGCCCTGCTCCGGTTCGACGGCAGCCTGGCGATCATCGACTGGGACACCGCCGGTCCGTACGTCGCCGAGCAGGAGGCCGCGGGCATGGCCCTCGACTGGGCGGCCCGCCTCGACGGGAGCGTCGACTTCGACCGATTCGACGCCGCCGTGTACGGCTACCGCAAAGCCGGCGGCGACATCCCGGCGGAACCCTGGGTCTTCGGCGGCTGGGTGCGCGGCTATCTGGCCTTCCTCAACGGAGCCGGGCGAAACGAGCCCACCGGCACGCTCGCCCGGCTCCGCTGGGTCGAGGCCAACCTCGACGCGCTGACCCGGCGCCTCTAGGGAGTGTCTGGCAAATGCCGCCCGTCGCAGCAGGGCTTGATTTGCCAGACACGACTTAGGCGGCGGTGCGACGCTGGATGGCCTCGACCCCGACGAGGTCGTCGGGCAGCGCGTCCGGCATCTCGGTGTCGAGGCGGGCCAGCCGCCTCACCCGCAGGGCGCTGGCCGCCACGAGGAGCATGCCCAGCGCGCACACCAGATAGAGGAAGGCGATCCCACGGCCGGGGCCCACCCCGATCAGGGCGCCCACGGTCGAGGCGAGCGCCCCTCCCGGGGCCAGCATCGGGTCGAACAGCGCGGTGCCGAGCGGGGCGACCAGGCCGATGCCGACGGGCAGCGTCGACCAGGCGACCAGCGTGTTGAGCGCGAAGACCCGCCCATGGAACCGCGCGGGCACCTTGATCTGCACGATCGTGACGTAGATGCCGTTCATCAGCGTGAGGAAGTAGGTCAGCACGAACGCCCCCACGCCGACCACGACAAGCGACGGGGCGAGGCCGGTGACGACGCCGCCTGCCGCGATGGCAGCGGCGAAGGCCAGCACACCGCGGAACCGCCCGCGGCGCGGACCGCCCCACAGCGACATGGTCAGCCCGCCGAGCATGACGCCGAGCCCCGACACCAGCGAGATCACGCTGACGTCCTTGAGCGTGGCGAAGGAGAGCACCAGCGGCGAGACCAGCAGGAGCAGCGGGGACAGGAACACGTTGAGCACGGCGAAGAACACCAGCGTCGAGCGCAGGCCCCGGTCGTGCCACGTGTACGTGAAGCCCTTGGCGATCTCCGTGCCCAGCGGCTCGCGCGGCCGCCAGGGAAGCGTGTCGGGGAAGCGGACCAGCAGCACCGTGACGATGGCGAACGCATAACTCGCCATGTCGATCGCCACGATGCCGCCGAGCCCGATCCAGGCCAGCAGCCCGGCCGCGACGAGGGGGACGACGAGCTGCGCGACACCGTTGGTCATCTGGGTGACGCCGATGGCGTGACCCAGATAGTGCTTGGGCACGAGTTGCGGCACCGCCGACTGGTAGGCCAGACGTTGGAAGCTCGTCGCCATCGACAGGCTGACGATCAGCAGGTAGATCTGCCAGATCCGTACGTCGCCGAAGAGGAGCAGCCCGGCCAGCACGGCCTGGATCCCGGCCGAGGCGCAGTCGGCGAACAGCATCACGCGCCGCCGGTCCGCCCGGTCCACGATCGCCCCGGCCAGCGGGGAGATCAGCAGCCCGGCCAGGTTGAGCACGGCCAGCGTGGTGAACTGCCCGATCGAACCGGAGTCCATGAGGACGGTCAGCGGCAGGGCCCACCCGGTGAGCGCCGAACCGATCATCGAGAGCTGCTGCCCGGCGGAGATCGTGAGGAAGCGGCCCATGCTGGGCCGTACCCCGGGCGGGGCGGACCCGCGCGAGACCGCGTGCACCCACCACGAGGGGTTGCCCGAGCGGTCGGAAACCTCCATGTGGGTGTGGGTGCGCAGGGCGGCGGCCAGTTCCTCCGCGCGGTAGCGCAGGAAGTAGTGGCCGCCCTCGTCCAGTACGACGAGCGCCGTGACGTCGGTGAGGAAGCCCCACTCGCGGTAGCGCTCCGTGTAGAAGTCGGTGGCGGGGTCGCGCTCGCCGACCACCGAGATGATCGGAGCGCGTAACCGTGGCCGGTCCGGCGCGTCGAACAGCCCGGTGAAGTACTTCTCCGCGGCCTTGGAGTCGTGGCGCATCGTACGGATGATGCGGTCGGCCACGCTGGGATCAAGCTCCTCAAGGTCCACCCCACGGGCCTTGAGACGGTTGATATCGGTCTGGCTGCTTCGAAGGCGGTCGAACTCCCCGATTCTCGACAGTGCACGCATGAGCCCGCGCGGCCGGGCGAACGGGAAGATCGCCCCGACGTAGACGGCGTCCACCGCGTGGCCCGCCGCCTCGACCCTGGCGGCCAGCTCGACCGCGAGCGCGGCGCCGACCCCGCAGTGGCCGTAGATCACCAGGGGACCCTCGATGGCGAGGATCTCCTCGGTGGCGCGGGCGGCCAGCTCGGCGAACTCCATCGGTTCCTCGTCCAGGCCCACGTCGTGGCCGGGGATCGCGAGCGCGTACAGTGCCTGGTCGGCCGGCAGGGCGTCGGCCAGCGGCTGGTAGACCACGGCGCTGCCCGACCCGTACGGCACGCACACGTAGGTGACGCTCGCCGTACGTGCCGGGGTGAGCCGCTGGAGCAGCGGGCGCGGGCCGTCCTCGCCGGAACCGGCGTAGGCCGCCAGTTCGCGCACGGTCCGGTAGGTGAAGATGTCCACCAGCCCCACCTGCGCCGACCCGGCGGGGAGCGCCCTGCGGAGCTTCGCGACGACCTGGACGGCGAGCAGCGAGTGCCCGCCGAGATCGAAGAAGTCGTCGTCGGCCCCGATCCGCTCGGCCGCCAGCACGTCGGCCCAGACGGCCGCGACGGCCCGCTCGGTCTCGGTCTCCGGCTCGGCGTACGGCACGTCGGCCTGGACCTGCGGGACGGGCAGGGCAGCCCGGTCGAGCTTGCCGTTCGGCGTGAGCGGAAGGGCATCGAGCAGGACGAACATCGACGGCAGCATGTATTCCGGCAGCGTGCCCCTGATCGCCGCGCGCACCTGTGCCGGCTCGGGCACGGCGTCGCCCGTGAGGTAGGCGACCAGCCGGGGGTCGCCGGGCACGTCCTCGCGCACGATCACCGCGGCGTCCCGCACACCGGCCTTCTCGCGGAGCACGGCCTCGATCTCGCCGAGCTCGATGCGCAGGCCGCGCAGCTTGACCTGGCCGTCGAGGCGGCCCAGGAACTCGATCGTGCCGTCCGGCAGCCAGCGGGCCGCGTCGCCGGTGCGGTAGCGGCCTCCGGCGAACCGCTCGGCGGTCAGCTCCGGGCGGGCGTGGTAGCCGAGTGCGACGCCCACGCCGCCGATGTACAGCTCGCCGGGCACCCCCACGGGCACGGGCTCGCCGTGGCGGTCGAGCACGTGCAGCGTGATGTTCTGGATGGGTGAGCCGATCGGCACCCTCGCCCGGCCCGCCAGCGCGGACAGCGTGCACTGCCAGGCGGAGACGTCGACGGCCGCCTCGGTGGGGCCGTACAGGTTGTGCAGTTCGGCCGGGAGCGTGCGCAGGCAGCGCTCAGCCAGGTCGACGGGCAGTTCCTCCCCGCTGCACACGATGACGCGCGGCGAGGTGCAGGTCTCCACGCCCTCTTCGGCGAGGAACGCGCCGAGCATGGACGGCACGAAGTGCAGGACGGTCACCCGCTCGGCGTTGATCAGGTCACGCAGATACGCGGGGTCGCGGTGGCCACCGGGCTCGGCCAGCACAAGCCGCGCGCCGGTGAGCAGCGGCCAGAAGAACTCCCACACCGAGACGTCGAACCCGGCCGGTGTCTTCTGCACCACCACGTCGGCGTCGGTGAGCCGGAACCGTTTCTGCATCCAGTCGATCCGGTTGACGATGCCACGGTGGCTGTTGGGCACGCCCTTCGGCCGGCCGGTGGAACCGGAGGTGTAGATCATGTACGCGGCCGTGCCGGGCCCGCCCCTCACCCCGGGTGTGGTCGCCGGCAGCCCGTCCCATACGGCGTCCAGGTCGAGCGGCAGGATGACGGCGCCGCCGGTGACCAGCCGCTCGGCCAGGTCCTGCTGGGTCAGCACGACGGGCGCGCCCGAGTCCGACAGCATGAACGCCAGCCGGTCGGCGGGGTAGCCGGGGTCGAGCGGCACGTACGCCGCGCCGCTCTTGAGCACGCCGAGCAGTGCGGCGACCAGGTCGAGCGAGCGTTCGGCGCAGACCGCGACCAGACTGCCCGGCTCCACGCCGAGCCCCACGAGGCGGTGCGCGATCCGGTTGGCCCGCTCGTCGAGCTGCCGGTACGTCCACGACTGCCCGGCGAAGGTCACCGCGACGGCCTCGGGGGTGCGGGCGACCTGCTCCTCGATCAGGCCGTGCAGGGTGGCGGTGTCCGGGTAGTCCGCGCCGGTCGCGTTCCAGCCGGCGATCAGCGCGTCGTCGCCCGTCAGCGGCAGCCGGCTGATCGGGACGTGCGGGTCGCGCACGATCGCGCGCAGCAGGTCCTCGAACTGCCCGGCCATCCGGGCGATCGTGCTCTCGCGGAACAGCTCGGGCCGGTAGGTGAACGCGCAGTGCAGGCCCCCCTCGTCGGTGGGCACGGCGTACAGCTCCACGTCGTGCCTGGTCGACGTGGGGGCCAGCGCGAGGACCTCGGTCCCGTCGCCGGGGGCGAACTCGTGCATCGTGCAGATCGTGTCGATCAGGGGCGGCCTGCTGGTGTCCCGCGGCACGCCGAGGGCGTCGACGAGCTGGGCGAAGGGCAGTTCCTCGTGATCGAGCGCGGCGAGGACCGTGCCCCTGGTCCGGGCGAGCAGCTCGGCGAACGTGGGCTCGCCGTCCAGCCGGGCCCGTATCGCCAGCACGTTGACGAACATGCCCACGACGTCCTCGAACTCCGGTCTGCTCCGCCCGGCCACCGGCACGCCGACGGCGAAGTCGTCCTGGCCGGTCAGCCGGGAGAGCAGGACCTGGTACGCGGCCAGCAGGGTCATGAACGTGCTCGCGCCGTGGTCCCGGCTCAACGAGGCGACGCCGTCCACCAGATCCGGCGCGAGGGAGCGTACGTGGGTCGCGCCGTCGAGTGTCTGAAGCGCCGGACGGGGCCGGTCCGTGAGGAGTTCGAGGCGCGGCAGCCCGGCCAGCTCCCCGCACCAGTAGTCCAGCTCCCGGTCGAGAGACCGCTCACGCTGCCACACGGCGACGTCGCCGAAGCGTACGGCGGGCGCGGGCGGCTCCTCGCCGCGGCAGAGCGCGAGCAGGTCGCGCATGAGCAGGTGCAACGACTGGCCGTCGGCCACGATGTGGTGCACCAGCAGGGCGACGATGTGCTCGTCCTCGCCCTTGCTGACGACGACGCACTTGAGCAGCGGGCCCCGGGTGAGGTCCAGCGGGATGGCGGTCTCGGCGCCGATGAGCGCGATCGCCTCCTCGTCCGTGACCGCCGTGGTGCGGTTCAGCGGCACCTCCGTCGTGTCCACGACGTGGACGGCGGGCCTGCCCTCCTCGGTCGCCGGGAACCGCTGGCGCAGGCCCTCGTGCCGGGCCGGCAGCGCGGCGAGCGCGCGGGCCAGCCGGTCCTCGTCCAGCGGCTCACGTAACCGTACGGCGAGTACCAGGGTGTAGGTGGTGGTGCCCGGCGTGAACTGCTCCATGAACCACAGCGGCTCCTGGGCCGGGGACATCGGGGGTTCGACGCCCTCCGGGCGCCGGGGAATGGGATCGCGTGCGGAGCGGGCCCGCAACCTGCGTCGCAGCAGTTCTCGCTTGGCGTCTGACAGGTCAGCCACAGACATGTGACACGGCCCTTCGATGGCGTACAGGCGGACAAGTCACGCACGCAGTGAAATGATTTTGATTTTCGGCTTCATATCACGTAGGCCCCGTTTGGCGATCCAGGCGTTATGCGTCACCGTACGGCGACGGCACCGTGTCCGGGCGTAGGTGGTGGTGGTCAGAGCGGTTTCCGGTGACGATCGGCGCTCGCCGCACGTCTTGTCGCTGAAACTTTCACCCGGCGGGACCTCCGGCCGCGCGCGCCTACGAGGCGACCTACGGCCTGCCCGCTGAGACCCCTGTGCGGGGGTGGGAGGAATACGAGCCCCACAGCGGTCGCTCAGGCACCGTCGAGGCGGCCGAAGACCCGGCCGGCATCTTCCACGTCACCCACGAGGATCACGTGCGCCTGCCAGGGCGTCACGAAGCGTTGCGTCGGTCGTGGGCCCTGCGTCGTGGGCCCTGCGTCGTGGGCCCTGCGTCGTGGGCCCTGCGTCGTGAGCGCGCTCAGCGGCCGTTGATCCGCCACATGGGCTCGACCACGGTCCACTGGGCCTCCCACACCCTGCGGGCCCGGCGCTGGTTGACCAGGCGGGTGCAGGTGGCCAGCAGCGCGAGGATCGCGGCGGCGGCCAGCGGCACGCCCGTGCCGACGGTCAGCGCGGCGACCACCGTGGTCTCCCGGTCCTGTGGCCGGGGCGCGATCACGCCGTCGTCGTCGGTCCAGATGCGCACCGTGTCGCCCGCCCGCCTGCTGGGAGGGACCTCGATGACCCCGGCCTTCGCCGTGCCGTCGGGGGCCACCCAGGCGGCCTGGGCGTGCCCCACCGCCGCTCCGGCCACCGACAGCCGGGGCGCCGTCACATCGCCCGTCAGCGTGGCGACGACCTGATGCCGGTCGTGCGCCTGCTGGGCCTCGGTCCTCAGGCCCTTGCCGTACTCGCGGATGCCGAGCATCACGCCGAACACGATCGCGACCACGACTCCCAGCACCGCGGCAAGCCGGACCACCGCTTCGACCCGGTCGCACCGGCGCCGAAGCGGATTCCTGTCTAGTCCCAGCCAGCGAGCGAGCCTGGCGAATAGATTCTGCGACATCTCACACCTCACAGGGTCATTACCACTGCGAGTCCCGTTTATGCCTATTTTGCATCCCAAGAGAATCCAGGGGAACGCCCCTCCCGATATGCCCGGACGCCTTCGGCCAATTCGCCGCTCTCCCGCGCCTCCCGCTGCCAGGCGCGCACCTCGGCCTCCCCGGCCCGGCCGTCGATGATCTGCTTGGCGGCCGCCAGCGTGAGCCGGGACCTGCCGGCCATCGTGGCCGCCAGGCCGTACACGCGCTCGCGCAGATCCTCCGGCGGGCACACCTCGTCGACGAGGCCGGTACGCAAGGCGTGATCTGCGGTGATGAGCTCGGCCGAGAAGAGCAGGAGCTTCGCCGTGGCGGGCCCGGCGATCTCGGCGAGCCGCCGCGTGGAGCTGAGCGGGTAGACGATCCCGAGCTTGGCCGGGGTGACGCCGAAGCGGGCCCCGGCCGCCGCGACGCGCAGATCGCACGCGAGCGCGAGCTGGCATCCGCCGCCGACGCAGTATCCCTCGATCATCGCGATCACGGGTTTGGGAAAGGTCACCAGCGCGCGCTCCGCGACAACGGTGAGACCGGTGTCATCGTTGTTATCCCCAAGCTCATGAATTTCCGAAATATCGGCACCAGAACAGAAAGTTTCCCCGGCTCCGGTAAGGACGAGGACACGTACCTTCGGGTCCGCGGCGAGATCCGCCAGGATGCCCGGCAGGGCCCGCCACATGGCCGCGGTCACGGCGTTGCGCTTGGCGGGCCGGTTGAGGGTGAGGGTGGCGACGTACTGCTCGATGGTCAGTTCGAACCCGTCGGTAACTTCCATTCCTCGATTGTGCAGGCCGCCCGCCCGGCTCCTCCGGCAGGGTCCCGGCCCCTGATGGCATAATCGCCGCGCAACGGGATGATCCCGTACGCATGACCCCCAAGGAGTCTCTGGGTGTTCGGGATCCTCCGGCCGTGTGCCCGCCACTCCTGCCCGTCCGTCCACGAAGCCTGGCGCGCGCACCTGTGCGGGCTCTGCCTGACGTTGCGGGACCGGCACGGGCAGCTGGCCCGCATGGCGACCAACTACGACGGCCTCATCCTGTCCGTGCTGACCGAGGCCCAATCGCGGGCCCAACCACGAACACAGCCACGGACGGGGGGCGGGCCGAACCGGCGGACCGCCGGGCCCTGCGCGCTGCGCGGCTTCCGCTCGGCGGAGGTGGTGCGGTCGGACGACCGGGGCGCCCGCCTGGCCGCCGTGGTCTCGCTGGCCCTGGCCGCCGGCAAGATCCGCGACCACGCGTCCGACGGCGACGGGATCGCGGCCCGGCGCGTGGCCGGCGTCCCGATGCGCGCGACGGCCGCCGCCTGGGCCTCCGCCGCCCGGCGCGGCGCGGAGGCGATCGGCTTCGACACGACCGTCCTGACCGAGGTCTCCGCCCGCCAGGCGCTGCTGGAGGCGTCCCCCGGGCGCGCCCTGCTCGACGTCACCGAGCCCACCGAGACCGCCGTGGCCGCGGCCTTCGCGCACACGGCCGTGCTCGCGGGCCGGCCCGGCAACGCCGAGAGCCTGCGCGAGGCCGGGCGCTTCTTCGGCCGGATCGCGCACGTGATCGACGCGGTGGAGGACCTCGCCGAGGACCGGGCGCGCGGGGCGTACAACCCCCTCGACGCGACCGGCACCTCCCCCGCACAGGCGCGGCGCGTGTGCGAGGAGGCGCTGCACGGCCTGCGCCTCGCCGTACGCGACCTCGATCTGGAGGAGCGGCACCTGGTCGAGGCGCTGCTGTGCGGCGAGACCCGGCGTGCCGTCGACCGGGCCTTCGGGACGCGCGCCCACGGCGCCGCCTGCTCGACGCGCCACGCGCCGGCCGGGGAATCCCCCACGGCGCCGTCCGGCGCCCCGCCCGACGGGCCGCCCGAACCCCTCGGGCGGCCGCCGGGCGTACCCCCGGGGATCGCGCTGACGGCCGCCGCCGGAGCGGCGATCTTCCTGACCTGCGGGCTCTACCGCCCTCCGTGGAGCACCTACCGGAGCGCGCCGTGGCACGACCGCTGCTTCTGCGACCGGTGCGACTGCTGCCCCGACTGCTCGGGATGCTGCGACGGCTGCTCGGCATGCTCCGACTGCTGCTCCGGCGACGGTTGCTGTGGAGACGGCTGCTGCTGCGGGGACGGGTGCTGCTGCGACTGCGGCTCCTAACCGCTCCGCGTGGCCGTGCCGGCGGCGCTCAGGCGGGCGTGGTCCGGCCGGCCGCGCCCGGGAGCCGGTCGTAGGGGACCGCATGGCTCGTCCGGCCGCGGAAACCGGTGGTCGTGGTCGCGGTGAACAGGGAGTTGAGCAGTGCCTCCTCGACCGCGTCCATGACCCCGGCGAAGACGGGGTTCAGCGCCTCGTCCGGCACGAGCGGGAGCCGCGGCGACGCCGTGGTGAAGGCGATCGCGTAGTCGCCGCTGCCGTTGGAGTACGACGCGCCCACACGGCCCATCGCGAAGACCGCCCGGCGGGCGAGGCGGCCGAGCCGGCGCGCGTCGAGCGGCGCGTCGGTGGCCACCACGATCATGCAGGAGCCGCCGGTCTGCTCGTGCCGAACGGCCCCCGGGATGAGTTCGCCGACCGGCATCGGGACACCGCGGACGGTCAGCACGCCGCCGAAGTTGGCCTGGACGAGCACGCCGACCGTGACCTGAGCCCCGTCCACCACCTGCCGCCGGGAGGAGGTGCCGATGCCGGCCTTGAACCCCAGGGCCGTCGTCCCGGTCCCCGCCCCCACGCAGCCCTCCCCGGGCAGCCCGCCGGACGCTCCCTCCAGCGCGTCGAGAACGTGCCGTTCGGTGATCGGGCGGCGCCGGATGTCGGACAGGAAGCCGTCGTTGGTCTCTCCCACCAGGGGATTGAAGGAGAGTCCGTCCGGGCGGCGGTCCATGAGATAGGTGAGCAGCGCGTCGGCGGCCCGGAACACCGACAACGTGGCGGTCAGGACGACGGGTGACTCCAGCACGCCGAGTTCGTCGATCTGGGTCGAGCCGACCAGCTTGCCGTACCCGTTGCCGGCGTAGACGGCCGCGGGCAGCCCCCGGCGCCCGGCGATCAGCTGGTGGGGGACGACGGCGGTGACCCCGGTGTGGAGGTCGGCGCCGTCGTCGATCGTGGTGTGACCCACCAGGACCCCGTCGACGTCGGTGATCGCGTTCAGCGGGCCGGTCGGCGACGGGCCGACGACGACGCCCAGCGAGCGCGCCCGCACGCGCCCGTTCGGATGGTTGCCCATGACGCTCCCTCTTCCCCGGTGTCACGCTCTCCGCGGCAGGCGGGCCGGTCCGCCGCGGCGCCGGCCCTCGCGAAGATCGACGGTATCGTCGGCCCATGGGAAGATCACGGCCCCCCTTCCGCCGGCTCACCCCCGCCGAGCGACGCCTGTGGGACGCCTACCCCACCGGCGCCTGGGTCGACCTCCGCCACGGCCGGGAGACGGACTCCTCGTCCGGCGGCACGTGGGGCCGCTCCCGGGTGGTCCGCGCCGAGGTGATCTCCGCCCTGGTGCTCGACCGGACCGCCGGCGGATCGTCCTCGGTGCCGGGTGTCCGGCTCGCCGGGGCCCGGATCGCCGGCGATCTCAACCTGTCCGACGCCACGATCGAGACGAAGGTCCATCTGCTCGACTGCCACATCGCCGGAACGGTCTCGCTCGCCGACGCCAAGACCAGGGGCGTACGGCTGCGACGCTGCGACGTCCTCCACTTCCGCGCCAGCCGCGCCACGGTCGACGGGCTCCTCGACCTCGACGGATCGGTCGTCCACGCGGGGGTGCGCCTGGACAACGCCCACGTGACCGGGCAGCTCCGGCTCTCCGGCACCCGGCTGGGCACCCCCGGCGCCATGCCGTACCGGGCGCCGGCGGCGGCGCCGTGGGAGCTGGGCGGCTGGAACGGGCCGGAGGGATCGGAGGAGCCGCGGACCTGGGAGTCGGTCGCGCTGTGGGCCGGCGGGCTCGTGGTGGACGGCAGCGCCTTCCTGCGCGACATGCGGGCCACCGGCGGGCTGCGGCTGATCGGCGCACGCTTCTCCAGCGGGCTCTACCTCCAAGGCGCCGTCGTGACGGTGGGCGGCACGCCCGCCGTCCACGCCGACCACCTGCAGGCCGCCGCGGCCGAACTCGGCGCGGGTTTCACCGCCGACGGCACCGTACGGCTGCGCGGCGCGCGCATCGGCGGGGTCCTGTCGTTCCACGGCGCGGTGCTGCGGGCGCCGGGCCGGGTGCTGCACCTGAGCCACATGCAGGCCGACGAGCTCATCCTGTTACCCGAGTCGATCGAGGGCGAGGTCAACCTCGGCTACTCACGTCTGGGGGTGCTGTTCGACCGTCCGGAGAGTTACCCGGGCGACGTGCGGCTCAACGGGCTGACGTACGAGTCGCTGCGCGGGCCCGCGACCCTCGCGGACCGGCTCTCCTGGCTGCGGCGCGACCCCGGAGGCTACCTGCCCCAGCCGTACGAGCAGCTGGCGGCCTACTGCCGGCGCATCGGGCACGAGCCGGACGCGCGCCGGGTGCTGCTGGCCCGGCAGCGGGCGCGGCGGCGTACGCTGCGGCTGCCCGGGCGGCTGTGGGGCCGCCTGCTCGACGGGCTCGTCGGGTACGGCTACCGGCCCTGGCTCGCCGGCCTGTGGGCCGCGCTGCTCCTCGCGACGGGCACGGCGATCTTCACGCGGTGGCCACCGCATCAGATCGGGCTGGACGAGTCGCGCCACTTCAACGCGTTCGTCTACACGCTCGACCTGCTCGTGCCGGTGAGCGTGTTCGAGCAGCGGGGCGCCTGGGAGCCGGCCGGATGGACCCAGTGGCTGGCGAACGGGCTGGTCGCGGCCGGGTGGATCCTCGCGACCGCGCTCATCGCGGGCGCGAGCAGGCTCCTGCGCCCGTCCAGCACCCCCTGACACCGCCGCCAGTCGCACGGCCCGGTTCGAGAGACCGGACGAGACGCTCAGCGTGCCGGGGTTTCGAGGCGCAGGCGTGGCAGGCTCTCGGGGTACTTCTCGCGGATGAACTTCACCAGGTGCTCCCGGATGTCGCAGCGCAGGTCGAAGGCGCTCGCCGAGTCGGCCGCGCTCATCAGCGCGCGCAGCTCGACCAGTCCCTCCGGGGTGATGTCGGTGACCTGCAGCGTCCAGTCCTTCTGGTCCCACAGCGGGTTCTCCCGCAGCGCCCGGTAGAGCTCGGTGCGGACCTCCTCGACCGGGATCGACCAGTCCACGCGGAGGTACACACTGCCGAGGATGCGGCTCTCGTGGCGCGTCCAGTTCTCGAAGGGGTTGGCGGTGAAGTAGGACACCGGCAGGATGAGCCGCCGCTCGTCCCACAGGCGCAGCGCCACATAGGTGAGGGTCAGCTCCTCGATGCGGCCCCACTCGTCCTCCACCACGACCACGTCGTCGAGCCGCAGCGCGTCACTGAAGGCCAGCTGTAGCCCGGCCAGCATGTTGCCGAGCGTGGACTGGGCCGCGATGCCTCCCACCACGCCGGCGATCCCCGCGGAGGCGAGCAGCCCCGCGCCCAGGGCTCGCACCTGCGGAAACGTGAACAGCATCGCCCCCAGCGCGAGCACCACGACGACCGCCGCCGACACCCGGCGCACCAGCGCGATCTGGGTGCGGATGCGCCGGGCGCGGCGGTTGCGCTCGCCCTCGACCCGCGTGAGCCGGTCGAGGACGACGTCGGTCACCGCGTACGCCGCCTGGATCAGCAGCCAGGTCACGCAGGCGATCAGCAGCAGCGAGAGCATCTGCTGGAAGCCGCGCGAGTCCGACCCGGGCATGTCCGGGTCGTAGGCGGCCTTGACGGTGCCCACCACGGCCGAGGCGAACCCCGGCCAGGTGCACCGGCGCGCGAACGGCCCGGCGAGCGCCCATCGCTCCCCTATGAGGCGTGATTTCAGCACCCGCCGGACCAGTTCCACCGCGACGATCGCGGCGGTCACGGCGATCGCCAAGGTCGCCCAGTTCCACGCTGCCGCTGTGACGGCGCCCCCTGTCGTCGTCATGGGGTTCCCTTTGCCCTTTTCGGGAGCGCCGAAAACAGACAGATCAGAAGGCCTCGTCGAAACTGACGTCACCCTCGACGGCCACCTGGTAGGCCGAGACCCGGCGCTCGAAGAAGTTCGCCAGCTCCTGCACGTCCTGGAACTCCATGAACGGGAAGGGGTTGTCCGTGCCGTACCGGACGGGCAGGCCGAGCCGGGCGAGCCTGCGGTCGGCGACGTACTCCAGGTAGCGCCGCATGTTGCCGGCGCTCATCACGCCGTGCCCGTCGCCGCACAGGTCGCGGGCGAAGGCGAGCTCGGCGGCGACCGCCTCCTCCAGCATCCGCGTCACCCGGGCCGCCAGCTCGTCGTCGAACAGGTCCGGCTCCTCGCGGCGTACGGTGTCCACCACGTCGAAGGCGAACTCCATGTGCATCGACTCGTCGCGGAACACCCAGTTCGTGCCGGTCGCCAGGCCGCCGAGCAGGCCGCGCGAGCGGAACCAGTAGACGTACGCGAAGGCGCCGTAGAAGAACAGCCCCTCGATGCAGGCGGCGAAGCAGATGAGGTTGAGCAGGAAGGCCCGCCGGTCCTCCCGGGTCTCCAGCCGGCTCAGCTCGCTGATCGAGTCGATCCAGCGGAAGCAGAACTCGGCCTTGTCGCGGATCGACGGGATGTGCTCGACCGCGGCGAACGCCTTGACCCGCTCGTCGTGGTCGGGCAGGTAGGTGTCCAGCAGGGTCAGGTAGAACTGGACGTGCACCGCCTCCTCGAACAGCTGGCGGCTCAGGTAGAGCCGCGCCTCCGGGGCGTTCACGTGCTGGTAGAGGTTCAGCACCAGGTTGTTGGCCACGATCGAGTCCCCGGTCGCGAAGAACGCCACGAGCCGGTTGATCAGGTGCCGCTCCCCCTCGTCGAGGGTCGCGAGGTCGGCGAGGTCGGAGGCGAGGTCGACCTCCTCGACCGTCCAGGTGTTCCTGATCGCCGCGCGGTACCTCTCGTAGAACCCGGGGTAGCGCATCGGGCGCAGGGTCAGATCCATGCCCGGGTCGAGCAGCATCGTTCTCATTGGCATGCCTCGCAGATCTCCGGGTTCTCAAGGGAGCGGTTTTCCAGGGAGCAGGCGACGGCCCCTTCATCGGGCACGGCGGGGGTGACGGCCGGCACGGTCGTCTGGGCGATCCGCGTCGCCGGGCGGGAGCGCAGGTAGTAGGTGGTCTTCAGGCCCGACCGCCAGGCGTAGGCGTACATCGAGGAGAGCTTGCCGATGGTGGGGGCGGCCAGGAAGAGGTTGAGGGACTGCGACTGGTCGATGTACGGCTGCCGCGCGGCGGCCATGTCGATCAGCGCCTTCTGGGGAAGCTCCCAGGCGGTGCGGTAGAGCGTCTTCAGCTCGCCGGGGATGGCGGGGATGTCCTGGATCGAGCCGTCGTTGAGCTTGATCGCGTCGCGCGTCGGCCGGGTCCACAGGCCCCGCGACTGGAGGTCGCGGACGAGATACCGGTTGACCTGGAGGAACTCTCCCGACAGCGTCTCCCGCTTGAAGACGTTGGACACCTGCGGCTCGACGCACTCGTAGCAGCCGGCGATCGAGGCGATCGTGGCCGTCGGCGCGATCGCGACCAGCAGGGAGTTGCGCAGCCCGGTCTCCGCGATCCTGGCCCGCAGCGCCGCCCACTCCTCCGGGTGCGCCGGGGAGCACGGGTAGTGGTCCGGGTGCAGGACGCCGCCCGCCGCCCGCGTCTGCTCGTACGCCGGGTGGCGCCCGCGCTCGACGGCCAGGTCGGCCGAGGTGCCGTACGCCGCGAGCGCGATCTCCTCGGCGACGCGGGTGGACAGCGCCAGTGCCCCGGGTGAGTCGAACGGCAGGCGCAGCGCGAAGAACACGTCGGCGAGGCCCATGACGCCGAGCCCCACCGGCCGCCACTTCCGGTTGGCCGCCTCCGCCTCCGGCGTCGGGTAGAAGCCGAGGTCGATCGTCCGGTCCAGGAACCGTACGGCGGTGCGGACCGTGGCGCGCAGCCTGCCGAAGTCGACGGCGTCGCCCTCGGGGGTCAGGTGCGCGGCGAGGTTGACCGAGCCGAGGTTGCACACGGCCGTCTCCCCGTCGCTGGTGACCTCCAGGATCTCGGTGCACAGGTTGGACAGGTGGATGACGTTGCCGGGCAGCGCGGTCTGGTTGGAGGTGCGGTTGGCGGCGTCCTTGAACGTCATCCAGCCGTTGCCGGTCTGGGCGAGCGTACGCATCATCCGGGCGTACAGGGCCCGGGCCGGCACCTGCCGGACGTATCGCCCGGCGGCCTCCAGCTCGCGGTAGCGGGCGTCGAACGCCTCGCCCCACAGGTCGGTCAGCTCGGGGGCCTTCTTGGGGTCGAACAGCGACCACGTGCCGTCCGCCTCGACCCGGCGCATGAACTCGTCGGGCACCCAGTTGGCCAGGTTGAGGTTGTGGGCGCGGCGCGACTCCTCGCCCGTGTTGTCGCGAAGCTCCAGGAACTCCTCGATGTCGGCGTGCCAGGTCTCCAGGTAGACGCAGGCGGCGCCCTTGCGCCTGCCGCCCTGGTTGACGGCCGCCACCGAGGCGTCGAGCGTGCGCAGCCAGGGGACGATGCCGTTGGACAGGCCGTTGGTGCCCCGGATCAGCGAGCCGCGCGAGCGCACCCGCGTCCAGGCGACGCCGATGCCGCCGGAGTATTTCGACAGCCGGGCCACCTGGCCGTACCGCTCGTAGATGCTCTCCAGCTCGTCGCGGGGCGAGTCGAGCAGGAAGCACGACGACAACTGCGGCCGACGCGCGCCCGAGTTGAACAGCGTCGGCGAGCTGGGCAGGTAGGCCAGCGTGGACATCAGGCCGTACAGCTCGGCCGCCTCGGCCACCGTGGCCGACAGGCCGCAGGCGACCCGCAGCAGGAAGTGCTGCGGGCGTTCGAGCACGCGCCGGGTGACCGGGTGGCGCAGCAGGTAGCGGTCGTAGACCGTGCGCAGCCCGAAGTACTCGAACCGGTCGTCGGCCGCCGTGTCGATCAACGCGTCGAGCGCCCCGGCCTCGTCGGCCACGAACGCGGCGACGGCGTCGCCCAGCAGCCCGGCCGCGTGGGCGGCCGCGACCGACTCGGAGAACGCGCGCACCCCCTCGGCCGCCGCCTCCTCCGCGATCAGCCCGCTCAGCAGCCGGGCCGCCCGGCGCGAGTTCTCCGGGTCGGCGATGACCCCGGCCGCCGCCTCCTCGATGGCCTGCCACACGGCCGCCGCGTCCCGCGCGCCGCCTTCCCCTGACACGGGGTCCGCGGACGCGGAGACCGGGTCGGTGATCGTCATCAGATGCCCTCTCCTCGTCGTCTCCTGGCCCGGCCGGACCGGAGGAGGGGCATGCCGCGGCGCACGCGCACGAGAGGCCAGCAGGTGGCCCGTGGCGGACGGCGGCGAGCCCTCCCTCGGGGCCCGGCGCGGGGCGCGCGCCCATGCGCGCGCGTCACCGGCAGGTCTTCGGACTCGCGGGCGTCCGGCCGGGCTCGCGCCCGCCGGTCCTACTGGCCGTCGCTTCCCGGGCGCGCCGGCGCCCAGTGCTTCACGACATGGTGCATGCAGACACCGTGCCGTGTGACGGCGGTCGTTCCCGCTCACCGCTGCGGGGCAGTCCCGGATTCGCACCGGGTTCCCTCTTGCCTCACCAAGGTGAACCAGCGACGCGATGGATCCTACATCTTGTGGCCCTTCCCGCAACTGCCCCCACAAGTTGTGCTTTTCAGCGGAGTCCGAGATCATTGAGCAGCAGGGCCGTTCGGCGCGCCTCGCCGGTCAGCCATTGCCGGAAGTCGTCGCCGTCGAGCCACATCGGCGTCCAGTCGTTGCGTTCGCACAGGCTCCGCCACCCCGGGGTGGCGGTGACGGCCCGGCACAGGTCGAGCAGGGCGTCCTGCCCGGGCGTGCCGCGCGGAGCGACCAGCCCGGTCCAGTCGGCGTACACGACGCGTACGCCCGACTCCGACAGCGTCGGCGCGTCCACCCCGGGCAGCCGTTCGGCGGAGGAGACGGCGAGCGGCCGCAGCCGTCCGGCGCGGACGTGGGGGGCGACCTCGCGCCTGCTGCCGAACCCGAGCGCGACCCGCCCGTCGAGGACCGCGGCGACGGCCTGCGCTCTGCTGCCGAACGCGACGTAGTCGAGCAGCCGCGGGTCGGCCCCCAGGCCCTGCGCGGTCATACCGAGCAGCAGGTGCTCCGGCCCCCGGTCGGCGCCGCCGGCCACCCTGGGGCCGCCCGGGTGGCGCAGCAGCGCGGCGGCGAACTGCTCGAACGTGCGGTAGCCCGATTCGGGCGAGGCGACGAGCACCTCCCACTCCCCCGCCAGCCGCGCGAGCGGGACGGCCCTGGCGACCAGGAGCGGGTCGCGGGCCAGCGCGCAGGCGGCGAGCAACGCGGAATCGGCGACCACCAGGCCGGTCCGCGGCCCGGCCGGCCGGGCGAGGGCCGCCCCGCCGCCGGCCTCCCACCTGATCTGGACGGCCCGGGCCCAGCCCCGCCCCTCGACGAGGGCCTTGAACCCGGCGGCGACGCCGTCCCCGCACCCGCCCGGCGGACGGGGGACGGTCAGGGACAACTCCCCCCACCGGCGCGGCGGCGCCTGGACGCCGCACGCGCCCGCGAGGGCCAGGACCCCCAGCGCGAGGACCGTACGGCGTCGCATGTCGGCACCCTCCTGCCCGAAGAGTCCCTTACACGCACAGACTATGAGTAACTACACCATGTCACCACATAACGGACGTTAGGGCTGCGGCGATCGATACCCCTCCGCGCCGGACACTCGCGCACGCACGCCCGTACGGCCCGCGCCGGGCGGGCGCGGGCCGTACGGGATGAACGGGTCCTACTCGACCGTCACGCTCTTGGCGAGGTTGCGCGGGCGGTCGACGTCGCGGCCGAGGGCGACGGCGGCGTGGTAGGCGAACAGCTGCAGCGGGATCGTGAGCAGGATGGGGTCGAGCTCGACCTCGTTCTTGGGCACCACGATGCAGTCGTCGGCCGCCTCGGAGGTGCGGTGGCCGACCATGAGGATGCGCCCGTGCCGGGCCCGGATCTCGCCCAGCGTGGTGAGGTTCTTGTCCAGCAGCTCGTCGTCCGGGACGATCGCGACCGTCGGCAGCTCGGGGCTGATCAGCGCGAGCGGGCCGTGCTTGAGCTCGCTCGCCGGGTACGCCTCGGCGTGGACATAGGAGATCTCCTTGAGTTTCTGGGCGCCCTCGCGGGCCACCGGGTAGCCGCGCACCCGGCCGACGAACATCATGCCCGGCGAGTCGGCGTACTTCTTCGCCAGCTCCCTGATCCGGTCCTCCAGCGTGAGGATCTCCTTGATCTGCTCGGGCAGCCGGCGCAGGCCCTCGCAGATCCTGCGCCCGTCGGCCGGCGACAGGTCGCGTACGCGGCCGAGGTGCAGGGCGAGCAGCGCGAACGCCACGGCCGTGGAGGTGAACGCCTTGGTCGAGGCCACCGAGACCTCGGGACCGGCGTGCAGGTAGATGCCGCCGTCGGTCTCCCTGGCGATGGCGCTGCCGACGGTGTTGACGATGCCGAGCACCCGGCCGCCCTTGCGCTTGAGCTCCTGCACCGCCACGAGCGTGTCGTACGTCTCACCCGACTGGCTGATCGCGACGTACAGCGTGTCGGGCTCCACGACGGGGCTGCGGTAGCGGAACTCGGAGGCGGGCTCGGCGTCGGCGGGGATGCGGGCCAGCTCCTCGATGAGCTGCGCGCCCATCTGCCCCGAGTAGTACGCGGACCCGCAGCCGATGATCTTCACGCGGCGGAAGGAACGGATCTCGCGGGCGTCCATGTTGAGGCCGCCGAGGTGGGCGATGTGGAACCGGTCGTCGATGCGGCCGCGCAGCGTGCGGGCGACCGTGTCGGGCTGCTCGGAGATCTCCTTGAGCAGGTAGTGCTCGTAGCCACCGTTGTCGTAGTGCCCGGCGTCCCAGTCGACCGTGAACGGCTCCTTGGCCGTCTCCCTGGCGTCACTGGTGAACGTGTTGAACCCGTCGGCCTTGATGACCGCCAGCTCGCCGTCCTCCAGGTGGACGACCTGGCGCGTGTAGCGGATGAGCGCGGCGACGTCGGACGCGGCGAACATCTCCTTCTCGCCGAGGCCGAGCACGATCGGGCTGCCGTTGCGGGCCACCACGATCTCGCCGGGGCGCTGCTCGTCGATCACGGCGATGCCGTACGTGCCGACCACGCTCTTCAGCGCCCGCAGCACGGCCTCCCGCAGCGACTCGGTCTCCTTGACCATCCGCCCGATGAGCTGCGAGAGCACCTCGCTGTCGGTCTCGCTCTCGAACTTCACGCCCTCGCCCTCCAGGCGGCGGCGCAGCTCGTCGGCGTTCTCGATGATGCCGTTGTGCACGACGGCGATGCGCTGCTCCTGGTCGAGGTGCGGGTGCGCGTTCACGTCACTCGGCGCGCCGTGGGTGGCCCAGCGGGTGTGGCCGATGCCGATCGTGCCCTTGAACTTGGCGGGCACCGCCGCCGCCAGGTCGGCGACCCGGCCCTTGACCTTGCGCGTCTTGAGGCTCTTGGCGTTCACGACGGCGAGGCCGGCCGAGTCGTAGCCCCGGTACTCCAGCCGCTGGAGACCTTCGAGCAGGATGGGCGCCGCATCCTTCGGCCCGACGTAAGCGACGATTCCGCACATAACCGCTCCTATCCGTAAACGATCCGCCGGAGCTGACGCAGGGTCAGCTCCGGTGCCGCGACACGTCTTCCCGCGAGCTCGGCGGAGATTCTGGGGAAGATCTGGTCGTTGGTCAGCCCCCTCGACTTGAGTTCGCCGTGGCGGCGCCGCACGTACTCTTCCGCGGGCTCGCCGAAGTACGCCAGAACGTCGGCCACCACGCGGGCCGCCTCCCCCGGTCCCAGCGACGTGGTCCGGGTGAGGTGGCCGATCAGATCCTCGAAGGGATTCCGTGCCGTGGACACAGAGCAGGACCCTAACGCAGTGCTGATGCCGACTAACAAGTTTCCTGCCCGTTTTCGGGCAGGATCAGTCCGAAGCCCGCCCTGCACCGGCGTCTTTCCGGCCCCTCGGTGACCGGCAGTGCCACATCAAGACCCGGCACACGTCAGGTCGACGCCTTCAGCAGCGGGGCGAAGGAGGCCGCGCCCAGTGCGCAGGGCGCGGTCGACGACGACGCATGAGGCCCGTGCCTCGGCGGTCGAGAACCGCAGGCCCAGCATCACGGTGGTGGCGCGCCCGCCACGCGGTGGCGTCGCCACCGCGTTGCCCGGGGAGTTCTCACCCCGAGCCACTTAGCCGAACTCCGATAGGTGGAAGGCCGTGAAATCCTCGTTCGATCACAGAGGCAGCGGGGTCCCACCGCTCCAAGAACCGGGGGACATGCTGGTCAGCGACGGTCCGGCAACGGGCACGCACGACCACCTGATCCCTGTCGCGAACAGGTGTGATGTCAGCGATGTCGGCGGCCTTCACCAACGGCCCCGCGATGCTGGGCCGCACCACCTCGGGCTGGCCGTACGCGATCCATCCGTCGACGAGCCCCGCGGAGGCAGCGGATCGTAACCGCGACAGATCGAGACCCATCGATTTGAGCATGGTGCCATCGTCGACCCTCAGGGCGGCTACCCAGCTGCGGAACTGCGACAGCTGGTCGTCGTCGTCACATTGGGGTCGATCACGCTTATAGCAGGTCACGCCGCTGGGCCAGTACAGGGGTCTTGTCCTCCAACTGTCAACGCTCCGTCACCACCGAAAGAGACAGAGCCGTTGATGATTGGACAGGCCCGCGTTCTCCCCTTCCCGGTTGGCGAGACAGATGAGTTGGAGGCTGTCGTCGGGATGGGCGCGGTAGTGGTCGACGGCTGCTGCGATGTTGTCCCAGCCGATCATTCGGGGCCAGGCCGATCGCGAGGTTGCGGAAGGTCGCCATGGCCCGTGGGGCGGTACCGGTGCGGACTTTGGAGTGGTCTTCACGGTAGGCGGCGTCGCGGGTGTGGTGCAGAGCCTCCACTGACCAGTGGCCGCGGATGAGCGCGGCGATCTGCACTGTGGTGCCTTCACAGGGTTCAGGTCGGTGATGGCATAGATCGTGACGATGGCACCCACGATCATCAGGGATCGCACTTGTCGTTCAAAAGGCGAAATCAGCGGCCAGGACCCCGCTATGCCGTCCTGTCATCTCATGATCCGAGAACGCAACGGCCCTGTAACCGATCCCCCGGAGCGAGGCCGAACTTCCGCGTCGCCGCGCCCTCCTTTTCCGTGACATCAGCCGACGACATCGATGCTGCGGACGCTTGGTTTGTCGAGCAGGCTGAGTAACTGATCCATACGCCATCCCGTGAGGATGAGGCCATAGATCCTTCCTTCGCGGGCGGCATTTTGGAGCGCGGTGAGGTTGAGACCAAAGCGGCTCAAGGATCTCTCGTCACCTTTCCCCAGACTGCCCACCCATTCGCGAAGCTGACTGGTGACGGAGCCGGACTGGGCTGACGACAGACCAGGAGGGAAACAGCCTACGAAACCGGCGCGCCAGAAAACCGGCTTACTTCCTGGCGCGGGGAGGCCGGAGAACACGAACGATCTGGCCGCCGGCGCGGAGAAATCCGTTACTTCGGACTCCAGCACCGACTCCGTCAGTGGATAGGTGAGTGAAACCAAAGCGACGGAATCGCCCTTCTCAGCCAGTTCCCGGAGCCTAGCCCTGGAGTCAACCTTCGCCGCTGGACTGGGACCGTCTCCACCGCGAAACCCGCGAAGCGCGGGAGTCATGCGGGTACCCGGGAGTACGGAACCGCCAACGACATCACCCCAGAAGATCTGCGTGATCTCATGAGGCCGCCCAGGACCGAAGACAGGTGAGACGGGTTCAACGTAGGCGGTGAGTGACATGGAGAGTGGAGATCTACCGACGTCGTCTATTCCGTCAACGCATACTCGATACTCCGGATATGCCACTTGCAACGCGTTTCCCCATCTGAGACGAATCTGTGCTGGATCCTGAATAGAATAAAGGAGCACAGGGGCGACCAGAGCGATCATCAGGACACCAACCAGCCGGAGCCCCCGAGCCCGGCGCCGCACTGTGCGATTGGATGTATCGGGCATAAATATTCCGGAATCGCCATAATTGGTCATTACGTTCAAATCTCTCACTAAATCGGCCAGGAAGCCGCGCCGGACGGTTCTCCGCCCGGCGCGGCCGACCATCTCAGTCCCACCCGGTCCAGGCCCACTGCCATGGCGAGTGAGCTCGGACCGGCTGCATTGCACGGTCCTGTTTCCCATTTATGGTGACCGTGGCCAGTACCAGCTGCATCACCTTGGAGAATCCGCATTGAATGCCGGCGGTCGTGTCGCAATCGAGCACCACGCCGTAGGGCGGAACCGCAGGGAACCTGACCATCAGCTTTCCTGGGGAGCTCGACACGGAATAGGACTCCGCGTCCCGACTCTCACTCGCACTTCCTCCCGGCGGCCAGGAGACGGACAGACTCCCCTGAACGATTTGGAAGCTGGCCGTACTCGTGAGTCCTAGCTCTATAGATTTAAGCATTGCCTTGTTGTTCTTCTTAAAGGCCTCTGTTGCGGTGATCATAGCAGTCGCATTGTGATCGAAGAGATCCAGCCGTTCGGGCAGCGGATTCATACCCTGCCCTTGTCCGTAGGAGTGCCAGCGGAGGTTGCCGACCACTTCGATTTTCAGACCCTTGATCTTTGTATCCTTGCCATAGACGCTGATCCAGCACGAGCTATTGGTGCAGTTATGCTGGTAGCTGTCCAGGACGTTCGGTTCCGGTGAAACGCCTGCCGCACCGGCGACCTGCGGGCTACCGCCGCTTGTGCACTCGCCCTGATAGTTGCACCCGCCGTCCAGCACCAGGTCGCCGGCCTGTAGGTCTACCTCGGGCACGACCGAGACGAGCTTGGTGTCTCCGCATGATCCTCCGACGTATTCGTAGTCACCCTCGCTGCTCTCCTGCCTTTCCCTGGCGTTCCCGGAGTTGTCGGTGTTCACGGTGGTCCAGCGCTGCTCAACGTGCGCACGAAGATGAATCATGCCGTCGACCGCGTTGTACGCCACCGCATCAGTGACAGTAACATCGGCATCGGCCCGGCTCGCCCCCGCCGCATCCATCGCAGCCTTCGTATTGACGAGAGTTGAGTTGGTCAACGCAAGTTTGGCACTCAGAGGGTTATCCGGAGTAGCGCCCGCCGACCAAACATCCGGTTGATCGCCTTGCAGGACAGAGTTCTGAATGTTGTAGTACGACTTAACCCGGTTGACTAGTGACGCAGTGGTCGCCGTACAGTTCCCACCGACGGGCGTCAGGGTGACGGGGGTGGCGATGGCGGTCTCCCAATCGCCTGCACCGACATGCGTACGAGCGCGCACGCGAACTGTGTATGTCGCACCATTGTCCAGGCCTGTGATCGTCTGAGACGAGAAGTCGGACTTGCCGCTCCAGACTGTGCGGCCCATCTGGTCGACGGCTTCGATGTCGTATCCATCAATCATGGACAACGATCCGGTCTCGTCGGGCAGGCCCCAGGTGACGATCACGCCTCCGTCACCTGCCTGCGCGCTGAGGTGCTTCACCTTGCTGGGCGGCCCAGGCGGTAGGTATTTCACCGTCAGCGCCAGTTGTCCCGTATCGCCGTAGGTCATGATCTGGTCGATGTCCGACTCAAGGAGCAACCAGGCATACTCGTCCCCTGTGATGTCCGCCCGTGCGTCAGCGGCAGGCTTGTTGTACACCGATGCGGGGTTGGCGGTACGTACCACACTCGCTGTGCTACTCCCACTCGATATGCCGTCAGTCAAGCGAGTGATCTTGACTGTGGCGCCTGCGGGACATACTCCTCCCGAGCATACGGGAGTGCCGAAATCGAGAAGCGACTCGATAGTCGTCGCGGCGTCCGGAATTTCGCTGAGATTGACTTTGATTACGCTCGCCATTTTGTCTCCGCTAGTCCCACCGACGCGGATGGCGGTGTCGTCCGCCCACGTGCATGCGGTTCCAGCGCAGGCGTCCGACGCGATTTTCGCCGTCTTGACCGTGAAGTGGTCCTGCCGAAGAGTGACCGGAGTGGTGGCGTAGGTGGGAGGAGGACCTTCGCCCGGAAGGGCGAGACTGAGGGGCGAGGTTTTAGAGGTACAGACGGGGGCCGCTGTTTCATCACCAACGCATGACTGCATCTGCCAGGTGTAGGTGTGACCCGTCTGCACAACACCGTCAGCGAGCCGAATCGATGCGCGATTGCCGCCATTGACTGTGACCTTGCCGATAGGGCTCGCACCTACCGGATTCCCGTTTTCGTACAGGTAGAACTTCGCGGTGACGGGCCCGCCGGACGGGCGGGAGACCATGCCGGTGAGGATCGGATTGGCTGGGTCCGCCAGTCCAGTGTCCGTATCCGTGGGCACGTAGGGCGCATCGGTGGTGATGCGGTAATAGGGGGTTTCGTTGCACATGCGCGGGGTGATGCCGCTCAGACAGGCCTTGACCTTGAACTTGAAGCTGTCCGGGCTGCCCAGCTTGAACTCGTTGCTCACCACCTGGCCGGACGGCGACCCGGTGACGGGCGGGAAGAGCTGCGCCGACGTCCTGCCCGCCGCCTCGTTGGAGGGAGCGCCGGCCTGCCCGGCGGCGTCCACCGCCACGATCCGGTAGTAGTACTGGCCCTGGACCATACCGCTATCGCTGTAGGTCAGCCCGTTCACCGTGGCGACCCGGGTGGCAGCCGACGGGGTGAAGCCAGCGGTCGTCGAACGGTGCACCTGGTAGGTGACCGTACCGCGGTCGTCGTTGGCCGCGCCCCAGGACAAATCAACGGTGTCGGGACCGGCGACTGCGTTCAGCGTCCCCGGAGCGGACGGCGGGTCGTCCACCGTCGACGTGTTGCCGACGGCGGTGTTCATGTCGGACTGGATCTGCCCCTGGGTGAGGACGCCGTTGTAGATCCTCACCTCGTCGATCAGCCCGCCGTAGTACTCGCCCCAGATGCCGTTCCCACCCATGTGCAGGGGCCCGGTGCTCGTGGCGAGGGTGCCGCTGACGTTGCTCTGGGCGACCACGCTGCCGTTGAGGTAGGTCTTGACGACACTGCCGTCGAAGGTGCTGGCGATGTGGCTCCAGGTGCCGGTCGGCAGCGCGCTCGGGCCGCTGACACTGGTGACGCTGCCGCCGATCTGCAGGTAGCTCGTCGGCCCGACGAACGTGCGGCCGACGGTGGTGTTGGAGTAGAGGCCGTAGGACGTGCTGCTGGACGTCTCCTTCATGAGCACCGAGCGCCAGCTCGTGGCGATGGAGGGCTTGACCCACGCCTCGATCGTCATCTTGTTCGTGAGGCGCAGGGAGGGGGAGTCCGGCACGGTCACCATGCTGGAACTGCCGTTGAACGACAACGCCTGGCCGAACTTGCCGGCCGCCCAGCTCGTGCCGCTCGTCGTACCGGCGTTGCCGGTGCCCGACTGGTCGCCCACCGCCGTCCCGGTGCCCTCGTTCATCCCATACGCCGCGACCAGGCCGGGGAAGGGCGTGGTCGACGGAGACGGCGAGGGAGTGGGGCTCGGGCTGGGACTGGCGTCGGGTGACGGGCTGGTCGTGGGCACCGGGATGGGCGTGGTCGGGTCGGAGATCGACACGAGGTAGTCGATCTTCTTACCGTCGACGGAGGTCGACGAGTAGTTGACCTTCACGTCGCTGGTGCGCGAGATGGCGTCGTTGCCGGCGATCGAGTCGATCGACTCCCCTGTCACGGTGGGGATCTCCGGCGGCAGCAGGTAGTTGACGCTCAGCTTCGGCGGAGTCTGACCCGACTCCGTGGAGTTGAACGACCAGTACTGGGCCGTGATGGGGTTCGGGTCGTCGGGCCAGCTGCTGCGAGAGTCCTCCGCCGACTTCAGCTCCACGCCGTAGAACCCGCTCCCGGCCACCCAGTCCTTGACCATCTGGCTGACGTTGAAGCTGGTGACGGCGTTCGACCCGCAGCTCGGTGTGACCGTGACCGTGCCCGTGTCCGAGGTGGACGGCCGCCGGAGGTACGACACGGACAGCCAGGAGGACGTAATCGGCGACGCGGTGATAGTACGGCCCGTGCAGGGACCGGTGTAGGAGCCGAGCAGTTGCAGGGTCGCGGAGTCGACATACTTGCCGGCCAGGGCGCCGGTGTCACTGCCGAAGTCGATATAGGACCGGAAGAAGTCCGGGTAGAGCTTGTTGGTGGTGGTGCACACGCTGCCGCTGCAACGGCGCTCCGCCTGCAAGTAGGTGCCGCTGCCAACGTAGAGAGTCGACCCGGTCGCGTCCCCGGCGCTCGAGCTGGAGGACTGCACCGAGACGTCCCTCGCCAGCGTTAGGGAGACCGTGGGGTCCACGGTGACGGGGTAGGTGGTGTCCTTGTCCGCGAGGAACTCGGCATCCGGTTTGATCACAAGGGTCTGGGCGCCGGTCTTGCCGACCAGCTCGGCGTCGATCCGGCCGCGCGTGTTCGGTGCGGACTTCGCGTCTGTGCTCGGCGCCTCTGTCATGAACGGCTCGGCCGCGGAGGCGACGACCTTGCCCTTGGCGTCGGTGAGCTTCAGCCCGCCCGACTCCGTCTCTCCCAGCTTGAGGCCCTTGACGCGGACGGGAAGGCGGAACTCGACGGGGCCCGTGGGCCGCTCGCGCAGCACCACGTCGTGCCGGAAGCCTGTGGCCAGGGCCGTGACGACCAGATCCGCCTTCACGCCGGACGCGGAGATGTCGTAGATCGCCTTGTTGCCCTCGACACGTGGCTTGGGGAGCATGGTCGGCCAGTCGAGCGCGAACGACTGCCCCTTGTCCGCGCGTTCCAGCGACGCCAGGTGCGTGTCACCGCCGTCGCTTATCTGTACGTCCGCCTTCGACACCTTTGGCCGGAGTGCGCCGTCGCGCTCCTCAAGCGTCGTGTCGATCCAGCGGAACGTGCCATCCGGTTGTTTGACGCGCGCGGGCCCCGCCCAGGTCTCCGTGGTGAGATGAGAGTCGGGATATGCCCAGGTCCAGCTCGTCTCGGTGTCCTTCGACGGCACCGGCACCGGCTTGCCCTGCTTTTTCGCCTCCGCGATCGCCTCACGTAAAGGGGCGTCCGGATCCTTTGGTTTCGGAAACTGCGTCACCGGTGGAGTCGCCTGTTGCGCGGCCGCACCGGGCTCGGACTCGTTGCCCTCCGCCGCCGCTGGTACCCCCGCCGCCAGCACCGCCACAACCAGGGACGCCACCAGGGCGTTGTTACTCCCCGGCCATCGCGCGGGAACCCCCGGTGATACCGGAAGAACGCTACGTGACTTTCTCACAAATACCCCGTTCGAAAGGATGTGGGATGTCACGTGATCTTCTGTCAGCATCGCAAAGACGTACACAACTCCGACGAGTGGAAAGTTTTGACGAATAATCGAGATGGACTCTAGGTGACGGTGAATGTCGGCGAATTAGGAAATCTAAATTTCCCACAGACGTCAACAATGGTCACCAAGCGGGCTTGCAGAGAGCGCTTCACGCACGGGATGACACCGACGCCGCACCATAACGGCGGCGAACTCGGCCTCACGGGCCCTGGCGGCGCGGCGCGCCAGGCGAGGGCCACGAAGAGATCCAGCGTGGCTTCTGCGCTCAGAGGGTGTTTCAGCCCGAAAGATGGCGAAAAGTACCACTTCTTGTGAGTGCCACCACGGCCGCCGTCGAGGCGTCAGAGCGGCTGTGCGCCCCACGGTTCGGATGGGACATCCTCAAGTGCCTTTATGGGCATGTTCTTCTGTTTGATCCTGAGACGCCCGCCATGTACGCATGACGGCACCTGACCGCCACGGCCCCAATTGCCTGACCTGGCCTCCACGCATCTGGGCGAAGCCCCCGCGCAGCGCTACGCCACGGGCATGACCGAACAGCGACCGTACCCCCAGCGATCTGTCCGACGCCCGCTGGAAGCTGATCGAACCCGTACTGACCGCCTGGCGCGCCGAACGCCGGGGCAGAGGCCTGGACATCGGCCGCCCACCCGAGCACGACCTGCGCGCCATCTTCAACGCCATCCTCTATGTCGACCGCACCGGCATCCCCTGGCGCTACCTGCCCCACGACTACCCACCCTGGGCCACCGTCTACGGCTACTTCGCCCACTGGCAGAAAGACGGCGTATTCACCCAGCTCAGCGGCATGCTACGGCGATTAGTCCGCAGCGCCGAGGGCCGCGATCCCGAACCGACCGCCTGCGTGATCGACGCCCAGAGCGTCAATACCTCGACCAACGTCCCCGCCGCCACCCAGGGCATCGACGCGGGCAAGAAGATCGTCGGCCGCAAACGCAGCATCGTCACCGACACCCTCGGACTGCTGCTCGCGGTACTGGTCACCGCCGCCAGCGTGTCCGATCCCACCGCCGGCCGCCACCTGCTCACCCAGGCCGCCGCCACCCACCCCACGATCACCAAGACCTGGGCCGGCAGCGCCTACCGCACCAGCGTCATCGAACACAGCGCCACCCTCGGCATCGACCTGGAAGTCGTCCGCAAAGACCCCGCCACCAGAGGATTCACTCCTCTGCCACGCCGCTGGACCGTGGAACGCACCTTCGGCTGGCTGATGCTCCACCGCCGCCTGGTCCGCGACTACGAAGCCCTGCCTGCCCGCTCCGAAGCCATGATCCACCTCGCCATGATCGACCTCATGGCCCGCCGCCTCACCGGCGAATCCACCCCCACCTGGCGGGGCGCATAATCCGAAGCAAACGGAACCTATGGGATCAAACACCCTCTCAGACCTCCCGCACCGGCTGTCCGCTGGGATCTATCGTCGGCGCATCAGCAGACGGCCCTGGCGGAAGCGCTCGCCTTCTAGAGGCTCACGCTGCATCCGCCCGATCTCGAGGAAATCCGCCTCGCGGGCCAGTTCGGCGAGGTCGTCGATCGGCCAGCGGTACGCCGGCGCCGCCTTGTGGTCGAATTCCGAGACCGGATCGCCCTCGGACTGGAAGAAGCCGAGCAGGAGGACGCCGCCGGGGGCCAGGACGCGGCGGAACTCGGCGAAGTACGGCGGCAGTTCCCGCGGCGGGGTGTGGATGACCGAATACCAGGACAGGATGCCGGCCAGCTCGCCGTCGGCGAGGTCCAGCGCGTGCATGGACCCGACCTCGAAGCGCAGATCGGGATAGGCCTCACGGGCGAGCTCGATCATCCTGGGCGACAGGTCGACGCCGAAGACGTCCAGTCCCAGGCCCCGCAGGTGCTCGGTCACATAGCCGGGGCCGCAGCCGAGTTCGGCCACGGGCCCGGCGCCGGCGGCCCGTACGGACTCCGCGAACGCGGCGAGCATCGCGCGGTCCAGCGGCAGGCGGTCGAGCGAGTCCCGGAAGAGCTCGGCGTAGAGGACGGCGACGGCGTCGTACGCCTCCGCCGTGGCGGTGAGGTAGGAAGCGGATTCGGTCACGGCGGGCGACTCTAGCCCCTCGGCTCACGCCGCGCGCACGGGCCGAAGGGGCCCCGCGGAGCCGCCGGCGACCATGCTCCCGGTCGTGATCGTCCGCCGCCTCGTCGCGGGGTGCGAGCCCGGCCGGGGGCGGATCAGGAGCCCCGATCCGCCCCTCGGCCGGTCGGTGCGCTGATCAGGTCGCCGGGGCCGCGGCGCGCAGGATTTTCATGAACTCGCGCATCCACGCCGGGTGGTCCGGCCAGGCCCGCCCGGTCACGAGGTTCTGGTCGACGTGGGCCTCGCTGTCGACCCACGTGCCGCCGCCGCTCTCGACGTCGGTCGCGCAGGCGGGGTACGCGCTGCTCTCCCGGCCCTTGAGCACTCCCGCCGCCGCGAGCACCAGCGGCCCGTGACAGAGCGCGGCGATCGGCTTACCTGCGCCGGCGAAGTGGCGGACGATCTCCTGGACGTCCCGGTCGCCGCGGATGTACTCGGGGGCGCGCCCGCCCGGGATCACCAGCGCGGCGTACTCGTCGGGGTCCACGTCGGCGAAGGCCACGTCGGCCGCCCAGGTGTGGCCCGGCTTCTCGGTGTAGGTGTCGAAGCCCTCGACGAAGTCGTGCACCACGAACTGCAGCTTCTTGGCGGACGGCGCCGCGATGTGCGCCTCGTAGCCCTCCTCCAGAAGCCGCTGGTACGGATACATCACCTCCAGGTCCTCGGCCGCGTCACCGGTGACGATGAGCACCTTCGCCATGACGGAACCCCCTCCTGTGTACGGTCGCGGCCTCATCCTGCGCGCCGCCTCCGCGGCGGGTCAACGTCTCGCCCCACTTCGGTCACAGCCGCGAGTCCGCGTACGGAATCGGCGGCGGTTGGCACCGGCACCCCCGGGAATCCGCTAGAGTTGTTCACGCGTCGCCGGGGAAACCCGAGCGATGGCTGCGGAAGTGGCTCAGTGGTAGAGCATCACCTTGCCAAGGTGAGGGTCGCGGGTTCGAATCCCGTCTTCCGCTCGGAGCCCGGACCATATCCGGGCACGGACGATTAGCTCAGCGGGAGAGCGCTTCCCTGACACGGAAGAGGTCACTGGTTCAATCCCAGTATCGTCCACCACCGCTCGAAGGCCGGATCCGCGATCAGCGGATCCGGCCTTCGGCGTTCCGGGCCATTGAGGCCGTGAAGTGATCCGGCCCGGCCGGGTGATGAAAGTGGAGCCGTAGACCGGCGGGGTGATGGAAATGGAGCCGTGGACCGGCCGCCTCTCCGCTCCCGTGGAAGCCTCCACCTGTGGCGGCGCCGGCCGCTGACATGCGGCCGGCGCCGCCGGCGAAATCGCGGCAGCCCGATTCCCGGGACAAAACCTTTCCGCCGCTACCGGTACGGCCCCCGCCATTGAGCACCGGTGTCACGATGGGCGCGGCCGGTCTGCCGGTTCCAGCACCGAGATAATCTTCTACCAATTGCCCCGTGCGTGCACAATCAATTTACGTCGGAAATCTTACGACTCAGATCTAGATTTCTTCTTAATGACGGACTTTGTCGTCGTTTTCCGAACGCGGGACGGCGAGCACCTGTGGCGCGGCCTGGCTCATCCGGGTACGCAGCCAGAGCAGGTGAACGGCCGTCTCGGGGGCGCAGTGGCGGGTCAGGTCGAGCAGGTCGTCGTCCCTGAGCCCGCGGGCGGCCTGTGCGAGCACGCTCCAGGACAGGTCGCACTCCGTCGCGAGGAGATACAGCCCGTGCAGGTCCCGCAGCAGCACGAGGCCGCCGCCGTCCCCACCGCCCCGCCCCGGTGTCACACGCGGGCGCCGCGCCGTTCCGGGGTCCGCGCCCTCGACGCCCGCCCGCTCCCGTTCCGCGGCCGCGCGGACGACCCGCTGGAGGTCGGCCGTCTCCAGACCCGCGGCATCGAAACCCCCCGCGTCGAACCCTCCGCCGTCGAGAGCCCCGGCGTCGAAACTCGCGGTCTCCAGGCGCGGCGCCTCGAAGCCCGGCGGCCTCAGCCCCGCCGTCCTCGTCTCGGCCCCCAACGCACGCGGGTCGCGCGGTCCGCCGGAACGGTACCGCCGCAGGAAGGGCTTCAGCCGCTCGGCGTGATCGCGGCACTGCGCGGCCAGCCGCTCGCACACGCCGCACAGGTCGGGCTCGCGGGGATGGCCGCGCCGCAGGGCGCGGAACCCCGACGACAGCTCGTGCTGCGTGCGGGAGAGCGTCTCCAGGTAGCGCGCCAGATGCTCGCTCACGGAGCGCCCCACCCGCGGGCCGCGTCCCCCCCAGCGGTGCGTGTGCGCGCAGGGACCATCTCTCGTCGCTTCCTTCCGGTAGGCCGACCCACCTCGTCTCCGGCGAATGCGGACGTCAGACCTCCTCGTACCGCTCCGGCGCCTCCCCTCCTCCCGCTGCGGCCGTCACCTCGGGCCGCACGGCCGCACCGCGGCCGAGGTGCGCGGCGGCGGAGCAGAGGCCCTCGTCCAGAGAGGCGTCCCCGCGCCGCCCGGCCTTCAGCAGCCGGACCGCCACGGCCGTGCGCAGCGGCCGGCGGGACACCGCGTCCCAGGCGGTGAGCGTGAGCTCCTCCGCCGCCCGTGTCACGGCCTCAGCCTGCCCGTCGAGCACCAGGACCACGGCTCCGGGGCGTCCGCCCGACAGGCGCGCGACGGCCTCCAGCACGCCCAGGCGCGACTCGACCCGCACGAGGTCGCCGTCCTCGACGCCGAGCACCGCGGCGTCGCCGGGATGGACCTCCAGACACGGCTCGGGCACGGCGTCCCCGAGCCGCGCCAGCCGGGCGGGAAAGCGGCGCGGCGCCCGGCGTGTGGTGAGGACCAGGGGGTGCTGGTCGTCGGCGACCTCCGGGGACGGCTCGAACTCGGCGGCGTGGAGGAAGGCCCGTCCCCCGGGGTCCCCGGTGCGGTACCGCTCCTCGCCGTACTCGGCCCCCGTGGCGAGATCGGCCCCGAACGTCTGGCAGTGCCCGGGGCTGGTGGCGAAGCGCCCTCCGGCGTACAGGCGCTCGACGCCGTGGGAGCTGGAGGGCGCGCAGGGCCACTGGATGCCGCCGGCCCGCAGCCGCTCGTAGGTGATCCCGGTGTGGTCGCACGGACGGCCCCTGGTGCACGCCTTCCACGCCTCGAACGCCGACTCGGCGTCCGTCCAGTGCACGAGCGGCCGGCCGTCCCGGTCGCGCAGGTCCATCCGCCGCGCGTAGTCCAGCAGGATGCCGAGGTCCGTCCTGGCCTCCCCCGGCGGTTCGACCGCCTTCTCGCACAGGTGCACCGTGCGGTCGGCGCCCGTGACGGTGCCGGTCCTCTCGCCCCAGGCCGCCGCCGGGAGCACCACGTCGGCCAGCCGCGCGGTCTCGGTCAGGTACGGATCCTGGACGACGACGAACAGGTCCTCCCGGCCGAGGATCCGGTCGAGACCGGGCGTCGTGGCCGCCGGATCGGACGCGGTGATCCACAGCAGCCCGACCGACCCCTCCTCGGCGTACCTGAGGATCTGGCCGGCGTGCGTGGCGGGCCCCCAGTGCGGGATGACGGCGGGGTCGACGTTCCACAGGTCCGCCAGCTCGCGCACGTGCCCCGTGTCGGCCCAGTTGCGCAGTCCGGGCAGGTCCGCGGCCGAGCCCGCCTCCAGCGCGTCGCACCCGGGCCCGCCGAGCTGGAACAGCCCGGCCCCCGGACGGCCGAGCATGCCGCGCAGCAGGTGGACGTTGTTGACCTGGCAGGCAGCGGCGGTGGCCTGGTTGGAGCCCAGGAAGTCCTGGCCCACCGTCGACACCAGCCGCTCGGCCGCGCCCAGGATCTCGGCGGCCTGCTCGATGAGCGCGACCGGCACCCCGCAGATCTCCGCCGCCCGTTTGGCGGGGTACGCCTCGACGACCCGCCACAGACGCTCGAAGCCGACGGTGTGCGCGGCGACGTACGCCGCGTCGTGCCAGCCGCCCGCGATCAGTTCGTGCAGCAGCCCGTTGAGCAGCGCCACGTTGGTGCCGGGACGTACGGCGAGGTGGACGTCGGCCTCCCCGGCGGCCGCCGTTCCCTCGGGCCCGACCACGATCATGGCGGGCGGCCCGGGCCCGAGCCGCCGGTCGAGCATCCGCTCCCACAGCACGGGATGGGAGGCGGTGCAGTCGTGCCCCCACAGCGCGAGCGCGTCGCAGTGGTCCACGTCGGTGTAGGAGCCGGGCTGTCCGTCGGCGCCGAAGCTCGCCGCGAGCGCGGCCGCGGCGGCCGCCGCGCCCCAGCGGGTGTCGCCGTCCATGTGCGGGGTGCCGATCCCCGCCTTGCCGATGACGGCGAGCGTGTAGTGCTCCTCCAGGAACAGCCGTGTGCCCGTGTGGAAGGCGAGACGGCCCCAGCCACCGGGGCGGGCGAGCAGCTCCCTCGACCTCGCGACCACGCGGTCCATCGCGGTCTCCCACGTGGCCTCGACCAGCCTCCCGTCTTCACGAACCAACGGGCGGGTCAGGCGTTCCGCGTGCGGCTGCCAGGCGTGCCACTCCCGGGGGTCGAGCCTGCCGTGGTTGACGCGGTCGCCGGCCCGGCCGCGTACGCCGGCCACCCGGCCGCCGCGTACCGCCAGGTCGATGGCGTCACCGCCCCAGCCCGCCGCCGATACGGCGCGGACCCAGTGCTCGACCTGCTGCTCGGCGAGGCCGTCCTCCAGGAACACGTCCACGCGCACCGGCCAGGGGCTGCCGAGACGGATGACCGAAGGGAGCGCGTCGCGCATGTGGCTCGGCAGGGCCGCCGCCAGCCGCTCCACCGCGTCGGGAGGTCCGTACGGCGTGCGCCGTCCCCTGGGATCGGCGATCCGGTCCAGCACCTGGCACCTCCGCGGTGGCGATGTGTGAACGACGCGTCCCGTACCCGGTGCCGTGCTCCCCCGATCCCGGAATCGCCCGAACTGACCGGTTCCTTTTCGAATACTTTCCAGAAGGGGTTAATGCCGAGCTGCCGCCCCTGTACGCTCTGTTGATCTGTAAAGTGCATTTACTGGGAGTTGTCCGCGCGGCTGGTGAGGGGCGGCCCGCGTATTCGCGTGTGGGGTGCGGATGGATGGACGCGCGGCCGGGCCGGTCGTCTCGGGCACTGCCGCGCCGCTCGTCGGACGACAGGACGCGCTGACCGCGCTGAGAGGCGCGATGGCCGCGAGCCGGCGGGACGGGTTCCAGTTCCTCGCGCTGGTCGGCGAGCCGGGTGCGGGCAAGACGCGGCTGCTCGGCGAGCTGATGGCGATGGCGGGCCGGGACGGCTTCACCCCGCTGTGGGGACGCGCCGCGGAATACGAGCAGATACTGCCCTACAGCGCCCTGGTGGACGCGCTCGACGACCACCTCGACGCCCGCCGCGACGAGGTCACCCGGGCCGTGGGGACCGGGCAGGCCGCCCTGCTGTCCGGCGTCTTCCCCGGGCTGGCCTCCGGCGGCGGCCCGCCGGGGGACGAACCGGCCCTGGCCGACGACCGCAGCGGCCTGGCCCGCTACCGGCTCTACCGGGCCGTACGTCACCTCGTGGGCGCGCTGGCCGGGCCTTCCGGCTTGCTGCTGGTCCTCGACGACGTCCACTGGGCCGACGACGGCACGATGGAGTTCCTCGACCACGTCGTGCGTCATCCGCCCGCCGGGCCGGTGCTGATGGCCGTGGCCTACCGTCCGGCCCAGGCCGCCCCGCGCGTCGCCAGGCTGGCCGCGGCGGCGGGCCCGCGCGGGCACGAGCTCGCGGTCGGCCCGCTCAGCGCGGCGGAGGTCCGGCAGTTCCTCGGCCCCGGCGTCAGCCGGGGGCGGGGCACGGCGCTGTACGAGGCCAGCGGGGGCAACCCGTTCTACCTCGAGGCGCTGGCCCGGATGGGCGGCACCGACGTGACCGAGCTGCCGCCGACCATGCTCGCGGCCCTCCAGGTCGAGCTGGGCGACCTGTCCCCAGGGGCGCTGCTGGTGGCCCAGGCGGCCGCCGTGGCCGCCGACGAGTTCGAGCCCGCCATCGCCGCCGTGGCCGCCGAGGTGCCGCCGGAGGCCACGCTCGCCGCGCTGGACGAGCTGGTCGAGCGTGACATCGTCCGCAGCGCGGGCGGGCGGTTCCGCTTCCGCCACCCCCTCGTGCGCCGCGCGGTCTACGAGTCCGCGGCGGCGGGCTGGCGCCTGGGCGCGCACGCGCGGATCGTGGCCCACCTGGCGGGGCTGGGGGCTCCCGCGACGGTGCAGGCCCACCACGTCGAGCACTCCGGGTCGTTCGGCGACCAGCGGGCGGTGGAGGTGCTGGTGGCGGCGGCCCGCGCGGTCACGGCGCACGCGCCGGCCACCTCGGCGCACTGGCTGCAGGCGGCGCTGCGGCTCATGCCGGACGACGCCGCCGCCCGGGAGGGCCGGCTCGCCCTGATGATGGAGCTGAGCTGGGCGCAGGGCATCAGCGGCAGGCTGGCCGAGGGCCGCGACACCGCCCGCGAGCTGCTGCGCATGCTGCCCGAGGACGACTATCCCCGCCGGGGCCGGGCGGCCCGCGTGTGCGCGCTGATGGAGCGCCAGCTCGACCGCCCGCACGAGGCGCGGGCGCTGCTGCTCGACGAGCTGAGCCGGATGCCCAACCCGCGGGCGGCCGCCGCCGTGCCGATGCGGATGCGCCTGGTCGCCGAGAGCATGATGCGGGTGGACTTCCGGGCCGCGCAGGCCGTGCTCGACCTGATGCCCGACAACGCCGACGACTGGGAGCCCGGCCTCGCGGTCGCGGTCGCGGCGCTGCGCCCGATGCCGGCCCTGGCCGCCGGCCGTACGGACGACGCGCTGCGCTACGCCGAGATCGCCGGCAAGCTGCTCGCGGACGCGCCGGACGAGCATCTGTCCGAATGGCTGGACGCCATCGCCTGGCTGTGCTGGGCCGAGTCCCACCTCGGCCGGTACGGCGAGGCGCTGCGGCACTTCGACCGGGCGGCGGCCGTCGCCCGCTCGACCGGCCAGAGCTACATCCTGACCAACCTCCTGGCGGGCCGGGCCAAGACGCTGGTGGCGATGGGACGCCTGGCGGAGGCCGCGGCCACCGCCGAGGAGTCCGTCGAGGGCGCGCGGCTGCTCGACTCCGGCCAGCAGCTCGTCTTCGCGCTCACCCAGGTCTGCCTGGTCGAGTCGTGGAGCGGCGACGACGACGCGGCGCTGCGGGCCGGCGAGGAGGCCGTGCACCGCGGTGTCGGGGCGGGCGAGACCTGGGAGGCCACGGCCCGCTACGCGCGCGGGCAGGCCCTGGTCAACGCCGGCAGGTACGCCGAGGGCGTCGAGGCGGTGCTGGACGCGTGCAACCGGTTCGAGTCGCCGCGCCTGGACCCGGGGACGCTGCTCCAGGCGTGCGAGACGCTCGCCTACGCGGACGCCTCCCTGGAAACGACCACGGGGACGGGGACGGGCACGGAGACGGACGCGGAGGCGTCCGCGCGCGCGGCGCGTTGGGCGGCGCTCGCCGCCCGGCTGGAGGACCCGCGCCTGCCGGCGTACTGCGGTTTCGCCGCGCTCGCCCGCGCGCACGCGCTGTCCCGCCGGGATCCGGGCGCGGCGGCCGCGGCCGCCGAGGAGGCGGCCGGCCAGCTGGGCTCGGGCGAGCGGCGGCTCGACGCGGGCCGGGCGCTGCTCACCGCCGGGCTCGCGCGCCTCGGGACGCCGGACGGCCGCACCCGTGCCCGGGAGCACCTGCGGGCGGCGGCGGAGATCTTCGACTCCTGCGGCGCCCGCGCGCTCAAGGCGCGCACCGAGCGGGAGCTTCGCCGCCTCGGCGTACGGGTGGGCGGCGGCGCGACCACCGTCGCGGGCGGGGACGCGCCCCGGTTCGGGCTGTCGCCCCGGGAGCTGGAGGTGGCGCTGCTCGTCGCCGAGGGGCTGACCAACCAGCAGGTCGCCGAGCGGCTCTTCCTCAGCGTCCGTACGGTGGAGACGCACCTGTCGCGGATCTTCGCCAAGCTGGAGGTCACCTCCCGGGTCGGCGTGGCGACCGCCCTCAAGCGGTGATTCCCGACAAGTACGGGTTTTCCACGATGCCGCCGGTACGTGGCGGCCTGCGATCGTATCTCCGGCAGAAAGGCGATCGCATGGGACACCGCATACCCCGGTTCACGCTCGACGGCGTGGGGAACGCCGAGGTCACGGTCCATCCGTTCGCCACCGAGGACGAGCTGGGGTTACAGCTCACCCGGTTCCGCCGGGACGACGCGCCGGCGCAGGGGGCGCCGGACGACGTCGTGCTGCTCGTGCACGGCCTGACCTCGTCGAGCGACATGTTCGTCATGCCGGAGCACCCGAACCTGGTCAGGTTCCTGCACGACAGCGGGTTCGGCGACGTGTGGGCGCTGGACTTCCGGATGAGCAACAGGTTTCCGTACGCCATGGAGACCCGCAGGGACACGCTGGACGACATCGCCCAGTACGACCACCCGGCAGCACTGCGCGAGATCCGCCGCCACGTGGGGGCGCGGCGGATCCACGTGGTGGCCCACTGCCTGGGGTCGGTGACCTTCCATATGAGCCTGTTCTCCGGGACCGTGAGCGGGATCGCCAGCGTGGTCGCCAACAGCGTCGCGCTGACGCCCCGGGTCCACCCCTGGGCCCGGCTCAAGCTCACCTTCGGTCCGGCGCTGCTGGAGTACGGCACGGGCCTGTCGTACCTGGACCCCCGGTTCAGGGACGCGCCCCCGCTGACGCGGCGGTGGCTGCTGGCCCGCGCCGTCTCCTTCCTCCATCCCGAGTGCCGGGAGGCGGCCTGCCACATGCAGAGCTTCATGTGGGGCAGCGGCAGGCCCGCGATGTACCGCCACCGCAACCTGGCGCGGACGACGCATGTGCACGAGCGGCTCGCCGACCTCAACGGCGCCTGCGACCTGCACTACTACCGGCACGTGCGGAAGATGGTGGCGGCCGGGCGGGCGGTGAAGTCCGACACCGGCGACCCGCGGTACGCCGCGTTGCCCGACGACTACCTGGTCAACGCGGCCGACGTCGACACGCCGATCCTGTTCCTGACCGGCGACCGCAACGATGTCTTCACCGACTCGAACATCGTCTGCCACCGCGTGCTGTCGAAGACGGCGCCGGGACGGCACGAGCTGCGGATCCTGCCCGGTTACGGGCACATCGACCCCCTGATCGGGGCGAACGCGCACCGGGACGTCTTCCCGCACATCCTCGACTTCCTGAAGCGACACAGCGGTCGCTGAAGCGGCACTGAGAGACCTCATTCATGGAACATGTCGACGCGGTCGTGGTCGGTTCGGGTTTCGGCGGCGCGGTCGCCGCCTACCGCCTCGCCGAGGCGGGGCTGTCGGTGGTCGTCCTGGAGCGGGGCAGGGCGTACGCACCGGGGGATTTCCCGCGCGGCCCGGCACAGCTCGGCCGCGCCTTCTGGGACCCGGTCGAGGGCCTGTACGGGATGTACGACATCTGGAGCTTCTCCGACTGCGACTCGGTGGTGGCCAGCGGCCTCGGCGGCGGCTCGCTCATCTACGCCAACGTCATGCTGCGCAAGGACGAGGACTGGTTCGTCCACGAGCAGGCGCTGCCCGGCGGCGGCTACGAGTCGTGGCCGGTGACCAGGGCCGACCTCGATCCCCACTACGACGCGGTCGAGCGCATGATCGGCGTGGCGCCGTACCCGCTCAACCATCCCGGCTTCGACGGCACGCTGAAGACCCTCGCCATGCGGGACGCGGCGGCCGAGCTGGGCCTCGACTGGCGGCTTCCGCCGCTGGCCGTCAGCTTCGCGCCGTCGCCGGACGCGGAGCCCTGTCAGGGCGTGCCGGTCGCCGCCGCGGCGTACGGCAACCTGCACGGCGTGCCGCGCCGTACGTGCCGGTTGTGCGGCGAGTGCGACATCGGCTGCAACGACGGCGCGAAGAACAGCCTCGACCACACCTACCTGTCGGCCGCCCGGCACCACGGCGCGGACCTGCGCGCGCTGCACGAGGTGCGGCGCGTCCGGCCGCGGGTGGGCGGCGGCTACGACGTGCAGTACGTCGAGCACATGCCGCGCGGGGACGACATGGGCGAGGACGGCGACGGGCCGCCCCGGTGGACCGGGCCGCACACGATCAGCTGCGACCGGCTCGTCCTGGCCGCCGGCACGTACGGCACGTCGTACCTGCTGCTGAAGAACCGGGCGGCCTTCCCCGGCCTGAGCGCGGCCCTCGGCACGCGCTTCTGCGGCAACGGGGACATGCTGGCGTTCCTGCTGCGGGCCACCGACCGGAGCAGGACCCGGCCCATCCGGGCGAGCCGCGGCCCGGTCATCACCAGCGCGATCCGGCTCGACGACGGCGCGGACGGGCGCGGCGCCTACATCGAGGACGGCGGCTATCCCGAGTTCGTCGACTACCTGGCCGAGGGCGCGGCCATGGGACCCGGCCGCGTCGCGCGGTTCCTGCTGCGGCGGCTGCGCAACATCGTCACCCACGACACCAACCTGTCGGCGGAGATGGCCGACCTGATCGGCCGGGGCGAGCTGTCGGGCACCTCGCTGCCGCTGCTCGGCATGGGCCGCGACGTCCCCGACGGGAGGCTGCGCCTGCGTGACCGCCGCCTCGACGTTGAGTGGACGGCCGAGACGAGCGAGGACTACTTCGACCGGGTGCGTGCCATCATGCGCAGGATCGGCGACGTGCTCGGCGCGGAGTACGCCGACAGCCCGCCCTGGTGGCGCAGGCGGGTCATGACCGTGCATCCGCTGGGCGGCGCGCCGATGGGCCTCCATCCGGGCGAGGGGGTGTGCGACGCGTACGGGGAGGTCTTCGGGTTCCCCGGGCTGTACGTCGCGGACGGCGCGGCCCTTCCCGGGCCGGTCGGCGCCAACCCGTCGCTGACGATCGCCGCGCTCGCCGACCGCATGTGCACCCGGATCCTGGAGACCCGCGCGTCCGTCACCGCGCCCGTGGCGGAGCCGTCCCCGATCGAGGCGGAGGCCGTGCCGGTGGGGGCGGCGGCCCGGCCGGCGGCGGACGCCCCCGAAGCGACGGCCGCCGCCGCGGAGGGCCCGCGTGCCTTCGCGGCGGGCCCGCAGGACGAGCCGAGCGTGTTCGAGGGCCGCACCTCGCTGTGGTTCGTGGAGGAGATGCGGGGGCTTCTGCTGCCCGGCCCGCCCGGCCTCCCGGCCCGTGGGAGTGCGGCCGGAGGCTTCCCGTTCGCCTTCCGCCTCACCATCACGATCGACGACATCGAGCGTTTCCTCACCGAGCCCGAGCACGAGGCCAGGGCGGAGGGCTGGATCGAGGCCGACCTGTGCGGCGGCAGGCGCCCCCTCGCCCGGGGATCGTTCAACCTGTTCGTCCCGGGGGAGACGGCCGGGCAGCGGTGCATGCGCTACCGCCTGCACTTCTACGACGCCGAGGGCCGCCCCCGGACGCTTGCCGGGCACAAGGAGATCCAGCCGGGCGCGCCGACCCGCCTGTGGCTGGACACCTCCACCCTGCACGCCCGCCTGCTGGAGGGACACGTCGAGGAGGACGGGGACGAGCGGGCGGCCGTGGTCGCCGCGGGGGCGCTGCGCATCCTGCCGTCCGACCTCGTGCGGATGCTCACGACGTTCCGCACGGCCGGCCCGGCCGGCGCGGCGGCCGTGGCCCGCTTCTGCCGGTTCTTCCTCGGCGAGCTGTGGGAGGTCTACGGCCCGGGCTGATGTCTAGGCCCAGGGGTCGTAGTCGGCCTCCAGCGGTTCCTGGCCGGGCCGGTCGGGCTCGGGGACGTGCTGGAGGTTGACCCGGATCCTCGTCCACACGGAGCTGCGCCCCCGCATGGAGTCGACCAGGACGTCGGCCGGCCGCAGGAGCCGGGCCACCTCGGGGTGGCGGGCCTTCCACCGCTCGAGCCCGGCCATCGCCTCCTCGCGCGTGGCCGCCCTGGCGATCTCGACGAGCGGCATGACCGGCTGACGCCGCCCCTGCCTGGGCGGGGCCGCCGGCTTGTCCGGCCGGGGGCCCTGGGCCTCCGCCAGCTCCAGCAGGGCGTCCAGGGAGCCCGCCCGCTCGTCCATCCCGGCCCACGGGTCGCCTACTTCGGCGTACCGGTCGGGCAGCGACGCGAGGGTGAAGTCCTCCGGCCGGCACCCGGGCACCTCGTCCCAGGTCAGCGGGGCCGAGACGAGGCCGGTCGGCCGCACGGAGTAGGCGGAGGCGACGGTGTGGTCGCGGGCGTTCTGGTTGTAGTCCACGAAGACGCCCTGCCGTTCCTCCTTCCACCACCGGCTGGTGGCGACGTCCGGCTCCCGGCGCTCGACCTCCCTGGCCACCGCCTCGGCGGCCCGCCGTACCTCGCGGAAGGTCCACCGCGGTTCGATGCGTGCGTAGACGTGGAACCCGCGCGAGCCGGACGTCTTGGGCCAGGCGGTCAGACCGTGCTCCTCCAGCACGTCGCGGGCGACCAGGGCGACCCGGACGATCTGCTCCCAGCCGACGCCGGGCACGGGGTCGAGGTCGATCCGCAGCTCGTCCGGGTGGTCGAGGTCCTCGGCCCGTACGGGATGGGGGTTGAGGTCGACGCAGCCCAGGTTCACGGTCCACAGCAGGCAGGCGAGGTCGCGGATCACCACCTCGTCCGCCGTCCGGCCGGAGGGGTAGCTCAGCTCGACGACCTCCACCCACTCGGGGCGCTTGGCGGGCGCGCGCTTCTGGAAGAACGCCTCCTTGCCGACGCCGTGCACGAAGCGCTTGAGTATCACCGGCCGGTCGGCCACGCCGCGCACCGCTCCATCGGCGACCACCCGGTAGTAGGAGATCAGGTCGAGCTTCGTGTGCCCGGTCCGCGGGAAGACCACGCGGTCCGGATTCGTGATCTTCACGATCCTGCCGTCGAGCTCCAGCGTCATGCCGCCACACTACGTCCCGGCGCCGGCCCGGCCCGGTTCACGGCCCGATCTGCCGGGTGATGGACGGGTCGGTGATCTGCGTGTCGGCGGCCGGCAGGAGGGCCTTGGACACGATGACCGACAGCATCCCGTCCTCCTCGAAGGGAAGGAACGGTCGTCGCGGAAGATCACTGATGCCGTCGGATGACTCGTTCCTGTACGTCGGTCGGTGGTGCGTTCATACCAGCGAGCAACGACGGATCCGGCCGCTGACATTTGTGGGCGGACGCTCTAAGATCGCCGCCCATACCGAGGTTCGCATCGCCTGAGGAACGGCTCGGTGACCCGAAAGGCAGGCGCACGCCCATGATCTCCGACAGACGATCCGCGTCGGCCGTGGAAGGTCTCATCTCGTTACCGCTGGAACCTCTGCTCACCAGGGACTACGAGACCGATCCCGCGCCCGTCCACGAGCGCCTGCGCGCGATGTACGGCCCGGTGGCCCCGGTCGACGTCCTCGGTGTGCCGGTCTGGCTCGCGATCGGCTACGACGAGGTGCTGCACGTCATGCAGAACCCGGGCGACCTGTGGAGCAAGCGCGTGGACAACTGGCGGGCGTACGCCGAGGGGCGCGTTCCCGCCGACTGGCCGCTGCTCGCCCTCCTGCAGGCCGACAACTCGGGTTTCCACGACGGGGAGAGGCACCGGAGCCTGCGCGGCGCCTGGAACGCGGGGCTCCGGCCGTTCCAGGAGCCCGGGAGCGGGCAGGCGCAGCGGCTGGAACGCGCCATGCTGCGGTTCTGCGACGACCTCATCGACGTGATGGCGGAGGGCGGGCCCTTCGGATGGGCGGACCTCGTCACCCAGTACGGGCGGCCGTTCCCGTTGCTCGTCGCCAACCACCTGCTCGGCGTCACCATCGAGCGGGGCGAGGACATGGTGATGGACCAGTGGCGCCTGCTGGACGGCCCCGACTCCGCCGGGGCGTACCGGCGGCTCTTCGCCGCCCTCCACGAACTGGCCACGGCCAAGCGGCACCGGCGGGGCGACGACCTGCCGTCGTACATGTCCGAGGCGAATCCGGACCTCACCGACGAGGAACTGGCCCGCGAGCTGTTCATGCTGTCCGGCTTCCTCGACTTCACCGGCAGCCTGATCTGCAACGTCATCGTCGAGGTGGTCACCAACCCCCGGATGCGGGAGACCGTGTCGGTCGGCGCGATCGAGGAGACCGTCAACCGCGTCGCCCTGCTCAACCCGGCGCTGGCCAACGTGACCTTCCGCTACGCCAGGACGGACCTGAGACTGGGCCGCTTCACCATCGCGGCCGGCGACCCGGTGATGCTGTCCATCGCGGGCGCCCACACCGACCCGCGGTTCACCGCGGCGCTCCGGGACACCGTCCGCAGCACCCGCGCCCACCTCGCGTGGGGCGCGGGCCCGCACAGGTGCCCGAGCCAGCGGCTGGCCACCCAGATGGTCACGATCGCCGTACGCCGGCTGCTCGACCGGTTCTCCACGCTCGAACTCGCGGCTCCGCGCGACGAGCTCGCCTGGCGCCCCTCCCCCTTCATCCGCACGCCGCTCTCCCTGCACGTGCGCTACCAGCTCAACCCGACCTTCGCCGCCGCGCCCTGGCCGGGACCGGAGGCCGGCGCCGAGCCGTCGCCCGCCGCCGAGGACGGCGGCGACTGGCGCCCGAGGTCCGGCCTCCGGGCGTTTCTGCGCAAGCTGCGCCGCACCCAGTGATCGAAGCCGTAGGACCGCAGCGGTCCTACGGCGGCCCGCGCTCCGGCCGGACCATTCCGGCTCCCGATCGACGTGACCGTACCGGGTCACGCGAACCAGGCGATCGCCTGCCCGTGCGACCGGGTCCAGGCGAGCGGAGTCCCGTCCAGCGCGAGGACGTTCAACAGCGCCGTGCCCGGCGGCCGCGGCAGCCCGGCGTACGCGAGCACGTCCGGGGCCTCGTTCGCGATCCAGTGCCCCGGCAGCCCGCGGGCCAGCTCGGCGAACGCCTGCCGCCTCGGCGCCGGTACCTGGTACAGGACCGAGGTGTGGAACACCACGGGCGTCGCGCCCCGCGGCGCCCGCGCGGCCAGCGCCGCCAGGTCGTCCACCAGGTCGCCGCGCACGAGCAGCGGCGGCTCGGCCGCGGCGACGGACGCCGCGGCCCGCAGCCGGGCCCGGCGGTGCACGTGTTCCGGCCAGATGAGGGCGTCGAGCCACGCGACGTCCGCGGGATCGGTCACGTCGAGCGGGTTCAGGTCGAGCCCGGCCCGCCATACGACCCGGGGTAGGCGGGCCGGCGGCGCCACCCCGGTCGCGGCACAGTCCAGGACCGGTTCGCCGGACCCGACCAGGTGCTCGCCGTAGCGGTAGGCGTACCGGTCGGGATAGAGACACAGCCCGGCCGAGGCCCCGACCTCCAGCAGGGCGAGCGGCTGCGGCAGCGCGGCGAGCACCGGCAGCAGCACCGCGCACCGCCCGGCCTCGTTCGTCTGTACGGACCGGGTGCGCATCTCCGCTTCGACCGCCGGCCAGTTCCCCAGGATGTAGTCACGGAACGCGGCGGGGTCCTCGACCGGGCCGCCGAGGAACCGTACGACGCCGAACAGCAGGTTCGGCTGCCGCTTCGCCGGCGGGAGCGCGCCGAGCAGCGCGAGCATCTCGCGGTCGCGGGAGACCGCGAGCGCCAGGCGCTCGTACGCCGGGGACACGCCTCGCGCCTCCCGAGCGGCGAATCCGGCGTAGATCTCGCTGGTCGTCATGTCCCTATGATCGCCTCGCGCCGCCTCCCGCGCTTCGGCCGGACGCCCGCCCCGGCTCGCGCACGTGCGGGGAGACCGGGGCGGGCCGGGCTCGGTCAGGCGAGGCCGGCGGCGCGCAGGGCCTCGCCGAAGGCGGCGCGGTTGGCCCGCTGGTCGGCGACGGCCCGATCGAGGGCCTCGGCGTCGGCGGCGCGGAAGGCCGGGACGTCCTGCTCGACGACGATCCAGCCCTCGTAACCCGACCGCCGCAGCTCGGCCAGCACGGCGGGCAGGTCCAGGTCGCCCCGCCCGAGCGGCGGGAAGCCGCCCGCCGCGACCAGGTCCCACAGGTCGCCGCCCCTCGCGCGGACCCGGGCGAGGATGTCCCGGGAGGCGTCCTTGACGTGCACCTGCCGGATGCGCGGGGACCACTCGCGGATGGCCGCCACGGGGTTGCCCCCGGCCAGCCACAGGTGCCCGGTGTCCAGGCACAGCGAGACGTCGGTCAGCCCGAGCAGCCGCTCGATCTCCTCCGGGGTTTCCACGTCGGTGCCCAGGTGGTGGTGGAAGACGGGTTCCAGGCCGCGGTCGCGGCAGCGGGCCGCCGCCTGCCCGACGCGCGCGGCGTACGCGGGCCAGTCGCCGTCGGGCAGGGACAGCCGGGTGTCGGGGGGCATGCCGGGACGGGCGAACCGTTCGGGCCGGTCCGGGCACGCGAGCGTGGGCCGCGGCGCGAACCGCGGGTCGGCCGTCCACGCCTCCCCCGCCGCCCGCCCGTCCCGTTCGCCTCCCGAGCCGTCGGACCCGGCTCCACACATCGCGTCGCGGACGGCGGCGAACACGTCGAGGGCGGCGTCGAGGGTGGCCAGGTCCTCCCGGAAGCCGTCCGGGTCGCCGTAGCGGAGGTCCACCCACCCGCCCGCGAGCCCGAGACCGTGCTCCGCCAGATGGGCGGGCAGGCTCCGCGCCGTCCCCAGGTAGCCGATCGGCCCGGAGTCGGTGCCGTCGTACCCGGCTTCGCGCATCGTCGCGAGCATCTCGCCCGGCCGCAGCGGCGCGCCGCCGGCGCGGTAGACGCCGAAGTTGACGGGCGCGCTCGCCACCCGCACCGCCCAGGAGTCCGCCCGCGCCGTCATGATCCGCTGAGATAGCGCTCGGCCAGCTCGCAGCTGCCCAGGGTGTAACCGGCCCCGAGTTCCCCGGCGATGTCGGCGGCCGAATGGGAGCCGATCCACGCGACGAGGAGAAGGCGGCGGAACATGATGAACGTCCAGATCTCGGCCTCGTCCTCCTCCGGCAGGTCGAGCACGGACCGGTAGCCGCGCACCCACGCCTCCGCCATGTGCGGCACCTCGGGACGGTGCTCGATGAAGCTCAGGGCGGCGCCGAGGTCGTAGAGGTACCAGCCGAGGCCGCAGTCGTCGAAGTCGATGACGCCGATCCCCGCCTCGCCGTCCACGAGCAGGTTGGCCAGGCGCAGGTCGGCGTGGATGAGCCCGTACCGGTCCGGGCCCTTGCCGAACCGCTCCAGCCTGCGGCGCAGCTCGGCCTCCAGCCGGGCGAGCACGGCGTGCGCCTCCTTGTCCACGCCCAGGCCGTCCTGCCACCTGCCCCACCGGGGCGCCGGGCCGAAGGCGGCGTCCAGGTCCCAGTGGAACCGGGTGAAGGACGGAGGACTCGCCCAGGCGCGGGCGTGGCAGTGCATGCGCGCGGTCAGCGCGCCCAGCCGCTCGAACTCCTCCACCAGCCGGTCCTCGGCCGGCTCGGCGCCGGGCAGGAACTCGAACATCACGCAGTGGCGGGGCTCGAAGCCGGGGTCCTCCACCGTGACGACCCGCGACCCGTCGCGCGCCGGCAGCACGCGGGGGGTGACGACGCCCGCGTCGTCGCGCAGCGCCTCCAGCCAGGCGAGCTCGCTGGCGATGGCCTCCGGCGGGTGGTAGCCGAGCCGGTGGACCCGCAGGATCGCCGTCGTGCCACCGTCGTCGACCTTGAAGGTGGCGTTCTCCGACACGTTGAGCAACGTCACGGCGGCGTCCGGCGACAGACCGTACCGCTCCGAGGCGCGGTGGGCGACCCCCACGACGCGGGTGAGGACGTCGTCGCCCCCGGACAGGTCGTGGACCTGCATGCGCTCTCCCATCGGATCCCGTGAAAGGTGTCCTTCAGATCTTCTCTCGTGATCCTGGAGATCGTTACGTGAGAGAACGGGCGAAAAACGCGTTTGCGGCCCGGGACTGTTTCCGTACACTCGCCAATGATCACGCGCGCCGCCACCGCGACGCGCGCCCTGACCGAGAGAGGGGAGTTGACCGTGCGCCAGCGCATCGCGGTCGTCGTCCTCCGGTCGCGGCACGAGGTGATCCTGGTGTCCACGTCGCTCCCCGGTGCCCGCCGCGCGGCCCGCACCGGACGTACCTGACGAACTCCAACCCCCTGGTCGGAGCGGGTACGTGCACAGCCCTGCCCGCTCCGCCGGCCGCCCTGCGGTCCCGCAGTGGTGTCCGTCTCGGGATCGCGTCCGGCCTGCCGGTCGGCGGGACGTGCGGAGCGGTCAGGGCTTGTCGCGGGCGCGATGGACGACGACGCGGTTACCCCGTCCCGGGTACGGCGTGATCAGCAGCTGTTGCCGGACGGCGCCGCCGTCCTCCGACCTGTCCCAGGAGTAGTGAACCCTGATGCGGTAGTGGCCCCTGCCCCGGACGGCGAGGTTGGCAGCGGGTCGTCGCCCAACGGGTGGGCGAGCCTGATCTCGCCGCTGACGCTGGAGTAGCCGACCTCGACGACGTGCTGCCATCCCCTGGTCTCCACGGGCGGGCGGCGCGTGTACGTCTCGGTCGTGACGCAGAGCGGGACATCCGAGTGGACGTCGAAGCCGAGGAACCCCGGCGCGACGGTCAGCAGGCCGTCCTGGTAGGACGGATCGTTCGCCTCGAAGTCCTCCCCTGCAGTGTCCGGCTCGTACGCCTCCAGGGCGCCGTAGTCCACCATCGCCACAGGGTTGCGCTGGACGACTCTGGACACCGGTCTGATCCGGGGACGGTGGTGGGGCGCGGTGGCGCAGACGCGCCGCCGCCGCCTCCTCCCACTCCCGCATCTCGCGCTCCTCCTGCTCGCGATCGGCCTCGACGACTGAGCCGGCGCTTGGGCAGATGCCGGCGAGGACGTAGTTCAGTTCCCGCACCTGGACGCCGTCCGTCCGGTGGACGCGGGCGACCTGCCACAGCGCCCACCGTGGAACGCGGCGATCAGGACGCCGAGCGGCACCCCCATCCGGCGAAGGCATACGACGCCCCACTCGGCGGGGGCGCCGCGGAGCGGGAGGGATGGGTCCCGAGCGGGGGCGCGGCGAAGTGACCCGCGCTGGTCGAAGGGGGTCACCCGGCGCGGATCAGCCCGTTCGAGTTCAACGAGCGGAAGCCGCCGCGTCACGGATCCGAGGGAAACCGTGAGGCGTACGCGGAGGAGCGAGAGCGCCGTCTACGGGGACCGTCCGTCCCACGCCATGCGCCATCGACATCGCCGTCGCTCCTCGCCAGAGGGCGCATCGTCGCGTTCAGCGGAACACAGCCCCTGGCACGGTCACACAGCAACGAAGATCACTCACAGCCTCGCCCTCGTCTCACATAGCGATTTGATAGTTGACATTTGATATGAGATATCCCAGGATCTGGCTCCAAGATGAGTGGTTTGGGGGGAATTGAGTGATTGGTCTGACACGGTGGGACCACGACGGGCTCGTGTCCGCCGACTGGCTACGCGACTCGGTCAGCACGGTCTTCCAGGCCGTCGGGTTCAGCGAAGCCGCCTCGCGGACCGTGGCGGAGGCCCTGGTTGAGGCGGACATGCGCGGGGTGGCCTCGCACGGGACCATGCTCGTCCCGATGTACGTGGACCGCATCCGCGCCGGCTCCGTCAGCCGTAAGGAGCAGGCCGAGGTCGTGGTCGACGCCGGCGCGGTCGCCGTCCTCGATGCGGGGCACGCGCTGGGCCAGCTCACCGGTGACCAGGCGATGACGCTCGCGGTAGCCAAGGCGAAGTCCTTCGGCATCGGAGCGGTCGCGGTCCGCAACTCCTTCCACTTCGGCGGCGCGTTCCGCTATGTCGAGGCGGCGGTGCGCGAGGGCTGCATCGGGGTGGCCGCGGCCAACACCCGGCCGCTGATGCCCGCCGTCGGCGGCGCGGCACCCGTGGTCGGCAACAACCCGCTCGCCGTCGGCGTGCCGATGCCCGACGGACCACCGGTGGTACTCGACATGGCGCTGTCCGAGGCAGCCCTCGGCAAGATCCGCCTCGCCGCCGCTGAAGGACGCGAGATCCCGCCCACCTGGGCCTCCGACGCGGAAGGTCGGCCCACCACCGACCCGCAGGCGGCCATCGCCGGCATGCTCCTGCCCGCCGCGGGCCACAAGGGCTTCGCCCTAGCCCTGATCATCGACGTGCTCACCGGCGTGTTGTCTGGCGGGGCGTTCGGCCAGGGGGTCCGTGGCCTGTACGCCGACGTCTCGGTGCCCAACAACTGCGCCCACTTCTTCATGGCCCTGGACGTCGCCATGTTCGGCGATCCAGCCGGTTTCGCCGAACGGATGGGGCGCCTTGCCGCCGAGGTCACCGGCTCACCGACCGCCCCAGGGGTGGAGCGGCTGTACCTGCCCGGCCAGATCGAGGCGGAGAACCGCGCGGCCGCCGTCACCGACGGGGTCCGCGTCGAGGCCAGCGTCCTCGACGCGCTCCGCCGTACGGCCGGGCAGGTCAGCGCCACGCTGCCCGACCTGCCCGGTGGCGACGAGCCGGCGGACGCGTGAGCCAGGACGACAGGAGGCACCAGAGCATGAGAGCCAGCTTCGACGCGACCGGAGGGGTCGTCGTCATCACCGGCGGAGCCAACGGGATCGGCGCGGCCCTCGCCCGGGGGATCGGCGCCGCCGGCGGGACAGCCGTCGTCTTCGACATCGCGCACACGGCCGACCTGGACGGTGCGCCCGGGGTGGAGCAGATCACCGTCGACGTCGCCGACCGCGAGGCGGTCTTCGCAGCCGTCGATCAGGTCCTCGCCCGGTACGGCCACATCGACGGCCTGGTGGCCGGCGCGGCCATCCAGCCCCGCACCAAAGTGGCCGACATGCCGGCTGAGGAGTGGCGCCGGGTCCTCGGCGTGAACCTCGACGGCGTCGTCTGGGCCTGCCAGGCGGTGCTGCCCTCGATGACCAAGCGCCGTTCCGGCTCGATCGTGGTCTTCACCTCGGGCCTGGCGCACATGGGCCGGGCCGAGGCCTCCGCCTACGCCGCCAGCAAAGGCGCACTGATCTCCTTCGCGAAATCGCTGGCCGCCGAGGTGGCCGAGCATCGGATCCGGGTCAACGTCCTCGCCCCGGGCGTCATCGACACCCCGCAGTTCCAGGCCGCCAACCCCACGGGCGGCGAGCGGGAGCACTGGGCGCGCACGATCGGCATCGGCACCCCCGAGGACGTCGTGGGCCCCCTGCTCTTCCTGCTGTCCGACGCGGCGACCATGACCGGCTCGCAGCTCAGCCGCGACCGCGCCTACCCGAAGGAGTGAACCCCCAAGTGACCGAATCCAGGACGCCAGACGGGGAGATCCTGCCCGTCGCGGTGGTGGGCGCCGGCCCCGTCGGACTGATCACCGCCCTCGGGCTGACCCACTACGGCGTGCCGGTGGCCGTCTTCGAGGAGGACGACCGGCTCTCGCTGGACACCAAGGCCGGCACCGTGCTCACCCGCACGCTGGAGGTGCTGCACCGTTACGGTGCGCTGCCCGAGGTACTGCGCGCCTCGTTGCGCATCGACGAGATCGGCGAGATCGACCGGGTCACCAACGAACCCACACTGAGCGTGCGCACCGGCGAGCTCATCGAGGACACCCGCTTCCCGTTCGTCATCAACATCCCCCAGCACCACCTGGAGCCGGTCCTGCGCGGCAGCTTCGAGGCGCGCGAGCAGGGGATGCTGCACATGGCGCACCGGCTGACCACCTTCAAGCAGCAAGACGACCACGTTGAGCTGACATTCGACACCCCGGACGGTGAGCGACACGTCAAGGCCCGTTATCTGCTGGCCTGCGACGGCGGGCGCTCACAGGTGCGTGAGCAGCTCGGCATCACGGTGGAGGGTCACACCCTCGACGAGCGCTACATGCTCGTCGACCTCAAGGCCGACCTCGACATCGCCAACCCTCGCGACTACCCCTACCTCGCCTATTTCTCCGACCCTTCGGAGTGGATGATCCTGGTCCGCCAGCCGCATTGCTGGCGCTTCCTCTACCCCCTGCCGAAGGGCGCCGGCGAACCGACACACGAGGAGCTACGCGACAAGGCCGCACGGTTCATCGGCGAGGTCGACGGCATCGAAGTGCTCGGCACCAACATCTACACCGTCCACCACCGCGTGGCCGAGCAGTGGCGTGACGGCCGGGTGTTCCTCATGGGCGACGCCGCGCATCTGATCACCCCGATGTGGGCGCTCGGCCTCAACACGGGGGTGCTCGACGCCTCCAACCTGCCGTGGCGGCTCGCCTGGGTGCTGCGTGGCTGGGCCGACGAGTCACTGCTCGCCGGCTACGAGGTGGAGCAGGCGCCGGTCGCTGTCAAGGGCTCGGGCCAGATGGCCGAGGCGGCCCGCTCCTACATGAGCCGCCGGGGTGAGGCCGTCGAGGCGATGACCGACGGCAACTGGGGCAACGCGTTCACCCGCGGCCTGCTCGGGGTCCGCCTCGACATCGACGGCACTGGCGACTGGTCGATGTTCAAGACCGGCTCGACTCCGCTGCCGGTGCGCGCCGGGGACCGCGCTCCCGACCTGCCGCTCTTCGGCCCCGAGGGGCAGGTTTACCTGCACGACCTCGCCGCCGACTCCTTTGTCGCGCTCTACTTCACCGACACCCGGCGGCGCCCGCGCGTACCCGCCCAGGACAGCCCCGCGCTGCGGCGCTTCGTGGTCTCCCGCTGGGACGCACCGCACGACTCCGGACTCCGCGACCGGGCCCTGTTCGACCCCGCAGACCGGGTGCGCCGCCGATTCGGTGTGGACACCGACACTCTCGTCCTGCTCAGGCCCGACGCGCACGTCGCCGCGATCGTGCCCTTCGACCCCGCCTCGGACGAGGACGTCGCCGCGGCCTTCTACCAGCGCATCTCCGGACGCGCTCCGATCCGCTTCAAGGAGGAAGCATGACTGACAACGAACCCGTGCTCGGCCCCGACGGGCAGCCCGTGGAGCTCGGCCCCGTCGGCCAGAAGATCGTCTTCGAGAACGAGCAGGTGCGGGTCTGGGAGATCGAACTGGAGCCAGGCCAGTCACAGCCGTGGCACCACCACCTCAACCCCTATCTGGTGATCGCCCTTGAGGCGGCCGACAACCGCATCGACTCGATCCATGGCGGCGACCCCCGTCTGGTGCACGAGCCGGTCGGCGGCGTCGTCTACCGCGAGCCGGGCGAGGTCCACATGCTCACCAACCGTGGCGGGAGCCGTTACCGTTCCCGCCTTGTCGAGCTCAAGTGCCTGGGAGAGAACCTTGCCTGAGCTGCCCTGCCCTCCGGGCATTTCCAGGGCGGAGTGGGAGAACAACCTCTCCGAACCCGCGGTGTACAGCGGGGAGGCCCCCGACCGCTCGCGCGAGCAGGACGTCACCGGTCCCGATGGCGAAGCCATGGGCCGCTTCAGGGAGATCCTCCTGCACACCGGCGACCTGGAGTGGATCGACAAGACCCTCGAGGGCCTGTCGCACAAGATGCTCTGGCGCAACGACGAGACCGGGGCGTCGATCGCCCTCGTGCGCTTCAAGAAGGGCTCGGGCATCCCGTCGCGGCACTCGCACGCCTCCAACCAGTTCATGTTCTGCCTGCAGGGGCGCTACACGTACGTGCCGACCGGGCTGACTCTCACTCCGGGCTCCTTCTACTGGAACCCGAAGGGCAGCCTGCACGGGCCCACGCACGCTGAGGAGGACACGGTCCTGCTCGAGGTCTACGACGGTCCGCACTACCCGACCCAGCCCGAGTGGTACAGCAGCGCGGACGACGCGCGCTGAGCTATCAGGAATTCGAACAGGAGAGACCATGCCCAAGCAGGAGATCCGTTCCGCTGAGCTGGCGACGCCCAACGGGCACTTCGCCCAGGCCACCATGGCTGAGGCGCGTGGCCGCCTCGTCTTCATCTCCGGGATGACCGCGCGCAACAAGGACGGCGGCGTCACCGGTGTCGGGGACGTCGCCGCCCAGACGCACCAGGTGTGCCAGAACCTCAAGGCCGCCGTGGAAGCGGCCGGTGGCACGCTCGACGACATCGCCCGAGTCGATGTCTACGTGCGCAACATGGAGGACTTCGCCGCGATCCACGAGGTCCGCCGCCAGTACTTCACCGGCGTGGCTCCCGCTTCGACGCTCGTCGAGGTGTCGAAGTTCGTCAACAAGGACTACCTCATTGAGATCAACGCGATCGCGGTGATCCAGGACGGGGACAGCTGACATGAAGCTGGCCGCCATCCGCTTCGACGGCGAGATCCGCACCGGCCTCGTGGAGGGCGAGGAGGCCCTGGTGCTGCCCGCCACGGCTCCCTTGCCCGATGACGTCGTACGCGGCGGTGCCGAGGCTCGGGACGCGGTGCGTGCCGCGGCGCAGGGCGCGCCGCGGCACCCGCTCGACGGCCTCGACCTGCTCGCACCACTGCGCCGCTTCAACCGCGACGTGCTGTGCACCGGTTGGAATTACTGGGACCACTTCGAGGAGTCCCAGGGCAAGCGGGAGGGCCAGGACCCGAAGGAACGGCCCGCGCACCCGACCTTCTTCACCAAGGGGCCCGACACCGTGATCGGCCCACGCGACGACATCGCGTGGGACCCGGACATCTCCGCCAAGTGGGACTATGAGGCGGAGGTGGCCCTGGTCATCGGCCGCGACGGCAGATCCATTCCGGAGGAGCGGGCGCTTGAGCACGTCGCCGGCTACCTGGTCGCCAACGACGTCTCGCAGCGTGACCTGCAGCGGGCGCACGGTGGCCAGTGGCTCAAGGGCAAGAGCATCGACCGCACGATGCCTCTGGGACCGTGGCTCACCACGGCCGACGAGGTGCCGGACCCGCACGACCTGACGATCACCTTCGACCTCAACGGCCAGCGGCTGCAGCAGGCGAGCACGCGGCAGACCGCGTTCTCCTTCGCGCGCATCATCGCCGAGCTGAGCTGGGGGATGACGCTGCGCGCCGGGGACGTCGTGCTGACCGGCACACCCAGCGGTATCGGCAACGCACGCGAGCCGCAGATCTTCCTCACCGAGGGCGATGAACTCGTCACCCGGGTCGAGGGGCTCGGCGAGCTCCGCAACCGCGTGGTCCACGTCTCTCTCGCCTAGCTCAGCCCCTCTACACCACCGAAGGAGGCCAGCCCCACCGATGGCCGGCATCGACCTGCACACCCACCTCGCGCCCGTCCTAGGCGAAGCCGAAGTCGCCGAGCTGCCCGGAGTCTCTTTCGACGGCGGACGCCTCGCCGTCGACGGCTCGCACGGAGGACCGCCGCGGCTGAACCAGCCAGAGGCGCTGGAGGCGTGGCTCGGCGAGCGGTCCCTGGATGCGGCCGCGGTCTCCGCGCCGCCGCCGTTCTTCCGCCAGCACCTGCACGCCGCGGATGCGGCGCGCTGGGTGCGGGCGCTGAACGACGGCATGCGGCGGGCCGTGGCCGGTCGGCCCCGGTTGTTGCCGATGGCCTACCTCCCGCTGGAGCACCCCGAGGTCGCCGTGGCCGAGCTCGACCGGCTGCTGGCCGAGGACGGCTGGGCCGGGTTCGCGGCCTCGGCCGGCGGGCGTTCGGTCAGCCTCGCCGACCCGTCGTTCGAGCCTCTGTGGCAGCGCCTGGCGGCCGACGGCCGACCGGTCATGCTGCACCCGGGCAGCAGCCCCGATGCGCGGCTGAGCGAGTTCTACCTGGCCAACCTGCTGGGCAACCCGTACGAGACCTCCGTGGCCGTTGCCCAGCTGCTTTTCGGCGAAGTCGTCACCCGCCACCCCGGGCTGCGCTTCCTGCTCGTGCACTGCGGCGGCTGCGTGCCAGCCGTACTCGGGCGCTGGCAGCGGGGCGCCGACACCGAGCGGCCAGACGTGCCCGCGCTCGCAGTGCCGCTGCGGGAAGCGATCCGCAACTTCTACACCGATTGTCTGGCCCACGATCCCGATGTCGTCGATCTCGCGGTGAGCGTGTTCGGCGCGGACCGCATGGTCCTCGGCAGCGACTGGCCGTTCCCCATGGGCAGCGACGATCCCGTCGCACTGTTGTCCCACCGCGATGCCGACTTTGTGCGGCAGGTCGGCCAGGAGAACGCCAGGGCTTTTCTCGGAAGGTCCGAGGAGGCGGCAAGCGGGGCCTGACCCGCCGCCATGAGTACGCAAAGCGTGTTTCTGGCACAGATGTCTCATTTGCGCTAGGGACCTGTGAAGGGAGTGTCAATGAAGGTCACCTGGTTCGCCCGCGTTGCCGGTGCCGCCGTGGTCGTGCTCATGGCCGCCGCATGTGGCGGTGGAAGCGACACCGCGGGCCAAGCCGACGGATCCACCGAGTCGGTCAACTACCTGACATCGTTCAACACCTTCGGCCGCGACGCCTATGTCTACGTCGCCCGGGAGAAGGGCTACTTCAAGGAGGCCGGGCTCGACATCGACATCAAGCCGGGCAGCGGCACCGTCGACGTGATGAAGCTGCTGGCCAGCGGCCGGGCCGACTTCGGCGCCGGCGACTTCACCACCACCCTGATCACGGTGGCCAAGGAGAAGCTGCCCGTCACCGCGGTCGGCATGGTGCACCAGAAGTCGCTGGCCGCAATCATCTCGCTCCAGGGCAACGGCATCACCGAGCCGAAGGACCTGGAGGGCAAGACCGTCGGCGACCAGCCGGGCTCCACCAACCAGGTGACCTTCCCGGTCTACGCCAAAGCCGTCGGCATCGATGAGTCGAAGGTCAAGTTCGTCCCATCCGCCCCGCCCGCACTGCCGCAGCTGCTCGCCAGTGGCAAGATCGACGCGATCGGTCAGTTCGTCGTCGGCCAGCCGCTCATTGAGAAGGCCGCGCAGGGGAAGAAGGCCGTCGTCCTCTCGTACGGCGATGCCCTGCCCGACTTGTACGGCAACGCGCTGCTGGCCTCCAGCAAGTTGGTTCAGGACAAGCCCGAGCTGGTCAAGAAGTTCGCCGCCGCACTGTTCAAGGGCCTGGAGTACTCCATCACCCACCCCGAGGAGACCGGCGAGATCCTCAAGAAGTACCAGCCCACCCAGGACGCGGTCGTCGCTGTCGCCGAGGTCCAGGCGATGGCCCCCTACGTCGCGCCAGAGGGCGCCAGAGTCGGCGCCGTTGACAAGGCCAGGGTCGAGGCGAACATCAAGATTCTCACCGAGGCGGGTGCGATCACGGCCGGGCTGTCTCCCGAGCAGGTCGTCGACTTCGCCGTGGCCCCGCAGGGTTAGGGGGGCACGTGATCAAGCTCAAGCACGTCTCGCAGGTCTTTGCCGGACGCAAAGGCGAGGTCCATGCGCTGGACAACATCAACCTCGAGGTACGCCGCAACGAGTTCGTGACGCTCGTGGGCCGCTCCGGCTGCGGCAAGTCGACCATGTTGCGGATGGTCGCCGGGCTGCTGCAGCCGACGTCCGGGACGATCACAGTCGCCGGTGAGCCGGTGACCAAACCCAGGCAGGACGTCAGCTTCATGTTCCAGCGTGCGGCGCTGCTGCCCTGGCGCACGGTGCTGGACAACATCATGCTGCCCGTGGAGATCCTCCGCTTGGACAAGGCGGCCAGCCGCCGGCGAGCGCACGAGCTACTCGAGCTCGTCGGGCTGGCCGGCTTTGAGAAGCGGCTGCCGCACGAACTGTCGGGCGGCATGCAGCAGCGCGTTTCGCTGTGCCGCTCACTGATCCAAAACCCCAATGTCCTGCTCATGGACGAGCCCTTCTCCGCGCTCGACGCGCTCACCAGAGAGGAGCTGTCGGTCGAGCTGCAGCGCATCCGCATGGAGCAGGAGACGACCATCATCTTCGTCACCCACTCCATTGAGGAGGCCGTACTGCTCGCCGACCGGGTGGTGGTGCTCAGCCCCCGCCCCGGCCGGCTGCGCAAGATCGTCGAGGTGGACATCCCCCGGCCGCGCACGCTCGGGCACAACGCGCACGCCGATCGCGTCACCGAGGTCAGCGCCGAACTGCACGAACTGCTGGTGCCGACGCTGACGGGCGATGCCGCATGACCGCCGAATCGCTGGGCCAACGCCGTAAGGCGCCCACCGGCCCCCGCATGAAGGACCGCCTGGCGGACTTGGCGCTGCCCCTGATCGGGCTGGCCGCCGTGATCGCGCTGTGGTGGCTGGCGACGATCGCCTTCTCCATCGAGAAGTTCCTGGTGCCTTCGCCAAAAGACGTGGTCGACGCCTTCATGGGCCAGTCCGGCTTCCTCATGCAGCAGACCTGGGTGACCCTGCTGGAGACGGTCGAGGGCTTCGCGCTCGCGGTCGTCGTCGGGGTACCCATCGCGATGCTGATCGCCAGTTCGCGGCTGCTCGAGAAGATGATCTACCCGCTGCTGCTCGCAGTGAACGCCGTACCTAAAATCGCGATTGCGCCCATTCTCGTGGTCTGGATGGGGTTCGGGCAGCTTCCGAAGATCGTCATGGTCTTCCTGCTATGCTTCTTCCCGATCGTGATCTCAACGGCCGCCGGCCTGAAATCCACTCCGGCCGAGCTGGCCGAGCTGGTCCGGTCCTACGACGCCAGCCGTATACAGGCATTCTTCAAAGTTCGTTTCCCCTATGCGTTACCGCAGGTGATGGTGGGTCTCAAGACAGCGATTTCGCTGGCGGTCATCGGCGCGGTCATCGCCGAGTTCGTCGGTGCCGACGCCGGTCTCGGCTTCGTAATCGTGCAGTCGGGCGCGAGTGCGGACACCCCGCTCGCCTTCGCCGCCATGACCCTGCTCGGCATCATCAGCATCGTGCTCTTCTACGGGCTGAATGCGCTCGAAAAGGTTGTTCTCCCGTGGGCAGAGGAGAACCGGTGAGCACTCCTCCCGGCCGGGGCGGGCTCTTCGAGCTCTCCCCGGACAACTCCAGCCCCCGCCGCACCCTCGCAGAGGCGGCGGCGGCAGAGCTGCACCGGATGATCCTGGCTGGCGAACTGCAGGCCGGGTCACCCCTGAGGCTCACCGACCTCGCCGCCCAGCTCGACATGAGCCCCATGCCAGTGCGCGATGCGCTGCGCCGGCTGGAGGCGCTAGGCCTGGTGGAAATCGTCCCGCACAAGGGAGCCAAGGTCAGGGAGCTCAGCGAGGCCGACCTGCGCGACACCTACGAGATCCGCATCGAGCTGGAGTCACTGGCCGTGGGGCGGGCGGCGCTGGCCTTCGACGCCGACGTGGCGGGCCGCGCCGAGCGCGCGCTCGACGAGCACGAGTCGCTGCTGGCCAGAGGCGAGGTCGAGCGGGCACGACGCGCACATACCGAATTCCACTTCGCGATCTACCACGCGTCCGGTTCGCGGTGGCTGCCGCGGGCGATCGAGCCGGTGTGGCTGAACAGCGAGCGCTACCGCTTCGCCTCCACGCCGGATGCCGAGCGGCGCCATCTCAGCCAGATGGAACACCGCGCCATTCTTGACGCGTGTGTGGCGGGCAGGCCCGAGCGTGCGATCGCGGCGCTGCGCGGCCACCTGGAGGGGGCCATGACGCGAATACTCGCGGGCATGGCCCGCTCCACTCGCTGACCCGCACCTCCAGAGGTGTCGACGACGCTCGGATTCTGCTTCCGGCAAAAGGGCGGGCGGGGTGATCAGGTCCCTACCTCAGCCACCTCCGGCCGGCCACGATGAGTGCCTGCAAGACGGCTTGCAGCGCCTGGCGGATGACAGCCAGCCGGGACCGGCTCGTGATCAGGACGGCGCAGCTCGCGCTTCCCGGGAGCAGTGGGCGTATCTGCTGTTCATTGAGCGCATTATCCAGCAAGAGAAAAATCCGCCGGTCGGCGAGCTGAGCGGCGCGGCTCCTGAGGCGTCGGCGGCACCTGGTCGTGGGCGAACGCGCTGGAGGACGCGGCCAGCGTCGCGGCGGCCGTACGCGATCGGGAGTTCGCGGCGGCGCACCGCCTCGACCGGGACCGGCCGGCGCTGGCGGGGCACAGCTTCGGCGGCTTCGCCGCCCTGACGACCGCGGCGGCCGACCCGTCGATCACCGCCGCCGCGTCGGTCTCGGCCTTCGACTTCGGCCGGGTCGGAGTCGCCTGCCGGAAGGACGACACGCTGCGGGCGGCGTACGTCGAGGGCTTCGGCGAGGACCTGCTCCCGCTGAAGGGGACCAGCGGCGAGGCGCTGGTCGAGGAGATGACCTCGGCGGGCGAGGCGTGGAGCCTCGCCGGGCTCGCCCCACGACTCGCGGACCGCCCGGTCCTGCTCGTCGGCACGGCCGGGCGCGACACCGTCACCCCCGCCGCCGAGCACCACGAGCCGGTGGTGGCGGCGTACGCCGCGCACCCGGTGCCGCTTCTGGAGCACCGGGTGTTCGTCACCGACCACGCCCTGTCGGACCACCGCCTCGAACTCGCCGAGACTCTCCGCGACTTCCTCGACCGGCACCTCACACGCTGAACGCCGGCGGATGACGGCGGCGTTCAGGCGCCGGCCGCAGCCGTCGGCGCGCCGGGGCGCCCCCTCACCCGTCCGTACGGCCGGAGCGGCCGGGGCCGTAGGGACGGTCGCCGCGCAGGGTGATGCGGTGCATGACGCGGTGCGCGTCACCGTAGTCGCGGTTGGCGTAGTGGGCCGTGCTCCGGTTGTCCCACATGGCGACGTCGCCGACCCTCCAGCGGTGGCGCACGATGTGCTCGGGCTTGGTGAGGTGGGCGTAGAGCAGGTCCAGGATGGCCCGGCTCTCGGCCTCGGACACGCCGACGATGTGGGAGGTGAACCCGGGGTTGACGAAGATCCCCTTGCGGCCGGTCTCGGGGTGGACGCGGACCACGGGGTGCTCCACCGGCTCCAGCCGGGTGACGACCTCGCCGTCCCATACGTTGCCCCTGCAGCCCCGGCGCTGGGCCAGGTAGTAACCGAACTCCCGGTTGCCGTCGTGGACCGCGGTGAGCTGGTCGGCCAGCTCCCGCACGGGTCCGGACAGGGAGTCGTAGGCCAGCTGGGCGTCGGCCCAGCTCGTGTCGCCGCCGGTGGGCGGGAGGATCACGGCGCGCAGGATGGAGCCGAGCGGCGGGCGCGGCATGAACGTGACGTCGGTGTGCCAGACGTCGGCGAAGCCGTTGTCGGCGCTGTCGAGTGCGTAGATCTCGGGATGCGCATCGTCGACGCCCCCGACGACGGGATGGGAGGCGGTCAGCTCGCCGAGACGGCGCCCGAGCGCCACCTGCCCGTCGTCGTCGAGGCTCTGTCCTCGGAAGAACAGCACCTTCCGGTCGACCAGGGCGGCACGCACCGCGGCCAGGTCCTCGTCGGTGGCGGCCGCCAGGTCCAGTCCCTCGACCTCGGCGCCGAAGTGGGGGCCGAGGGGCCGCAGGTCCAGCCGGACGGCGGTCGGTGTGGTCATCTCACTCTCCTCATTGGTTGGTGTGGTGCGTCACGCGGCGGCGGCGCGTACGGCCCGGCCGATCTCGGCGCGGAGCGCGGCGTATTCGGGAAGGGCGCGCAGTTCGTGCGGTTCCACCCCGGTGCGCGGAAGGCCGACGTCGAGGTCGAGCGCGATCCGGCCAGGCCGCCGGGTGAGCACGACGACACGGCTGCCGAGGAACACGGCCTCCTCGACGCTGTGGGTGACGAACACCGACGTGCGGCCGGTCTGCGCGCTCACCCGGCGCAGGTCCTCCTGGAGGCGCTCGCGGGTGAGCGCGTCCAACGCGGCGAACGGCTCGTCGAGCAGCAGCAGCGGGTCGTCGCCCGCCAGCGCCCTCGCGATCGCCACGCGCTGCTGCTGCCCTCCGGAGATCTGCCAGATCCGGCGGTCCGCCACGTCGTGCAGGCCCACCCGTTCCAGCAGGTCCGGCACCCGGCGGGCGCGTTCCGCGCGGGGCACGCCGGCGTAACGCAGGGCAAGCGCGACGTTGCCGCCCACGGTCTTCCACGGGAACAGCCGCGGCTGCTGGAAGACGATCCCGGCGCCCCTGCCCGGTACGGGCTCGGTGCCGCCCGTCCGTACGGTGCCGGAGGTGGGCTTCTCGAAGCCCGCGACGAGACGCAGCAGCGTGCTCTTGCCGCATCCGGAGGCCCCGACGAGCACGAGGAAGGTCCCGCGAGGGACGGTCAGGGAGATCGGCCCGAGAGCGGCGACCGGCCCTCCCGCGCCGCCGTAGACGTGTTCGACCTCTTCCAGGCGGACGGCGGCGACGTCCGTGCCGGCCGGCACGGCGGGCGCGTCAGGGTGCGAGGACATCGGGAAGTCCCTTGGTGTAGATCGCCCGCTCCACCGTGGCGAGGTCGGGCACCGCGTCGATCTTCTGCTGGTCCTTGAGGAACTGCGCCGCGCTCACCAGGTTCTGCGCCAGGCCGCCGACCTTGTCCGGCGTGCCGAGCCACTCGGGCGAGGCCAGATCGGCCGGCTTGAGGAAGACTCCCTGGCTGAGCTGCGCCCTGGCCTCGTCCTTGCTGAGGTTGAGCTCGGCGCCGACCGCCTGGGCGGCGGCGTCGGGGTCGCTGGAGATCAGGTCGAGCGCCCTGGCCTCGGCCTTGCGCCAGGCGTCGACCGCGTCGGGGTGCGCCTGGACGAACGCGGTCGACACCACGCCCAGATCGAGGGTCGGCTTGCCCGCGGTGGCCAGCTCGCGGCTGCTGATGAGCGTCCTGCCGGTCTTCTTGATCTCCTCCAGCGTCGGCAGCCAGACGTAGGCGGCGTCGATGTCGCCGCGCGTCCACGAGGCCAGGATGTCCTGCGGCTCCAGGTCGACCAGGGTCACCGCCGACTCCGGCACCCCCGCCTTGTCGAGGGCGGCGAGCAGGCTGTAGTGGGACGTCGAGGCGAACGGCGTGGCCACCTTCTTGCCGCGCAGGTCCGCCACGGACGAGACGCCGGCGCCGTCCCGGGCGACCAGTGCCTCGTTGTCGCCGGCGACGTCGAGCACGAACGCCACCTGGTAGGGGATGTTGAGCGGCGCGGACAGCCCGCGCGCGACCGGGCTCGACCCGATGGCCGCGATGTCCACGCTCTTGGCCACGAAGGCCGTGTTGACGCTCGCGCCCGAATCGAACTTGGTCCACTTGATCGTGTAACCGGGCAGCGCCTGTTCCAGCCAGCCCTTGTTCTTCACGATGAGGTCGCCGCTGGGGAAGGCCTGGTAGGCGATGCGGATGGTGCGGTCCGCCGTACCGTCGCCGCCCCCGCTTCCGCTTCCGCCTCCGCCGGAGGCGGTGCCGTCGCCGCACGCGGCCAGTACGGCCGCCGTCGCGGCGGCCAGGACGACGGGGAGCAGACGCGTGAGGCGTGGTCGTGACATGGCGGAGTTCCTTTTGCGCTGGAAGGGGGTTGACGAGGTTCGACCGGCGGGAGGGGGTCAGACGCGGCCGCGCCAGGGGATCAGCCGGGTCTCCGCGAAGCGCAGCAGGCCGTCGATCAGCAGCCCGGACAGGCCGATGGCGAGCAGCCCGAGCACCACGACGTCGGTCTGCAGGTAGCGCTGTGCGTCGCGGACCATGCCGCCGATGCCGGGCACGCCGTTGACCGTCTCGGCCGCGACGACCGAGGAGTACGCGACCCCGACGGCTAGCCGGACACCGGTGAAGATCTCCGGCAGTGCGGCGGGCAGCACCACGTCCTTGACGGCGTCCCACCGCGAGGCGCCCAGCGCGCGGGCCGCCTCCACCAGGCCGGTGGGCGCGCCGTGGACCGCCGCGGCGGTGGCCACGGCGACCGGCGGGAGCGCGGCGATGGCGAGCAGCCACAGCTTGGGCGTCTCGTCGATGCCGAACCAGATGATGAGCAGGCTGAAGTACGCCAGCGGTGGCAGGGCCCGTACGAAGGTCACGACCGGCTCGGCCACGAGGCGAATCCACGGCACCGTACCCAGGACGACGCCGAGGACGAGCCCCGCCGCGACGCCGAGCGCCGAGCCGATGAGGATGCGGCGCAGGCTGATTCCCAGGTGCTCGACGAGCAGGTGACCGCCGTAGCCGCGGACGCCGTCGTGAGTGGTGGACAGCAGGACGAGCTGGTCCCAGACGGCCCGGGGCGCGGGCACGAACGACGGGTTGCCCGCCGCGACCGCCGCCAGCTGCCACAGGGCGAGCAGCGCGAGCAGCGACAGCACCCGTACGCCGGCCCGGCGGGCCCCGCGACCCCGCCGGGCCGGCGGCGAGCCGGGGCGCGGCCCTGCGGCGGGCGGCGGGACCGCGGGCACGGCGTCCGGCGGACGGGCGGGGACGGGTCTGGAGGGGGAGGACGTCACAGTGGTCGCTCCGGAGGCGAGAGCGCCGGGCCGCGCCGCTCGGAGGCGGGCACGGCGGACGGCAACGGAAGGAGGACGGCCGGCGCAGGTGACCACGCCGGCCGGGAGAGGTCGAGGTTCAGGAGCGACAGGCCGAGCCGTTCGGACGGCACAGGTCGATGTGCCGCCGCCGCACCAACCATGATGCCGGATACACATGTATTTCCTACCAAATATGCAGGGTGATAGCAATCGGGCATCGCACCTGCGCCGCCCGCGCATGGCCGTGCACGGCCAGACCGGCAGGTCAGCCGCGTCGTGGACGGGATGTGACCGGCTTCGCCACCGGCGAGATCGACAAACTGCAGGCGCACATGCGGAAGGGCCACACCGAGCTCGGCGCGGCCCTTCCGGGTGCGGACCGCGGCCTACCGGGCGCGGGACCCGGGGATGCTCCTATAGATGTCAAGCGAAACGTTCATGATCGTTTTTGATGATCACCTGGTAGATCTCGCGGGCGATGTAGCGTTTGAGGCAGCGGATGATCTCTTTCTTCGACAGGCCGTCTTGGATGCGTCGTTCCATGTAAGCGCGGGTGCGG
>NZ_JABBWU010000088.1:0-534 GCF_012999525.1 Microbispora sp. H10836
GGCACGACCTGCCTGATCTCCGTCATCTACGACCAGTCCGGCCGTAACAACCGGCTCACCCAGGCTCCTCCCGGCGGGTTCTCCGGTCCGGCGGCGGGCGGGTACGACAACCTCGCGGTCGCGACCGCCGCGCCGATCACGGTCGGCGGGCACAAGGCGTACGGCGTGTACGTGGCCCCCGGCACGGGCTACCGCAACAACACCACCAACGGCGTGGCCAAGGGCGACCAGCCCGAGGGCATGTACGCCGTCTTCGACGGCACCCACTACAACGGCGGCTGCTGCTTCGACTACGGCAACGCCGAGACCAACAGCCGCGACAACGGCAACGGCACCATGGAGGCCATCTACTTCGGCAACAACAAGGTCTGGGGCTACGGCGCCGGCAACGGCCCCTGGATCATGGCCGACCTCGAGAACGGCCTGTTCTCCGGCGTCAACCAGAAGTACAACGCGGGCAACCCGTCCATCAGCCACCGCTTCCTGACCGCGATCGTCAAGGGCGAGCCCAACCACTGGGCCATCCGCGGCGGC
>NZ_JABBWU010000089.1:0-525 GCF_012999525.1 Microbispora sp. H10836
GATCGTGGCGGTCGAGGACGGCCCCAGGATGCGGTGGGTCAGCGTGTTGCGGGCCGAATACAGATCATTGGTGACGGTGGCGGTCTGCAGCCGCAGCCCGTTGCCGACGCTGAACCTGGTGGTGTCGGGGTTGTGGTTCCACTCCCACTCGGGGCCCAGCTCGGTGCCGGTGAAGGTGTCGCTCCCGGTCGGCGGCTTCACCTGCCGGGGCGGGCGCGGCACGTTGGGGTAGGGGTAGGAGGCGCCCCAGGCGCCGTTCACGGTCTGCACGCTGGGCCAGCCGTCGGCACTCCAGGTGATCGGGGCAAGGACGGGGATGCGGCCGCCGGGGTAGGCGTCCTGGAAGGCCATGTAGTACCAGGCGCCGTTTTGGGTCTGGACCAGGCCGCCCTGGTGGGGCACGCCGCCGCCGGAGACCGGGCCGCCCATGTTGAGCAGCACCTGGCGCATCTCATAGGGGCCGAAGGGGCCGTTGGTGGATTTCAGGACGTACTGGCCGTTGGCCGGGCGGGTCAGCCAGATGTA
>NZ_JABBWU010000090.1:0-511 GCF_012999525.1 Microbispora sp. H10836
GGCACAAACTCCGGATACACGTTGATTAGAAGCTCATCGAAGCAGACGGGCGGCTTTGGCCCGCCGCTTCACGGCCAAGGGAGGACACCCATGTCCCGTGTTCAACTCGCTCTGCGCGTCGCCGACCTGGAAGGTTCGATCGCGTTCTACTCCAAGCTGTTCGGCGTCGAGCCCGCCAAGCGCAGGCCCGGCTACGCCAACTTCGCCATCGCCGAGCCCCCGCTCAAGCTCGTCCTCCTTGAGGGCGAGGAGGGCGAGGCGACCCGGATGGACCACCTCGGCGTCGAGGTCGACGACACCGCCCAGGTCACCGCCGCGACCGACCGCCTGAAGGAGGCCGGCCTGGCGACCTTCGAGGAGAACGACACCACCTGCTGCTACGCCCTTCAGGACAAGGTGTGGGTCCACGGCCCCGGCGGCGAGCCCTGGGAGGTGTACGTGGTCAAGGCGGACGCCGACACCCTCACCAAGCAGACCGACTCCGTCCGCCGCGCCACCGACGACGCCGAAA
>NZ_JABBWU010000091.1:0-509 GCF_012999525.1 Microbispora sp. H10836
CGCGCCTGGTCGCCCCACTGCTGGGCGGTCTTGATGAGCTGCCCGCCGGAGCACTGGCTGTTCCACAGCGAGCCGTTGGTGGTGGCGAAGCACCCGGCCGGTACGCCGGAGAACGCCGACCCGGCCGAGAACACGTCGGGGTATTGGGCGGCCAGGACGTTGGTCATCATCGCGCCGGAGGAGAAGCCGCTGACGACGATCCGGCCCGGGTCGACGTTGTAGCGCTGCCGGGCGTAGGAGACCATCGACATGATGCCGGTGGAGTCGCTGCCGCCGTCGCGCCTGAGCGCGGCCGGGGTGGAGACGTCGAAGCACTTCTCGCTGCGGGTGGCCTCGGGGACCACGATGATGTAGCCGTACCGGTCCGCGGCGGTGACGTAGTCGTGCCCGTTGCCGTTGAAGATCGCGCTGGCGGATCCGCTGCAGTAGTGCACCAGCACCAGCAGCGCCGGCCGGGCCGCGACCCTGTCGGGCACGTAGATGTACATGTTCAGGTTGGTCGGGTTGTT
>NZ_JABBWU010000092.1:0-504 GCF_012999525.1 Microbispora sp. H10836
GTTGAGTGCGTCGAGGACGGCGGTGTAGGCCTGCTTCTTGTTGTAGTTGCCGTCGAACAGCAGTGGGGTGTCGCCGCTGCGCCAGGAGTACTTGTCGGTGATGCCCCACACGGTGATGCCGGTGCAGCGGGGCACGGCCAGGCAGGCCTGGGTGACGCGGCGGTAGGCGTCGGCCTGGGTCGAGCCGGAGCCGCCGACGTCGAGCTCGGTGATCTGGACGTCGACGCCGAGCGCGGCGAACTGGGCGATGTTCTGCTGGTAGTTCGACGGCGGGTTCCCGAAGTGCGACTGCAGGCCGACGCAGTCGATCGGCACGCCGCGCGCCTTGAAGTCCTTGACCATGTTGTAGACGCCCTGCGTCTTGGCGGCCGTGGCGTTGTCGATGTTGTAGTCGTTGTAGCACAGCTTGACGTTGGGGTCGGCGGCCCGCGCGGCGCGGAAGGCCTCCTCGATGAAGCCGTTGCCGAGCTTCTGGGTGAAGATCGAGTCGCGCAGCGTGCCGAC